>CAYYRU010000006.1:0-75290 GCA_964474095.1 uncultured Anaerolinea sp.
TTTTCCACTATAATTACAGGTTGCTTGTGGTACAATATCGGTATAGAATAAAATTTCTAATTGGACAGACTATGACTCAAAATTCGATCCGCGTGGTGGGCGCCAGAGCCCACAATCTCAAAAATATCACTGTTGAAATCCCCCGAGACAAGCTGGTGGTCATCACTGGCCTTTCGGGTTCAGGCAAAAGCTCGCTGGCGTTTGATACCATCTTCGCCGAAGGCCAGCGCCGCTACGTCGAAAGCCTCTCGGCATACGCGCGTCAATTTCTTGGCCAGATGGAAAAACCCGATGTGGATTACATTGACGGGCTTTCGCCTGCCGTTTCCATTGACCAGAAGGGCACCTCCCACAACCCGCGTTCCACCGTGGGCACCGTCACCGAGATTTACGATTACTTCCGTCTCTTGTTTGCCCGCATCGGCATCCCGCACTGTCCGCAGTGCGGCAAGGTGGTGGTCAAACAGTCCGCACAAGAAGTGGTGGATAAGATCGAAGCCCTGCCGGAGGGCACCAAGCTGCTTATCCTGGCACCCATCGTGCGCGCCCGCAAAGGCACCTACCAGGCCGTGTTTGACGAAGTCCGCAAAGCGGGTTTCATCCGCGTGCGCGTGGATGGCACGGTTTACAACCTCGATGAAGAGATCACCCTCGATCGCTACAAGATCCACACCATCGAAGCCGTGGTCGATCGTTTGGTGGTCTCGCACGCCGAAGATTCTGAAGAAGCGCGTACTTTTCGTTCGCGCCTGACGGATTCGGTCGAAACCGGTCTCAAAGTGGGTGAAGGTTACCTGACCGTGCAAAACCTTTCGGTCGAACCTGCCGAAGACCTTTACTACTCTGAACACCTGGCCTGCCCCGAGCACGGCATCAGCCTGCCCGAGATCGAGCCGCGCACATTTTCCTTTAATACCCCGCACGGTGCCTGCCCCGATTGCCAGGGGCTTGGCAGCCGGCTTGAGATCGACCCCGACAAACTCATCCCCGACCAGGATCGTTCCTTCAATGACGGCGCCATCATCGCCCTCGAATGGTCCGGCCCGCGCGAGCAGGGCACCTATTACTGGCAGATGGTAGAGGCGGTGGCCCGCGAGTACAAGATCGACCTGGATGCACCCGTCAGCAGCCTCACCCAGGAGCAGGTCAATCTGGTCCTTTACGGCACAGGCAACAAGCAGCTCACCATCACCATGGACGGGCGCAATGAACGCCGCACCACTTTTCAATCCAATTTCGAAGGTGTCATCCCCAACCTCGAACGCCGTTATCGCGAAACCCAGTCGGAGTACATCCGCAACAAGATCTCCGAGTTCATGAGCGACCGGCCTTGCCCCACCTGCAAAGGGGAGAGGCTGCGCCCCGAAGCTTTGGCCGTCACCATCCAGGAGGCCAACATAGTTGAGGTCACCCGTTGGGCGATCAACCGCACTCTCGATTATGTCAAAAACCTGACCCAGCCGGGCCTGCTCAGTCAGCGGGATGCCACTGTTTCAGAACGTATCCTAAAAGAGATCGTAGCCCGTCTCGGTTTCCTGGTGGACGTGGGGCTGGATTATCTGACCCTCAATCGCCCGGCCGCGTCCCTTTCCGGCGGCGAGGCCCAGCGCATCCGCCTGGCCACTCAGATCGGCTCACGCCTCATGGGTGTGCTCTACGTGCTGGATGAACCCTCCATTGGGCTGCATCCCCGTGACAACGACAAACTGCTTGAAACTCTCAAACGCCTGCGCGACCAGGGCAACACTGTGCTGGTGGTCGAACATGATGACGAGACCATCCGTGCCGCGGATTGGATCCTCGACCTCGGGCCGGGGGCTGGTGTGCACGGCGGTGAAGTGGTGGCCGAAGGCACCGTTGAGGATATTTTGGCCAATCACAAAAGCCTGACCGGCGCTTACCTTTCAGGCCGCAAACAGGTGCCCATGCCCAAGAAGCTGCACCCGCGCAACGGCAAAGCCCTCAAGATCATCGGTGCGCGCGAGAACAACCTCAAGAATGTCACCGTCGAAATCCCGCTCGGGCAGTTTGTGTGCATCACCGGGGTTTCAGGTTCCGGCAAGTCCACCCTCATGGTGGATATCCTCTACAACTTGTTGGCGCATGAACTCAATCGCGCGCATACCCAGCCGGGTGAATTTGACAAGGTTGAAGGCCTCGAATACCTCGACAAAGTCATTAACATTGACCAGTCTCCCATCGGCCGTTCGCCGCGCTCTAACCCGGGCACCTATACCGGCATGTTCGATGAAATGCGCACCCTTTTCGCGGGTCTGCCCGAGAGCAAGATGCGCGGTTACAAGGCCGGGCGCTTCTCCTTCAACGTCCATGGCGGTCGCTGTGAGGCCTGCCAGGGACAAGGTCAGCTGCGCATCGAAATGCAGTTCCTGCCCGATATTTACGTCCCCTGTGATGTGTGCCACGGCGCGCGCTTCAACCGCGAGACGCTTCAGGTTAAATTCAAAGGTCTTTCCATTGCCGATGTGCTGGATACCACCGTGGAAGCCGGGCTTGAGATCTTCGCTAACATCCCCGGGATCTACAACAAGCTAAAGACCCTGCAGGAAGTAGGGTTGGGTTACATCAAGATCGGGCAGCCGGCCACCACACTTTCGGGTGGCGAAGCCCAGCGTGTCAAACTGGCGCGTGAGCTCAGCCGTCGTGCCACCGGCCGCACCCTCTACGTGTTGGATGAGCCTTCCGTGGGTCTGCATGCCGCCGATGTGCACATGCTGATCGAAGTCCTTCAGCGCCTGGTGGATACCGGCAACTCCGTACTCATCATTGAGCACAACCTCGACATCATCAAGGTGGCTGACACCATCATTGACCTGGGTCCAGAGGGCGGCGACCGCGGTGGCGAGTTGATCGCCATCGGCACCCCACGCGAGATCTGTGAGGTGGAAAACTCTTATACCGGCCAGTTCCTTAAAGAGTACTTGAAACTGCACAAGCAGTATTAGTTAAGTGATCAACAATACCGTAGGGGCAATTCATGAATTGCCCCCATGGATAAGTAACAGACAAAAAAATAACAGGATTACGAGCAAACTTCTACTCGTTCACCCCTCTGGCCGCGCAGAAGACCTTGATGGCTTCGTATTTGAACTCGGCCAGGTTTGGATCAATGCGATCGTAGAATTCCTTGAAGCGGGGATCGTCCAGGTACATCCTGCCCAGTCCCAACAGCATCTCATCGCTGCAATCATAGAAAAAACTGATGTGCTTCTTCCAGTCCGCGATCGCCTGTTGGGCTTCAGTGGAGGAGGCTCCTTTGGGCATGGCATCTTTTAACGCCAGAATGATCTTTTCGCCGTTGTGCATCAGGTTGTCCTTTTCCGCCTGGTTGAGGTTCCTCCAGCGCCGGTTGGATTCATGCACCAGGTCAGGATTCCACTTCTCGGCGGCTTCTTTTTCATATTCAGCTTGCTGTTCTTCGCTGAAGCCTTTGAAGTATTGTGTCTGTGTCATTTCTTTTTGTCCTTTCAAATTACTGATGGTTGCATCGATCGTTTCCAGCAGTGTGTTCAGTCGTTTCAGCCGTCCGTGGATGGCAAGCCGGTGCTCTTCAAGTGCCGTCAGCATGTCAAAATCGGGTCTGGTCAGCATCTTACCGATTTGTTCGAGGTTGAAATCAAGTTCGCGGTAGAACAGGATCTGCTGCAGCCTCAACAGTGAATCATGCGTATAGAAACGATAGTTGTTCTCCCTTTTTCGCTGTGGGATGAGCAGCCCGATTTGGTCGTAAAAGTGCAGCGTGCGCACGCTCACCCCGGCCAGTTCAGATAGTTGTTTGATGGAGAGTCTCTCTTGGTTAACCATGCGCCCAGTATAAACCCTGACGTAACGTTAATGTCAAGAGATTGCTGGTGATTCTTAACCACCTGTTCATCAATTCTTAACATGGGTTGGGTAAACTGGAGGAGAAAGGGAAAACGAACGATTATGTCAACAGTTTTATTCTTATGTACTGGCAATTCCTGCCGTTCTCAGATGGCGGAAGCCATTGTCACTCACGATCTGGGGGACCGTTGGAAAGCTTTCAGCGCTGGCACCCTGCCGGCAGGATTTGTGCATCCGCTGGCTATACAGGTCTTGAGCGAGATCGGCATCGATCACCAGGGACGCTCCAAGTCGATACAGGAGTATTATGGCCAGGTTTTTGATCAGGTCATTACGGTTTGCGGAGATGCCGAAGCCAATTGTCCGGTCTGGTTGGGGCACGGGAAAAAAGTTCACATTGGGTTTCCTGACCCGGCCGCTTTTTCAGGGACGGACGCCGAAAAGCTTCAGCAGTTTCGCGCTATTCGCGACCGCATGCGCCAAAAGATTGTAGATTATCTTGAATCGTTAGAAGAGTAGAGGTTTTTTCGCCTAAGTGAGATTTCCCCGTCCAATTCCCATATAGGTGAACCCCATGGACTTCAACGCGTTCCCGTCCCATAAGTTGCGGCCATCCAGGATGATGGGTGAGCGCATCTGCGACTTGATAGCGTTGAAATCAAGCTGTTTAAACTCATTCCATTCAGTGGCCAGAAGCAAAGCGTCGGCTTTTTCAGCCACCTCGTAAGGCGTTTCGCATAACTTGACTTTTTTCAACACCGCTGACGCGTTTTCCATGGCTTGAGGGTCATAAGCCTGGATGTGCGCGCCCTCGTTCATTAACAAATGAATGATCTCGAGCGAAGCTGAATCGCGGATATCATCCGTGTTGGGTTTGAAAGACAGGCCGAGAATGCCGATGGTCTTTTCATTCAGTGACCTGAGCGCCTTGCGCAGTTTCATTACCGCCCGTCGGCGCTGGTTGCGGTTGATCTCCATCACGGCTTGCAGTAATTGGGGTTGACTGCCGTGCAGCACGGCCATATGTTCCAGCGCTTTCACATCCTTCGGGAAGCAAGAACCTCCCCAGCCCAAGCCGGCATCCAAAAAAGCGTGGCCAATGCGCTTGTCATAGCCCATGCCCAAGGCCACCTCGGTCACATCCGCACCCAGCTCTTCGCACATATTACCGATCTCATTAATGAAAGAGATGCGGGTGGCAAGAAACGCATTTGAAGCGTATTTGATCATTTCAGCAGTACGCAGGTCGGTGATCATGATGGTGCAGCGCAGCGGTTGATAAAGGGCGGCCAGGCGGTTGGCTGCGGCGCGGTCTTCAGAGCCCAGCACCACCCGGTCGGGATTCATGAAATCATTGATCGCTGAGCCTTCCCGCAGGAATTCGGGGTTGGAGACGACGCTGAAATCCAGTGGGCGATCGCCGCGCCGACGGCGGATGACATCTGCCACCCAGTCGCCTGTGCCAACCGGCACCGTGGACTTGTTGATCACCAGAATGGGAGAATCCACTATGTCGGCAATGGATTCAACCGCGGTCTTCACGTATTGTAAATCGGCTTCGCCATCCACACCTGAAGGAGTGCCCACGGCGATGAAGGCATATTCCGCGCCATCCAGTGCCACCCGGTAGTCAGTGGTGAAAAACAGGCGTTTGGCCTGCACGTTTTGTTTGACAAGTTGTTCGAGGCTGGGTTCATAGATGGGCATTTTGCCATTCAAGAGTTGGTTGATGCGCTCAGGATCAATATCCAGGCAGGTCACCTGGTTGCCAAGATCAGCAAAGCAGGTGCCTGTAACGAGCCCGACGTAACCGGTGCCAATGACGCAAATTTTGCTCATACTAAGTCCTCCAAAATGGGGTTACGATGAGTAATTCTACCATGTCAGGCTGTTTGAGATTATCAAAATGCTATAATAAAGGGAGAAGACTTCATAGAAGGTGGTGACTTATGGCAGGAAAAATTATTGACGGCAAACTGGCTGCTGAACAGATCCGCGCCGAGGTGGCGCAGCAGGTGGAGGCACGCCTGAAGGCGGGCAAATCCCGACCAGGCCTGGCCACAGTGCTGGTGGGGGATGACCCCGGTTCTCATACCTACGTACGATCCAAACACAAAGCCTGCCTGGAGGTGGGCATAGAATCGTTTGGGCATGAACTGCCCGCCAACGCCACCCAACAAGAAGTGGAAAAACTGGTGAAGGAATTAAATGCCGACCCCAAGGTGAGCGGCATTTTGGTGCAACTGCCGATGCCTTCACATATAGATGAAGAAAGCGTGTTGAAAGCCATTTCTATTGAAAAGGATGTGGATGGTTTTCATCCCATGAACATTGGCCGTCTGGCGCAGAAGGGCAGAGAACCTCTCTTTGTACCCTGCACGCCGGCGGGTTGCATTTACCTGCTGGAAAAAGAATTGCCCACCCTTGAAGGTGCCAATGCCGTGGTATTAGGCCGCTCAAATATCGTTGGCATGCCGGTGGCGTTGCTTTTAGTCCGCGCCAATGCCACGGTGACCATTTGCCACTCTCGCAGCCGCAACCTGCCCGAGATCATTCGCAGGGCGGATGTGCTGGTTACCGCTGTGGGTCGCCCGTTGATGGTCAAGGGAGATTGGGTAAAACCAGGAGTGGTGGTGATCGATGTGGGTATCAACCATGTGGAGGATCCCACCAAGCCCAAGGGGTACCGCCTGGTGGGTGATGTGAATTATGATGAAGTGGCTCCGATCGCGGGTGCGATCACCCCGGTTCCTGGTGGGGTAGGCCCCATGACCATTGCCATGCTGTTGAAGAATACCTTGAGGGCAGCCACATTAATGGATTAAAAAAGGTGACATTGTTCACATAAATTTGTCAGACAATTGACTTTTGAGTGTTATTTCGGTACACTCTTTATGTATCATTTGTCTGACAAATCGTGGAGTTTACGGGAAGTCCACCACAAAAAGGATAACCGCAATGTCTACTCTTCTTGTGAAACACGCAACATTATTGGTGACGATGGATGACCACCGCCGGGAGATACCGGATGGTGGTCTTTTTATCCGCGACGGGTTTATCGAAAAAGCAGGCCCCACTCACACCTTGCCAGACAAGGCTGATGAGGTGGTGGATGCCAGTGGCCACGTCATCCTTCCCGGATTGATCAACACCCATCATCACTTTTATCAGACTCTGACCCGGGCAATACCAGAAGCCCAGGATGCCAACCTCTTTAATTGGCTGACCACGCTCTACCCGATCTGGGCTAAGATGACTCCGGAAGACATCCGCATCTCCACCCAAACTGCCCTGGCAGAGCTGGCTCTCTCAGGCTGTACCACGGCTTCAGACCATCTTTACCTCTTTCCAAACGGTTCCAAACTGGATGATGAGATTGAAGCAGCCCAACCCATTGGACTGCGCCTGCACGCTTCTCGCGGCTCAATGAGTCTCGGGCAGAGCAAAGGCGGCTTGCCTCCTGACAGCGTGGTGGATTCTGAAGACAGCATCCTGGCGGATAGTGAACGCTTGATCAAGAAATATCATCATGCCGAACCAGGTTCGATGGTGCAGATCGTGTTGGCGCCCTGTTCACCCTTCAGCGTCACTGGCGAACTCATGAAGGAGAGTGCCTTGCTGGCACGCAAGTATGGAGTGCATCTACACACCCACCTGGCCGAAACCCAGGATGAAGAGGAGTTTTGCCTGCAGCGTTTTGGATATCGACCGGTTGCGTACATGCAATCCGTGGATTGGGTTGGCCAGGATGTCTGGTACGCCCACTCCGTGCATGTTTCACAGGAAGAGATTCAAATCTATGCCAAAGAGGGTTGTGGGGTGGCGCACTGCCCCTCCTCCAATATGCGCCTGGCATCAGGCATTGCTCCTTTACGCAGCTACTTGAAAGCCGGTGTCAAGGTCGGTCTGGGCGTGGATGGTTCAGCCAGTAATGACGGATCAAGTATGTTAGCCGAGGTCAGACAGGCCATGCTGCTTGCCAGGTTGAAGGCAGGTCTAGAGGGAGCCTCCCTCTCATCCACAGGTGAAGAGATCATGACTGCCCGGCAGGCGCTTGAAGTCGCCACCCGCGGTGGGGCCGCCGTGTTGGGGCGTAAGGATCTTGGGTCACTTGAAAGCGGCAAATGTGCTGATTTCATCGGTTTTAGTCTGAATCACCTCGAGTTCACGGGTGCTCAACTTGACCCGCTGGCGGCAGTTGTCTTTTGCCAGACCAGACCGGTGGATATGAGTTATGTCCACGGGAAGGCTGTTGTTAAAAATGGACATCTCTTGACGCTGGATTTGGAACCTCACATCCAAAAGCACAACCAGGCGGCTAAACGATTAATGAGACCTTAACCCAATAATGGCGGCGAAATGAGCATGGAATCTTTCAGACAATGCAACAGCAGTGAATTGGCGGCTTGCGCCATGGGGCGTGTGCCTGCCGAGATCGTCATTAAGAATGCTCGCTGGGTGTGTGTACAGACTGGCGAGGTTCTGGAGCATACGGATGTTGCCATTGTCTCTGGCCGCATTGCCTGGGTCGGAGAGAACGCCGATTATACCATCAGCCCCAAAACTAAGGTCATAGACGCACAAGAGCGGTATATGGTGCCAGGTCTGCTGGACGCACACATGCATGTTGAATCAGGCATGGTAACTGTCACCGAGTTTGTAAGGGCGGCCGCCCTTCACGGTACCACCGGTATGTTCATTGATCCGCACGAGATCGCCAATGTTTTTGGCCTGCGTGGGGTGCGCATCATGGTCGAGGATGCCGCCAGACAACCGATTCATGTGTTCGTGCAGATGCCTTCCTGTGTTCCTTCCGCGCCGGGGTTTGAAACCCCGGGTGCCGTGCTAGGCCCGTCTGAAGTCGCTGAAGCCATGACCTGGCCTGGGATCATCGGTCTGGGAGAGATGATGAATTATCCCGCTGTGATCAACGGTGATGACAAAGTCCACGCTGAAATGGCAGCCGCCCGGCAGACTGCCAAAACCATCGGCGGACATTATCCTTCCACTGACTTTGGCCGGGGATTCCACGCTTATCTAGCGGGTGGTCCGCAAGATGATCATGAAGGCACCACGACCGAGGGTGCCATCGCCCGTGCCCGCCAGGGAATGAAAGTGATGATGCGTTACGGCTCTTCTTGGCATGATGTGGCGGAACAGGTGAAAGCCATCACAAAAGCTGGATTATCAGCCCGTAACTTCTTGTTGTGCACGGATGATTCTCACTCAGAGACTCTTTGCCGAGAAGGGCACATGGATCGGGTTTTGCGTCATGCCATCAAAGAAGGGTTGGATCCCGTTACTGCCATTCAATTGGCCACCATCAATGTGGCTGATCATTTTGGAGTCGCGCAAGAAATGGGCATGATCGCCCCTGGAAGATACGCAGATATCGTGCTGGTGAAAGATTTACTGAATTTTCAAGCTGAGACCGTTATCGCGCGGGGAGTGGAAATCATCCGTGACGGCCAATGGAAGATCAACTTACCTGAAATTTCTTACCCTGAATGGGCGACCAACTCAGTGCATTTGGTCAGGCCGGTTTCGCAAGAAGATTTTAAGATCACCACTTTTGAAACTAAAAAAGTCATGGCAAATGTGATCGGTATCATCGAAAACCAAGCCCCTACCAAACATTTGAGAGTACCGCTTCTACCCCAAAATGGAGGCATCGTTCAGGATATACAAGCAGACATTGCCAAGATCGCCCTGGTGGAACGCCACCAAGCCTCAGGCCGGATTCAAGTGGGTTTGGTGAGTGGATTTGGCTTTAATGTATCTTGCGCAGTGGCAACAACAATGGCTCACGACTGTCACCATTTGATCGTGGTTGGAACGAGCGATTCGGATATGGCAATTGCTGTCAATGAACTTGCCAAATGCGGCGGTGGGCAGATCGTGGTCAGCCAGGGCAAGATCCTTGGGCTGGTGGATTTGCCAGTAGGTGGATTAATGTCCAACGAGCCTGTGCAGGTGGTAGCAAAAAAAGCCGCTTCGGTTTTGACAGGGTTCAAGCAATGTGGATGCACCTTGAACAATCCCAATATGCAACTGAGTCTGCTGGGTTTGGTGGTGATCCCCGAACTACGCATTACGGATCTGGGTTTAGTCGATGTGAACAGGTTTGATTTCATTCCGGTGATCGAGCCGGTAGATTAATCAGGAGACAGGGGCTTTTTTTCAATGGAAAACAAAATGAAGTCAGAAAGCAATCATCCGTTTCAACTCTTGCAGGCCAGGTTATCAAAGCTGATCGCGGAGACATCCCCTGGTGAGCGGCTCCCCGCGGAACCTGAACTGGCTCGCAAGTTGGGTGTGTCAAGGGCAACATTGCGAGAGGGAATGCGTACTTTTGAAGGGCAAGGTCTGATCCGGCGAAGGCAAGGAGTGGGCACTTTTGTGGTACCACAGGCCAGGATCATCGAGACAGGTTTGGAAGTCTTGGAAAGCATTGAACGCCTTGCCAATCGCATCGGGCTTAAAGTGACCATGGGCGCGTTGCAGATCAAGAAGGTCATTGCTGGCGTCGAAGAAAGTGAAAAATTACAGGTTGAAGAAGGTACTGGTTTGGTGGAAGTTGCCAGGGTCATCTATGCAGATGACAGGCCTGTGGCCTACCTGACTGATCTGCTCCCCCCTGAAATATTGACTGAAACCGAACTCGAAATGGGTTTTACCGGATCAGTGCTTGATTTATTGATCAAACGCGGCAATATTGGATTGGCAAAATCATTTACCGATATCCAGGCGGTCGCGGCCTCTCCTGAAATCGCCAAGAAGCTGGAAATTCAGCGTGGTGATGTTCTTAACTTATTTGTCGCCAGATTATACAGCGATCAGGGGCAGATCGTTGATTTTTCACATAGCTATTTCTTGCCCGGATATTTCAGGTTCCATGTAGTTCGTAGTGTTGGTGATGCCAAGTATTCATGATCGTTTGTTGCCTGAGCAGGAGAAAAAATGGATCTATCGTTATCTGTAGATAAAGTGCAACAACAAGTTGAGAAGTCAAAAGGGGATATCCTTAAATTCATGCGCGAAATCTGTGCCATTCCCAGCATGGATTCGCAACTGAAAGAGGTAGGGGTACGCATCATTGCTGAAATGCAAAAACTGGGATTCGATGAGGCTCGTTTTGACAAGATGGGTAACGTGGTGGGCAGAATCGGATCTGGCTCGAAGATCATTGTTTTCGATTCGCATATCGACACAGTTGGAATTGGCGACCCAACCACCTGGCAATGGGATCCATTTATCGGAAAAATCGAAAACGGCTGTCTCTTTGCCCGCGGTGCTGTGGATGAGAAAGGCAGCACGCCGGGCATGATCTATGGCATGGCCATTGCTCGAGACCTGAGCTTGTTGGATGGATGGACAGCCTATTACTTCGGCAACATGGAAGAATGGTGTGACGGGATTGCTCCGAATTCTTTTGTTGAGGTGGATCCTAAGGTTAAACCCGATTTTGTGGTGATTGGCGAGCCCACTAAAATGAAGGTCTATCGGGGGCACAAAGGCCGAGTTGAACTTAAAGTGGTTGCGAAAGGTAAAAGTGCTCATGCTGCCAGCAACCAGTTGGGCGACAACGCCATCTACAAATTGTTGCCCATGATCAGCGCCATCCGCGACCTGGAACCGCAATTGGGTGATCACCCATTTCTTGGGCATGGCAAAATCACAGTAAGTGATATGACCGTCAAAACCCCCAGTATTAATGCTGTGCCTGATGAAGCCACCATTTTTATTGATCGCCGTATGACTTTTGGTGAAACCAAGGAACAAGCCATCGCCCAGATCCGCGCATTAATCCCCGAAAGAGATCGTAATTCGATCACAGTTGAAGAACTTTTCTATGATGAGCCTTCTTACACCGGGTTTGTGTTCCCGGTGGACAAGTATTTTCCAGCCTGGGCGATCGAAGAAGAGCATATTCTGGTGCGATCCGGTTTATTGGCAAGGCAATTAACCGGCTTACCCGTGGAAAGTGCCGGCAAGTGGGAGTTCAGCACCAATGGTATCTACTGGGCCGGTAAAGCTGGCATACCCAGCATTGGTTTTGGCCCGGGAGATGAAATTCACGCGCACACCCAGGGCGAGTTTGTGCCTCTGGATGAAGTGGTAAAAGCTACCGAGTTTTATGCGATCCTGCCTGGTTGCATATCCAAGGAGGGTGCGGTCTAGATTACTTTTCATTTTATTGTTTCACTACTAAAACTTGATAATTTGGAGGTGTTTTATGCAGACTTATTTACATGGACGCGATTTGATCGGTGATCTTGATTTTTCCAAGGAAGAAGTGGAAACCGTTCTTGAGTTGGCGTTCGATCTAAAGAGGAAAAGAGCAATTAACGAATTAACCCCCATCCTGCGTGACAAGGTTCTTGCCATGCTCTTTTTCTTCAGCAGCACTCGCACGCGCGGATCGTTCGAAGCAGGCATGGCCCATCTCGGCGGCCATGCGGCTTTCATTGAATCCCGCACCACCCAGATCTCACATGGTGACACAGCCAAAGAGATCGGTGAGATCTTCGGGCGTTATTTTGATGGGATCTCCATCCGTCATGTGGATTGGGGCCAGGGGAACGCCTACCTCAACGAGGTAGCCAAGGCTTCGCGCGTTCCTGTCCTGAACATGCAATGTGATATTTATCATCCATTTCAGTGCCTGGCTGATCTCATGACCATCATTGAAAAGAAAGGCCGTGACCTGCGTAAGAAAAAGATGGTCATATCATGGGCTTATGCGGCTTCTTACCAGAAACCCATTTCTGTTCCGCAGTCTTTGGTTCTGCAAATGCCGCGTTTTGGTATGGATATCGTTCTGGCTCATCCACCTGAATTCAAACTCATGCCTGAGATCATGGAACAAGCTCAGGAACAGGCTCGTAAATTCGGAGTGGGTTTTGAAGTCACCGATGATATGGATGCGGCTTTCAAAGATGCAGATGTGGTCTATCCAAAATCTTGGGGTGCCCTGGTGCATACTTCAGATCCCGCCGAAGGTGCCAAGATCATCGATAAATACAAGAGTTGGATCACGGATGAACGTCGTATGAAATTAGCCAAACCGGATGCCATATACATGCACCCGTTGCCAGCCGATCGAAATATTGAGGTCACGGATGCAGTCATTGATGGACCCCAATCCGTGGTTTACGACCAGGCTGAAAACCGCATGCACGTGCAAGAAGCGGTTATGGCGCTTACGATGAGTTAATTAAAAACTTATAAGGATAAAAAATGAGCAAATTAGCTGTTGTCGCAATTGGTGGAAATTCCCTGATCATTGATCCAAAAAAAGTAACCGTAGAAGATCAATACTTGGCCGCTGCCGAGACCACGAAGCATATTGCTGATATGATCGAAGCAGGTTGGGATGTTGCCATTGGCCATGGCAATGGACCTCAGGTGGGCTTTATTCTTCGCAGATCCGAAATTGCAGCGAAATACGAGGGTATGCACGAAGTTCCATTAGAGGTTTGTGGTGCAGACAGCCAGGGGGCCATCGGGTACGCATTACAGCAAACCTTGCAAAATGAGCTCATCCGTCGCGGCATCAAGAAGCCGGTTGCCACCGTGGTCACCCAGGTTAAAGTAGATAAGAACGACAAGGCTTTTCAGAATCCGACCAAACCTATCGGCGGTTTCATGGATGAAGCGGAAGCCAAGAAACGTGAAAAAGAATTGGGCTGGAACGTGGTCGAAGATGCCGGCCGCGGCTGGCGCCGTGTGGTGGCCTCTCCAATCCCGACCGAAGTGGTTGAGATCCAATCCGTCAAAGAACTGATCAAAGCCGGCACCGTGGTGATCACGGTGGGCGGTGGCGGCATCCCCGTGGTCGATAACGGTCAGGGTGGCTGTGAAGGTGTTGCAGCCGTGATCGATAAAGATTTCGCCAGCAGTTTGTTGGCTCAATTGATCAAAGCCGATCTCTTTGTGATTTCGACCGCAGTTGAAAAAGTGGCCATTAATTACGGAAAACCAAATGAGAAATGGCTGGACAAAATGACCCTGGCTGAAGCCAAGGCTTACCTGGCCGAAGGCATCCATTTTGCGAAGGGATCGATGGCGCCAAAGATTCAGGCGATCATTAACTTCCTTGAAAGCGGTGGAAAAGAAGCCTTGATCACGAATCCCGAGAACATCGGACGCGCCTTGAGAGGCGAAACAGGTACTCGTGTTGTGAGAGAGTAGTTTTGATAAAGAGGGTTATACTTAACTGGATAACCCTCTTTGATTTTTTTAAGGTCATGCCAGAGAATTTTAATATTGTCCTGCTCGCGGATGCGATAAAATAGGAATGTTAGTTGTATGGACAACATGTTTAAAACACCTGCCCAAGTAATTTTCAATCTGTGATTTACTTGAAAGGAGGTTTAGTAGGCGAATACTTTGTTTACTTGCTTCCCCACAATCCATTTTTTGGTAAGTGTTCACATTTCCTAAGGAGGAGAATACATGTTTCAGAAACGTTCCTGGAAGATCGTAAGTGTTTTGTTGGTTTTGGTGCTTGTGTTATCGGCTTGCGCCACGCCGAAAGCCACCGAAGCTCCGGCTGCAACCGAAGCTCCTGCCGCTACCGAAGCTCCTGCCGCAACTGAAGCCCCCGCGGCCACCGAAGCCCCCGCCGCTGAGAAGTTCATCATCGGCATTCTGACCGTTGGCCCGATCACTGATAATGGTTGGAGCACGGCCACCTATCTCGGTGCCAAATATGTTGAATCCAAGATCGCTGGATCCGAAGTTATCTACGCTGAGAACGTCAACACTTCATCCAACCCGAACACCACCGCCGCCCAATTTGCCGAGCAATTACTCGAACGCGGCGCCAATGTGATCATCTTCAACTCAGATGACATGAAAGACGGCGTAACCGAATTTGCCACTGCCCATCCTGATGTTCCCGTGATCTGGCTGTCTGGTGATTTCGCCTGGGAAGATGGTAAACGCTATCAGCCCGACATGAAGAGCGAGAGCGACTTAATGGGACGCATGGAATACGGCAAAATGATCGCCGGTTGTGCTGCCGCCCTGACCACCAAGACCGGCAAGATCGGTTTTGTTGGCCCGCTGGTGAATGATGAAACCCGCCGTCTGGCTGCTGCCGCCTATTTGGGCGCTGATTACTGCTGGAAGAACATTGCCAACCAGACCACTCCGCTTGATTTCAGCGTGACCTGGATCGGCATGTGGTTCAACATCCCCGGTTTCACCCTTGACCCAACCCAGGTAACTGATCAATACTTTACCTCTGGTTATGACGTGGTCATGTCTGGCATCGATTCTACTGAAGTGGTTACCGAAGCCAAGAAATTCCGCGACCAGGGTGAGGATGTTTATGCTGTTCAGTATGACTATGAAAAAGCCTGCGACGTCGCTGCTGACGCCTGCCTGGGTGTTCCTTATTTCAACTGGGGTGTCATGATGCTGCCCGTGATCCAATCGATCCATGACGGCACCTACGAGCGCACCTTCGTTTGGGACGGACCGGATTGGACTGACATCAACAATCCTGATACTTCTGTCATCGGCTACATGAAGAGCGCTGGTTTGTCTGAAGAGAACGGTGTCAAGCTTGACGGATTCATTGCCGAATTGGCTGGTGGATTAAACCTCTGGAAAGGTCCATTGAACTATATTGATGGAACCGAATTCCTGGCGGATGGTGTTGAAGCCACTGATTTGCAGGTCTGGTATCTGCCTCAATTGCTTGAAGGTATGACCAGCACTGGCATCACCGAGTAAGTCGAGTTTAAGTTAATGGGAAGGCATGGAAACATGCCTTCCCTTTTCTGTTCAGAGGTTGAGGTTTCATGGATGTTGAACTGCGCAATATTCACAAAACTTTTGGCAAGGTGCACGCCAATAATGATATTTCATTGATCGTGAAATCCGGCGAAGTTCAGGGTATCCTGGGCGAAAACGGCGCTGGAAAAAGCACTCTCATGAAAATTCTTTCGGGATTTATATCTCACGATTCCGGAAGTATCTTGTTAAATGGGCAGGTAGTAAAGATTGATTCTCCCGCTGATTCAGTCCGGCTAGGGATTGGCATGCTGCATCAAGACCCCCTTGATTTTCCCCCATTGAAGGTAATTGATAATTTGATCCTGGGCAGCCGTGAAGGCATGATCCCGGATCGGAAGAAAGTCAGAAAAGAGTTTGTAAATCTAGCCCAACAGTTCAATTTCTCGATCTCTCCAGATACTTACATCGAAAATCTCTCTGTGGGTGAGAGGCAGCAGCTTGAGATCATCAGGCTTCTATGGCTGGGCGCAGAGGTCTTGATCCTGGATGAACCAACAACAGGTATTTCATCCTCACAAAAACAATTACTCTTTGCCATGGTTAGAAAACTATCTGAACAGGGCAAAGTGATCATTTTTGTATCGCATAAACTGGAAGAAGTTGAAGCCCTTTGTTCAAAAGTGGCGGTTTTCAGGCAAGGCAAGAATGTGGGAGAACTTTTTCCCCCTTACGATAGTACCAAGTTTGTCGACCTGATGTTTGGCAAACAATTGGCACATGAAGAAAAGAAGTGTTGTTCACAAGAAAATGTCAATATCGAAGTTGTTGATCTTAAGATCGATGACGTTCGTTTACCTATTACTAACGTAGATTTCAAAATACAAAAGGGCGAGGTGATTGGGTTGGCCGGCATGGAAGGTTCAGGCCAGGGACAAATCTTGCGCGCCTTGGCGGGGATCATCCGGCCGGCGGGTGGTCATATTTGGCTGCACGACGAAGGGAAGAAGACAGATTTTGTCGGCAAGCATTACTTTGATTTTAGAAAACAGGGTATTTCATTTATGCCGGCCGCCAGGCTTGAAGAAGGCCTAATAGGCGGTTTGGGGTTAAAAGAGCATTTTATCCTCGTTGAAGAACAAAAGAAATTTTTTATTGATTATAAAGAGGCGCAAACCCTCACTGAACACCGCATCAAAGATTTCAATATCAAGGGAACCCCTGAACATATGGTTGAATCATTATCTGGTGGCAATCAACAGCGTGCCTGCCTGGCTTTACTCAGACAACCGCTGCGGCTCTTGCTGTTGGATCATCCCACCCGTGGTCTGGATATTGAGTCTTCGTTATATATCTGGAGCAAAATGAAACAGCGCTGCGCTGAAGGGGCCAGTATCTTGTTCATTTCTTCTGACCTGGATGAGGTGATGCAATACAGCGATAGGGTTCTGGTTTTCTTTGGAGGACGGGTGTCAAAACCATTTGATGCCAACAAGATCACGGTTGAGCAACTGGGTCAGTTGATCGGCGGAAAGGGTTGGGAATAAGGAACGCATTATGGAAAATCAAAATTCACAACAATCCCACCATCCTTCTTTTATCTTTCGTTTGTTGACCGGACGATTAACTTCACTTACTCTGGCCGTGGTTTTGGCTTTGCTTGTGACCAGCATCATGGTGTGGGCTATTAAGGCCAATCCCTTTGAGGTCTATGGAGTAATCCTCAAAGGTGCGTTTAGTTCGTGGGATGCCATCACGCAGGTTTTACAAGCCTGGGTGCCGTTGGTGTTGGCATCGCTCGGATTGATGTTTACGTTTACCGCTGGACTTTGGAATATCGGCATGGAAGGCCAGATCGAGATAGGTGCCATCTGCGCGTATGGTATTATCCGGATTTTTGACGGTACTGAAACTTCCGCCGCGCTCGTTGTCGTTTTATGCATCCTGGCTGGCATCCTTGGTGGATCCATTTGGGCTTTGTTAGTAGGTCTTCTCAAAAACTTTGGCGGAGTCAATGAGATCTTTGGAGGTCTTGGGTTTAACTTCATCGCCGATGCGGTAATGCTTTACCTGGTTTACGGCCCCTGGAAACCCGCTGGTGTGGCAAACGGTTCGACCAAAATGCTTGAACGTATGTATTGGTTGCCTCAAATTGAGGGAACCTATCTAAGCCTTTGGGCGCTGGGTATTGCGGTGGTGCTGGTGATCGTTGTAGCGATCGTCCTAAGAGGCACCTATTTTGGCCTAAGACTCAAAGCAGTAGGCAAGAACACCAAATCATCGTTCCTTATGGGAATCCCCACCAACCGCTACATGTTATTGGCCTTTCTCTTGTGCGGCGCTTTAGCTGGGTTAACCGGCGCACTGCAGGTAACCGGATTCAACCATGTTTTGCGTATCAACATTTCAGGCGGCTATGGTTATCTTGGTCTAATGGTAGGTATGTTGGCGAATATCCAGCCGATCATCACCGCTCCGATCGCCTTTATTTTTATCGTACTCAGCAAAGGAGCTGCCGGTCTTGGAATGGATTTGCACCTGGATTCAAACCTCTCGGGAGTGATCCAGGGATCGTTGGTGATCTTTGTTTTGATCATGGATGGTGTTCGTAAAGTACTACTCAAGAAGAACATAGGAGGGCAAAATGGATAATGCATTGGCCAATAGTATCGGATCCATTTTAGCCTGGTCGGCCCCGGTCATTTTTGGTGTGATCGGCGAAACCATCACCGAGCGGGCAGGGGTGATGAATCTGTCTTTAAATGGCAGCATCATTTTGACAGCCATGGTTGGTTTTGTTGTTGGCACAATTACCAATAGTTTCTTTTTCGGTTTCCTGGCTGCAGCTGCCGTTGGAGCTTTGGTAGCTTTGTTAATTGCTTTCATGAGCATCGCCTTGAAGCAGTCACAGGTTGCGGTTGGTTACGTGCTGGCCATCGCCACTAAGAGTTTGGCATATTTCCTGGGCGCGCCCTATGTTGGAAAACCCGTAATGCTGCTCAAACAGGTGCCTATCCCCTTGTTATCCGAAATCCCGTTTATCGGGCCGATCTTGTTTAAACAGACTTTGCTGACTTATCTCAGTTATATCGCGATCTTTGCCTGCTATTGGTGGATCTTCAAAACCCACCAGGGACTGGTACTGCAAGGAATTGGTGAACGGCCATCAGCGGCTTATATCCGCGGTGTCAACGTGAATCGTATGCGCTATATCTATACTGGTATCGGCGGCGCGTTGGTTGGAATTGGTGGCGCCTTATACTCGCTCAGCGTGAAAACCTGGAATGGACAACTTTCTGGTTTTGATGGCATCGGCTGGATCATCCTCGCGATCACCATTTTTGGCGGCTGGCATCCGGTCAGAGGAGCTTTGGGAAGTTACCTGTTTGTGGTACTTCAGTATCTGGGCATTGTCTTGCAGCCCCTGATGCCGAATGTTAATTCTCGCATCCTGCAGGTGGCGCCCTTTCCACTCATGATCCTTGCCTTGTTATTTGTAAATATCGGCAATGCAGACTGGGTGGACCGCACCTTGGCGGGCTTGCCTGAAAACGTTAGAAGAACCATCGCGAAAATTTTACGCGCCATGCGCACCTCTCCGCCTGCGGCGCTTGGCATCCCGTTTGACAAAGAATGAGTTTGCCATGCCACTTTATTCAGGATATCAATGTTCGATCTGCCAAAAAGAATATCTGCCGGTTTCGGTGATTTACACCTGCCCGAATTGCGGTGGTAACTTGGATGTGGTATTGGATTACGACCAGATCTTGCAAAAATACCAACCTGAAGATGTCACCTCACGGAATGATTACTCACTCTGGAGGTACCTGCCTCTGCTTCCGGTGCCTGACCCAGGAGGTGAAGGAACCCCAGTTCGTTTTGCCGGATGGACACCAGTTTACTCGCCCCCATCACTAAGACAAGCCTTGGGATTGAAAAACTTCTGGCTAAAGGATGAAGGCAAAAATCCCACCGCTTCATTCAAAGACCGGGCGAGCAGCATCTTGATCGCACGAGCGAAAGAAATTAAGACAGATACGATCGTCACGGCTTCGACCGGCAATGCGGGGGCAGCCCTGGCTTGTATGACGGCTTGTGCAGGTCTGAAAAGCATAATTTTTGCTCCAAAAAACGCGCCCCAAGCAAAGATTGCCCAATTATTGGTCTATGGAGCCACGGTCATTTTGGTAGATGGTAATTATGACGATGCATTTGACCTGGCAGTTGAAGCCTCTCAGGAATTTAATTGGTATTGCCGCAACACGGGTTACAATCCATTTACCGTGGAGGGTAAGAAAACAGGCGCCTTTGAAATCTGGGAGCAAGTCGCTCGTCATCTTGAAGATTCTGATAAAGACCTGAACGTATTTGTCTCTGTTGGTGATGGAAATATCATTTCTGGCATCCACAAAGGTTTCAAAGATTTGGCACGATTGGGTTGGATGACGAAAAAACCAAAGATTTGGGGTGTACAATCAGAGAAATCGGCTGCAATAACCAACGCTTTCAATGCCAATACAGAGACGATTCTTCCTGTAAAAGCCACTACCCTGGCTGATTCGATTAGTGTGGATATGCCGCGGGATGGGGTCAGGGCTTTAAGAGCTGCCACAGAGACTGGTGGAGCGTTCCTGACCGTTTCTGATGACGCAATTATACGAGGCATCGGAGAACTTGGAAGGTATGGTATATTTGTGGAACCGGCTGGTTCCACCGCATTTATGGGATTAAAGAAAGCCATATCGCAAGAAATGATCCATGAGGATGACCCGGTGGTGGTTATCAGTACAGGTAATGGGCTTAAGGATATCAAGGCAGCCATGATGGCTGTGAATCAAGCTCCTGTGGTTGAACCTTCATTGAATGCGGTTAAGCAACTTTTACAACTCTAAAAGGAAATAAAAATGAAGCCAATATTTTCGATCATTGCACCCATTTTCAATGAAAAAGGGTGTTTTGATGAACTCTACCGCCGGGTGAGTGAAGTGATGAATACCACAGGCGAAGAGTGGGAATTTATCATGGTTGATGATGGTTCCTCGGATGGTTCCACCGATTTGATCAAGAATCTTGCTCAACAGGATCCGAAAGTCAAGCCAGTGATCTTTGCCCGTAACTTTGGCCATCAGATCGCGGTAACAGCTGGTCTTGATTATTCACAAGGTGACGCTGCCATCATCATTGATGCTGATCTTCAAGATCCACCTGAAGTGATCTTGCAGTTGATCGAGAAATGGCGCGAAGGCTATGAAGTGGTTTACGCCTTGCGTACTGAACGTGAAGGAGAAACCTGGTTCAAAAAGACCACCGCTTCCATGTTCTACAAGATCATCTACCGCATCACCGATGTGAAGATCCCCATGAATACCGGAGATTTCAGACTTCTCGATCGCAAAGTGGTAAATATCATGAACTCCATGCGCGAACGCCATCGTTTTTTACGAGGTATGTCAGCATGGGTCGGTTTCAAATCGATCGCAGTACCCTATAAAAGGGCGGCACGCTTTGCGGGGTCCACGAAATATCCCCTTAAAAAGATGCTCAAATTAGCTCTGACTGCGGTCACCAGTTTTTCTTATATGCCGTTGCAAATTGCCATGATCTTTGGTTTTATTTCAGCGGGTATCAGCATTCTGGCAATTCCAGTGGTGGCAATTTTGCGGTTGTTAGATAAACCCTTCTTCCTAGGCCAGGCAACCACTTTGATCGCGGTTTTATTCCTGGGGGGAGTTCAGTTGATTTGTTTGGGAATCCTTGGCGAGTATGTTGGCCGGGTTTATGATGAAGTTAAAGGACGACCGTTGTATATTACCAGTGAAGCGCCAGCAAAAGATCATGATTAAAGGATTGGAGAACAACCAATGACCAAAATCGATTTATCTGTGCAAAAAGATCGTCTTGAGAGAACCATTGAGCGCATGCGCAAGCAGAACATCGTTCTGCCTACTTTTGCGCAAATGAAAAATCCCGACCTTATTCCAGCCAATGTTAAAAAGGAATTGCAGACCATTGGTTTATGGGATATCCATCCGAGGAACCTATTTAGAATTACCTGGCATAATGAACCGGTTGAAAAGGGCGGCGGGTTTGCCGGCCCGAATTACCTTGAGCTTCCTTCCAGTTTGACTGGCACCAAGGCTCGTATTGTGGCTTTGGTAGGCAAGTGGTTCCCTACAGGTGCTCATAAAGTTGGTGCTGCCTATGGTTGTCTCGTTCCCAGATTGATTACCGGTCAATTTGATCCTACTACTCAAAAGGCCGTTTGGCCTTCCACAGGCAATTACTGCCGGGGTGGGGCATACGACTCCACATTATTGGCTTGTGAATCAATTGCCATCCTGCCCGAAGGGATGTCGCAAGAACGATTTAATTGGCTCAAAAAAGTCTCAGGAGAAGTAATCGCAACGCCTGGAACTGAATCGAATGTAAAAGAAATATTCGATAAATGCTGGGAGCTTCGGAATTCTGGTCAAGATCTGATGATCTTTAACCAATTTGAAGAATTTGGCAACTATTTATGGCATTATGATATTACTGGCCATGCTATGAAACAAGTGCTTGAAAAGGTTCTAAAGCCAGGTGATGAGTATCGCGGTGTGGCCTTAACCACCGGTTCCGCCGGCACCATCGCCTGTGGTGATTACTTGAAACAGCTTTACCCGGCCAGCAAGGTCATTGCCAGTGAGGCTTTACAATGTCCCACTCTGCTTGCAAATGGATTTGGCGCGCATCGCATTGAAGGGATCGGAGATAAGCATGTTCCCTGGATACATAACATCAAGAACACGGATTTTGTCGTAGCGATTGATGACAATGCAGTGGTTAATGTGATGAGATTATTTAATGACCCTGTTGGTCATAAGTATCTTGTGAAAAAGGGAGTGGAAAAGGAATTGACAGACCAGTTGCATTTGCTAGGTTTGTCTAGTATTGCGAACCTTCTCACTGCAATAAAATTCGCCAAGTATTATGAATTGACTGAAACTGATGTTGTCTTAACTGTTTTTACAGACTCAATGGAGTTGTATGGAAGCCGTGTTGAGGAATTGGAGCAAGAGCTGGGAGCATATTCTGAAGCAGGGGCTGCTGAAACTTATGCACATGATCTGCATGGGGTTGCTCTCGACAACCTTTTAGAACTGACTTATGAGTCGCGCAAAAGAGTTCATAATCTGAAATATTACACCTGGGTTGAGCAGCAAGGAAAAACTTATGATGAAATCCAGGCTCAGTGGTACGACGCGGATTACTGGACGGATGTTCAAAAACAAGTTGGACAAGTCGACGAATTGATCGCCGAGTTTAACGAGCGTGTCGGTTTGATGAAGTAACTGATTGAAATCACTGGATCTGAATAAATCGTCAGATCCAGTTTTGTTTAATCAGGAATTGGGTACAATTAAGGCGGTCAAACAAGATTGATCATGAAATGAGCAGATGATGAGTCAATTCTTGGATAACGCATTGATTTTGGTGGCAGTCATGCCTGAAGCAAAGGATTTCGAAATTGCCAGGCTGCTCGGATGGTATCGCATCCCGTTAAAAATGGCGCCAAAGATCATCGATGTGGATTATTTGGCGTTTTATCAAACGGGCAGCTTTGGTAACACCCATCGTTGGAAGATCGAATTCTTCGCGCCAGTACAGGGTCATGAACTGACCACACGCGCAGATTTACTGCGAGATGAGCCAGACCATCCCCGGGCGAAAGAGGAATATTACAAGATCCAACTTGGCCCCATTCAAAAACTTGACCCACCCATCCCAGCAGGAAATTGGAAACGCATCACATTTTTATATACGCTTGGTTCGCTATTCAATCGAGCGCGCGTGGTTAATGATCTGGTGGTTGGTTCCGAAAATCGCGAATTGTTATGGAATTGCCTTCGTGAGCGAAAACAAGCTTACGCTCACGAACCAGTTGGAGATCAGTTGAGGCTATTCACTGATGAGGAGTTGCTGGATTTTATAAGGATATTTACTAATTCCAGTGATCCACACGGAATGATGGATTATTAATCTTCCCTTCATTGCTGGTAGAATTGCAGCACATGAATCAGGAAGTCCCAAAAGGCCGGAGAGCGAATGCAGACCATAATCAAGAATGGCACACTGATCTCTGATGCAGGCATGATCAATGCCGATCTACTAATAATTGATGAAAAGATCGCGAAAATCTCAAGCCAATTCAAGGATTTTAACAACTGTCATGTAATTGACGCGAGTGGAAAGTACATTCTGCCTGGCGGTGTGGATGTTCACGTCCACCTGGATCTTGCCATGGCTGGAACTGTTTCTGCGGATGACCATTACAGCGGAACAAAGGCGGCTGCTTTTGGCGGCACCACCACTGTAATTGATTTTGTTTCTCAAGATAGTGATGATTTGCTTGAGAACGTGAGAAAGCTGCGCCTGAAAGCTGAAAGCAAAGCGGTTGTTGATTTTGGGTTTCATGCCAATATCACCCATCTGACACCCGAGGTGGAAAGGGCGATTCCCTTCTTAGTTAGCGAAGGGGTTACCAGCGTAAAGGTTTTTACGGCATATAACCATCGACTGCGCCTGCAGGATGGTGAAATATTCAAGGTCATGCGGATTGCAAAAGAATGTGGAATTCTTACCATGCTGCATGCTGAAAACGGTGATGTAATCGAGATCCTGATACAAGAAGCACTGGCTGCCGGTCAAATCACTCCAGAATGGCATGGAAAAACCCGCCCCGCCTGGGGAGCAGTGGAAAGCGTGATGAGAGCCTCCGCTTTATCGGCTATGGCAGACGCGCCTCTTTACATCGTACATATGAATGCTGCCGGCGAAGTGGATCAACTTGAGTACGCTCAAAAAAACGGCTTAAGCGTGTATGGTGAAACCTGTCCACAGTATTTATTTTTTTCTCAGAACGATCTTGCAAGAGCAGATGGTGCCAAGTGGGTTTGCTCGCCTCCGGTACGAACATCTCAGGATCAAGAGCGCTTGTGGCAGGGGTTATCAAGGAAGATCATTCAAACCATTGCCACTGATCACTGTCCGTTTTTCCTTGACGGTACTAAGCCAATTTTATATGAGGGAAATCCGATTGCCATTCCTGGAAAAGAGCTTGGGAAGGATGACTTCACAAAAATTCCAAACGGATTGCCTGGCGTGGGCGATCGAATGCCAGTTCTCTGGACGAAAATGATATCGTCCGGGCGTTTTTCTATGGAGCACTTTGTTGAATTGACCTGTACGGCTCCGGCAAAATTATTTGGTCTTTACCCTCAAAAAGGTGTTATTCGGGAGGGTTCTGATGCCGATGTGGTAGTTTGGGATCCGGAGTTGGAAGTGGACTATGGAGTGAAATATTCTCAACAACGCACAGATTACAACTTGTATGAGGGTTGGAAACTAAAAGGATTTCCGACTCAAGTGTTCTCAAGGGGGGAAATGATCGTTGATCATGGGCAATGGTTTGGAAAACCTGGCAGGGGCAGGTATATCCAAAGAAAACCCTTTGAGGTACTCTCCTAGAGTATTCACCGATGCTGATATTCATACCAATTCTGTTGTTATTGCTATTTGCGATTGTAATTGGCTATTTTGGCAGGTACCGTTGGCCGATAGGTACCTCCTGGCTGATCACGGCTGGCGCTGTGGTATTGGTTTGGATTCTCATGATCGTCATCAGGATCAAACTCCCCACAGGATTTCAAGTAGATGATTGGAGTCCTTTGGGTGTTGGGTCTGGCTTGTTGGTATTTAACGTGACGTCCAAAACATGGATTTTCTCATTTTTGCTGGTTTCATTGTTGTCAGGGGTGATTTTTACCGATACTGTTCGATTGGGTCAGAGTAACAACCTCATTACATGGACTGCTGCCATGATCTTAACAGCGATGGGATTGTTCTCCATTTATTCACAATCCTTATTGGCGGTGATTATCACCTGGTCTTTAATTGATATTGTTGAGTTTGGTATTTTGATCCGCGTGATCAACCACCCCAGAGTTCATTACGCATCCATTTTGGAATTTTCAACCAGAATTATGGGGACGATACTTATTATCTGCGGCCTGATATTTTCAGGTTCGCATAATGTGATCACTGCAGAGGCACAATATTCGAATATCGTCTATTTATTGGTGGTAGTTGGTACGACATTAAGACTTGGGATCCTTCCACTTCACGTGCCATTAACTGCGAATCTTCCAATACGAAGAAGTCTTGGGACGTTATTGCGATTTGTTGCTCCTTTATCGGCTTTATCTTTTTTGGCTCAAGTGCAACCCCATTTATCCTACCCCGGCATCAATAACCTGCTATTTGGAATCGGATTGATCACAGCGGTCTATGGAGCCATTAAATGGGGCATAGCGAAAAATGAATTAGCTGGACGCCCTTTTTGGATGCTGGCTTTTTATGGTTTGATCTTGATCAGCTTTGTTAATGGGCAAGTTGAAGGTTTGATCGCCTTAAGTATCAGCATGACCATTTTTGGTGGCTTCATATTTTTATCTTCATTTAGATCAAAGTTTGTGACTGGCTTGGGAATCGCTTGTCTGGTCTTAATGGTGGGCTTCCCATTTTCCCCATCTGCTCCGATTTGGTCAAGCCTTTTAAAATCGTATGGTTTGATCAACCTCTTGCTTGTATCCACGATCCTGCTTATGTGCCTTGGTTTTCTTCGACAAGTGTTAAGAGTTCGTGAGTCGTCAAGTTTCAAAGAACCCTGGATGCAATTATTTTACTCAATTGGTCTTGCTTTTTTAGTAACGATCCCCCTTCTCACCTTAATTTGGAGATTCCGCGATCTTCCGCAAAACATAGACCTGTTTCCGCCAATGATCACTTCGATTGGAGTGACTCTCATCTTTTGGATCATGCACAGTAAACTTGGGAAACGATTATTGGATCATCCAGGGCTCGTTCGAGGCATGAAACCGATTAAGTTGATAGGGAACCTGGTCAATGAGGGGTTCCAATTTGATTGGTTTTTTGGGTTGTTGAGGGGCATCTTCAGTTTTTTTGAGAAACCTCTTAAGTTCTTCATCGGAATTCTTGAAGGCGATGGTGGTTTGCTTTGGGCATTGCTATTCTTGGCATTAATTTCATCGGTGATTATTGGAAAGGTGATGCCCTGATGGATCATTGGATCAACATCCTTCCAATCCTGATCATCGCTGCGGCTTGTTACCTGATGATCATTTTCAATCAATGGCAGAAAGCCATATTGTCTTGCGGGATGATCTATGTAGCCGCTTTTCTTATCATGATTCAATTTTGGTCGTTTAGTTTTTCATTGGTAAAACTCATCTCGGGGTTAATGTCGCTTGTTGTGCTTGGGTTATCGATAAACAAACGATTTCAAAATCCGACTGAGAGAAACAAAGCTAGATTTGTCTTTCGTTTGGCTGCTTATAGTTTGATCCTTCTAATTATGGTCTTTCTATCCACAGGTGTTACTCGCAGCCTTTCAATTCCACTCGAAATTGTGTTGGCGTCATTTATCATGATCGGTTTTGCAATTCTTCAACTGGGAATTAGTCAGGAGCCTTATAAAGTGTTTATGGCGATCTTGATATTCTTTTTGGGTTTCGAATTAATTTTCACAACAAATGAATCTTCTTTACTAATCAATGGTTTGTTATCAATGACTACTCTGCTAATTGCAATGGTCGGCGGCTACATCATTATGAATGAGTTTGAAAGTAGTGAAGAATGACGACGCCAATAATATATATCCTGGTTCCCTTTCTAATTTCCATCGTCTTATATTTGATCCATAAACACATCAAGGTTATGTTTTACGTGGGGATGAGTTTATGTGCGTTGTTGGTGCTTTTTGCTGTCTTTCAAGATTTTGGGGCAATATGGAAGATCGGATCGTTTTCCATGGAAATCCAATCTTCGATGGTAATCCTAGGTCGCACCTTTACGATAACTAACCAGGATAAGTTCTTTCTAATTTTTGTCTACACAAGCACGGCATTATGGTTTGGTGCAACCAGGGTTATAAAAGTTAATACTAGATTCATTCCTTTGGTATTGGCTATCGTTTCCATATTGACAAGTGCGCTGGCGGTAGAGCCTTTCTTGTATTCAGCCATTCTTGTTGAGATTGCTGTCTTAATCTCAATTCCATTGATGCTTCAGCCCAAAAAAGCGATTAGTAAAGGAGTGGTGCGCTTTTTGGTATTTCAATCCATTGCAATGCCCTTGATCCTTTTTGGGGGTTGGTTGATCGGGGGCATTCAAGCTAGTTTATCTGATCCGGCAAGGCAGCTTCAATCAGTCATGTTTCTCGGTGTTGGATTTGCGTTTTGGCTGGCAATCGTCCCTTTTCAAAGCTGGGTACCTCAACTAGCGAAAGAAATTGATCCTCTTGTCAGTGGTTTCATTTTGGGCTTGTTCCCAATCGTGACCATGTTGATCATGCTTGATTTCATCTCAGGATTAGTTTGGCTGAGAGAATCGGCTTTCCTGCAGCCTGTCTTAAGGCTTGTTGGATCGATCATGGTGGTTTCTACTGGTGTTTGGGCACTAACCGAGAA
This sequence comes from uncultured Anaerolinea sp., assembly GCA_964474095.1. Taxonomy (GTDB): domain Bacteria; phylum Chloroflexota; class Anaerolineae; order Anaerolineales; family Anaerolineaceae; genus UBA6107. The sequence continues at coordinate 28,116 of CAYYRU010000006.1, forward strand.
AGACGGTCGCCGGCTGCTTGGATACTCTGTCTTACTTGAAAGCGGATTTGCCGTTGTGGCAGTCAGCCTGCAATCTGAAATAGGCGTATTAACTCTGTTTCTCTCCTTCATTCCACGAATGGGAGCCTTGGCTTTGATGGCGTTATGTCTGGCCGTTTTCTCGCGAAACGGCGTAATTCCTGATCAGGATCATCTCGTCGGTTTGTTGAGGAAATTTCCTTTTGCCGCCATAGGTTTCGTTGTAGCACTTTTTTCCATAGCGGGCATTCCACTTTTTGCGGGTTTTCCGACTCGTCTGGCAATTATTTCCCAATTGGTTGAAGTGGATTCCGTTAGCGCGGTTTGGACACTCATTGGTATCGTTGCATTTCTGTTTTCTGCAATTCGTTTCTTCATGTGTCTCTCAAAACCGATCTATGAAGATTGGACTAGATCTGAATCGCTTGGGCAGATTGGATTCATCATAATTGGATTATTTGTTATTTTGCTTTTTGGGGTTTTGCCGAATCTATTCGGAGAACAAATCGCGCCATTACTCTTGAATTTACCAATCTTAAGGTAATATTAGTCATGTTTTTACTTTCTTAAAAGGCTGACAAAATGGAAATTGATGAACTTGAAAAAAGGATTCAATGGTTGGATTCTGAAAGACAAAAAGATAAAAAAATGATCGCCGAGCTTTCTGATCGATTATCCGCCGCTCTCGAGATCAAACCAAAGCTAGAAGCTCGGATTGATGCTTTAGATCTCGAGTTGAAATCGATTAAGAAGGTACCCTCTCGAATTGAAAAAGTAGACGCGGATTTTGCTACTTATCGAACCGAAGTGATGAAACAAATTCTTGACACGACAAAAAAAATAAATTCCATTGAAGTAAAAATTGAAAAGCAGCGAAAAGATGATTTTGAGTCTTTAAATAAGAAATTGCTTGAATACCAGACAGATGTTAAAGTGGTCTCTGAATTAAAAAAGGGCTTGCAATTACGCATTGAAGAGGATTTGAGACTCAGCCAGAAGGTGGATGATGTCGACAAGGCGCAATTAGAATTTCGTACCGTGGATGAAGATCTTAAGCGACAGCAAAGAGCACTTGTAAGTGATTTTGCTTTAGAGAATAAAAGAATCACTGACATTCAACTAGAGACCAGTGCACTACGGAAAAGGATAGAAGAAGAGCGCAATAGTATTGATCTACAAAAAGAGCTGATTCGGAAGATTGATGCTCGCCTCAATGAATTCCAAAGTACAGAGATTGAACGAAAACAAAGTCAAGCATCATTCATCGACAAGCAAAACCTGCTTCAGGTTGAGCGGGAAAACACCTGGAAAGAATGGCAAAAGAAATTTACTGACTTAGAAAGCCTTGGACGCGATTTTGATTCACAATTGTTGGAATTATCTGAAACACATCGGGCGGTAAAGAGATCTCAAGCTGAGTTTGAAGAGATCAATGACAAGTTCAATCGTCGAATTAATGAAATCACTGAAATGAACCGTTTATCAGAAGAGAGATTCAGGCAAGAGTGGGTGGCTTTTAAAGCAGATGATCAAAAAAGGTGGACGAATTACACTCTTAGCCATGAAGAAGAACAACGAGAAGATGAAAGGCAATTTACCAAGATCTTTGACCGATTGGTTGCTCTTGAAGACCTGTCACAAGAGATTAATGATATGATCCAAATGGTTACCGAAGAAACGCAAAAACAGATGCATGGTTTGTTGGGCTTGACACAAGAAATGTTGGATTCTTACACCCAAACCATTGCAAAAAGACCAAGGAAATTCTCTTCATAACAGAGGCAATTGCATTGACAGGTTACAAGGCAGCCTTTATAATAGCGTCTGCCTTGTTTTCAAATATTTATGAGCAGGCAAGAATATTCCCAACTTCCCCGCAAACCGGCGCTCTGGCGCGGGAAAACGGCGAAGTGAAGATTGGAGAATCTGATAATGAAATATGCAATAGTAGAAACTGGCGGCAAACAGTACCGGGCCGTCGAAGGGAAGACCATCGATGTCGATCTGATGCTTGGCACCGATATTGGTACTCAAGTGATTTTGGATAAAGTTCTTTTAGTTGTGGATGATGACAAGGTAATTGTTGGAACACCCGCAATCAAAGGCACCCAAATCGTTACGACAGCGGTTGATCACGTAAAAGGTCCCAAACTGACCATATTCAAATATCAACCCAAAAAACGGATTCGTGTGAAAACCGGACATCGTCAGTATTACACTCGGTTGCAGATCGAATCAATTAAAGCGGAGTAGGTAGAATGGCTCATAAAAAAGGTGGTGGCTCCAGTCGCAATGGCCGTGACAGTAATGCACAACGGCTCGGCATCAAGAAATATGCCGGTGAACAGGTGGTTTCAGGTAACATTCTTGTGCGTCAGCGCGGGACGAAAATCAAACCCGGTCTGAATGTAAAAGTTGGAACCGATGACACGTTGTTCGCGGTTGCTCAAGGCGTGGTGGAATACGATACCCTGCCTAATGGTCAGAAACAGGTTCATGTAAAATCAGCTGTCTCTGAGTAAATTCAGATTTTTACAAATCCGTCTCGTTGTAGACAATTGTAAAAAATAACATATCAGGAAGGTCAGCGAAATGAGAAAAGGGATTCACCCAACGTATTACCCGGATGCGAAAGTAGTTTGCTCTTGTGGCAACACATGGCTTACCGGATCAACCAAAAAAGAAATTCACACTGAGGTGTGCTCAAAGTGTCACCCATTCTTCACCGGTCAGCAGCAGCGTATGATCGATATTGAAGGACAGGTTGATCGCTTCTACAAGAAACTTCAAGCTCGCCAGGATTATGTCGAGACCAAGAAAGCCAGAGAGACTTCGAAAGTTTCACCAGAACGTTCAGTGAAAGAAATTGGTCTTCCTGCGCGCGCAACTGAAGCACTTGAAAAGGCCGGTTTGGACAATATCGGCAAGTTGTTGGCCAAGATGGCCGAAGGTGAAGCTGGAATGCTGGCGATCGAAGGATTTGGCCGTAAGTCCATGATCGATATGAAGAAAAGCCTGCGTCAGATGGGATATGAGTTACCCTCCGCTGCAGAAGAAATTGTAGTCTAAATTGCATTGAAATAGTGACACCTCCGGTATCGGTTACCGGAGGTGTTTTTGTTCATAGATAGTAGGATCAATCCCTGTAGAATAAGGTAGAATGTAATAAATTCCCAACCGGAGGGGTTCTCATGCAGCATAAGTTTGGTAGCGTCGAAGTTATCTGTGGATCCATGTTTTGTGGAAAAACTGATGAACTGATTCGTCGATTACGAAGGGCAACTATCGCCAAACAAAAAGTACAGGTTTTTAAGCCTGTAATTGACCTGCGATACGGAGTTGAAAAAGTGACTTCGCATGCCGGTTCAGATTATGCTGCACAACCGGTTCAACAGGCATCCCAGATCCTTGAGAATGTTGATCCAGATACGACTGTGGTTGGGATCGATGAAGCACAGTTCTTCGATGATGAGATCGAAAATGTGATCGAGAAACTTGCTGAAAATGGTGTGCGTGTGATTGTCGCCGGTCTGGATCTGAATTTTAAAGGCGAACCATTTGGGAAGATGCCCGTGATCATGGCGCGAGCGGAACAGGTAACCAAGCTGCAAGCGATTTGTATGGTCTGTCAGGAACCAGCCAGCCGTTCACAACGCCTGGTGAATGGAAAACCCGCACGTTATGATGACCCTATCATCATCGTGGGCGCATCTGAAATGTATGAAGCTCGTTGTCGCCAACACCATGAAGTTCCAGGCAAATAACCACTTATTGAGGTTTATATGAGAGATTATCGCGAGTATCTCGGTGAAATACTAATATCTGAAGAGCAGCTACAATCTCGGATTGCAGAAATGGGGGCTGAAATCTCCCGTGATTATCAGGATAAAGGAAGTTTAGTTTTAGTGTGCATTCTTCGAGGGGGAGTGCTTTTTTTGACTGATCTGATGCGAAAAATCAGTGTCCCGCATGCGATCGAGTTCATGGCGGTTTCCTCGTATGGTGTCGGTAATCGCGAAACCAGTGGACATGTCAGAATAACTCTTGACCTTAATGTGGACATCGAAGGACGCAATGTAATCCTGGTGGAAGATATCATTGACAGTGGGCACACCATTGCCGCAGTGTTGGATCTGTTGACCACCAGAAAACCTGCCAGTATCTGTGTCTGTACCCTACTGGATAAAGCAGACCGGCGTGAGGTCTTTGTGCCGGTTAAATATACCGGGTTCTCCATTCCGAACAAGTTTGTCTTTGGCTATGGTTTGGATATTGACGATTATTATCGCAATTTACCATTCATCGGTGTAGTGGATTTGGACAAGTACCAAGCAGAGGAATAGGATTTTATTTTGGTCATTCTGCCCGATGGCGTGAAATTACTACAAGAATTATTGGAACCCCAGGAAAATTACTTTTTAGTGGGTGGTGCTGTTCGTGATCTTTTACTTTCCAGATCCAATCATGATCTGGATCTTGTTTGCAGTGGAGATCCACGGACGATTGCTCGAAAGTTAGCCCAAAAAACATCAGGCTCTTTTTTTATGCTTGATGACGAACGCAATGCTTGTCGTGTCATCAGCACTTCGGTTGAAGGTAAGCGCTTGTCCTTTGATTTTACTCAGATGCACGGCGAGTCAATTCTGGCAGACCTGGAAGATCGGGATTTTTCCATCAATGCCATGGCGATCAATCTGGCAGATACTTCTCAACTAATTGATCCCTTAAAAGGGGCAAGAGATCTTCATGAAAAATGGTTGCGGCCTTGTTCCAAAACCAGTTTTATTAATGACCCGTTGCGGATCGTTCGCGCGATCCGGTATTCTGTTGAACACGATTTAAAGATTGAACCCGATACCATAAAACTATTGAAGGCTGCCATTCCAGGTCTTGCAGGTGTTTCACAAGAGCGAAAACGCGACGAGTTGTTTAAAATACTCTCGAATCCAAAGCCCTGGGCGGCTATCGATCTTTTCTTACATTTTGGAATTTATGAACAATTAGGATTACCGAGGTTAATTGATCCACAAGCAGCGAGCTCCAGCTTAAGACAGTATTCTTCCTTTTGTTCCTATTTACTTGGTGAGTATCAAGCCCGAGATGCAGACACGCTTCTACTTTCGGCATTTATCAACGAAGTAAAACCTTATCGAAGCTTCTTGAACGATCAGCTTGAAGAACATAACCAATCAGATCGCAGTAGGAGAAGTTTAAACGGTTTAGCCTTACTGTTATTCGAATCGCATGATCATGAAGTCGACCAGGTCGGGAAGACCCTTGCGTTGTCCAATGATGAAATCAATCATCTAAAAGTCTTGCTTGGCGCGAGAGATGCTTTCAACCATCTTGGGCAAAAAACTCAATCGATGGATCACAGGATGATTTATCGATACTTTCGTGATCTGGGTGTGATCGGGATTGATTTAGGGCTAATCTCACTGGTGAAGACTGCCAGTTGCATTTCAGCCGAGTTGGATGATGCACTTTGGCTGAAGCAAGTAAACCTCTTTCATCAATTGCTAGATTCCTGGTTCATTCACCCTGAAACGGTCCGCCCCAAATTGTTACTTTCTGGTAAAGACCTGATGTTTGAATTTGATCTGGCACAGGGTCCATTGATTGGAGATCTGCTTGAAGGGTTGCGAGAAGAGCAAGCCTGTGGCAATATTAAGGATCGAAAATCAGCCCTGGAGTGGGTGGATATGAAATTGGATCGGGAAGAGTTTCGGAAAGACTAGACGATCACGAACACACTGATTGAGCAGAAACCTGAAATTGAGAAGGATCGCCAGTTGAGGAAGCAGTCCGACGGGTGAGATTGTTGATATGGGCGATCAATATATTCCGCGCTGCGGGTTTGATCAAATAATCATCTGCACCAGCATCAAGCGCTCTGGCGACCAAACCTGGATTATCGATCACAGATAGGATTAACACTGGAACTTTGCTGAACTTGCGGATCTCGGAGGTCATCAGCCATCCATCCATGTCTGGCATCATCAGGTCCAGGATGACCAAAGAAGGTGAAGCAGCTTTGATCTTTTGCAGCCCATCAAAACCAGAATTTGCAGTAATTATTTCGGCGTCAGTGGAAACCAGTATTAATTTTAGCAAATCGGTCATTGCAGGATCGTCATCAATGACAAGGATCTTCATAAAATCTCCATAAATATTCTTATCTTATTATCAGCCAATCTGGCTGATTAAAACCTTGCAACTGATTAACAAAAACTCATGTTTTAGCAAATGTGTCTATACAAGTGGAAAGTTTAAAAATCATGGTAAAATTCAATATTTGGTGTAAATTTCCCGCTGAGGCGGGTTAGACACGATCTTATTTTATCTGGAGGATAAAAATGGCTGGTAAGAAATGGGTATACAATTTCAACGAGATCAAACAGGCCGAGAGTTATGTAAATAACGATTGGGAAAAAGTCCGCGGTTTGCTGGGCGGAAAAGGCGCCAACCTGGCCGAAATGGTGCGTATTGGATTGCCAGTTCCTCCTGGCTTTACCGTTACAACCGAAGCCTGCAACGCCTATCAGGTTGATAAAAAATTCCCCGCTGGAATGTGGGATCAGATGTTAGACGCTCTCAAAGCGGTTGAAAAAGATGCCCGCAAACAATTTGGTGGCAAAGAGAATCCTTTGCTGGTTTCCTGCCGTTCAGGCGCGAAATTCTCCATGCCTGGCATGATGGATACCGTTCTCAACATTGGTTTGAATGATGAGACCGCCAAAGCCATGGTTGCTTTGACCAAGAATGAACGCTTCGTTTATGATTCTTATCGACGTTTGATCCAGATGTTTGGATCCGTCGTGCTTGGAATTGCTGACGAAGCCTTCGAAGGTCCTCTTGAAGATGCCAAGAAAGCCAAGGGATACAAAGCAGACACTGAATTGACTGCTGATGACCTCAAAACACTGGTTGAAACCTTCAAGAAGGTGACCAAGAAAGAAAAGGGTTTTGATTTTCCGCAGGAACCCCTCGAACAATTAAAATTAGCAACAGAAGCTGTGTTCCAATCTTGGAATGGCAAACGTGCCATTGATTATCGCCGCGCCACCAACATCCCCGATGATCTGGGTACCGCGGTCAATATCGTGACCATGGTCTTCGGTAACATGGGTAATGATTCTGGTACTGGCGTTGCCTTTACTCGCAATCCCGCCACTGGTGAACGCAAACTCTACGGAGATTATTTGCTCAACGCCCAGGGTGAAGATGTGGTTGCTGGTATTCGCAATACTGAGAAGATCGATACCCTCGGTGACGTGCTACCAGAAGCCAATAAAGAATTTCTCGAGATTGTCAAGAAACTCGAACTTCACTATCATGACATGCAGGATGTGGAGTTCACGATCGAGCACGGCCGCCTTTGGATGCTCCAATGTCGCAATGGCAAACGTACTTCTGCTGCCGCGGTGAAGATCGCGGTGGATATGGTAGGTGAAAAGCTTATCAACAAGGAGGAAGCCGTGAAACGCGTTTCTCCGAGTGATGTGGATACCCTTCTTCACCCGCAATTCACCGTTGAAACCAAGACTAAAGCAAAAAAAGACGGCCGCTTCTACGCCTCTGGCGTGAATGCCTCACCTGGTGCCGCGGTTGGTCAGGTCTACTTTGATGCTGATTTGACTGAAAAGAAAGCCAAAGAAGAAAAACAACAAACCATCATGGTGCGCCCCTTCACCAAACCTGATGATGTGCACGGTATGCTAGCCGCCCAGGGTATTCTCACCAGTGAAGGTGGAGCCACCTCTCACGCCGCCGTGGTTGCCCGTCAATTTGGTGTGCCCTGTATCGTGGGTGCCTCCACTGTCGTGATTGACCTTGATAAACGTGAAATGAACGTCAACGGCGTGGTTGTCAAAGAAGGCGAATGGATTTCTTTGGACGGAACCACCGGTGAAGTCTTTATTGGCAAGCTTGATCTGACCGCTGCCACCCTTGACGAACAGACCGATCTGCTCACCCTGCTCACCTGGGCGGATGAGATTTGTGCCACCAAGGGCATTCGCCAGGCTCCTAAGGGCTGGCCTACCACCGGTCTGCAGGTTTGGGCTAATGCTGATTACCCGAAGGATGCCCAACGCGCCCGCGCTTATGGTGCCAAGGGTATTGGCCTTTGCCGCACCGAGCACATGTTCTTCGAACCCGCCCGTCTTCCGATCGTACAACGTATGATCTTAGCCAAAACGGATGAGATCCGTGAAGCCGCCCTGGATGAACTGTTGCCATTCCAGCGGGCTGACTTTGACGGCCTCTTCACTGCCATGGATGGTTACCCTGTGATCATCCGCCTGATCGATCCCCCTCTGCATGAATTCCTGCCCTCACAAGAGGTCTTGCTCGAGGAAGTCATCACTATGCGCGTAAAGGGAGAGACCAAAGGGCTGAAAGAAAAAGAAGAACTGCTTGATGCAGTTAATGCATTACATGAAAGCAACCCCATGATGGGCTTGCGCGGTGTGCGCCTTTCCATCTCCATGCCTCAGATTGTTGAGATGCAGGTTCGTGCCATCTTTGAAGCCGCTGCAGACTGCACAAAACGTGGTGTTGTTGTTAAACCCGAAGTGATGATCCCCTTGACCGGTCATGTCAACGAACTCAAATGGATCCAGCCGCGCCTCGAACGGATTGCTAAAACAGTCATGGAAGAAAAGAAAGTTGAATTCGCATATAAATTCGGCACCATGATCGAGATTCCGCGTGCCGCAGCAACCGCCGCCGAGATTGCCGGATTGGCTGAATTCTTCTCCTTCGGTACCAATGATCTCACCCAAATGACCTTTGGCTATAGCCGCGACGATGCCGAGCGCAACTTCCTGGTGAAATATGTTGAAGAAGGTATTCTGCCCAAGAATCCCTTCCAGACCCTTGATCAAGAGGGTGTTGGCAAGTTGATGAAGATGGCTGTTGAAGACGGCCGCGCTGAACGTGTAGAACTCGAGGTTGGCATCTGCGGTGAACATGGTGGTGATCCCGCCTCCATCGAATTCTGCCATCGCGTGGGCAACAACTATGTTTCCTGCTCACCCTTCCGCGTTCCTGTTGCCCGTCTGGCTGCCGCCCAGGCCGCACTCAAGAATCGCGTCAAGTAAGCATCCTTTTACTTCAAAAAGACCTCCCATTTGGGAGGTCTTTTTTGTGTTCTTGATATTATATACATGCCTGGTTCATTGGGGTCGAGAATAGATATTGTCGTAGATTTGATAATTTTCCACAATGGATTTGATGTACTCGCGAGTCTCGCTGAAACTGATGATTTCCAAGAATAGATCAATATCACCACCAGAGAGTTGCACCCATCTGGTTGCAAATGTATCACCAGCGTTATATGAGGCTAAAGCGGCGTAATAATTCCCATCATAGAGATCAAGCCCGCGTTTGAGATAATGGATTCCCAGACGAATGTTAACCATTGGCCGATATAGATCATCAGCAACGAAGTTTTGCGGCCATCCATAGTTGTTGACTATATCAACGGCTGTATTGGGGGTGATCTGCATTAATCCCTTGGCTGAAGCGATCGAGATGATGCTGCTGTCAAACAGGCTTTCCTGTCTGATCAGGCTGAAGATCAAGATTGGATCAAGTTCATGTTCATTTGCAGCCGCTACTACAATTTCTCTGAAGAACACCCCAAAACGGATATGGTTAAAATAATCCGGTGGCACTGTGAGAGTGGCGGCCTGACTCAACCCCGCCAAGTCGAGCACGTGCCGACTTGAATAGATGGCCGTATAGTAATAACCCAACTCGAGGGTTCGGTTCATTAATCGATACGTATTGACTACATCTCCCACCAGGCTGGATCTTAATATCTCATATTCCCTTCTTGCCTGGTCGCGTAAACCGAGCTTTGAGTACTCTTCTGCGCGTTGGAATATTGGATTGTTCACCAGATCACCCACGGAGCTCAGATCGATTGCCGGGTCAAGTTGAAATGTATTGATCACCCAGCGATCAGCGATCAATTTTTCGGCAACGTAATCAACACCAAGATCCTTATCTTTTAAGTCCGGAAACGGAGTAATGCCGTTGATGATTTGGCTGGCTCGGATGCCATAATAACCACCAGGGTCGATAGTCGCCGCTTTGAGATAGTATTCAGCAGCGCCGGTGGTATCGCCGAGTTTTTCGAGACTCTTTGCGACCCACATGTTGGCCGCGGCTTGTTCATAAGGGTTCAGTGTTAACACGATCAATCGTTCAAAAGTGGTTTGAGCCTTAACATATTCTTGCAGCCGATAATACAAAATGCCTGCCTTGAACAGGTCTTGATACGCGTTATCGGATCCCGGGTATTCATTCAATACGCGTTCATAGGTTTGGGCTCCGCTGCTGAGGTACCCACCATCAACATAGATATAAGCAGCTTTTTCGAGCATCAGTGGAGCATTTACCGTATCTGAAGGCACTGAAGCCACGAAAGTCAGGCAGGTTTGGGCCGCTTCTTCATATTGGTTGAGCAATGACCATTGGGTATTGGCTATTTGAGTGTAGGCTTCTAGATAGTAGTCTGGTTCATTGCTGTGGTCTCTGATTACTTTTTGCCATTCGGCTATTTCTGCTTCGTGTTGGAAAAGCCCATCCAGACTCTTTGCTTTATAAGCGTGGCCGATGGCAGTATGATCGGCATTGGCATTCATATAGTCATCCAAAGCCTGGATGGCAATACCATATTGACCGACATGGTAGTTAACAATTCCCCTTTGGAGTTGATCCACGATCTGACCGTCATTGATCAAGGCGGCCAATGCTGAATAAGAATCGTACTGTTCTGGATAATTGTTGACGGCATGTTGATAACGGGCATAGGCTTGGTCTGGAAATCCTAATTGCGTATAGATTCTGCCCAACAAGAGATCGGCTTGCGCCCGATGGTAATTGCTTTGGCTTGTTTCAATGATCGTCAAATAGAGATTGATCGCGTTGTCGATATTTCCGGCAGCATTTTCTGCGGCAGCTAAGTCGATTTGCAGTTGATCATAGTTGTTGCTGTTGGCAGTAGAGATGGCCGCTTGGTAGGCCAGGATGGCATTTGCGTAATCGCCGTATTTGAAAAGGGCATTGGCCCGCATTTGGTTGATCTCACTGGTCAAGGGGCTGGTTGGATAAGCATTAAGATACTCGGCGTAGGCATCCGCGGCCAGCCTGGGTTGATCCAGGGCGTCGTAGGCTTGTGCCAGGAAGAAGTAAGATGTATTTCTCGCGTCTCCTTCTGGATAATTGATCAACAACGTGGAAAACTGATTAACGGCTCCCCTGAAATCTTTCTTCAAGAAGAGTGCGCGGCCCATGCCAAGCAACGAATGTGCCACTAATTCAGGATCATTGGTTTGAGTGCTGGTTTGCACAAACTCGATATAAGCGGCATCATAATCCCCTGCCAGTAACAGGGATTCAGCGTTGTCTATCCTAATTTCCGGGATAGGCGTAGGGGTGGGGGTGGGGATCTGAGTGGCCTGAGGGGTGAAGTCATTTGTAATGGGTGCAGGAGTATTTATTCCACTTTTAGAGCAGGCCGACAGGAGAAAAATCAAAACTACCAAAAATATCCCGAATCTTTTTATCATATAAAATTTATAATGGAGGATGATATTTGTGTCAATGTGTATTTGTTGCACCATTTTTCGATTAAATTGCCTATGTTGCTTTGATCAATGAGCGGTTTTAAGGTAACACCAGATAAGGCAATACCAGAAAAACGATATTGCAGTGTATAAGAAATCATGCTAAACTTGGTCGGAAGGAACGCTCTCTCCAGAGGGCGTTTTTTGGTGGTGTTTTGCGTACGATTGAGTGGATTCCAGAGAACCGATACATCAAAATGATTGACCAGCGGATCTTACCTCGCAGGGTTGATTTTGTGATCTGTTCCACTCTTGAAGAGATGGTAAGAGCGATTTCCAACATGACCATACGCGGCGCACCCGCGCTGGCGGTAGCCGCGGCTTATGGTATGGCGCTGGCCGTACAGGGATCGAAGTTAAATATCAGAAGAAAAGCTCATCTGGCTGCAGAAGCCTTAATTCATTCACGGCCTACTGCTGTAAACCTTAGCTGGGGAGTCAATCGTATCCTTCGGCTGGTGGATGATCTTTCAATCCCTGAGTTTGCATTACCTGAACTCATCCTGGCTGAAGCGCACCTAATGGCCGAGGAAGACGTGGCTGTCAACCGCAAACTCTCTGAAATAGGTGCCAGCCTGATCGAGGATGGAGATACCATCATCCATCACTGCAACACCGGCGCCCTGGCTGTGGTGGATTGGGGTACCGCTCTGGGAGCCATTCGTTTTGCACATGAACAAGGCAAGCACATCCACGTGTTGGTCGATGAAACACGACCTCGCTTTCAAGGAGCACGATTAACCGCCTGGGAGTGTGAGCAATACAATATCTCCTATGAGATCATCACCGATAACTCCGCAGGCTATTTCTTGCACAGCGGCAAAGTGCAGAAAGTCTTCTTTGGCGCAGATCGGGTGGCTGCCAACGGTGACGTGGTAAATAAAGTGGGTTCATACATGCTCAGCCTGGCAGCACACGCCAATAACGTGCCGGTCTTTAGTGTGTTTCCATTGTCAACGGTTGATATGAGCATTGCAAGCGGCGATCTGATCCCAATTGAAGAACGCGATTCGGATGAAGTTCTTGGGATCGAGTTCCACGGTGAACCCGTAGCGCCATTCAACGCGAAGGCAAAAAACCCGGCTTTTGATGTAACACCGCATGATTTACTCTCTGGCCTGGTCACAGAAGCTGGGGTAATCAAACCTCCATTTATTCAAAATCTGGCCAGTGTCGTTTATAATTCAAGTTTGGATGGTTAATTATGTCAATTGTGATTACAGGTTCTGTTGCGTTTGATTATTTGATGACTTTTCCAGGTTATTTCCGTCAGAACATTCTGCCGGATAAACTTGACAAGATCAGTCTGTCTTTTTTGGTGGATTCGATGACCCGTCAACGTGGAGGCATCGCCCCCAATATCGCTTATACCCTGGCGTTGTTGGGTGAGAAACCGCTCGTTTTTGCCACCGCTGGTGAAGATTTTGAAGATTACCGCAGATGGCTTGAATCTCACAACGTGGATACCCGCTACACCAAGGTCGTCTCCGGAAAATTCTCAGCTTCTTTCTTTGTGAACACTGATCTTGAAAACAACCAGATCGCCAGTTTTTATACTGGCGCCATGGCTGACGCATCCTCTCTGTCGTTAAAGGAGATGCAACCAAATGAAGCGGACTACGTGGTCATTTCGCCCAATGATCCGTTGGCCATGAAAAAGTACGTGGATGAATGTATTGAACTGGGGCTGCCTTACTTGTTTGATCCATCACAGCAGGTGGCTCGCAATCCACACGAAGATCTGCGCAAAGGTGCTCAGAACGCGCACGCCATATTCTGCAATGAATACGAGTTTGAACTGTTGCAAAAACACACTGAACTCTGTGCTGAAGATATGGAAGGCTGTGTATCGCTTTTGGTTGTTACTCTTGGCGAAAAAGGCGCTTTGGTAAAATCCGCTGGCAAGGAGTATCACATTCCGATCGTTCCCGCGGAACGTATTGCTGACCCCACTGGTGTGGGAGATGCTTTTAGAGGTGGTTTCTTGCGCGGCTATCGACTTGGATTTGAACTGCAAACCTGTGGTCAAATGGGTGCACTGGCAGCTACGTATTGTTTGGAGCAAAAAGGGACGCAAAATCATTTTTATACCCCTGTGGAATTTGTCGAACGTTACCGTAAACATTTTGATGATCATGGTGCGTTGGATTGTCTAAAGTAAACACTTTTTGGAGGAAATGATGCCGAATTATGATGTAAAAGAGTTGAAACTCGCTGATGGCGGACGTTTAAAGATTGAATGGGCTGAACGCGAAATGCCGGTTCTGCGACAGATCAAAGAACGCTTTGCCAAGGAACGACCGTTAAAAGGACTGCGCATCTCTGCCTGTCTGCATGTCACCACCGAGACCGCCAATTTGATGAAGACATTACAGGCTGGCGGTGCGGACGTGGTTTTGACTGCCTCAAATCCACTTTCAACCCAGGACGAGGTTGCTTCTTCACTGGTCACACATGATGAGATCCCGGTCTATGCTATCAAAGGTGAAGATAACGTTACCTATTACAAGCACATTAATGCTGCCATTGATCATAAACCGCATTTCACCATGGATGATGGTGCTGACTTGGTCAATGTGCTGCATACCAATCGTCGTGAAATGTTGGCCGGTGTTGTGGCTGGAACCGAAGAAACGACCACGGGAGTCATCCGTCTGCATGCCATGGCCGCTGACAAGGCGCTCAATTATCCTGTCATCGCCATCAATGATGCCATGACCAAGCATTTCTTTGATAACCGCTACGGTACGGGTCAATCTACCATTGACGGTGTCATTCGTGCCACCAATATCCTGCTGGCCGGTAAAGTCTTTGTCGTGGCTGGCTACGGATGGTGCGGTCGTGGACTTGCCTCTCGAGCTCGCGGTATGGGAGCCAATGTGATCGTCACTGAAGTGGATCCGTTGAAAGCCCTTGAAGCCGTGATGGATGGTTTCGGGGTGATGAAAATGGAAGATGCCGCCAAGATCGGTGATATCTTCGTAACCCTAACGGGTGATATCAATGTGATCGATGAGCATCATTTCGCCGTCATGAAAGACGCTGCTATTGTGGCAAATTCCGGACACTTCAATGTGGAGATCAACATCCCGGCACTCGACAAGATGGCCAAGTCAAAACGCATCGTTCGTCCATTTGTGGATGAGTACGCTTTGAAAGACGGACGCCGTATCTACATTCTTGGAGAAGGCCGCCTGATCAACCTGGCTTCCGCTGAAGGTCATCCCGCCTCCGTGATGGATATGTCCTTTGCCAACCAGGCGCTCAGCCTTGAATATCTGACAAAAAATGCTGATAAACTCGAAAAACGGGTTTACTCGGTGCCTGAAGAGATCGATCATAACATCGCCAAATTGAAGCTCTCCGCCATGGGCGTCAACATTGACACGCTGACCCCACAACAGGTAAAATATCTCGGTTCCTGGCAGGAAGGCACCTAGAAACTCTTTGCGATTGATAGAACGAGATCAGAAATGGTCTCGTTTTTTGTTCTAATGGGTGATGGCCATATTTCCGAGAGCACCGAAGGAGCTTGTAAAAGTGGCATTTGAGCGCCAGTAGGAATATCCGCTATCCATAAAATAAAAACCACTCTCATCATAACCCACCAATAATACCGAATGCTCATTGTATGCCACGGTAGTGGTGCTTCCATCGGATGCAATATAGCTAACGGCTGTTCCAGGCCAGGTATTGCCAACGACCCACACGATGACCGGATTGCCCGAAGCGATCTGTTGCCTCAGGGTCGAGAGTGATACACCTTTACTGGCATTTGCTGAAACACCATAGCTGCGTAAAACCGCGGCTATTGGGTTGGCATGCACGCCGTAGTCATCGGGTGGGATCAATCCCCATGAGCCGTTCACGTTTCCAACAAAACCTAAATCAGGGTTATCAGAGATGGGTAAGGCATTTTGGATCTCGGTCTCACTGATACTTACCCCATAAAATGCAGCCCAATCAGCCGCAGCTCTCGCTTCGCAGGAAAGCGCATAACTTTGCGCATGGCTTGGTACTCCTGAAATGGTATAACTGGCTGGCAATCCATCTTCAACAGGGTTGGTGGGCGCAGAGGTGGGGCGAGGAAGCGGGGTGTTGGTCGGCCATGGGGTGTTGGTTGGCCAGGGGGTATTGGTAGCCGTGGCGGTTGGGGTCTCAGTTGGAGTGGCAGTTGCTGTGGCAGTCGGGGTGGGGGTATCCGTGGGTAGCGGTTGAAATGGGGTGGGGGTCAGGGTTGCTTGATCATTCACTCCATAATACATAAAGGTGCTGGTTGAGGTGAGGGTCACTGTCGGTGTCACAAAATATCCAAAACCATTGGTGCGAATCCCGAAGAAGGTAATGGCTAATGTGAAAATAACCATCAGCAGAACTGATGGAAAAACAAACCACGGTGACTTTTTTGCTGAGTCTGACATCTGACTGACGATTAGTAGGCGAGCAATTACTTGACGACGGTGATATCGATATAAAGGATATCACCAAAAGGTTGTCCGTCAGGGTTTACTGCCTGCCAACGGCTGACGTATCGGTTTGGTTCTTCAGGAGCCACAAAAATGATGGAGATCACGGTTTCATTGCCGTTACGAGCGGGTACAAGCGCTTGAGGCGAGGCAGCGGACATACTCTCACCATCCACCATTTGCAAGGTGTAACCTTCTCCCCAGTTGCATGTACCGGCATTCTTGACCTTCCACTGCTTGTCCATGGTTTCACCAGGTTTTACTTCGGTGAAATCAGGATAAGAAAGATCAGGGTAAACATAAAGCAGCATATCTGTGCAAGTCGTTGTCTGCGTGGATGCCGATTGTGGCCCGTCGGTAGGCGTGGCCAGAAGTTGCACTGGTGCCTGAAAAGCCGGTGCTTTATAAAGGGGGGCTTGGTTTTCGATTGGTACCGAACGAGCCGGAAGCAGCGCCTGACATCCGACCAGTCCAACAGCAATCAAACTGATGGCAATCAAACCGGTCAATGAGAAGCGCTGCTTATCAAGGTTCATATGGATTACTCTTCATCCTCTGCCGCATCACCGCCCGATCCTGCGAATTCAAGGGGGAGTTCTCCACCCATTGCGCGTTCACGCACAGTTTTTTCGATTTCGTTGCAGATGGTGGGATTCTGTTTTAAGAATTCCTTGGCGTTCTCGCGTCCCTGTCCGAGTCGCATGTCATTGTATGAGAAAAAGGCGCCGCGTTTTTGGATCACCTCAAGCGCGGTGGCCAGGTCGATGATATCACCCACTTTAGAAATGCCTTCGTTGTACATAATGTCAAACTCGGCAGTGCGGAATGGAGGAGCGACCTTGTTCTTGACCACGCGCACCCGGGTGCGGTTGCCAACGATTTCAGCGCCCACTTTGATAGATTGGATGCGACGGGTATCGAGGCGGACAGAAGCGTAGAACTTGAGCGCCAGGCCTCCGGGAGTGGTTTCTGGGTTACCAAACATCACGCCGATCTTCTGACGTAATTGATTGGTAAAGATTACGGTGGTTTTAGTTTGGTTGATGGCACCCGAAAGCTTGCGCAGGGCCTGAGACATCAAACGCGCCTGCATACCCATGCTGGCATCACCCATATCGCCTTCAATCTCTGCTCGTGGCACCAATGCCGCCACGGAGTCAATGATTACCAGGTCAATAGCGCCTGAACGAACCAGGGTTTCACAGATCTCAAGCGCTTGTTCGCCGGTATCAGGCTGCGAGACCAGCAAGGATTCAATATCCACGCCGAGTTTGGCGGCATAAGCCGGATCAAGCGCGTGTTCCATATCGATGAAAGCAACCGTGCCCCCCAGACGTTGCGCTTCTGCCACCGCGTGCAAACAAAGGGTGGTTTTACCTGAAGATTCGGGACCGTAGATCTCGGTGATGCGTCCGCGGGGAATGCCGCCGACGCCCAAAGCCAGGTCAAGTGAAAGTGAGCCGGTGGGAATGACCTCGACGGCCAGTTGATGGGCTTCTCCGAGGCGCATGATGGAGCCTTCGCCGTAGCGTTTGACGATATCACCGAGCGCTTTATCTAGAACGGCGCGTTTGGCGTCGCTCATGGGTTCAGATTTATCAAAGGAATCGAATACATTCTTTTCAGGGTTTCTTTTCGCCATGGCGGGTTCTCCTCAAATGAGTATTGGTTAATTATAGCGGATGTTGCGTATAATATCCATTATAGTACATTTGTTCGCAAGGTCAAGCAGGAAGAAATCTGATTAGTAATCAGTAATCAATAATCAGTAATCAGGAAAAAGGGGATGCATAGACACTTCGCATAACCAACTCAGTGAAAAAATATTGAGTCACTTCAAGGTCATTATAAGTATTCATTGGGATATTTATCAAACATTATTAGCCAAAACAATCCTCAATAACCAGTTCAACTGTATACTTGTTGCAGCATTGATCCCTCATTTGATCGTCCAGCAGGAGCGAAGGTATGTTTGATTTTTTGAAGAAATGGTTCAAGAAAGACGATAAGAACGCGGAAGGGCATAAAAGCAACAAAAGTGACGGTATCCGCAAGTATGTCAAGGGCAAGTTCATCATCCCGGCACGCGGCAAACGGGAAAAACGGGTGATATTCACCGCACATGATATTGCCAAGGGGATGGATTTGCAAAGTCGCTACCCCATGATCTGCAGCGCCATAGATTCGAAAAAGTTCCTTGAGTTTGCACGAGTAGAACTGATCCGCCGCGAAGGGGCAGAACAAGGTGCCACAGCCAAATGGACGTTCAAGATTTTGGTCTAAAGATGATCGCTTGAAGCTGATCACTTCAGAAAACCGATCTCAGGGATCAGTAATCTCGCTCAGATTATCTAGCTATGGATGATTTTGTATTGATGGAGGGGAAAATTGTGCGTGGGAAAAGAATATTTCTAGGGATTTAATACCTGCTGCAGGCAAAGCAGCCATTCCCGCGCTTGAGCCGATGGTTCCTGATCCGCCAGAGCCAACACCGGGATTTGCAATTCTGACGGGGAAAGATCGATCACAACGATTTCTTTTACACTATTGTTTAAAAAATGAGCCGCCACGAACCCAAATCCAGCCGGGTCATTAGCGATGCTCTCAACCATTTGTTTGCCAGTTGGAACCATCCAGGCGTTGGCGTTGGCAACCGGTTGGCCAGCCATGATCTTGTCTTCAAATAAGGTTTGTGTTTCATCACCGGCTTGATAAAAATTCAACGCCGGCAAAAGCGTTGAAAGACCGTCACTGGGGATCGAGGAAAAACATTGGGGGCATTCGGCTGCGACCTGCCCCCAAGTTTCGTATTTTTCCTGAGCAATTTTTTGCGCCATAACAGTTGATAACGAGGTTATTGGGTTTTGTGGGTTGACGATCAAAACCAGGCGCTCACTGCCGATCTGGGCGGCATAACCATCGAGGCTGCCTGGTTCTCCCCAGCGTAGTTTGATCAACGCATTTGAAGATCCCAGTTCGCCTACGGCCAGGCTTTCGGTCACGATCGAAAAATCCTGCAGCGTTCCGGCACAGGTGGACATGGCTGGCAGCAGCCATTCCAATGCCGGTGTCATGGCAACGGTGGCGGCGGGGTTCTCAGGCGTCGCGATGGCGACGGAATGCGTGGCTTCAGCGGCTATTTGAGTCTGGGTGGGGGTGGGGGAAAGATAAGCAGCCTGGGCATGTTCTCTTACGGATCCCACGATCAGTACCAAAGCAGCCAGTAGCACACAGTAGATGGCGAACCAGTAGAATGACCGTTTATTAAGAAAGATCAATAGCCAGTGGATCGAAAGGTAACCCACCAACAGGGCGGCGATTATGCCCACTAAGATGATCGGTAAAAAGCTGCCAATTCCGGGCATCTTGACCACATCGAGGGTGCTGATCAAACCTGCCCCCAGCATCACCGGGATGGACATCATGAAAGAAAATCTCGCTGCTGAAGGACGGTCCATCTGACGGATCATGCCGCCAGCGATGGTCGACCCCGATCGTGACACGCCCGGGAAGATCGAGAGCGCTTGGAAGAGTCCCATCCACAAGGCATCAAACCATTTCATTTGATTCAGATTGCGGCTTCTTTTGCCCATGGTTTCAGCGATCACCAGCAAGGCAGCCGTGCCAAAAAGAAAATAAGCGGTGGCGTTGGCGTCGTTAAAGACCGCTTCCACCTTTGATTTCAACAGCAACCCGGCGATCATAGCCGGGATGGTGGCCAGGATCAGATACCATCCCAGGCGGGCATTTGGGTCTTCAAAAGGTTTGCGATTGAAGATGCCCTTGACGAAGGCGACAATGATCTTCACCAGGTCTGACCAGAAGTAAATGATCACAGCAGCCAGGGTGCCTAACTGAACCAGAACCCCAAACGGAAAGACTTGTGCTTCTGGAATTTGCCAGCCCAAAAGATCTGGTACCAATACCAAATGGGCTGAAGAAGAAATGGGTAGAAATTCTGTTAATCCTTGGATGATGCCAAGGATGATCGATTGAAGTACGGTCATGAGTTCTCCTGTTGTTTTCTGGATAGTTTATAGTGTTGTAGAAATGCGTGCGCAAATGGTTCAAATCGGCTTTCCAGAATTGCCAGACGCGCGTTTTTCATCAGGTTGATCAAGAAGGAAATGTTGTGGATCGAGATCAAAGTAGCCGCGAGCATCTCTTTGGCGACCACCAAATGGCGGATATAAGCGCGGGTAAAATTCTGGCAGGCATAACAGTCGCAGGTTTGATCGATCGGGGCCGTATCGTGGATGAAACCGGCGTTCATCAGGTTGATCCTGCCGGTGGGGGTAAATGCGGAACTGTGCCGGGCTAGCCGGGTTGGCAGCACGCAGTCAAAAATATCCACTCCGCGCATCACACCGTTGATCAGATCTTCAGGCGAACCGACCCCCATCAGATAGCGCGGCCTGTCAGCCGGCAGGAGGGGATGCAGCACCTCCAGCATGTCATGCATCTCGGCTTTGGTTTCTCCCACAGATAATCCACCGATGGCTATTCCGGGCAGATCCATGGAGGAAACGAATTCGGCAGATCTTTGACGTAGGTCGGCAAAAACTCCTCCTTGTACGATACCAAATAGTGCCTGGTCAGGGCGTCTCTTGGCCGCAATGCAGCGCTTTAGCCAGTTATGAGTGCGTACGAGAGCTCTTTCATTATAAGCACGGTCGTTGGGGGTGGCGCATTCGTCAAACGCCATGATAATATCCGCGCCCAGTTTTTCCTGTACCTGGATGGAACTTTCAGGTGTGAAGCGGTGTGATGATCCGTCAATATGACTCTTAAAAGTGACTCCCTCTTCATCTACTTTGCGTGTATCCGATAGAGAGAAAACCTGGAAACCGCCGGAATCGGTGAGCATGGGATTCGGCCACTGCATGAATTCATGCAGTCCGCCCATTTCAGCCACCAGGTCAGCACCTGGGCGCAGATACAGGTGATAGGTATTGGAAAGTACCAGGCTGGCACCGGCCTGGGTGAGTTGCGCGGGCGTGATTGATTTTACGGTAGCCTGTGTGCCTACCGGAGCGAAAACCGGGGTTAGTAGGTCGCCGTGGGGGGTGTGAAAAACGCCTGCGCGAGCATTGCCTTCTGTTTTTACCAAATCGTATGTAAAAGTCTTTTCAGTCATAAGACTAAAATTATAATCCTCAAATGAGACTTGTCCCCTGAAAAATGTTAAATCCAAACTCGAAACCGCAAAATGATTCCTTGCCGTGCCCATTGAGGTCGTTTATACTAAGCAGATGAATTTCAACGATCAGACCATTTGGATAGAAGTAAACCTTGGGGCTATTCGTCGCAACATCCAACGGTTGCAATCATTTACGAAACGTCCCGTCATGGCGGTGGTAAAAGCTAACGCTTACGGTCACGGTATGATCGAAGTCTCCAAAGCGGCAGTTGAAGCTGGGGCAGCCTGGTTGTGTGTGGCACGCGTTGAGGAGGCCATCCGGTTAAGAGAGTCAGGCATTCATATCCCTTTGTTGGTATTAGGGTATTCAACACCAGAGCGGGTGGCCGATGCCATCAAGCACCATATCAGTTTGACCGTCAACAATGAAGACATGGTCGCTGCGTTTGATCTTGCCGCGAAAAAGGCCGGTGGAAAGCTGGCCGTGCATGCCAAGATTGATACCGGCATGGGCAGGTTGGGGGTCTATTATGAATACGCGGATGATTTTGTTCAACATATTGCCAATTCGAAGAATCTTGAATTTGAAGGTGTTTTTACCCACTTTGCCTGCGCGGATGAACCTGAAAAACCCATCACAAACCTGCAAATTCGGCGTTTTGACCGTGTACTCGCGTCTTTAAAATCGATCGGTATGCACCCAAAATGGGTACATGCTGCCAACTCAGCGGGTTCGATCTTTTTCCCGGATGCTTTTTACGACGCCATCAGACCCGGCATCGCGATTTTTGGATTGAATCCATCACCACTTGCCAAATTGCCTGATGGTTTTGAACCTGCATTAAGCTGGAAATGCCGGCTGACTTCTGTGAAAATCTTGCCCCCTGGTTTTGGCATCAGTTATGGTCATCGTTACTACACCAAAGAGGTGGAGAAGATCGCTGCGGCATCCATTGGATACGCGGACGGTTTGCGCAGACGCATGGGGAACGTGGCCTTGATCGGCGGCAAGCGCGTTCCACAGGCTGGAACAATTTGCATGGATCAATCCATGTGGAGATTAGAAATGGAATCTGATGCCAAGCCTGGCGATGAAATGGTTTTGATCGGCAGCCAGGGTGATGAGCGTATCACCGCAGATGAACTGGGCGCCTTGTGGGGAACGATCAATTACGAAGTGATCTGCGGGCTAATGGATCGCGTACCGCGTTTCTATATTGACGAGTAAAGCAGGAAACACCAATGCCTTCAATGAAATCAAAAAAATGGTGGGTTTATCCTGAAATCCCTGCAAGCGTTAATGCCGCCTTGAAGGAGTATCCTCGTTTTCTGCGCCAGGTTTTGTTTAACCGGGGCATCAGCGACTTGGAGGCTGCCAGTGAATACTTGAACGCATCTGATCCGGGGCATGATCCCTTCTTGTTGCTGGACATGCACAAAGCGGTTGATCGTTTGTTGGAGGCCATAGATCGCAATGAAGGCATTGTCATTTACGGCGATTATGATGTGGATGGGGTCTCAGCCACGGCTCTCATGGTCTTACTTTTACAAAAATACGGCGCGAATGTTCACCGCTTCATCCCCAACCGGTTTGAAGAAGGTTATGGTTTAAACAACGAATCGATTGGAATGCTGGCTGATTCAGGGGCGAAAGTGATTTTGACCGTGGATTGCGGCATTCGCTCGCCGCGTGAGGCAGATTTCGCCAGGAAACTTGGCATTGATCTCATCATCAGCGATCACCATCACCCCAAAGAGGATTTACCGAATGCTTACGCGGTGGTGTGTCAAAAAAGGGAAGGGGACCCATATCCATTCAAGGATTTGGCAGGAGTAGGTCTGGCTTACAAGATTGCCCAGGCATTGATCGCTACCCGGCCGGTCGGAGATTGGCAGGCTGACGATTTTGTCGATCTCGTCGCCCTTGGAACCGTGGCAGACATTGTGCCGTTGACAGGTGAGAACCGCATGCTGGTGCGCAAGGGCATTCAGAAGATCAGGCTGGGCTCCCGCATTGGCATCAAAGCCCTGGCGGGGGTGGCTGGCAAGGATTGTACCCGAATCAGCGCGGTGGATATTGGGTTCATCCTCGGTCCGCGTCTGAATGCGGCAGGGCGTATGGATTCCGCGTTAAAGGCTTACGAATTACTGGTTTGCGACTCCATTGAAAAGGCCGGTGTTCTGGCTCAGGAACTGGATAATCAGAACAACGACCGTCAGAAAGCCACCAAAACTGCCCAGGATGGTGCTAAAGCGTTGATCGGTGAAGACACAAGCCTGAACCTGATCCCAGCTTTTTTCAAAGTGCCTAATGCTTCTCAACCCGATGTCAGCCAATTGGGCTATCTCCCTGGAGAAGAGATCTATCCAGGTATCGTGGGTTTGGTAGCCGCAAAACTGACTGAGCATTATTATCGCCCGGCGGTTGCCGGAGTAGTGGAAGACGAATATTGTCGGGCGTCATGCCGCAGTATTCCTGAATTTCACATCACCGAAGCTCTGGACGCTTGTTCCGACCTATTAGTCAGGCATGGTGGGCATTCCATGGCGGCTGGGTTTACAGTCACAATTGAGAACTTGCCAGCCTTGATCGAACAACTTACAACAATTGCCGATCAAAAACTGGGTGACCAAGACTTAAAACCCGTGCTAAAAGCGGACGCTGAACTCTCTCTGGAGGAATTAACTCCAAGTGTTTATCAACAACTTGAACAACTTCAGCCAACTGGCATGGCAAATCCATCCGCTCAATTCATTGTTAAGGGAGTCAGGTTTCTTGAAATGCGGGTGATTGGTAAGGAAGGCACGCATCTCAAGGGTACGATTGATGGCAGCCTGATCAACCAGGCGGTCGCTTTCAATCAAGCTCAGTGGTATGAAGTTTGGCGGGAAACAAAGACCCGTTTTGACATTCTCTTTAACATCGAAGTCAATCGTTATTTTGATAAAGAAACCCAACAGATCAATATTCGCGATATGCATCCCTCTGAAAGGGCTTGAGTTGAAAAATCCTTCACGGATCAAGGCGATATTGCTGGCGGTCTTGGTGACGATTATTTGGTCAACCTCGTGGGTCTTGATCAAGATAGGGCTAAAAGATATTCCAGCCATGACCTTTGCCGGGCTTCGATATATGCTCGCGTCGCTGTTATTCCTTCCATTATTACTGCAAAAGAAAATTCGGGCGCAGATCAAATTGCTTGGCCTTAAAGATTGGCTGTTTCTAGCGATATTGGGTATTGTACTTTATACCATTGGCCAGGGTGGGCAATATCTTGCCCTGGCATATTTTCCATCGGTCACGGTCAGCTTGATCTTAAACCTTAGCGGTTTGTTTGTCGCGTTGGTTTCGTGGTTTGCAATCAAAGAGAAATTAATCTGGTTGCAATGGATCGGTATTCTTTTTAACCTGGCTGGCACGTTAATCTATTTCAATCCGACCAATCCAATCCCGGCAAACTGGTTGGGATGGTTGTTTACTCTTTTATGCCTGTTAGGGAATGCGGTTGGATCCATCCTTGGCAGAAGGATCAATCGGGATGCGCGTATTCATCCAGTGGTGATCACTGGCATCAGCATGACCATCGGAGCTGTGTTGATGTTGGTCACCGGGATAGCGTGGCAAGGTTTACCGGCTCTTTCAGCGCAGAGCATTTGGATTATCGCGATCTTGGCGGTGGTCAATACCGCTGTGTGCTTTTCATTGTGGAATTACACTCAGCAAACCTTGCTTGCCACCGAGAGTACCATCATCAACAATACCATGTTGGTACACATCAGCATTCTCGCCTGGATATTTTTGGGAGAAAAACAGAGCTTTTTTGGGGTGATTGGTTTAGCGATTGCGTTAGTTGGAGCCGTACTGGTTCAAATCAGATTTTTACCAGGTATTCAAAAAAAGAGAACTGAAAATAGCCCTGAATCCAACATGCTATAATTGATGATAATGATAGGTAGAACATCCTTTTGGGAGGGCGTAACATGAGCGATCAGGCAAACACCATTCCAGTGATACCTGCTGTAATGGCCGGCAGATCCATTCCCGGTCCATTTATTCCTGCGCCCATTACAAAGGTGGAAGATACCGGGTTGGGATTGCTCTGGTTGCAAGATTTGGTACTTAAGGTTCTATATTTTCAAGGCTACCTGACCGGCTTAAAAATTGCTGAAGCCATTTCACTGCCTTTTGCTGGCACCGTGGATCAAATTCTCGAAGGATTAAAACGGGACAAAATGATCGAGGTACGCACTTCCCAGATGGGGCTGGGAGAAAGCGCTTACCTTTATGCCATCACCGGTGCGGGTATTATCAGGGCTCGTGAAGCCCTGGATCGATGTCAATATGCAGGACCGGCTCCAGTTCCCTTGGAAGTATACAACGAATCTGTGCGCAGACAGAGCCGTGAACGCATTCACGTCAATAACAAGAACATGCACCAGGTGTTAAGTGATCTGACTTTTGGCGAAAGCACCTTTCAAAAACTAGGCCCGGCGGTAAACTCCGGCACGTCCATATTTATTTATGGGGCCCCCGGCAATGGTAAAACCAGTGTTGCGAGAGCCATCGGCAAGTTAATTCTGGCGCAAACCATGTATATCCCTTACGCCATCTACTGTGATGGACAGGTGATCACCTTGTTCGATTCAGTCAATCATCAATTGGCACCAGAAGAAGATGGAAGTAATACCAACGGTTTGCGTGGAGGGGCGCGTAAGGACGCGCGCTGGGTACGTATTCACCGGCCATTTATCATGGTCGGAGGGGAGTTGACCCTTGCCGGGTTGGACTTGGTTTTTGACGACACGTTAAAGTTTTATGAAGCTCCATTTCAGGTTAAAGCCAATGGCGGCATCTTGTTGATAGATGATTTTGGCCGGCAGCAAGTTCGTCCCCGCGATCTGTTGAACCGCTGGATCGTGCCTCTTGAGAACCGGATAGATTATCTTTCCTTGCATACCGGGCGCAAAATAGAAGTGCCTTTTGATGTGTTGGTTATGTTTTCTACCAACCTTCCTCCCAAAGACCTGGTCGATGAGGCCTTTTTGCGACGTCTACGGCATAAGATCGAGATCGATGATCCCAGTTATGAAGAGTATCGTGAGATCTTCAAGAAAGTGGCAACTTCAAAAAAGGTGACGTATTCAGATGAAGGATTAGCCTATCTATTACAGGAGTGGTACATCAAACCTGAACGCAAATTGAGGGCATCACATCCAAGAGATATCTGTGATCAGATCCTTGATATTGCCAAATATTTAGCAGTCGAACCTGTCATGAACAAAGAATTAATTGACAAGGCGGCTGAATCTTATTTTGTCGAGTTGTGATATGTTTGAAAAATTTAACAGAACTGTGATTTTTGCTCATCGGGGGGCCTGTGCTTTAGCCCCTGAAAATACCCTGACCTCTTTTGAATTGGCTGCCAGCCATCAGGCAGATTTTGTGGAACTGGATGCCAAATTATCACGTGATGGTCAGGTCATGGTCATCCATGATGCCACCCTTGAGCGCACCACGGATGGTCAGGGTAAGGTCAATGAATGTTCATTGTCTGAACTAAAAAAACTGGATGCTGGGGCTAAATTTGATCCTAAATTCTCTGGGGAAAAGATCCCGACCCTGAATGAAGTTTTTGAGCTTGTCGGTAAGAAGTTGATGGTAAACGTGGAGCTAACCAATTATAGCTCTCCGGATGATGAGTTGATCGAAAAAGTAGCCCAGGTGGTGATAAAACAGCAGATGCAAGATCGAGTGCTTTTTTCTTCTTTCTTGCCAAAAAACTTGATCAAGATCAAAAAACTCCTGCCTGATGCGCCTGTGGCAATTTTGTGTTTGCCTGGAATCGGTGGCATTTTCACCAGGTCTTTTCTATTGAGAACGGTCTCCCCCAGCATCATTCATCCTTATCTGACCGACGTAAATCAAAGTTTTGTCAATAAAGAGCATCATCACAAGCGCAGAGTACACGTATGGACAGTCAACGGTGAGCAAAATATTATTCGAATGCTCGACTTGAAAGTCGATGGTATTTTTACCGATGATCCTCTTTCGGCAATTCAGTTAATGAAATAAAATCAAACCTTCATTTTGAGTCAAGTTTGCGTATTATTCTTATAAAGATCTTTGTGGCAGGATAGGGATATATGACCAAAGTAGCCCGCATCTTGATCGTACTACTGCTATTATTTTGCACAATCATCCCTCGAGGAACCTCTCAGGCATCAGGGATTCTTCATGATGCCAATAATCAAGAACAAACTGCTCAAAGTAAAGCCGAAGCCCTTCTAAAAAAGATGACACCATCAGAAAAAGTAGGCCAACTTTTTTTGGTGACTTTTGAAGGTACTGCGACCGATGAGAATAGTAATATCTATAAGCTCATAACAGAACAACGCATAGGGGGAGTGGTACTAAGAGCGAACAACGATAATTTTTTGGGTCCAGAGAATACTGTTGCTGAAGCACAGACAATGATCAATGCTCTGCAACAGCTGAATTGGGATCGCACCCAATCAGGGATTCCAGATGCCACTGGTAACAACTTGACACCTCCAAACTATATTCCACTGCTAATCGGGCTATCTCAAGAAGGTGATTTGGCACCCTTTGATCAGATTATTAATGGCATGACCCCTTTACCAAACGAGATGGCCATCGGGGCTACTTGGAACCCTGCCAACGCAGAAACGGTGGGCTCAATCCTTGGCGAGGAGTTGAGCGCGATCGGGATCAACCTGCTTTTTGGTCCCTCATTGGATGTCTTGGATGTTGTAAAAACAGACGTGGGCGAAGACCTGGGCGTGAGAACTTTTGGTGGAGATCCATACTGGGTGGCTGAAATGGGGCAGGCCTACATCCGCGGACTTCACAATGGAAGCAAGAATGAGATCGCTGTCATCGCCACCCATTTTCCAGGCAGGGGCGGATCAGACAGACAACCGGAGGACGAAGTGTCCACCGTGCGTAAATCTTTGGAACAACTAAAACAAATCGAACTGGCCCCTTTCTTTGCAGTAACCAAGGATAATGGTAACACCGCTGAGATCACCGATGGATTGCTGCTTTCTCACATTCGTTATCAAGGTTTCCAGGGCAATATACGCGCCACCACCCGGCCTGTATCATTTGATTCTGCTGCGCTGGATCAATTAATGAGCCTCGAAGAGTTTGCGACATGGCAGAGTAATGGAGGCATTCTGGTAAGTGATGATCTTGGCAGTGCTGCTGTACGAAAATTCTTTGACCCATTAAATACTGGTTTTGATGCCCGTCAGGTGATCAAGAGTGCTCTTCTGGCTGGAAACGATTTGCTCTATACCGGGAACATCACCGCTTCTGGAGATGCTGATTCTTACACGACCATTACGCGCACTCATGATTTTTTTGTGCAAAAATACAACGAAGACTCCGCCTTTCAACAAAGAGTGGATGAGGCGGTGTTAAGAATCCTCACACTAAAATATAAACTCAATTCTGAGTTTACCATCGCGGCTTTAAAGCGAAGCCCTTATGAATTAACTCAGGTCGGTATTTCAGGAAATCAGGTTTCTGAAATCGCCAGTCAATCAATTACCATGATCAGCCCTGACATGAGTGAGCTTGATGCAGTGTTGTCAGAACCTCCTCAAAGCAACGAGCGGATCGTGTTCATATCAAATAGAGTTCCTCAACAACAATGCAGTACGTGCCCAGAACAAGCATTATATCTAGCCGACAGCCTGCGTAAAGCTGTTGAAAGGTTATATGGACCCCAGTCAGGGGAACAAATATTAAGCAGTAAGCTATCTGCCTATTCCTTTGAAAATTTGGAACAGCTTTTGGAGGATAATAATCCTCCTGAGTATTTGAAGAGTGATATCAGCACAGCCACCTGGCTGGTGATCTCTTTTACCGATTTTCAAAGCACTTCGTACGAATCAGAAATCTTTCATCGTTTCTTTTCGGAACAACCTGAATTAACTCGTAATAAAAAGATCATCGGTTTTTCCTTCAATGCGCCGTATTATCCAGATGCGACGGATATTTCAAAATTTACGGCTTATTACGCGATCTACAGCAAAATTCCAGTCTTTGTGGATGGCGCCGCCCGTATTTTATTCCAGGAAATAGTGCCAACCGGAAAGCTGCCTGTATCTTTTTCATCTATTGGTTATGATCTGATCACCGTCACAACACCTGATCCCAACCAGATTATCCCGCTGTTTGTTGAATTACCCTCTGAAGCAGATGAAACGACACAAACTCCAACTCAGACGGTCGAGGCTGAATTGACTTACAAGGTTGGTGATTCGCTCCCTCTACGAACCGGGGTTATCCTTGATCATAACGGCAATCCAGTTCCTGATGGAACCATTGTCAGGTTTTTGATTGATACCAAATCGACCAGCGGATCAATTGAGCAAATTGAAACTCAAACGGTGGATGGTGTTGCCAGAACGGTTTATCGGATTCAAAATTCTGGTGTTTACGAATTGAGGGTCACGGCTGATCCGGCAGAGATATCACAGATTTTAAGTCTTGAAATTTCAGATACAGGTGGTCAAATCACCTCGATTGAGCCCACCTTTGCTCCAACCGAGACAGCCACCCAAGATTTAGTTACACCAGTAACTTTACCAACACCTTCTGTTACCAAATCTGTTAATCACGATAACGGCATCCCCTCAGGGGCTGATTGGTTCTTTTCTTCTTTGCTAATTCTCATGCTAGCTGTTCTTCTTTATTGGTGGGGTTGGCAGCGACAACTGTCTCTATGGAATCCACGAGTTCCGTCTTGTTCAGTAGTGGGTGGGTACTTGGCTTACCTTTACGTTGCCGCGGGATTGCCAGGTGCCAAAAATACCATCATCTCAGGTGGAACTCTCAAGATTCTATTTTTGGTATTGCTTGGGAGTGTGATTGGTACGCTGGTTGCGTTGCTCTGGCGTTTTTTGGAACGAAGGCAGAAACACTAGACAGCTGTTCTCAAGAGAGTGATGATCAAGGTTAATATCGATAGTCCAATAGCGCCAAGAAATAGACCAAAATCCAGTCTGCTTTGAAAAAATCTGTATCGAGAGGGTTGTGAAATATGGATGGCCGCCGGGATCGTGATCGGCCGGCTGCCGATCAAGGCATCTTTAAAATCATCCACATTCGCGGGGCGATCATCTGGATGCAGGCTCATCGCCCAAAGGATCGCTTTCTCGGTGCGTGAAGACACACTTGGATTAGTTGATCGGATGGGTGCTAAAATGGCTGGATTGATAAATCTTTGCCGGGCGTCAGCGGGGGTTTTTCCAGTCAGCAGATGATACAAGGTTGAGCCAAAGGCGTAAATATCACTGCGAGCATCTGTGTGACCAATATCGCCTCCGTATTGTTCCAGCGGTGTGTATAGAGCCGTTCCTTGTCCCTGAAGGATGGTGATGGTGATCTCTCCGGGTGCTAAAAGTTTCACCAGGCCAAAATCCACCAACTTAAGCACACCATTGGGTGTCAGTTTAAGGTTGCTGGGTTTAATGTCTCGATGCACAATCGGCGGGTTCTGATGATGCAGGTAAGCCAGCGCGTCAGCAAGTTGATTTGACCAATTTAATACCTCAGCTTCAGAGAGGAAGGCACTTTTTTCTTTGGCTTCGATCATTAAAGTGCGCAGGTCTTTTCCTGGAACAAAATCCATTACAAGGTAATCTCGAGCCCCAATTGAAAAGAAGTCAGACACCTTTGGCAGGTTTGGATGGTCCAAACGTGCCAATACAGTGGCTTCACGTAGGAATTGATCACGTGCTTCCTTGATCAGGTTGTCTGAGAGTGTTTTGTCATGTTCCACTTCTTTAAGGGCGCACTGACGACCTTCCAGGCGCAGGTCGTCCGTCAGATATATAGATCCCATGCCGCCTTGACCGATAATCCGGCGGATGCGATATCTACCTCGCAATGTGTCTCCTGCTTTTAGTGGAATAGGCATTTTAATCCAAATCGAGAAGTGGTACGCGTAAAAATGATATACTTAATTATACCTGATGAGAGGTTCTTAAAACCAACTCCATAATCTGGTGGGTGATAGTGAAACCATCTGAAAAACAGAACATAAAAAAAGAATATCCTGTTGTAGTTGCCTTGCAAGGTCCATTGGATGGCAGGCGCTGGGAAATTCAGGATGAATTAATCATCGGGCGTGATGAGGATTGTGCCATCCGCATAGATGACAGGCAGGTGTCTCGCCACCATGCCCGATTATCTTTGCGTAATGGGAAGGTTGAACTTGAAGATTTAGGTAGCAAGAATGGCACGTTCCTCGCTGGAAAACCAATTTCGGAGAGTGTATCATTAACAGATTCTGATACTTTCCAAATAGCCATTATCTATAAATTCGTTTACTTCTACTCTGATGCCACCATGCCCATGGAGGATTTCCTTCCTCACATACCAGAACAAGACAAACGACTGGTGGTTGATGAAAAGTCGAGAAGGGTTTGGATCAAAGGAACCGAGTTGACACCACCACTATCTGCGCCACAGTTTCGATTGTTGCTTGAATTGGTCTCCAATCCAGGCAGGGTTATTTCTCGAAACGATCTGATCAGGGCAATTTGGGCTGACGAAGAAGTTGAAGGTGTTTCGGAGCAGGCTCTAGACGCGCTTATTCGTAGGCTGCGAGACAGGTTGCAGGAGCTTGATCCGGGATTCAGTTACCTCGTCACAGTTCGTGGACACGGACTGCGCTTTGGAGGAAATGAATAAGGACTGCCGTCGAAGTGGCAGTCCTTTTTTTGTACAAGCTTGGGTTATTTCTTCAGGTTTTTTTCCATGTTGAATCGTAATGCCAGTTTATAAACTTGACGCAAGGATTCGACCAGTTCAGGTGACTGCTTGCGGGCTTCTCCTTCAGCGATAATGGAGTTGAATGCCACGAGCAAATTATCACTCACCAACTCGGAGTTCTCTTCCAAGATCTTTTGTTGCGCAGCTTCCTCCTTGGCATCCAGTAGTTTTTGGATGAGTTCCAATTCAGGGGGCGGGGCGGTTTCTTTTTCTATTACAGAGATCACTTTCTGGATCTTTTCAATTTGCTGCAGGTCGCCTTTTTGATGGGCGGTTTCAAAAGCGGACTGTACTGCCTGTGAGAAAAACTCATCCATCTCAGGCAGGTGTTTTTTCACGGCTTCTTCGATGTTGGTCTCATTGAGAATATCTTGCAGCAGCTTGCCGCCTTCTGCCAGTCTTTTTTGGATCGCGGCATCAATTTCCCGGGTGATGTTCAACAACCTGTCCCTCAATTCGATCAAGGGTTGCTTGCCATCAGGATCTGCTTTATCGATCCTTTCGCTCAACAGTTGGAAAAATTGATAATCCAATCCGTTGCGCACCAGGCTGACCACCGTGGTCAGGCTGCTCTCAGATTTCAAACCTGAGAGGGCGTCTAGCAAAACTTCTCTGGTCAATCCATCTTTCCCGACTTCTTGCAGGGTTTTAATCGCGGCTTGTGTTTCCATGCTTTGGGCGAGCAGTGTCTTGCCGACCTCGGTCTCATTGAGAAGCTGAGATTGAATCTCATTCAGCATACTGGCAGATTTCTCATCCCCTTGCATCATGGCTGATTCGGTCAATGTAGATAAAATTCCAAATAAATTGCCATCCACAAGCGTCGTCTCTTGTGCGATGATCGTGGATCGATCTTCGGGTTTTGGGGTGGAAAGCAAGCGTTGAATGAGTCCAACCCGCTTCTGTTGGGCGTCAATCATTTCTTTGGTAATGCCATCCGCTTCAAGTACTTTATCGATCAAAGTTTGGTAGGTGAACATGGTTTGGGGTTGAAAAAGATACCCCTTACGTTTTTCTGCGGGCAAGGCATTTACCACCTGGTTGAGCATTGGTCCCATCTGCTTTTCCTGTTCGTTAACTGGAAGACCCAGCTCAGGTGGGAAAAAGGTAAGAAGCAGCTCCTTACCAGGGTCATGATAGACGATCGGGGTGCTCATCATGCCTTCATACCCGCAAGTCTGGCAGCGGGTTACATTGGTTGAACGGCTCAATAAGCGCTGTTTTGCGGTTGGATCTGTGTTCATATCAAAAAGCTGTTGCACGTCAGCGATCATTGGTTGACGACATCTTGGACAGTTGGTTTGGATTTTGGCCATGTTCGAACCTTTATTTTAAGAATGACTTACCAGCCGATTATACCATCCGGTCTATTTGATTCTTGTTAGATGTGGACATTCGAATCGACAGAAAAAGAGGAACCTAAAGTATTAATCAGATTACCTGTTGTAGATTTGAGGTGATTGGCAGTGAAAAACAAATGCAGGCTCCCTTGCCTTTTTCCGGATCAATCCAAATGCGGCCGCCGTGTGATTCAACAATGGCCTTGGCAAGATAAAGCCCCAGGCCTGCACCTTTGGTCTGTTTTGAGGTTTCGGGTGAACGGTAAAAGCGGTCAAATACGAAGGGTGCATCATTGGGGTTAATCCCGGGCCCTTCATCGCTAACACAAACCACGATGTTCTCGCCGTGTACCTCTGCTGAAACCTCGATGATTCCATCGGTAGTGTACTTGATGGAATTGTTAATGAGATTTGAAAGAAGCTGGTTGATACGGATCTCATCCGCTAAAATCACCGGTAGGTCAGGTTGTAGATTGGCCACGATATGGTGATTGGTGGTTTGTGTTTGCATTCTCTCAACCACACGCTGGATCACGGATGACAGTTGAATGTCAGTACGCTTTAGTCCAAAACTGTTGGTTTGTAAACGTGTGGCATCCAATAGATTTTCGATATAGATCGCGAGGCGATCTGCTTCTTCTTCAATGACTTGCAGACTTTCATCCACGATCTTGCGATCCCAGCGGGCATCGTCTCGACGCAGGGTGCCAACGTACCCTTTGATCAACGCCACCGGTGTTTTCAACTCATGACTAACCACCGAAATGAAGGTGGTTTTCATCTCATCAGCCTGTCGAAATCGCGTGATATCTCGAATTGTGGTGATGATGTTGACAAGATTACCCTCGGAGGATAGCAGCGGGGCGTAAGTGATGCCCACCGGAAGGGGCGTCATTGAGTTTTGCCTGATCAGATCGCCTTCAACATAAAGGGTGGCGTTTGGGGTTAATGGCCAACCGCCCGCCACCGCATCGATTAAGGTCATGTCGTGTGGTTTTTTTGCCCAATGGATGATCTCTTCATGGTTCTTACCAACAATTTCAGGCACTGTTCTGCCGATGATGAAACTAAACGCCGGGTTTGCCCTTTCGATAGTCAGATCGCTGGTCAGGATGAGAATTCCATCCGCCGCGGAATCAAGCAGCGCGGTAATTCTTTTGCGGTCTTTCTCCACCTGGGCGTATAATTGCGCGTTTTGAACGGCGATGGCTGTTTGATTGGCGAAGCTTGAGAGCAGGTTTTTATCATTTGTCGAGAATTCAGAATACTCTCTGAAAACAAAAATGACGCCTAATACGCGTTGGCCAGTGATCAACGGAAGCCCCACGCTGCTTAATCTTCCTAGACTGACTGCCTGGGTAAAGGTATTCAACATTTGGTTGATGATCATCAGTTCAGAATCTTGCGGGTCTTCATATTCAGGAATTTGTGCCAGTTGAGGTTCGAGATACTTCAAAAAAGCACCTGGAAGACCTGTTGAGACCCTGATCTGCCAGCCTTGTGTTACTGATCTAAGCGCGATTAAACCGGCTTGTCCTGCCAGCATTTCGAGTGAAATGTGCAGAATACGCTCCAGGAGCTTGTCGAGATCAAGCTCCTGGGTTAGTGCACGAGAAATTTCAAGAAGGTAATCACGCTGGCGAACACGAAAATCAGGCAGCATTGGTTTTAGCCTTTTTCAATGGTAACATCTTCCTTCGAAGAAGGTACACTATCTTCATTTTCTGCAATCGTAATGGCTTCTTCCAATATTCGCAATCCCTCATCAGCTTCTTCTTTGGTGATGCACAGGGCAGGGGAAATGCGGATGACACTTCGGCCGCAGCCCAGGGTGAGCAGGCCGCGCTCAAAAGCCAGATGTTCGATCCGGTTTCGCAAGTCTGAAGCAGGTGTTTTTGTGACCTGGTCGGCCACAAACTCGACCCCGATCATCAATCCAATCCCTCGTACAGAACCGATGCAGTCATGACGCGATTTGATCTCATTCAGTTTTTCAATAATATAAAGCCCAACAATGGCGGCATTATCGAGATATTCATTTTCGATCAGATCAAGGGTGGCCAGCGCGGCGGCGCAAGCCAATGGATTGCCGCCGTATGTATTGCCATGAGAACCTTTAGGCCAGGTTACGATGCTCTTACGGGCGATCATCGCTCCTAGTGGGACACCCGAGGCGATGCCTTTGGCAGCCGTTACAATGTCGGGCTCAACCCCAAAATTCTGAATCGACCACCACTTGCCTGTACGTCCCATGCCAGCTTGAACTTCATCAGCGATCAGCAGAATACCATACTTGGTACACAAGTCTCGTAATTGAATGAAGAAATTCTCGGGCGGAATGATGTAGCCGCCCTCGCCCTGGATGGGCTCGATAATGATGCCGGCTACTTCATCAGCAGGGATGGTCTTACCAAAAACCTCAGTTTCAAGGTAACGGATGGTAGCGCTTCCAATATCTTCACCTGGCAGCATATTAAGTACTGGGCGATAAGGATCAGGGAAAGGAATGTGTGTGACCCCATTCATCAATGGGAAAAAGCCGCGATGGTAATGCGGTTTACTAGCGGTCAAAGATACGGCACCATAGGTTCTTCCGTGAAATCCGCCCAAAAAAGCGATAAATTGGGTTCTGCCCGTGTAATATCGGGCAAGTTTTAGCGCACTTTCAACACTTTCGGTGCCGGAATTGGTCATGAAAGAGACAGCATCTTCTTGAAATGGCGCGATCAGATCAAGATACTCAGCTAATTCGATCCACTTCGAGTGGTAAAAATCAGATGAGATGTGAATGAATTTTTCAGCTTGTTCCTGGATTGCTTTGACTACTTTTGGGTGACTATGACCGGTGGATGTGACTGCTATTCCAGCAGCAAAATCAAGAAAACGGTTTCCATCAACATCCCATACTTCTACCCCCCGGCCATGATCCATCACAAATGGGTAACCCCGTGGATAAGATGGAGAAATGACGATCTGGTCTCGTTCAATGAGACGTTTTGCTATTGGTCCTGGTAAGTTTAGCGGTTTCACACCACACCTCCTGAGTTCGAACGGTCGTATGCGAAGACTAACTTCAGCAACTTGGCTATATTTACTTGTTAACTTAATGTAAGACAATTATACCATGAGCAACTAATCGCAAATTGCACCAGATTTGACCCATCCCATCAAGTTACCTTAATGATTTATTGACTTGCGATTAAAACACTGCTATGATTGACTTCGTATGCGTCCGAAAAAGTTACGTAAATTTCAACGCTTTTTCCAATCGATCGTCCTCAAACTTCGTTGGCTGGTGCCGGGCATTGGCATCAAGCGATGGGTATTGGTGATCCTTTTAGGCACCACCCTGTTGGGGATTGGGTTCGCGTTTGTGTTGCTGGATATTTACCGTACGGCTCCAGCCACCTGGTGGCTGCCGGCAGTCAAGGTTGTCTCACTACAATTCATATCGAATCGACTGATACGGGCGCTGGTCTTTGGCGGTATTGGTATCGGCCTAACGATTTTTGGAATCATCAAACTAAATCGCGCCTTATTGCGTCCGTTCATGCGACCTGGCAAGAACATTATTGATGCTGTGGCTGAATATCGCAGACGTGACAAGGGGCCTCGCATAGTCGTCATTGGCGGGGGAACTGGGTTATCAGCCATCCTGCGCGGATTGAAAGAATACTCACATAATATTACCGCCGTGGTTACTGTTGCGGATGACGGTGGCAGCAGCGGTCAGATCAGGCAAAAGATCGGTATTTTACCCCCTGGTGATATTCGCAACTGCCTGGCTGCCCTCTCCAACGATGAAGAATTGATCACCCAATTGTTCCAATACCGATTCGCCGCAAGCGCCGGGCTTAATGGCCATTCTTTGGGAAACTTGCTTATCTCGGCATTGACTGAAATCACCGGCAGTTTTGAAGAAGCGATTGCCGAAACTGCCAAGGTATTAGCTGTTCAAGGACAAGTGCTACCTTCCACCTTGAAGAATGTAAACCTGGTGGCGGATGTAAAAATGCCTGAAAAACAAGTTGAGGTCGAAATCAAAGGCGAAAGCAAGATCGGGCAAATGGGTGGAAGGATCAAAAGGATCTGGCTTGAACCCGCTAACCCGGCTGCGTTTCCACCAACCGTTCAGGCTATTCTTAATGCCGATCTGATCATCATTGGTCCGGGTAGTTTGTATACCTCGATCATCGCGAATCTTTTAGTGCCCGATCTGGTGGATGCCATCAAAGCCAGCAACGCTTACAAGTTCTATATCAGTAATGTAGCAAGTCAACCAGGTGAAACGGATGGTTATTCCTGCGAAGACCATGTAAAAGTGATTGAAAAACACGCAGGCAGCCGTTTATTTGACCTGGTGATCAGTAATCATAGGTTTGAAGGAGTCTTGCCTGCTGATGTTACCTGGGTTAAATTTAATGAAGAAGAGGTGCAATACCCCGTCTACCAGGCTGATCTATTGGATGTCGATAATCCAACCAGGCACGATTCAACCAAAGTTGCGAAGACGGTGATGGATTTATACTTTGAACGTACCGGTCCGCTGAGTACCAAAGAAGAAGGATCATCACTTTAAATTAAACCATGTCTAGACATGGTAAAATATCTGTATCACCCTCAAGGAGGATTTATTATGGCAGTAAAAGTAGGTATCAATGGTTTTGGCCGCATCGGCCGACAGGTTTTGAAAGCGATTAAACAGCAACACGGTTCAGAACTAGAAGTTGTTGCAATTAATGACCTCTTCGATACCAAGACAAATGCGCATCTTTTCAAGTATGACTCAACTTATGGCATTTATCCTGGTACCGTCGAAGCTGGTGAAGGCGTCTTGATCGTCGATGGTAAACCCATCAAAGTCTTCGCGGAAAAAGATCCCGGTAATCTCCCCTGGGCAAGCCTGGGTGTGGAAATCGTCATTGAATCCACCGGTCTCTTCACTGATGCCATTGGCGACCCTGACAAGGGCAAACCTGGAGCTAATGTTCATATCACCAAGGGTGGAGCCAAGAAAGTCATCATTTCTGCTCCTGCCAAGAATGAAGACTTGACAATTGTTCTCGGCGTGAATGACAATCTCTATGATTCCTCCAAACACCACATTGTCTCCAATGCCTCTTGCACCACCAACTGCCTGGCCCCTGCCGCCAAGATTGTCAATGACAATTGGAAGATCGTGAATGCGGTCATGACCACCATTCACTCTTACACCAACGACCAGGTCATTTTGGACCAGGGTCACAAGAAAGAAATGCGCCGCTCCCGCGCCGCCGGTTTGAACATCATTCCCACCACCACTGGTGCCGCTAAGGCTGTTGCTCTGGTCATCCCTGAATTAAAGGGCAAATTCGACGGTTATTCCTTGCGCGTTCCCACCCCCACAGTTTCTGTTGTGGATTTTGTTGCCACACTTGAGAAACCCGTTACCAAAGACGAATTAAATGCTGCTTTCGTAGCTGCCTCCAAGGGCGCCATGAAGGGCATTCTGGGTGTGACCACTGGAGATTATTGTGATCCCCTCGTATCAATGGACTTTAAGGGTGATTCCCGTTCTTCAATCGTTGATCTTCCTTACAACATGGTCATGGGCGGTAACATGATCAAAGTTGTTACTTGGTATGACAATGAATGGGGTTATTCCTGTAGAGCTGGTGACCTTGCAGCCATGATGGCCAAGAAACTCTAGTCTTTACCGTGGGAAAATGAGTTTTAACTCTTATTCTTGATCTGATCATGATGCGCAGTCCGCTGTTTTCAAGCGGTTGCGCATCATGTCTATTCTGCACCGGGAGAGAAGATTATGTTTAACAAGAAGACCATTCGTGATATTGATCCAAAAGGCAAAAAAGTACTTGTACGCGTTGACTTTAACGTGCCGTTGAAAGAGGGTGTGGTCGGCGATGATACCCGCATCAGAGCCGCGCTGCCCACCATTCAATACTTGCTGGAACAAGGCGCAGCCGTCATCTTGTGCTCACACCTTGGCCGTCCCAAAGGCGGACCCGAAGAAAAATACTCCATGAAACCCGTGGCCGCATACCTGGGCAAATTGCTCGGCAAGAACGTGGCTTTCGCCACGGACTGCATCGGCCCCGCGGCCGTGGAGGCTGCCAATGCTCTACAATCGGGTGAAGTGCTACTGCTCGAGAATACTCGTTTCCATGCCGAAGAAGAGAAGAACGACCTCGAAATGGCAAAACAGATGGCATCCCTGGCAGACCTTTACGTGAACGACGCCTTCGGAACTGCCCATCGCGCGCATGCCTCCACTGAGGGAGTGACCCATTTCCTGCCTGGTGTAGCTGGTTTCCTGCTCGAAAAAGAGATCAAATATCTCGGCCAGGTTGTGGCTGACCCCAAGAAACCTTTTGTGGCCATCATGGGCGGCGCCAAGATCAGTGATAAGATCGGTGTTATCCAGAACCTTCTCAAGAAAGCTGATACTGTTTTGATTGGCGGCGGCATGGCCAACACTTTCTTCAAAGCCCAAGGGTTGGATGTTGCCGATTCGCTGGTTGAAGATGAAGCTCTCGAAACAGCCAAATCTCTGCTTGCCGAAGCCGGTAAGAAATTGATGCTTCCTGTAGATATGGTGCTGGCTGATAAATTTGACGCCGAAGCTACCATGAAGAACGCCAAAGTTGGCAACGTTGAAGCAGGCTGGCGTATTCTGGATATCGGCCCTGAGACGGTGAAAGCCTACGCGGCCGTCATCGAACCCGCGGCCACCGTGGTCTGGAATGGCCCCATGGGTGTGTTTGAATTCCCGCGTTTTGCCAAGGGTACTTTCGATGTAGCCAAAGCTGTCGCCGCTTGCAAGGGTGTGACCGTGGTGGGCGGTGGCGATTCCGTGGCTGCCATTCAGGAATCTGGACTGGCTGACAAGATCACCCATATTTCCACCGGTGGTGGTGCCTCTCTTGAAATGCTTGAGGGCCTCGACTTACCGGGTGTGGCTGCCTTGCAGGATAAGTAAACCGGCATCCAGATAGTGTAAGTGAGTCAGGCTGTCATCTGGACAGATTCGGAAGCATGGTGTAGAATTCTTCCGCCACCTGGACCAGTGCTTACCCTCGACCCTCGCACTGACAGATGTTTTTTTGGAGGAATAAAGTTGGCCAACATTAAGTCTGCAATTAAACGCAACAAACAAAATGAAAAGCGACGCATTCGCAACCGTGTGTACCGTGGTATGGCTCGCACTTACGTGAACCGGGCCCGCGTTGCTATTTCCGGAAAAGACGGCGAAGCTGCCAAAGAGGCAACTCTGGCCGCCATTTCAGCCCTTGACAAGGCTGCTCAGAAGGGCGTGATCCACAAGAACAATGCTGCACGCCGCAAGAGCCGCTTAATGAAACAACTGGCTGAACAGAAGTAACCGGAAAGCTTTTTAAAGCAATCAAGCGGGAGGTTTCCTCCCGCTTTTGCATTAACACCCATGATTAAAACCCGCTATGTTATAATCCGTGTGAAATCGCGAACACAGGAATGGGATAACCAACATGTTTGAACTTGAACAAAAAAGCATTGAAGAAAAAATCCAATTGATCTTAAAATCAAACCAATTGCCCGAAATGGATATCAAATGGGCGTGGATCCCATTCAATGGACAGTGGGGTATCGCCACCTCCTTTTTCCAACTGGCTGCTAAAACATTTGGTAGTGAAAAGGGCAATGTCGGCTTGAAAGCCAAAGAAATTGCCGAACTAGTGGCGACCGCCATTGAATTGCCTGTTGGCATGTCAAAAGTTGAAGCGGTCAATGGCTACCTGAATCTTTACTTTTCACCCGCCGAATATTCTCAGCGGGTCGTGGATGAAGTCCTTTCCAAAGGCGAGGTCTATGGAAAAGGCGAAAGCAACGGCAAACAGATCATGTTTGAGTTCTCACAGCCCAATACTCATAAGGCATTTCATGTCGGGCATCTACGCAGCGCTTTTTTAGGGGATGTACTTTCTCGCATCGCTGAAGCCGCTGGCTATGACGTGGTGCGTGCCAACTATCCAGGTGATATCGGTTTACATGTCATTAAATGGTTGTGGAATTACTTGAAATATCACAAGGGCGAAAAACCCGAAAAAGACATTACTCGCTGGATGGGTGCTCTCTACGCTGAAGCGTGTAAACGCATCGAAGAAAACCCCGATTTCGAGAACGAGGTGAGAGCCATCTACTCTCGCTGGGATCAAAAAGATCCCGAAGTGGTGGA
Source organism: uncultured Anaerolinea sp. (assembly GCA_964474095.1). Lineage (GTDB taxonomy): Bacteria > Chloroflexota > Anaerolineae > Anaerolineales > Anaerolineaceae > UBA6107. The sequence goes on from CAYYRU010000006.1 coordinate 69,738, forward strand.
TTGCTGGAAGGAAACCCGCGAATGGTCATTGACTGGTTTTCGCGAAATGTACGAGAAGATGGACATCAAGTTTGACCGTTATTACTTCAACTCGATGTTTGAAGAACCGGGAAAAGCCATCGTCAAGGATCTGATCGATCGCGGCATTGCTGAGGATGAACGTGCCAACGGTGGAGCCGTAATCGTCAAACTGGATGAAAAACTTGGGCTCAAGGAAGAAAAATATCGCGTCATCGTGGTTCAACGTTCCGACGGTACCGCGCTTTATGCCACCGAAGATCTGGCGTTGGCGAGACAAAAATTCACAGATTATCCCAATCTTGAGAAAGCCTATTATGTGGTGGATGTGCGCCAATCACTGCATTTCTTGCAGGTTTTCAAAACCCTTGAATTAGCCGGTTACGATTGGGCCACCCGCTGCCAGCACGTTTCTTATGAACTGGTGAACCTGCCTGGCAACGTGGTCATGGCCTCACGTGAAGGCACGGTCGTTTTACTTGAAGACTTGCTGCGTGAAGCCACCGCCCGCGCCCTCGAAGTGGTGCGAGAGAAAAACCCCGACTTGAGTGAAGAAAACAAACTTAAAGTAGCCGAAGCGGTTGGAATTGGAGCCATCAAATACCCCATGGTTTCACGCGAAAGCGGCAAGATCGTTACCTTTGATTGGGAGACCGCCCTTGATTTCAACGGTCAAGCAGCCCCTTATATTCAATATGCCTATGTGAGGGCTAACAGCATCTTACGTAAATACAACCAGCCTGTTCCAACTTCTGCCAATCCTGGTGAAAATCTCACTCAAAGCGAGATCGCGCTCATTGACTTGATCGCGCGTATGCCCAATGAGATCCAAAAAGCCGCCAAAGACCTGAAACCTCTAACCATCTGCAATATGGCCTTTGAAATTGCCAAGGCATTTAATGATTTCTATACCCAATGTCCTGTTCTGATTGCTGAAGAACCCGTTAAAAGTGCCAGGATCCGCTTGGTGGCAGCGGCGAAACAAGCCATAGCAAATAGTTTGGCGTTACTGGGCATCACAGCCCCACAAGCGATGTGAAAAAAGGCTCGTAAACCAAATTATTTTTAAGGAGATGATCGAAATGTCTAGAATTCGAACGTTGATCATGGGAGCAGCCGGCCGCGATTTTCACAATTTCAATGTGTTTTATCGCGACAATAAAGACTATGAAGTTGTAGCATTTACTGCAACCCAGATCCCCAATATTGAAGGCAGAAAATACCCTGCCGAACTGGCTGGTTCATTGTACCCGGCTGGAATTCCCATTTACCCTGAGAGCGATCTGGTAAAACTAATTAACGACAATAAAGTAGACCAGGTTGTTTTTGCTTATAGTGATGTGCCGCACGAAGTAGTCATGCACAAGGCTTCGATTGTCCTTGCCGCCGGTGCGGATTTTCGCCTTATGGGAACTAACGCAACCCAGGTGAAATCCACTAAACCGGTCGTCTCCATTTGCGCGGTGCGCACCGGTTCTGGCAAAAGCCAGACTACCCGCCGCGTCTCACAGATCCTGCGTGAAATGGGATTCAAAGTGGCTGCCATCCGTCACCCCATGCCCTACGGCGACTTGGTGAAACAAAAAGTGCAGCGCTTCGCCACCTATGCCGATCTTGACAAACATGAATGCACTATTGAAGAGCGCGAGGAGTACGAACCTCACCTCGATAACGGGGTGATTGTATATGCCGGTGTGGATTATGAAGCTATCCTCCGCCAGGCCGAACAGGAAGTGGATATTGTCTTGTGGGATGGCGGTAACAACGACTTCCCATTCTACAAATCAGACCTCAATATTGTGGTAGCCGATCCTCATCGCGCTGGGCACGAACAGTCTTATCATCCCGGTGAGGCTAATTGCCGCATGGCAGACGTATTCGTCATCAACAAGGTGGATACTGCCGACCCTGACAAAGTGATCGAAGTGCGCAATTCACTTCACGAGATGAATCCAAATGCCGTTGTCATCGAAGGTGCTTCACCCCTGTTTGTAAAAGACTCCGATGCCATTCGTGGAAAACGAGTTCTGGTCATTGAAGATGGCCCGACCCTGACCCACGGTGAAATGAAATACGGCGCCGGTTGGATTGCTGCCCGGCGTTTTGGTGCCGGTGAGATCGTTGATCCCCGCCCGTTCGCGGTGGGCACCATTCACGACACCTACGTTAAATATCCCAATACCGGCGCCATCTTACCGGCCATGGGTTATGGTGACAAAATGGTCAAAGACCTTGAGAAAACCATCAACAAAGCGGACGTGGACCTGGTCATTTCGGCCACACCCATTGACCTCAATCGCATCATCAAGGTCAATAAGCCCATGCAGCGCGTTGGATATGAATTGCAGGAGATTGGTCAACCTACTTTGGCCGAGATACTGAAAGCGAAATTCAAGAAGTAGTCTCCTCAAACATCCTCAGGAATCGGGTGTACACTGGTTGTATCAACGGTTGCACCTGGTTCCTGATCTTTTTCGAAAGTGGTTGATATGTTTATTGATGAAGCTAGAGTCTATGTAAGGTCAGGGCGGGGAGGTGCCGGAATGGTGCATTTCCACCGTGAAAAATATGTTCCCCGTGGCGGACCAGATGGCGGGGATGGCGGCCGTGGAGGCGATGTCATCTTTGAAGTAAAACCTACCCTGAATACCTTGCAGAATTTCAGGTTCAAACGTAAATATGTAGCCGATGATGGTGAGAACGGTGGCGCCAGCAACATGACCGGAAGGACCGCCAAACATTTGGTCATTCCAGTCCCTCCTGGCACCATCGTTTACGATGATGATACAGGTGAATTGCTAGGCGATCTCGTCAAGGCTGGCGATCAATTGAGGGTCTGCAAAGGCGGCAGGGGAGGGTTGGGCAACCAGCATTTTGCCACCTCGCGTAACCAGGCTCCTCGAACGGCTGAAAAAGGTGAACCCCCTGAAGAGAAAAATCTGCGGCTTGAATTGAAACTGTTGGCGGATGTGGGTATTGTGGGTGTGCCCAATGCCGGAAAATCCAGTTTTCTGGCGGCGGTAACCAACGCCAAGCCCAAGATTGCCGACTATCCGTTTACGACCATTGAACCCAACCTGGGGGTCGCCAACCTGGATGCGGAGACAAACCTGATCCTGGCGGATATCCCCGGTTTGATCGAGGGTGCCCACGAAGGGGTGGGGTTGGGATACGCCTTTCTCAAGCACATTCAACGCACGCGTGTACTGATCCATGTGATCAACGGTCTATCTGAAGACCCTATTGCCGATTTCACCCAGATCAATGCCGAATTAGCTTTGTTCGACCCGGCGCTGGGTGCCAAACCCCAGGTGGTGGTGCTCAACAAGATGGATCTGCCTGATGTACAGGAGAAATGGGATTCTCTTAAAAAAGCCCTGACCAAGAAGGGTTACGCCCCCTTGGCCATCTCCGCGGTCACTCATGAAAACCTGCAACCAGTCTTATGGAAGGCGCACGAACTACTGCAAAGCGTACCTGAAGTGGAGCTGGTGCAGGAGATTCCGCTCTATAAACCCGCCGAAGACCCGCGCGACTTTAAACTGGTGCGTGAAGCAGATGGTTGGCGCGTGATCGGAAAATCCATTGAACGTGCGGCCGACATGACCTATTGGGAACACGACGGCTCTGTGCGCCGTTTCCATCACCTGATGGTGACTTTGGGCGTGGATGAAGCATTGCGCAAAGAAGGTATTGATGAAGGTGATACGGTGTATATTGGCGAATACGAACTGGAGTGGCAAGACTAGATGACCCAGCGCATCGGCATTTTTGGCGGCACTTTCGATCCTCCGCATGTGGGGCACTTGATCCTGGCTGAAGAATGCCGCTCACAGCTTGAACTGGATCTACTCCTGTGGGTCGTCACCGATAATCCGCCGCATAAAAGCTACGTCGAAGTCAGCCCCATCGAGCAGCGTGTAAAACTGGTCGAAAAAGCCATCGCGGGTAACCCGGCTTTCATGCTCTCCAGAATCGACATAGACCGACCGGGGCCGCATTTTGCCATTGATACCGTCAATTTGCTGAAAAATGAATACCCGGGTGCCGAAATGCATTATCTGATGGGGGGTGATTCTTTACACGATCTACCCACCTGGAATCGTCCACAGGATTTCATCAAAACCTGTGACGGCATTGGTGTGATGCGCCGGCATGAAGACAAGGTTGATCTGGAATCATTGGAAAAGGTGCTGCCTGGGATCTCTTCCAAAGTGAATATTGTGGAAGCCCCCATTTTGGAGATTTCTTCCAAACAGATTCGGCAGCGTATCGTTGAAAAAATGGGCTACCGCTACTACCTGCGTGATTCTGTGTTCAAGGCGATCCAAGATTTGGGTTTATATCAGTAAGATGATTATTTCCACACAAATAATGTGATCCAGGCCACGCTGATCGCCAAAGTGACCAGAGTGATTATTATGCCCGCTCGGGTGTATTCCCAGAAGGTCAGGTTCACGCGACTTTTCTTGGCGGATTCCGCGACAATCAGGTTGGCTACCGAACCCAGCAGGGTGAAGTTACCCGCCAGGGTGGAAGCCGCTGCCAAGGTCAACCAACCGGCATTTTGCGCGGACATGGAAGTGATCAGCGGCTTTAACAACAATACAGCGGGGACGTTCGAGACCAGGTTGCTTAACCCAGCCGTGATCAGGCTCAAATTCAATGGGTTTTCGCGACCCGCTAAATGAATTAGTGACATCATTTTTTCGGTCACGCCGTTGGCCTCCAGCGAACCAGTCAGGATGAACAAAGCGCTGAAGAAGACCAGAATTTCCCAATCGAAGAATGAGAAGATTTTTTCAGGCTTAACCCTGCGGGTGACTAGCAGGACGCATGCGGCGATAAATGCCGCCAGGGCAACCTTCACTCCTATGAGGAAAGCGATCAGGAGTGCGAGGGTAACCGCCAGTGTTTTTAGCAATAATGGTTTGTGATACCGTATGGTTTGGGGTGTGGCGATCTTGAAATAATTTTTGGGATGGAACTCTTTTTGGTATAAAACCACCAACACCACCCAAATGACTCCGAGTCCCAGCAATGCGATGGGTGCAAGGGAGGCTGTAAAATCGAGATAACTGATTCCACTCGCTGACCCAATGATCATGTTCTGAGGGTTGCCGGTTAGGGTGGCTACTGAACCTATGTTCGATGCTGCGGCCAGTGCAATCAGGTAGGGGATTGGATTGCGCTCCATGCCGATCAATAATTCAAGCAGGAAGGGGGTCATCATCAGGCAGATCGTGTCATTCAGGAACAGAGCGCTTAAAACTCCCACCAGAAGGATCTCGATTGCCAAAAAGACGCGTGGCTTGCGCGTCAAATGAAGCAGGAATGCCCCGGTTAATTTGAAGAACCCCGAAAGCCTCAAGTTGGCGTTGATCAACATCATGCTGAATAATAGGATGATCGTATCAAAATCAATGAATTTTGGCAGTTGAACAAAGTCGATCTGATTGAAAACCAAAAGGATTCCCGCTCCCACCACCGCGATGGTGGTGCGGTTCAATTGAAAACGAGGGATAAAACCGACAG
>CAYYRU010000007.1:0-67922 GCA_964474095.1 uncultured Anaerolinea sp.
CTTCGCAATCGGTTTTCCTGACGGTCAAGATGCCTGCGGCGAAAAAGAAATCCAACCGCCTGGGTTGGAATTCTCTGAGCCTATGATCGATTCATTCCGTCGCCGGATGGGGGTTTGGGCGTTCTAGTTGGTGTGGGCACTTTGGTCGGCGTCATCGTTGGCTTGGGTGTATTCGTAGGGCGCAGCGTGGCCGTGGGGTTCACCGAACCGTTATACACACCAAAAAATGCGTAGGTTCTATCGCGTTTCGCCACGGTGCAGGCCATGAATGTGCCTTCTTCATTGGGTTCCCAGATGAAATAGGTATTCACCTTGACCCATCCATCCCCCACCAGTTCGTAGATGCTGCCGGTCCAGCCGTAGCGTCCGCCATTGAAGGGATGACAGACCTGCCCCGACACGGAGGGTTTGACCGCTTTCCCTAACATCTGCAGGTAACTCTTGGGGGCGCCCATTTCACCAATGTCGATATTCACCTGCACGCCGCCGCTCCACCTGCCCTCCGCGACGCCCAAATATTCTAAGGTAGGCGTGAAAGTCGCGGTTGGTCCGTTTTGTTGATCGGTGGCCTGAACATTCTGACCTGTTCCGAAAACCAACCATACCATTGCCACAAAGATGGCAACCAACGAGAGAATTACCTTTTTCATGACCCCTCCAATACTTTACTCGAAATATGATGACCAATATTAGCATCAATATAAATAAAACAAGAAGCAAAATGAACAACACACTTACATATCGGTTTCAGTTCTTCAATTTCTTTCCAATTTCGTGCTTTTCGCCTTTTCGTGATCTAGATTTTTTGGTTGATTTGTTCCCTTATAAATTTTCCGTGTATTTCGTGTTAAAAATAATCTCTCTCAGCCAAACCCGAGGTGCTTCTCTTTCATCGACACGAAACTGTTATGACCGATCACCAGGTGATCCAGCACCTCCACATCCAACAGCTTGCCGGCCTCCACCGCGGAGCGCGTCAGGGCGGCGTCTTCGGGGCTGGGGGTCGGGTCCCCGCTGGGATGATTGTGTGCCAAGATCACGGCGGCCGCGCTGCGCTGCAGGGCAGCCCTAAAAAGCTCCCCCACCCGCACCATGGTCACATTCAGCGAGCCCACATACACCTTCTCCACCGCCAACTTGCGGTTGCGCGTGTCTAGCAAGATCACCCACAGGTTCTCCTGCACCAATCCCTGCATGTCGTAGCGTACCAGTTCGGCGGCGTCTTCCGGCGAGCTGATGGCACCCCCCAGGTCGGGGTTTTCCTTCTTTAAACGGATGCCAAGCTCGATGGCCGCCTTGATCTGCGCCGCCTTGGCCGGCCCCACCCCGTGGATGTTGCACACCTGCGCGAAACTGGCCTTCTGAATGCCGCTCAATCCGCCCAGATCATCCAGGATCTTTTGCGCCAGTTGCACCGAGTTTAAACCCGTTACGCCTACGCGCAGCAAAATGGCCAACAGTTCAGCTTTGCTCAAAGCCTCGGGTCCGCTCTTTTCGAGGCGCTCACGCGGACGCTCCTCCGCGCTCAAATCGGTAATGCGATAAGCAGCAGGTGTCTCTCGAACCATCTCACCCTCCTGATCTGGCCTTTCCAATTATTATAGATCAAAGGGTTAAAAATATCGCCGCTAAAGCATACTTATCCATCGCCAACTAACAACCATGCTATAATTTCAGCACTGGAGTTTTTTTATGATCCTTGATCCCGCCCTGCTTAAACAGATCACCCTTATTGGCAGCGGTTTTGCCGTTGCTTTTTTGGTTGCCCTCTGGCTCAGCCTGATCTTCTGGGTCTTCCGCGACATCCGCAAACGCACCCACGACCCCTTTATGCGCGTGCTGGCAGTGGTCGTCAGCGCCGTGCTCTTTCTGCCCGGCATCCTGGTCTACCTGATCATGCGCCCCGCCAGGACCCTTGAAGAGGAGTATCAGCAGGCGCTTGAAGAAGAAGCCCTGCTGCGCAGCGTCGAAGATTCCGCGCTCTGCCCGGGCTGCAATCGCCGCGTGAACCCAGATTGGCTGGTCTGCCCGAGTTGCCACACCAAACTGAAGAAAACCTGCACCCGCTGCGGAAAGCTGCTCGAACTGCCCTGGAACTTATGCCCCTATTGTGAAACCCCGGTTGCCGGCATGCGTGTCGAAGCCCCCGTGGTGATGGAAGAAGAGGATCAGGAACCCATCCAACGCACTCTTCTTGATGATGATGAATTCCTCTCGCATCCATAGCCCCGGGGTTTACGCTGATGACTGACAAGACTGCTTTGACCCCCGTCGATTATCTGATGATCGGCCACGTCACCCAGGACCTCACCCCGCAGGGGCCTGCCCTGGGGGGCACCGCCTCATATGCCGCACTCACGGCCAAAGCCTTTGGGCTTCGGGTGGGAGTGGTTACCTCCTGCCGGGCGGATCTTGACCTCAGCCTGCTGGAGGGTGTCGCCATTCACCGCAAAGACGCGGCCAGCAACTCAACCTTTGTCAACACCTACCGCCCGGATGGCCGCGAACAGCACATCCGCGGCGTGGCTGAAACCATCACCCTGGCAGACATCCCCACCGTCTGGCGGGCTGCCCCCATCGTGCACCTCGGTCCCATCGCCCACGAGATCGCGCCTGAGATACTATCCGCCTTCCCAACCGCAATGGTGGGCATCACCCCGCAAGGCTGGCTGAGAGATTGGGACGGGCAAGGCCTGATCACTTACCAGGCCTGGAAGGACCCCGCGGCCGTGTTGCAGTACGCCGAAGTGGCCATCCTCAGCCTGGAAGATGTGCACGGTGATGAAGAAGCTGTTGCCGAATTTGCCGCCCAAGTGCCCGTACTGGTGGTCACCGAAGGCGCGGCCGGCGCACGTGTCTATTGGAACGGCGACGTGCGCAACGTGCGCCCCCCTCACGTGGATGAGATCGATCCCTGCGGTGCCGGAGATGTGTTTGCCACCTCCTTCTTCATCCGCTACCAGACTACCAAAGACCCCTGGGAATCTGCCCGATTGGCCACCTTGTTGGCAGCCAACTCGGTTACCCGCAAGACCATCAGCGGCGTCCCCACTACCGCTGAAGTCAGTCAATCCATGACAGAAATTATTGAGACAAAGGCCTTATGACGAAAATTTATACACTGGTGAATCAAAAAGGCGGTGTTGGCAAAACCACCACGGCCATCAACCTGGGGGCTTACCTGGGTCAATTCGGTCAGCGCGTTCTGCTGATCGACCTGGATGCACAGGCCAACGCCACCTCCTCCCTCGGCATCGACAAATACAAGGTCAATAAAGGCACCTACGAGGTGCTGATCGGCTCAGAACCGATTCTGCCCCACATTCTGCACAATCCCAAACTGAAGATCTCGCTGCTGCCCTCTTCACCCGCTCTGGCCGGCGCCGAGGTGGAATTGATCGAAATGGATAAACGCGAGTTTAAATTACGCGAGGCCATCAAGCCGGTCATCGACCGCTATGACTACATTCTGATCGATTGCCCACCCTCGCTCAGCCTGCTGACCGTCAACGGCCTCATGGCCGCGCGTGACGGCGTGATCATCCCCGTCCAATGCGAGTACCTGGCCCTCGAAGGCGTTGGTCAGTTGACCCAAACCCTCAACCGCATCCGCTCATCGCTCTTCCCCGAAATGAAGGTCAGGGGCGTGATTTTGACCATGTTTGACAGCCGCACCAACCTCTCAATGGATGTGGTTAAAGAAGTCAAGAAATTCTTCCCCAACCAGGTGATGAATTCGGTCATCCCTCGTTCGATCCGTCTAGCCGAAGCACCTTCTTACGGTTTGCCCATCGCAAACTACGCGCCTGAAGCAGCTTCAGCTAAATCTTATGCCGCTCTGGCGCGCGAGTTGCTCATCCAGGATGGGGTTAAAGTGATCTCAGATCAAGAACAGGCAGGTTAACAATGGCAGTGCGCAAAGGTGGTTTAGGTAAAGGGTTAGACGCTCTCATCCCGGGTGATTTTTCAAGCAACCCGGTGCCCTCTGACACGTTTGCCCCGATCGACAGCATCGTCCCCAACCCGCGCCAACCGCGCGACATCATGAACGAAGATGATCTGCACGACCTGGCAAACTCGATCCGCGAACACGGCATCTTGCAGCCGCTGGTGGTCACGCTCGAAAGCATGTCTGGCACCTACACCCTCATCGCCGGTGAACGCCGCCTGCGGGCAGCCAAAATGGTCGGCCTGGATAAAGTTCCTGTCATCATACGCACGGTCACCGAACAGGAACGGCTCGAGTTGGCCCTGATCGAGAATGTACAGCGTGCCGACCTTTCGCCGCTTGAAACCGCCGAAGCCTACCGCAAATTGGCCGACGAGTTCAACCTTTCGCACGAAGAGATCTCCACCCGTGTCGGCAAAGGCCGCGTTGCTGTTACCAATACCATGCGCCTGCTTAAGCTGCCTGAAGCCGCCAAGAAAGCCCTCATGCAGGGAAAAATCAGCGAAGGCCACGGGCGCGCCCTGTTGGGGCTGCCCACCACCCAGGCGCAATTGGGCGCCTTGCAGACCGTCTTGAAAAATGAATTGAACGTACGCCAGACCGAAGAATTGATCCGCAAGCTTAGCGGGCAAAAACCGCCCGTGCTACCCGTCAAACCCGAAGACCCGGGAGTCAAGGAAATCGAAGAAAAACTGTGTGAAAAGTTTGGCACGCGCGTTACCCTCAAGCACGGTAAAAAAGGTGGCACGGTCACCATTCACTATTATTCCGAAGAAGAACTGAGTGGGCTGCTCACGCGCATGCTTCCGGGCGAATAACGCGAAATTCCTGACCAATTTATTGCAATTTAATGTAGCCTTGTTTACAATTTAGTAGATAAAGGCGAAATCTTGCCATTATCGGGGTTTTACATGGCAGTTCATTATCTTAGTGGCGCAAAGGCAGGCTACCCATTCCACTAACACCCGAAATTCTAGTTCCGCGTCTGGGGGATGCTCTGGTTGAGGAAGGTCTGCTCACCAAGGATCAACTTCTGCAAGCCCTCGAAGCCCAGAAGAATTCTCGTCTGCAAGGGCAGTCACCGCTATTGGGACAGATATTATTAGACATGAATTTTATCGATCGAGAAACCCTCGATCGCGCGGTGACCAACCAGATCCTGAAACTGCAAACTGCTTTGCAGCAATCCAACTTGACCCTCGAACGCCGGGTGCAAGAACGTACCGCCGAGCTGGAAAAAGCCTATCAAAAACTGGCTGAACTAAACAAACTCAAAAGTAATTTTGTATCCAACATCTCCCACGAACTGCGCACCCCCATGACGCATGTTAAAGGCTACATTGACCTGCTGCTCAATGATGATTTTGGCGCCCTGGCCACAGATCAAAGGGAAGCCATTGAAGTGCTTAAACGGGCTTCAGAACGCCTGGGCAGACTCATTGATGACCTGATCTTATTTTCAACGGCAGAAACCAGCACCATCCAGATCAACAAGCAAATGATCAACCTGCAGCAGATCGCCAGGGAGGTTTTGGCACATAACAACGGCCTGGCCGAGAAAAAGAAAATCCGCCTGATCCTGGATTGCCGTAGAGAAAACCAGCCCGCCTACGCGGACGCGGAGCGGGTCAGTTGGGTGATCAACCAATTGGTGGATAATGCCATTAAATTCACCGAAGCGGACGGTGAGATCTTCGTTCGTTTGGTGGAAAGCCAGAATGAAGTGACAGTCTCGGTCATTGATACCGGCATCGGTATTCAGCCCTCCCAATTCGATGAGATCTTTGAACCCTTTCACCAACTGGATGGCTCTTCTACCCGCCGGCAAGGCGGCACTGGCCTGGGCTTGACCCTGGCAAAAAAGATCATCGAAGCCCACGGATCACGCATCACCGTCGCCTCTGTTCCAGGAAAGGGATCTAAGTTCGATTTTGTACTGGGAACCACACCATGACCAAGCAAGAAGTGATGGAATGATGACAAAAGAGAAAGCGGGCCAAAACCATCCGTTGGATGACAGTCGTATGTATAAATATATCGACTTACTTTCCAATCGCGTCTCCTGGCGTGAGAGCCTGGATGAACTCTTTTCATTGGTACGCGAGGACCTGATCTTTGATAACCTGGTCATCTATCAAACAGACACCGAATCCTCCTCGTTGGATGTCTTATTTGCGAAATCCACTGGAAGAGGAAAGAAAGCAGAAGCCGACGCCGCCTGGGGTGATCAAATCGCCAACCGTGTGCTTCAAGAAAAGCGCACTCTGGTTGAGGAACCGCAAAAAAATGAAAACCAAGATCGTTTGACTGCACCATTTCTGTTGGGATTGCTGATTGAACCAGTGGACTGTTTTTCAGGCGTTCTGGTTTTAATCCGTTTTGGTGGACCAACCTTCACTGAGGCTGAGATCCAGTTTGCCGAATTGATTGGCAATTTGACCACCGCCATTGTGAGGCGCAAAATATCGAACCAATTGATCTCTAAATACGAGGAGATCAAATCCATATCCAAACTGCAATTCGACTTTATTAATTCCATTTCACACGAACTACGCAGTCCGCTTGGGTTTATCAAGGGCTACACCACCACGCTGCTTCGCCCCGACACCGATTGGGATCGCGACACCCAGAAAGATTTTCTCGAGATCATAGAACGCGAGACGAACAACCTGACCAGCTTGATCGAAGATCTGTTGGATTCTTCTCGTTTGCAAAGCGGCCACATGAAATTTGAATTTCACCAGGTCAGGCTGGATTCACTGCTGCGGGATGAGATCAACCGCATCCACTTAACCAATCCTCATTTAATTACCGAGCTTGATTTTGACCCCAATATACCAGCCATTGAAGGTGACCCGCGTAAATTAGCACAGGTCTTTGATAATCTCTTGAGCAATGAGATCAAATATGCCCCCGGAGCAACCGTGAAAGTAGCTCTGCAAAAAAGGAAGAACGCGCTGGTGATCATCTTCTCTGATAACGGTCCGGGTATTTCTGAAGTGTACCTGCCCATGCTATTCACTCGTTTCTTTCGGGTGCCAGAGAGTTCCATGAAGGCACATGGATCCGGTCTGGGATTGTTCATATGCAAACAGATCATTGAGCATCATGAAGGATCCATTGAGGCAAGTTCTTCAGCATCAGGAACCACCTTTACCATCACCCTGCCACTACGGCTATCGGCTCAACGGCATGATATGGAGTAAACAAGATGACCACAAAGATTTTAGTTGTTGATGATGAACCGTTATATCTACGCCTATTAAAAGTCAACCTTGAATCAGAAGGTTATGAGATCCTGACAGCCAAAAACGGTGAGGAAGCGCTCGAACAATTGACTCTTGGCACCCCCAACCTCATCATTATGGATATCATGATGCCAAAAATGGACGGTATCACCGCCTGTACCAGGATCCGGCAGTTTTCAAATGTACCCATTATTTTGCTCACCGCATTAACCGAAGAACAAGACCGGGTGAATGGCTTGAACATTGGTGCTGACGATTATGTTTCAAAACCATTTTCAGCCACCGAGTTGGTGGCCAGGGTACGCGCCATCCTCAGGCGCACCGGGGACCGGCAGGAAAGTAAGGAATCCAAAGTTTTCATTCACGGCAATTTACGCATTGATATCGCCAAAGCCGAGGTCTGGAAAGGGGATCACCAGGTATATCTCTCCGCCACGGAATACAAGTTATTGCTGCATTTTGCCCACGAATATGGCAAGGTACTGACTGCTGAAGAACTCTTGATGGCCACCTGGGGATCTTCCTACAAGGATGAGAAAGAGATCCTGTGGGTCAGCATCGCCAGGCTGCGCCAGAAATTGGAAGATGATCCTCACAACCCTGTTCATATCGTCACCCGAACAGGCCTGGGTTACCAAATGCCTCTTTTTGAAGAGTAGACTGAAAGGATAATAATGGTTACTCAATTTGATGAAAAAGGGAAGATCTTCACCACAATCGTGTCAAAATCGCCGGTCAAGGTTTTAATCCAATTGCCGACCAACCAGGTGCAAGGTGAGATCCATGTCAGAAAGGACGGCCGTCTCAAAGATGAGTTGGATAGCGCAAACAAATACGTCGCGGTAACCAACGCCACGATCCTTACGCAGGATGGCACCAAAGAGATCACTCACACCAAGTTCTTGTCGATCAACAACAGCCAGATCATCTGGATCATCCCATTCACTGAAATGCTACCCGAAGAGTCGCCGCAATGAGTGACTCGCCGAACCTCCCCGAAAAAGAACTTGCCAGACTGAAAAGCTACCTGGCCGGGCAGATTTTATCTGAACTTGAAACCATGTCCGTTTCACCAGAAAACAGGCGTCAAACTGTAATTGACTGCATGCTTCAAAAATATCAATCCTTGAAGATCAACCTGCCGCAAAACCTGCGTGATCAGATTTTCAAAGAGATCATTGACGACATTTTAGGCTACGGCCCCTTGCAGCCGCTGCTTGACAACCCCGACATCTCAGAGATCATGGTCAATGGAAAAGACAATGTTTTTGTTGAGAAATCGGGTATGCTGACAAAATCAGAGGTCACTTTTGAGAGCGACGAGCAGATCTTGAGGATCATCGACCGCATTATCCTGCCTCTCGGCAGGCGAGTCGACGCTGACAGCCCCACCGTGGATGCCCGCCTGCCAGACGGTTCACGCGTGAACGCGGTAATACCGCCTGTATCGCTGGACGGCCCTTCGATCACCATTCGCAAATTTGGCAAGAACCGCCTTGAAATGCAGCAGTTGATCGATAAGGGTTCGCTGACTCAAAACATGGCCACCTTTATCGAAGCCTGCGTGATCTCGAAATTAAACATCATCGTTTCAGGCGGCACTGGCTCCGGCAAGACCACCCTGCTAAATGCCATTTCCAAATACATCCCCAATGGTAATCGCATCGTGACCATTGAAGATTCGGCAGAATTGAAACTTCAACAGCCCCATGTGGTGCGCATGGAAACCAAGCCGCCCAACGTGGAAGGCAAACACGCCGTATCCGTGAGAGACCTGGTACGTAATTCCTTGAGGATGCGGCCGGATCGTATTGTGGTGGGCGAGGTGCGTGGCGGCGAGTGTCTTGATATGCTGCAGGCCATGAATACTGGTCACGACGGTTCGCTGACCACGCTCCATGCCAACACTCCACGTGACGCCCTTTCGAGAATGGAGACCATGACCATGATGGCAGGCATGGACCTGCCTTTAAGGGTTGTCAGGGAGCAAATTGCTTCGGCCATTGACTTGATCATTCAACTGTCACGTCTCAAAGACGGTAGCCGGCGGGTTACCTACATCACCGAAGTCTCCGGCATGGAAGGCGAAACCGTGGTCATGACCGACATCTTCAAATTCGAACAAACAGGTGTGGACGCGGACGGTAGAATTCTGGGCGAACTCAAACCCAGCGGCATACGTCCGCTGTTTACTCCAAGGCTTGAAGCCAACGGCTTTAAACTCGGGCCCGAAGTCTTTGGCGTTAATTTTGCCAACATCATCAGGGATGGTCAACACCTACGTTCATAAAACACTTGAATGAAAAATGCTATAATCCTCACAGAGAGATCGGTTATTCAATAGGAAATCGCGTATGAATACACAATTGCTAACGATCAAAGCCAAGAAGTTTGGGGTGCGGTTGTCTGGGTACAGGCAAAGAAAAGGCGTTTCCGCTGAATCCCTCAGTCAGTGGACAGGCATCCCAAAAGATCAAATGGAAAAAGTGGAAAGCGGACAAGAAACCCTTTCATTGCCCCAGGTCGAAATGATCGCTCTTAAGTTGGGGCTTTTACCAGACACACTCATTTACGGCAAACTTGAAGCGGACCCAGTATCACATCCAGAACCGATGGTGTTGGAAAAGTATCAAAACCTTCGAAATCGCATGATCTCATTGATCCTACGAAAAGCGCGCACGGAACAAAACAAATCAGTATCTGAGATCAGCCAAAAATTGGACATCACAGAAGCTGAACTTGAACAATACGAGTCAGGTGGGATTGCTATTCCGTTGCCATTTCTCGAATGCTTGTGCGAAGAGTATGCTTTACCGTTGAGTGAGTTATTCTCTAAATCTCAGCCTGAACAAAATTCACCTTCTCCAAGTACAGCGCCAGCATCAACAGAAACTCAAACAACAGATGAAATGAGTGAATTTGTACAAAACCCTGCCAACCAGCCTTACCTGCAGCTTGCCAAAAAATTAAGCGAGCTGGACTCGGCAAAACTTCGCGGCATCGCTGAAGGTTTATTGGAGATCACTTACTAACCCTATGGATGCCAAGATCGTTGCCATAAAAGACCAGGCTTTTGCGGATTATCAAAAACGCAGGTTTAAAGACGCGGCACTTCACTTTTCTGAATGCATCCAACTATTGGATGAAAACAAGGATGCGTTGAATGCCGCCGAGATGCGCAACAATTTTAGCGTGGTTTTACTTGAACTGAAACAACCCGATGAAGCCCTGGCTGCACTTCAAGGTACAGATCTCATTTTTGCCGAATTTGGTGATCTTAAGCGCCAGGCCATGGCGCTGGGCAATATGGCAACGGCTTTGCAAGCTCAAGGTAAACTGGATGAGGCTTTGACCACATTTGAAGCATCCGCGGAATTGTTCAAAGCAACCGAAGAAAAAGAACTGCGTTCTATTACTTTGAAAAAGATCGCGGACCTGCAGCTAAAAACAGGTAAACAATATCAGGCTCTGGCGTCTCTCGAATCGTCATATGATCAACAAAAGAAACCCAATACCAAAGAAAAGATTTTGGGAGGGTTTTTAAGAGATTTGATTAAGAAAATTACCCACAGATCTTGAAAATTGGTTCAAATATGAGCGCCTTAGTTAGCATCGATCAAGCGGCCAGGTCAGACACGACCGATATTGCCAACTTTCTTTCCCATGCCGCCTTGATCCATCGCCACCTTGATTGGCAGGGTGTGCTGGATTGGATTCCCCAAAAACCTTTTTTATTGATGCGCCAAGAGAAACGATTGAAAGGGTTGTTGGTGTGCCCGCCTGACCAGGGGGATATCGCCTGGATCCGTTGTTTTGCCGCTTCGCAATTTTCGGAAATGCGAGAAACCTGGGCGCTGCTCTTTCATGAAGCCAGCAAGTTTTCTGAGTTATCTCATAAAACCCTTTATTCAGTTGGTTTGAATGATTGGTTCGCACAACTTCTGGCTGACTTTGGTTTTGAAAATTTCCAAAATATCGTGGTTCTTCTTTGGAGTCGCCAATATCCCAAACCATACCACGAGTTCACCACCTGGCAGATACGTCCTATGACGCCTTCTGACCTACCGCAGGTGGCTGATCTGGATGCGGCATCCTTTGAACCCATGTGGATCAATCCATTGGATAAACTCACGCTTGCCTATAATCAAGCTGAGCATGCCTCAGTGGCTGAAATTGGAGACGAGATCATCGGGTATGAATTGACCACCGCGAATCACTTTTCAGCTCACCTGGCGCGCATCGCGGTGCATCCAAAATGTCAGAAACAACATATCGGGTCAGCCCTGGTCACCGAAATGGTCAAATACTTTATGCGCAAAGGGATTGACGAGATCACAGTGAATACTCAAAGTAGTAATTCTTCTTCACTGGCACTTTATCAATCGCTTGGTTTCAGACTCACTGGTGAAACCTTCCCAGTATACCGGTCCAAAATCATCCCTTTCTAATCAAAAAACACAATAACTGGACAATCCTTTTGGTTTATGAGACAATTCGAGCACTTAAATGGAGGTATCAATGGCAACTCAAGATCGAAGTAAACGCAGCAAGAAAAAACAAAAACGAAAAGACTATACGCCCTTCATTATCATCGGTGTGCTTGCAGTGGTGGTGATCTTGGTGGTGATTCTCACTACTCTAAATTCGGTCAACCAGGAAAAACAAGCAACTCCAATCCCGGCTGTAACCAGTGAAATTATTGATCCAACCTTCCACTCTGTGCAGCCAGTGGATGGATTGTCAATGGGTGATCCAAACGCACCAGTGAAAGTGATCGAGTTTGCTGATTTTCAATGCCCGGGTTGTGCCGGCTATTGGCTCCAAATGGAACCATCGATTATTGAGGCGTACGTGAAAACTGGAAAGATCTATTACACTTTTTCACCATTTTCTTTTCTGGGTGCTTACGGGAGCAATCCTGATTGGGATGAATCCAGAAAAGCCGCTCAAGCCGCCTATTGCGCGAATGATCAGGCCAAATTCTGGGAAATGCGCGATTACCTTTTTGCCAATCACGATGGAGAGAACCAGGGCGCTTTTGCCCGCGAACGCATTTTGGCCATGGCTGAGAGGCTATCATTGGACATGACCACTTTTACAGAGTGCCTTGATTCAGGAAAATATGAATCAACCGTGGATGAAGCCAATCAATTCGCCCAGGAAAGCGGTGTCACATTCACCCCATCCTTTAGCGTCAATGGGACCGTTGTTAGTACGGCTGATTTCGTTACGACAATGGATGAAGCCCTGAAATAATCCCACCTTTTTGAGAAGACCAAAAGCCCGGATTTAATGCCGGGCTTTTATTTTATGATCGCCAATATTGCCACGATGATGGGAGAAATAATCAACGCGGGCAAAAAACTGGCCGTGCGAATCTTTTTAAGTTCCAGCAGGCTGCTGATGGCGATCGCCACCAGAATTACGCCACCGGTCGCGGTTAGCTCTGTCAACATGGTGTCGGTAATTACTGTTTGAACCTGAGCAGCCAGTAAAGAGATCGTCCCCTGATATACGAGTACCATGATCGATGAGAATAATACCCCCACCCCCAGACTGGAAGCAAATGCCATTGCCGCAAAACCATCCAGGATGGCCTTGATGGCCAGGGTGTTAAAGTTACCGGTCAACCCGTCTTCGATCGAACCCAGGATCGCCATCGGCCCAATACAGAAGACCAGGGTGGCTGTGAGAAAGCCCTTGATAAATTTTTCTTTGCCATCGCTCTGACTACCTTTGTTGAACTTCTTTTCAAGCCAGACGGCCAGTCTTTCAAGCCCTTCCTCGATCCGCCACCATTCTCCCAAAAGAATTCCAATCAAAACACTACCCAATACGATCAGAGAGTTGGATGTCTTGATAAACAATGAGATGCCATAAACCAGTGTGAAAAGTCCCAAACCGACAACCACAGTGCGTTTGACGCGGTCCGCCAACTTTGACCCTAAAAGCATACCGATCAGACCACCCACCAGGATGGTCCCAAAATTGATGATTGTTCCGATCATTTGGCCTTCTTTGTCGTTGAAAGTGTTTTGCTCTGATCTGATTGAACAGTATGTATCTCAAGAATGTATAATAGCGAGGAAAGACGGTTAATATACATTAATAAAGGTTTGCGTAGGTTTCGCTGCTTAAGGCTCAAGGCTACCATGCGCCTTTCGGCCCGACGTGTCACAGTGCGTGCCACGGATAATGCCGCACTGGCAGGATTATCACCGGGAAGAATAAAGGTTGAGGGCAATTGTACCTTCCTGCCAATCTCATCGATCAATACTTCAAGGTGCTGCACCGCGGATTCATCGATCTTCGAGAACTTCTCAATGTTATCGTCAGTTGCCGCGACCTCAGCCATCAACTCATAAAGTTGTACCTGGATTTTTTTTAATAACTCATTGACTTCATTCGAATTTAAACTTCGCGCCAATCCGATGGCTGCCGATACTTCATCCAGAGTCCCTAACACTTCAATGCGTAACTCTGATTTATCGACACGCTCACTGCCGAGCAAACCTGTCGTGCCGCCGTCTCCGCCGCGAGTATAAAATGGACTCATGATTTCACCTTTCCAGGCTGCAGATAAAGAAACCAATACTTGGTCATGTCAAACTCCGCGATCAAAGCAGACTCCCATAAAAAATTTCTTTCATCGAAAAAAGGTCTTAACTTCTGGTCAAGCTGATCGATCTGGTTTTGTATTACCGGAGTAATCAAACGCGCCTCATTCAATAACAGCTCAATGATGACACGATTCTTGATCTGACTAGCAATCGAAAGGTCAAGCATTCCTTCTTCAAAATAGTCTTCGAGAGTGCTCTTCCACAACCTCAAACGATAAGGAATTTCGTCCGCAACACGTTTTCTCCAGGCGGCTTGGCGTTTCTGAATCAGACGATCGATCTGTTCGACCGCAGCACGAAGAATTGGGTCATTCACGGAGGACGCTTCCACTCGTAAACACTTGAGCGCTAAAAGCAAACTCCCCGGCGTCAGGCTTCCCGCTTGATGCGAAAGACGCCAGAGGAGTTGAGAGGAATTGAGGTAATTCTCCAGCTCTTCCGCACCAGCAAGGATTAAGCGCCTGTTTTCATCCACCCTTGGCATGCTTGGACTCTTATTTCTCTGCTGGAGTGGCTGTCACTTGAGTTCGTCGTTCAATCATGTTCCAAAGGTTGACGGTTGAGAAACGGTCGCTCACATCCATTAGCGGGCCAAACGAAACGCCGTTGATGGTATTATCCACGCCGTAATTATAAACAGGGTAATACAAAGGTAAAGACGGTAGCTCTCTGGCAAAGATCTCTTGGAAATTATGATACAACCGGATGCGTTCATTAAAATTGGTGGTTACCCTCGCCTGCTCAATGGTATCGCTGGCGATACGGTCGTTCCATTGCGAATAGTTTTGACCTGTCGTAGCTTGACCGGAATCCCAGAACGGATAGGGGTCAGGGTCGGGTGTACCGCTTAGATCCAAGTCCACCAATGCGGCTTGAAAAGCACGCGGGGTGAGCTTATCACTCAGGTAGAGATCAGCCGGAATCGGCTCAAGTACCACTTCAATATCCAGTTTCTTCCAATCCGCTTGAATCGATTCAGCCACCACGCGATGTAACTCATCATCAGGATAAGAAAGCACAAATTTGAATTCGATATCTTCCTTCTTACGGACAGGGTTTTCTTCACCCGTAACCACATAGCCAGCTTCTTTGATCAGCATTTTGGCTTGTTCGATATCATAGTCCAGCGGAGCGACCGCATCAGAATATGCCCAATTGCCAGGGAAGATCACCCCACTGGCAACGATCGCCTGGCCATTGAATATCTGGTTGATCATTTTTTGGCGGTTCAAGGCAAGTAACAATGCTTTTCGAATATCAGCATCCTGAAAGAACGGCACTCCCTGATCATTCAGGTTAAACATCACCATGCTTAATTGTGGCAGCCTTCCGGTATAAATGGAGAGATCTTCATTTTGGATGGCGGTTGGCAATAATGAATAGGGTATCTCGCTGATGCCTTGCACGTATTTATCCAGATAAGCCTGGTAAGCCGATTGGGCATCTGGGTAATACCTGAACACAATTTCTTCCAAAAAGGGCGCGGAATGAACATAGTTTTCAAAGGCCACCAGTGACAAACCTGCAATTTGACCATCTTCAACGATAAGCGTTGAGAATTTGAAGGGTCCGCTGCCAACAGGATTCAAGTTAAACTCGGAATCGGCAATTTCTTGAACCGACAGACTTCCTAAGAGATGGTTTGGAAGTACGCCAAAAGCCAGATAATCCTGAAAGGGAGCATAAGCTTCAGGCAGGATCAACTGCATATTAAGATCGTCAATCACCACTACCTTGATCTCATTCCATAACGCCACCAGGTCAGCGGCAACATAACCCTCGCCTGCTTTCATCAGATTGATGGTGAAGTTCACATCTGCCGTGGTGAGAGGCTGCCCATCGTGCCAGGTGAGTTTCTCTTTCAGGGTTATGTTATATAGAATACCGTCTTGAGATATGCGAACTGATTCTGCCAAGTCAGGTTCAGGCATGCCGCGTGAATCAAACCGGACCAACCCGGAAAAGATCAAGCGATCGATGTCTTGATCCACCTGGTTTGCCGAGTCTAGTAGAGGGTTAAGGCGTGATAAATTGCCGACCAGGGCTTCTGTATAAACCCCACCTTGAACAGGCTGCAGATCGCCTACCCTGCCAAATCCTCCGCGTTTTTCAAGGATCAACAGTACTCCGACCAACAAACCGGTCAGAAAAAGGATCAGTAATTGCCAACGGAATTTTTTCATAATTTTATGCGTAAAAAGGCGACTTTAAGTCTTTATCCAAGATAAAGACGAGCCGCCAATCAAAAACTCTGGGATGAACCGCCCAAAGAAATTAATCCTGATTAGGATCTTACCATCACTGCTGCCATCGTGAGAATGAGGAACAAAACAGCCAACACGATGGTTATTGTGAAGAGTGTCTTTTCAATTCCCCGTCTGGCAGAAAAAACACCACCACTCTCAGCTCCGCCAAAACCGCCCAGACCAACTCCCTTGTTTTGCAGGATGACGCTGGTGATAAGAGCCAAAGAAGTTATAATTAGGGCGATATCGATATAGGTTTTCAAAGTGAACCTCCTGAAATTTCAAACATCGAAAATTATACCGTTTAGTACCGGAAAAAGTCAACCTATGAATGAAATTGTATGCAACCTCCATATTCACTCCACTTACTCTGATGGATCAGGCACCTACTCTTCGATCACGGATGCCGCCCTTCAAAAAGATGTTCAAGTGA
The DNA here is from genome assembly GCA_964474095.1 of uncultured Anaerolinea sp. GTDB lineage: Bacteria > Chloroflexota > Anaerolineae > Anaerolineales > Anaerolineaceae > UBA6107. The sequence continues at coordinate 16,497 of CAYYRU010000007.1, forward strand.
TCATTTTAACCGACCACAACATCCACGTTGAAGGTCTCGAAGGCTATCACACGAGGAACGGCCGCAAGGTGCTGGTATTATCAGGCGAAGAGGTTCATGATCAAAATCGCGATCCACAAAAGAACCACACCCTGGTCATTGGCGCAGAAAAAGAGATGGCCGGGTTTGCCAGTGAACCGCAGGTCTTGATCAATGAAGTGCGTAAAGCCGGGGGTTTAAGTTTCTTGGCTCATCCCTACGAATTTGATTTGCCCTTGATCAACGAACCCGATATTTCCTGGATTGATTGGAGCGTCGAAGGATTCAACGGACTTGAATTATGGAACGGCATGAGTGAATTTAAAACCGTCTCACGCACGATTGTGAACGCGCTAAAACACCTTTATATGCCCGAATTGGTTGCCCACCACCCCCTACCCGAAACCCTTCAAAAATGGGACGAACTGCTCTGCAGCGGAAAAAAAGTCAGCGCGGTGGGTGGTTCAGACGCGCATGCCATCAAGATCAACAAAGGCCCAATCAAAAAGATCGCTTATCCGTATGAGTATCATTTCTCAGCCATCAACAATCACTTACTCTTGCGGGATGATCTCAACGGCACTATAGACCATGACAAAGCTATCATTTATGATGCCTTACGACGTGGCGCTTCCTTCATTGGTTACGACCTGCCCGCTTCCACCAGGGGCGCCCTTTTCATGATTGAAAATGAAGAGGGTGAATTCTTTCCTGGTGATACCCTCGGCCTTGAATCAGGCGCCACTGCCAGGGTCATGCTGCCAGAAAACGCCCACATGCGTTTGATCCACAATGGAAAAGTCATACATGAAGTACAAAACGGCAACCGCCTGCTCTATACCATTTCACAACCAGGTTATTATCGACTGGAATGCCTGATCTATTTCATCGGCAAGGAACGCGGTTGGATCTACACCAATCCGATCTTTGCCGTTGAGAACCGAAAACGAAAAACATTATGATCTCAAACAACGTGACCCGTCTGCTCGATTCGAAGAGGATCGTGTATACCCCCTTTGAATTGCCCATTGAAAAATTGGGGGCACAAGAGACAGCCTCCATCTTGAACCTGCCTCAAAACCAGGTATTTAAGACCATTGTGGTCCTTCGCGCTAAAGGCAAGCCGCTTTTGGCAGTCATCCCAGGCGATCACGTGGTGGATCTGAAAGCCGTGGCTGAGCTCATTGGCGAAAAGAAAGTACGAATTCCGAGTCAAAATGAAGCTGAAACGCTCACGGGGCTGCAGGCTGGCGGGATTTCCCCTCTGGCTTTGGTCAATAAAGGATTTAGCACCTACATTGATCGATCAGCACTCGATCATTCCGAAATCCACATCTCTGGCGGCCAGCGCGGTTTGATTTTGCGGTTGAAACCCTCTGACTTGCAAGCCTTATGTGGAGCAAAATTTGCCAGCCTCTCTACTCACAAACCAGACAAGGATCAATAAACCTGCACGGATCCTGACTTTCATTGGATATAATTCTAAACATGAATCAATTTGACCAAATCGAAAACCGCATAAAAGAGCTCTTTGAGAAAGGCTCTGATCTGTGGCCGCGCGCCAATCGCAAAGCGATCATGATCAGTCAATTTTGTGAGGCGTTGCGTCAACACATCCTTGAAGACCCTGAATGTCTAAAGAATTCACCCACCGAGATCAAGGTGTTCATGTCACCTGAAAATATCCGTGAATGGACTAAACTGGACGATTGGTCGAAAACTGTCCATACCGCTTTCCTTGATACGGTCATTGAAATGAATTGCAAACCAGAAGTCATGCCTGATTTTTCATTGATCGCCAGAAACTCCCTCGCCATCCATCAGATCGTCTTCACTTTTGAAGGTTGTCAAAGGCAACCTGGGAATACCGGAGTCATCCGGCTTTCGAAAACTGGATCTTCTACAAGTCAAAAAGTTAAACCTGACTCGGGCAGGGTATTGCTCAACCTTGAAAAAACCATCCCGATGGAGAAGGCTATCATCAACATCGGCCGGCGCAACTCAAACGACATCGTGATCAGCGATTTACGCGTTTCACGAGAACACGCCCAGATCAGAAAAACCCGCGAGGGTTACATGCTTTTTGACGTGGGATCGTCCGGCGGTACTTTTCTCAACGGCACCCGAATCACTAGCAGTGAGTTAAAATCAGGTGACGTGATCTCTCTTGCCGGTTACACTTTGATCTTTACACATGAGAAACCCTCTGAACTCGAATCAGATCGTGAAATCACCGCCAACATTACTGAACAAAAGGATTTAGAGAATCTCTGATGTTGCCAATTTTCGTTCTGATCCTGAGAATATTGATGGTGATCGCACTTTATGCCTTTTTGGCTTGGGCTATATATGCCTTATGGCGGGATTTGAAATTTCACAGTCAGATCCTAACCAGTCGAAAAACACCACCCATTGGCATCCTCATGGATGGTGATCCTGAAAATGAAAAAACCACCTTCTCTCAAAATGAGATCAGCATCGGACGCGAGCCCTCATGCGACATCAGCCTGCCTGACCCTGTGATTTCCGCCAGACACGCGCGCTTGATCTATCGAAACATGCACTGGTGGATCGAAGACCTGATGTCTACCAACGGCACTTACCTGAACGATGAACGGGTTGAATCGCCGACCATCTTGATCAATGGCGACGAATTGCGTATTGGAAAAAGTATTCTGGTGGTCGAATTAAGTTCGGCCGATTAATGAATGGAGGAATTTATGACACAAAAACCGATTTTGGGTGTCATTGGTGGATCAGGTCTTTATGATTTTGCCGCCTTGCAAAAAGTCGAATTGGTCAACCCTGAAACGCCGTTTGGCGCTCCCAGTGCTCCCATTGCACTCGGTATTTTGGCCGGTAAAAAAGTGGCATTTCTTGCCAGACACGGTATTGGGCACAGCATATCACCCACTGAGGTAAACTATCGCGCCAACATCTATGCCTTGAAATCTTTGGGGGTGGAGAGGATCGTCAGTATCAGCGCCTGCGGTTCACTACGCGAAGATTTCGCGCCAGGACATATTGTCATCCCATCACAACTATTTGATTTCACTCATCATCGAGAACGCACCTTCTTTGGGGAGGGTTTGGTTGTGCACGTCGGAGTCGCCGATCCTTTTTGTTCCAATCTTTCCACTTCTCTATACCAGGTTGTTTCGGCTACAGGCACCCCCGCACATATGGGTGGCTCAATGATCACCATTGAAGGCCCCCGTTTCTCAACCAAGGCAGAATCCAATGCCTACCGTGCCTGGGGAATGTCGTTGATCGGCATGACCACCTCACCTGAAGCATTTCTGGCAAGAGAAGCTGAAATATGCTACGCGGTGATGGCTCACGTGACCGATTATGATGTCTGGCATCAAAGCGAAGAAAACGTCAGCGTGGATCTGGTGATCCAGACTCTGCATAAAAACACCGAGATCGCGCAAAAAACAATCCTGGACCTGGTATCGCAGTTGGGTGAAGCAGAAACCTGCACCTGTCACCATGCGCTTGAAAATGCCATCATCACCCGGCGGGATGCCATTCCTCAAGAAACCCGCAAGAAACTCGATTTATTGATCAATAAATATATCTCGTGAAACTCTCCTATTCATCCACCCGCATTTCCAGAGAGTCCGTCCAAAAACGGTTGATCCTCTTTGCGGTCATGTTCGTTTTTGCCGCCTGCGTTGCCTTGACCTTTGCTCCCGCCGTCAGGTTGCACTCCATCAACGTTGACCTGAGATGGCAACAGTGGATTGGTTTTGCAGTCTGGCTGGTTGGGTTTTGGCTCGCATTTAGACAAGCAAATCGTTTGCTGCCTGACCGTGATCCTTACCTGTTGCCCATCATCGCTTTGATCTCAGGCTGGGGATTGATCACCTTGTTCAGATTGGATCCAGCCTATGGTTTTAAACAAACCGCCTGGCTGGCCATCTGCTTGACAGGTTTCATTATCGGAATGCGATTCTCCAACCTGTTGAATCTGCTGCGCCGTTATAAATACATCTGGTTGACCCTCACCCTGGTTTTGACTGTACTCACCTTTTTCTTTGGCACCAATCCATCGGGCAGTGGACCTAATCTTTGGTTGGGATTAGCCGGCGTTTACCTTCAGCCTTCAGAGATCCTGAAAGTGATCCTGGTGGCTTACCTGGCAGCCTACCTCGCAGACAGTCGTCCAGCCGGGTTTCGCCTGATGCAACTGATCGCTCCCACCCTTTTGGTCGCGGGCGCCGCGTTAGTGATCCTGGTCGTTCAACGTGACCTGGGTACAGCCTCATTATTCATTGCGCTATATACCGTGGTCATCTATCTGGCATCAGGCAAGCGCCGTTTTCTCTTGATCAGCTTTTTGGTGATCGTGGGCGCGTTAATCGCTGGTTATTACATTTTTGGGGTCATCCAACTGCGAGTCGAAGCCTGGCTGAACCCGTGGGCAGATGCCAACGGCCGCTCTTATCAGATCGTGCAATCCATCATCGCCTTGGCAAACGGAGGGCTCTTCGGTAGAGGCATCGGTCTTGGCAGCCCGGGAGTAGTGCCAGTGTCACAATCCGACTTCATCTACCCATCCATGGTAGAAGAGACTGGTTTACTTGGTGCTTTTGCGGTGGTGGTTCTATTCGCGTTGATCGCGGTTCGCGGCTTATCGATATCGCTGCGTGCCTCGAATCATTTTCAAAGGTATCTTGCGGCAGGCATCACCACTTATCTCATTTCACAAGCCTTGTTGATCATGGGTGGTACCATTCGTTTGTTGCCACTCACCGGGGTTACCCTGCCATTTTTCTCATATGGTGGGTCTTCACTGGTAACCTCCTTTTTTGCTTCATTATTGCTTTTATTGATCTCAAATCACACTACCGAGCAACCCACCTTGCCAATGAACTCCACGGCCTACTTTCTGACAGGCAGCGTTTTCCTGTTCGCATTAATTGCAGTAGCCCTGGTCACCTCATGGTGGAGCGTTTTTAGTGCGGAAGCCTTACTCTCGCGTAACGATAATCCAAGGCGATTTATTTCAGATCTTTATGTGCAACGAGGGCAAATCCTGGATCGAAATAACACCGTCCTGTCTGAAACCACAGGCGAACCCGGTGAACTTATCCGCGTTTTGAATTATCCATCTTTAAGTGCTGTGGTGGGCTATACCAACATGAATTATGGACAAGGGGGCCTCGAAGCCAGTTTGGATGCCTACTTACGCGGGCAGGAAGGCAATTCTTACGCCAACGTCTTAAGCTCTCGTATTTTGAACAGCCAGTATCCAACGGGCGCAAACGTCAGATTGAGCCTGGATATTACATTACAACAAAAAGCGGATGAATTAATGAGTAATAAGGTGGGTGCCCTGCTCTTGATGAATGCCCAAACCGGTGAGATCCTGGCGATGTCCACTTCTCCAACTTTTGATGCCAATAACCTCGAAGAAAATTGGCAAGATTGGAAATCCGACCCCAGTTCGCCTTTGCTGAATCGTGCCACTCAAGCACAATATCCGCTGGGAAATGCAGCCGGCGGCCTCTTGTTTGCGGAATTACTTGCTGACCACTCCCTGCCTCCAGTATTGGTCACGCAATGGTCTGAAGATCCTGCGAATCCTAATTATTGTGCCATCAACCCGGGCATCAATCCCAATTGGGGAAACCTGGTCTCGTCAGGCTGTAATTCGGCTGCGAGAATGCTGGAATTTTATCTCGGTCAGGATGATATTTCCTCTTTATACAACAATGTCGGATTTTTCGATGAGACTGAGATCGATCTGGCTGATTCCATTCAAGAGAGTGCGAGTGTTGGGCAAACTGATGTGGATGCGGCCCAAACCGCAGATAACTTGTTGGTTAGTCCATTGCAAATGGCCAGCGCCTATGCCATCTTGGTGAACAACGGACAGGGTATTAGCCCGCAGTTAACCATCGCCTACCAATATCCTGAAAGCGATTGGATATTATTCCCGATTGAAGAGCAATTGAATCAGACCCTAAATCTTAACTCTAAAAATGGTACGGCAGACCTGGCCAGTACCTCCATACCTGGTTGGCAGGTCAGCTCGACGGTAGCAACTCCAACTGGCAGCGTGGATTGGTTCATTACCGGCACAAAAACAGATTGGAAAGGCACCCCCCTGGTGCTGGTGGTGGCTCTTGAAGATTCCTCAGCTCTGATCGCCAGGAACGTGGGAGTGGAAATGTTCAATCACACTATAAACCCTATTAAATAAAACAAAGGTGGAGTTGCGACTCCACCTTTTCGATTCCATAAGATTTGCAGCTATTTTTCAAGTCGCAAGAAATGCCTTTTTCCCACTTGTAGTACGCCAATTGAATCCATCAGCTTGAGTCCGTCCGTCACGACCACCCCTTCAAACTTGACGCCTTTTTGTTCGATCAACCGGCGAGCTTCGGTCTTGCTTTGTGCCAGGTTCGCCGAAAGCATCACATCAATCACACTTTGGGTGCCGGTGATGGTGAATGAAGGAATCTCTTCAGGGATGCTTCCTTTTTGAAAAGTGTCAATGAACACCTGTTGAGCGCTTGCCGCCTGCTCGTCTCCATAGAAAGCACCGACAATCTCACGCGCCAGGCGCATCTTGGCATCACGTGGATGCACACTGCCATCCTTGACACCTTTCTCGATGGCGGCAATCTCAGGAGGGGTCAATCGGGTGGTCAGTCTGAAGAACTGCCCCATGGCGACATCTGGGATACTCATGACCTTGCCGTACATATCCGCAGCATCGGTATTGATGGGAATGTGGTTGCCCAGTGACTTGCTCATTTTGACCACACCGTCAGTTCCGGGGAGGATGCCCAGGATGATGGCAATGTTGGGTTGGGCTCCCAGGGAGGTCATGATCTTGCGAGCAGCGGTCATAATATTGAACAACTGATCCGTGCCGCCGATCTGCACATCCGCCTGCAAGGCATACGCGTCAAACCCCTGCATGATCGAGTAAAAGGTTTCATGCAGGTAGACCGCGTCACCTTTATCCCAGCGCAGCTTGAAGTTCTCGCGGGTTAAGAACTGTTGAATGGTAAAGTTGGAAGCCAGTTTGATCAATTGCTCAAAGGTCAGCTTTGAAAGCCATTCCGCGTTGTAGCGAATCTTGGTTTTACCTTCGTCCAGGATGCGAAACGCCTGGTCGGCATAGGTCTGCGCATTAATCGCCACTTCATCCTGCGTCAACTGTGGACGCAGCACATCCTTGTCGGAGGGGTCACCAATTAGGGAGGTGTAATTACCGATCAAGAAAGTAACCTCATGTCCCTGTTCCTGGAACTGGCGCAGTTTGCGCATCGGAACGGTGTGCCCCAAGTGAAGGTCGGCCTTGCGAGGATCAAAACCGCAATAAACACGCAGGGGTCTTCCTTCCTTTTGGCAGGATATTAAGCGAGCACGCAGCTCATCCGCCATATTTTTCTTCAGTTTTTCGTCGCCGTATTCCGTTCCCTGCATGAAATACTCGACCTGTTCATCGATGTTCATTGCGGCCTCCTTTATAAGATGTGAAAAGCAAAACTGAATTATACCAGCGCTTTTCACTCTATCACCACAAGTGAGAGGTTAAATGAGGTCCTGTAGGGCAGTTTCAATGCTTGGAAATTGGAAATTGAAACCTGTTTGCAACAAGCGCTCAGGAATTACCCGTTGACCATCCAGGACAAGGGTGCTCATTTCGCCCAATACTAAACGCAAAACGAAAGCCGGTACGGGTAACCAGTAAGGACGGCGCATGGTTTTTGACAGAGCGTGACCCATTTCACGGTTTGCAACCGGTTTTGGTGCGGTCAGGTTATACACGCCTTTACAGTCAGGATTTTCAAGTAAAAAGACAACGGCTGCAGCCTCATCGTGGATGTGGATCCACGAATACACTTGTTCACCTGAGCCAACCGGCCCGCCAACCATAAGCTGAAAGGGCAATTTTAGCTGCTGCAAGACTCCTTGATTTGAATCCAGTACAACGCCGCTGCGGATGATGACCCGACGGATGCCAAGCGACTCCACCTTTTCGGTGGCCTTCTCCCATTGGGCAGCAAAATCAGCTAAATAATCTTTGCCATTTTCAGAAGCCTCCGTTTTGGTTTCGCAGCCCGTTCCATACCAACCAATCGCGCTGGCCTGGATGAGGGTTTGCGGCGGTTTTGTGCATTTCGCGAGCGCTTCCACCAGGGCACGCGCAGGTTCGAGACGGCTGTTGAGTAGCACTTCTTTGCGTCTGGTTGTCCATCTGCCCTTGCCAATACTCTCCCCGGCCAGGTTGATGACCGCGTCCGACCCATCGATCAAGTGAAGCAGTTGCTGGGCGTCTTTTCCATCCCACTGCGCATAACCGCCCTTTGCTGGAACCCGGCGCGTCAGCACCAACACCTGATGCCCTTTTTTCTTTGCGAGCTCAGAGACCGCGCTCCCGATCAATCCTTTTCCGCCGATTATGACTACGCGCATTCTTCCTCCTGTTAATCACATCACCTGACTTGCGCTATAATTTACCAATATTATATGGATAAACCGGTCTTGGTGTTGAATGCAAATTTTGAACCCATCAACGTGTGCGGTTACCAGCGCGCCCTGGGTCTTATGCTGTCTGAAAAGGCCAGCCTGATCCTCAACGGCCGCGGGGTGATTAAAACTGCCCGCGCGGTTTATCCCATTCCTTCTGTGATCCGCCTACACCGCATGATCTTTCGCCCCCGCCCAAAGGTTAGCCTTTGCCGGCGTGAGATCTTCAGGCGCGATCATTTCACCTGCCAATATTGCGGCAAATCCACCCTTTTTCTCACCGTGGATCACATACAACCCAAACACATGGGCGGCCAACATTCATGGACCAACCTGGTGGCAGCCTGCCCGGCTTGTAACCACCGCAAAGGGGGGCGCACACTCGGTGACTCAGGCATGACGCTTTTGAGACAGCCAAAAGAACCACCCCATTCAGCGGGATATGTGTTTGCCAAATTCCTTGAAGACAACCAGGAATGGAAGAACTTTATCGAAGGCTGGTAATTAAAGTACCATTCCGTCTTCTGCCAGGTCAACCAACCCCTTGAACGCACTCCGCGCTTGCTCCAACAGTTGAGCCTTTCCTGTACGGGATTCATAATGGATCAACACAAGGCGTTGCACCCCGCAGCGCGCGGCCATTTCAGCAGCTTGCTGGGGTGATGTGTGGCCCTTTCCGGGGCCGGCAGCTTCCTGCAGCAAAATGTCTGCCTCACGCGCCAACTCTTCCACTGCCGCGCAAGGCTCAGTATCACAGGAATAGACAATTTTCTTTCCGCTTGAAAACTCCGCCCTAATGCCAATGGTTGGGATCAAATGCACCACCGGAGCCGCCTTCAACTTGATGGTTTCATCACCTATCAGCAAGGTCTCATCGAGATCATTGGCTGCCACAAAATTGACCGGGTACATGTTGCCCCATTTTTGCCAATCAAATAGCTCGAGTAGTTTTTGCGCCTTTTCAAGTGTGACGGCTAAACCATAGATTGTCAGGGGCGCGGTACGTTTTTCCAACCACATATCCATGATCAAAAGCGGAAGACTGCCCACGTGGTCCGCGTGAAAATGGGTCAAAACCAGATCAGTGATCTGATTGATCTCCACCCCCGCCCTGCCAAGGCTGGCAGCAGTGTGATTCCCGCAATCCACCAGAATTTTTCGAATTGCTGTTTCAAATAAGAGATGGGTGTTTTGCTGGTCTTTTTTCGCGACCGCGTTCCCCGATCCAAGAATGGTGATCTTTTCCATGTTGTCTCCTGATCAAAAAGGGTTACCAGTCAGGTAACCCTTTTTATACATCAATCTGCTTTGGTTTCCAACTCAGTATTTTTCTTGGTGTGCCGTAAGACCAAGAAGGCACTGGCAGCCACTGCTACGATCCCCATAATGATCTGGTTGACATTGAGTAATTCAAACCCGATTACCGGTGAGTAATCCACACGGATGAATTCGAGACAGAATCTACCTACACCATAGACAATTAAATAGACCAGGAAGTTGTCTCCGGGTTTCATTTTATCGCCCAGTTTTCGAGGTAGCCACAACAACAAGGCCATGTTCAGCAAGTTCCAAACAAATTCATAAAAGAACATCGCCATGTAATAGGTTCCATTAATGTTCACCGCGAACGGAAAGAAATGGATATTGGTGGCTCTACCATACAATTCTTGATTGAAGAAGTTACCCCAACGCCCAATGCCTTGCGCCAAGGCAACGCCAGGCACCACCAGGTCAACCCATGAGAAAAAGTTCAAACCTTTTTTCCGGCAATAGAACCACATGGCCAGCGCGCCGCCGATAATGCCGCCGGGGATGCCCAACCCTCCGCGCCGAAAATTAAAGATCTGCAGGGGATCCATGAAGTATGGATTTTTACCATCCACCAGGGCATCGATGGAAGGGGTAAACACATGCCACAACCTGGCGCCGATAATCCCAACGATTAACAACCAGGGCAGCATATCCCATATGAAATCAGGATTCAAACCTCGATACTTGGCTTCTCTGGTCGCCAACACAGCTGCCAGCAGGGCGCCGCTAATGATCACAATGGCATAAAAATAGATGGCAATCGAAAAGCCGCTGATCCCTGTGGCCAGGCTCGGTGAGATCCAATACACAATTCTGATGAAAATGATCCCAATGATGAACAAGAACGGAGAATTCATGATCCATTTATTAAAAGGCAGATCACGTTTCCTATTGATCGCATCTAAAACAAAATAAGCAATCATTGAAAGCACCACCAGGGCGATCTCGTAGTAATAAATATGGAGGTTCAATGAATTAATCTTCATGGATTGATCCTTCTTGATCTCATGGAATATTCTTTAAATAAGCCTGTTTACGCACATAAAACAGTCGCTGCAGGGCTGTGAAATTTGCCAAAATGGCGATGATCCATAATGCAACCATAGGGATCTGAAATACCAGGCACACCACCAATACGATCAAACGCTCCACCCGGCTGAGAAGTCCAATTTTCGCTGAGTAGCCCAATGCTTCTGCGCGCGCCTTGGTGTAAGATACCATCACTGATCCAGCAGCTGCCACAAACACCAGGATGCACCCCATCACATTTGAATCCAACAGATAATAGATCAACAACCCCAAAAGCAATACCAGTTCAGAATAGCGGTCAGTCACTGAGTCAATAAATGCGCCGTAGTTCGATGACTCACCCAGTTGACGAGCCATCGAGCCGTCCACCACATCCAACGGCGCACCGATCAACAAGAGCAATCCAGCCAGTGTAACATGATCAGTTGCCACCAAAACCGCGGCAGCCGTGGTTAACAAGAAACCCAGGTAGGTGATCATGTTCGGTTTGAAGCCGATTTTTAACAAAAACTTTGCCACCGGATCGATCACTCCCTTGAATAACTTGCGTAAAAACATTTCGAGTGACCATCGAGTGGATTTTTGTTTTGAATCTTCGGTTTCGTTCATGCTCTTCACCATTCCAGAATTAAGATAGTTCACATCCTAACTTGCGGGATGTAAAATGTCAAGTTACCCAAGGGGGATTGCTCAATCCCTCTCGAAGTCTTCTGCTATTTCATCATCCGGGTCGACCAGGACCTCTCGGTCTTTACCGCTGCCTACAGAAGGACCCACAATTCCCATTTCTTCCAATTCATCCATCAACCTGGCCGCGCGTGGATATCCAATGCGCAGGCGGCGCTGCAATAATGAGACACTGGCTTTGCCCGCGGCTTTTACAACACCTATTGCCTGGTCAACCAGTTGATCGGTTTCTTCACTATCGCTGGATTCCTCTGTCATCCCCTCCCAAGGTGCTTCGACCTCTCCTGTGGATGATGCCATGCGGCGCCAATGATTAACCACTTTTTCTATTTCCGTGTCGTTTACCAATACACCCTGTACGCGCATCAATCCAGAACGAGCCGGGTCAAGGTAAAGCATATCTCCCTTGCCCAATAAAGTCTCGGCCCCTGCGGCGTCCAATATTACTCTTGAATCAACCGAACTTGCCACCGAAAAAGAAATTCGAGCCGGAAAATTCGCTTTGATCAGCCCGGTAACCACATCCGTGCTTGGCCGCTGTGTAGCCACCACCAGGTGCATACCAGTGGCGCGTGCCATCTGCGCCAGGCGGATGAGGCTGTGTTCTGTTTGATCAGGGGCAGACATCATCAGATCTGCCAACTCATCAATCAGGATGACGATGCGCGGCATGGTCGGCTGCTTTTTTTGCAGCATTTTGTGATTATAGGTTTCAATGTTGCGGGCTTTTGCCTCAGCCAGAACCCGGTAACGCGAATCCATCTCGGCCAATGCCCAACGCAAAACCGCCAGCATGCGCTCAAGCCGGGTTTCCACTTTTCCCAATAGATGCGGCAGCCCATTGAAGCGCACAAGCTCCACCATTTTCGGGTCGAGCATCACCAGTTTGAGATCTTGGGGGGCATTGTTCATCACCAGGCAGGTGGTTAAGGCGGTGATGCAGACCGATTTACCCGAATTGGTGGTACCAGCGATCAACAAATGGGGCATTTTTTCAAGATCAGCCACAATGGCTTCACCAGAAACATTACGTCCAAGACCGAGAGCCAACGGCGATAACAGGTTTCGAAATTCCGCAGAATCAAGGATCGGACGCAGCCTGACCACATTATTATCATTATTGGGAACTTCAACCCCTACGAACGAACGTCCTGGCACCGGTGTCTCAATACGCAGGCGCGAAGCGGATAACGCCAGGGCCAGGTCTCGTGAAAGTGCTGAGATCTGCGAAACCCTCACCTTTTGCTTGGCCAGGCTGCCATCAGATGCCACCCGGCTGATGTAACCAGGCTCAAGGGCAAACTGAGTCACCGTCGGTCCGACGCGAAAACCGATCACCTTGACCGGCAAGCCAAACTCTTCTAATGTTTGTTCAATGGTTTGAGCGCGTGCGCGAATTTGCGCCTGATCCGGTGGAACGTTGTGCTCACTCATCAACAGATTTAACGGAGGCAGTTGTTGGTCGCGAGCTACCAAATTGGCTAATTCAGAGTTAGCTTCATTTTTAGGTGGGGCTTTCGTGACTTGTTGTGGTTGAGTCACCTTTTTCTGATCATAAACTGGTGCAGAAATCTCACTATTTCCACCCAGGGATGTGATTTTTTTAAAAACCTTTTTGAACAAGCCGCTGGAAACCAAAACCAACACCAGGAACAATATTGAATATACCAATCCGCCAAAAAAACCAGGAATGATGCTGCCGAGTCCCCAACCGATGATACCGCCATCCTGCCCTGCTTCAGCCCTGTCAAGCGACAGGCCGCCAAATTCAGCAAAGACTGCCAGCAGGCTGAAAAAAGCGCCTTCGATCGCCAATACTTTGCCAAAGGAGAGCGGAAAGCGTTTTCCAGCACTGTGACGGAGAGCCGCTACTCCGATGAGTGCCACCATGAGAATCACCAACAGGCTGCCCCAGCCAAAGATCCGCGTGAAACCTTCAGTCCATTGATCGATCAGGTAACCGGTGGACCATTTAAACAATCCAAACAGGCTCAAGATTGCCAATGAGATCAAGATCAAACCAATCAGATCCCAGCCGAAACGACGGAACTGAGAGAAGAAACGCAGAAAGCGTTGGAAGATGGGGTCTTGATTGGTGTGATTTTCTGGATTCGGACGGTTCGAGCCGTCCAGACGGTCAAAAGAGTCTTTCATTCTTCTGAGACCAATCCTAATCCGAGGCGTCGCCTATCAGCATCAATATGCAGGATCTTGACAACAACCGATTGCCCTACCTGAAAAAGTTTGTTCATTTCATTACTGCCAAAAAAATCGGCAATAGATGAAACATGGATCAACCCTTCTATACCTTCTTTTAAGCGGGCAAAAACACCAAACCTCATGATCGCAGTGACCTCAGCGGTCACTACATCTCCTGCCTTGTAGTTCTGTTGAAGCGTGTTCCACGGATTATCGTTCAGACGCTTTATACTCAACGCGATCCTGGCAGTTGATTCATTTACCTGCAGGATCATAACATCCACGGTTTGACCGATCTTGAACAACTGGGATGGTTGATCCACCCGCCCCCACGAAAGTTCTGAAACATGAACCAACCCCTCAACCCCACCCAGATCAACGAAGACGCCAAAATCAGTGACATTGGTCACCACACCTGATGAACGAGTTCCCGCATTGAGGGATTCGAATAGTAATTTTCGTTTTCCTTCACCCGCTTGAGCGGCTCTCTCAGACAGGACAATTCGCTCACTGGAAGGTTCACACTCGATCACTTTAAGCTGCAATGATTGGCCTTCATATTTCGTCATGAAAGCTTGCTTGATCTCTTCAGTGGCATCAACTGGCATATCCACCAGGTGCGAAACTGGCACAAACCCCTGGATTCCTTCGCCCCTTACCAGTAATCCCCCTCGATTGAATCCGTATACATCTAACAGGATCACTTCATCCTGTAAAAAGATCCTACGCACACGTTCCCAGTCAGTGGTACTGTTTGCCTGGAGAGATTGGTTTGATTTTGAGGAATACTCCGTTTTCTCAAACATGATGGCGGGTTCATCAGCCAATACGGATGCCCACCAATTTTCATCGGGTTCAGGGATAAAACCCGGTTCGTTACAGTTTGTATTTGAATCCCTCATACTACCAACTCCCTCTCCAAACAAACCAGTGAATACAACTTAATCGTCCTTTTCACCTGAATCTTGTAATTCCATTTGAACGATGGTGTCAGTGATCACATCGATGGCAACCCGTTGTTTTCGGTACAAATCAGCTTCAGAAAGTGCCAATTTAACGGCGATTTCCTTAACTCTTTTGCCTTCGAGAAATTTTAACTCTAGAATATTATACAATAACCATTCACTTGTATACTTGCGATCTCCGCCCGGTTTTATCTTTTCGATGGCGTTTTTTAGCACACTGCGCAGGGCGTTAGCCGGGTTTGGCTCACTGGCATTCATTTCTCTGCGAACAATCTCAAGTTCTAAAAGTGGATTCTCGGTTAATTTTGGCCCCCCCCAGTAATGGGTCAACGCGTCTTTTACAGCATGGATCAGTTCACTTCTTTTGATCGAGGTTTCAACCTGTAAAACGCCTTTTCGATCGAACCGCCCAGCCGCGCGGATCTTTTGAATTAACTCTTCTTGTGGATTCAGTCGTTCAAAGGTTTTAAACAAGTTCTCTTGGGTCTGGCGGTCACGCAAAACCATGACCGCCCTTTCGATGAGGGTATTTAGTGCCATTTGATCGTCCTGTTCCAGGGGCTGCCTGCCTGCCAGATGGTTGACTCCCAAATACCCCAGTACCAGATCAGCATCGCCATTTATGCCGTTATGTAATGGGAAAAGAATGTCCTCATTCCAGGTGATACTCTTCAGGCTTTTATCTTGGTTGATTAGCAAATTTTCAATTTCAACTACTTGATCAAGTGATAGTTGCTTTTCTCCGTTATGAATGACGATGGAAAGGCCTTCCTCGGTATTTTCAAGCAAATAAGCCCCTGGAGCCTGCAAACGGTCACACACTGCTGCCAATACCATTTCAAGGAATTGGATCAAATCACTGCGTGTGATGATGCGGTCTTCGAGACTTTTGATCATCAAATAGTCTTCTTCATCTTTCGAGAAAAAGAACCACTTCTCAATGAACGGATAGAACATGGTAATGGCATATTCAGAGATCAAGATCATCACCACCATCGTGATCGGTACAAAGGCGTTGTATGGATTTCCAAAAGCCTGACCTGCCCGCCGCACGATGGTGACCACGGCCAGTGTTAAGACCGCCGTAATTGCGCCGCGCAAGAGCCATTTGAACAATCGGCTGCGAACCACACGATCAGGCCAGGGTACGCCAAAGAAGGCCACAGAATAAGCCATCACCACCACGAAACCGCCCAAGAAGAGGTTGGTAAGTGTCGCCATGATCCAAAACACCAAAGGCTGACCGGCGGCAAAACTCGACCCATAGAGTAAAAAAGGAAAAGATCCAATTGCTGGTGCCAATGCGCTGATTGTCAAATACAACATGCGCCGTTTGCTGGTTTGTGTGACTGTTCTCTTGTAAGCCCTGATGAAATTGACCCACGAAAGGATCATAATGAACACATAATAAGCTGTAAAGAGTTCGGTCAACAATTGTGGTTCATTATGCGGAGCCGGTGGCTGATCCAAAACCACCGGGCCAAGAAACCAGGGGGTGGCTAACAGCACGATCAATCCCAGCGAAATGAAATTTGAAACTCGTATCGCCCATTTGCGGCGCCAGCGTGACGGCAAACCTGTGGTAGCCAGCAGAGCATCTGAAAAATTCAGGTATGTGGCAGGTAGCAAAATGATTCCCACCCATTGGATTCGGAGCCACATTCCAACCACCTCAGGTGAAGAGGATGTTCCGCTGAATGATTCTGTAGAAAACACGATCACCAGACAAAACATGATCCAGGCAAAGGATCGGGCAACTCGATCTCGTAAATTGAAAGATAAGCTGTATAACAGGAGCGAAAATGCCAGAATGGCAATACCAGCGGTCAGAATCTGGCTGACTGTACGTATTATCGAAACCAAACCATCCAACCAATCCAACACGCCTGTCCTCTATTTATCTAAGAAATTGAGTGTAAAAGACTGCCATTTGTTGATTATCAAAATATCTGTCCAAATATCCACAAAAGGCATAGCCCATCTTTTCAGCCAGGGCGATGCCAATTTCATTTTTGATCTGTATCTCGAGCGTGCTTTGCAAAAAACCGCTATCCTGCAGCCAATCTTGCGCCGACACCAGCAGCGCAGTGGCCACCCCTTGCCTGCGAGAAGGGCTATCCACTACCAGATCAATGATTCTGCCTGACTTGTGATCATTTATCTTCAAGGTCAAGTATCCGCAGCGTTGCGAATCCATGCGTGCAATGAGAAAGAGGTCATGTTTCTTCCAAATTTCTGCCAATCTTGCTGGATTTCTGGGGTAATCCAGCTTTACCAGGCGGGGAAGCCTGATCTTACGGAAATTCAGACTGATCTGGTCATCATCCAAGACACTATCCATCTGCCAGGTATGAGTGGTTTCAATGGAATGGTCAAATTGGATAATTTCAGGAATATCACTGGCCGTAACCGGCCTGATCTCAATAGGTGCCATACAGTATCCCCTATTCCACTGCCTTGATCAATACACTGATCTTACATTCAGGCAGCGCTTCTTGATTATTGGTATAAACCATCAAGCGAATTTTGTAATCTCCTGGGGTAAGATCACCTGTATTCCAATACCCTCCCAAGGGGCCATCAATCACTTTCGTGCGGCCGGCAAAAATGGCTTCCCACTTCTCTTCGTTGGCCGAGGCGTACTCCACTGTGTAATAACCGAGGTTCACGATATTCACCGTACCCTCCAAGACCACCTGCCCGCTGATGCCATCCCCATCTAGAGGATAAGACCAGCCCACCTGACCGGGTACACAACCTTTATCCAAGAAAGCGCTTACGGTAGGGATCAAGCCAACCGTCGTAATTTCCAGCGTCGGTGTGGCCGGCATCTCCGTAGGCATGTTTGTCAGATCAACAGTCGGGGTTGCTAAAACGAATACTCCTGGAACAGATGGGGTCACAAAGGTGTTGACCGCAAATAAACCGATGGCTAACATGGCGCTGATCAGGACTATTGTCAACCCGGAGTTTACTTTTCGCTGAGAAAGTTCCTTTTCAAGACCAAATAAAGCGACCGTCCATTCACGCCATGCCAGAAAAACCTTTCGGACATAAACCAAAATAATGCCGCCTAGCAGGATGAAGAAAAGGATCTCATATTGTTTAAGAAAACGCAGTATTTCATTCATGGAGAACGATTCGCACCATTACCTGTGATGAAGAAATGATCTTATTATGAAAAAGACGCAATGACACCCTTGATGAGTGTGAGTAGTTTGGGTGCAATGATCGAGCCAGCCGCCAGTACCTCTTCATGGGTGGTTTCGGTATTGCCATCCAAATTCGCCTTATTGCTGATGCCAGAAAAAGCCAACACTCTGGTACGACCGTGCCGCGCGACTATGGCTTCAGGTACGGTGGACATGCCCACCGCATCAGCCCCGATGGCACGCAAGAACCGCAGATCTGCAGGGGATTCAAACGAAGGGCCAGACAGGCATACATACACCCCATGATGCAGCTTGATCTTGTTTTGGGCGGCCACATCGTCTGCCAGTTGGATCAATTGACGATCATAGACCTGGCTCATATCTGGGAAACGCTGTCCAAATTCCTCAAGATTTGGGCCACGAAGCGGGTTCATGCCCGCCATGCCGATAAGACCGATATGATCACTTAACGCCATCACATCACCTGGCTGATAATCCGGGTTGATGGCGCCGGCAGCGTTGGTCAGGATGATGGTTCCAATACCCAGGCGTTGCATGACACGGATGGGCAGGGTAACATGATCCATGTTATACCCTTCGTAATAATGCGCGCGACCTTGCATCACCATCACAGGCACGCTGTTCAGCATCCCCATTACCAGTCTGCCGGCATGTCCATGGATGGTGGATACCGGCCAGTTTGGAATTTCGGAATACGGAATAATGACTGCATCCTTGACCTGCTCAGCCAGTTCACCCAAACCTGAGCCCAGAACAAGAGCCATCTTTGGGACGATGCTATTTTTTTTCGTGATAAATTCCGCGGCTTGATCAATATCTTGTAAAGTCACGAATGGGTTCATTTTTCCTCTTCTATGAAAACTTGAGCCTGAGATTAAATTATAACCGATAACTCTTTGCGGTTGTTCGACCCTGGAAGGGCCTGCGGTCGAGAGGTTAATCCAGAATCTTTTTGAAAGCCTCGAGAGTGCGCTCAACACTTGTATCATCGATCATAGCATGGGTCACCAGCCTGAAGCTGCGCGTCCCGGTTTGGCTGATCTTGATACCTTCTGAATTTAATCCCGACACGATCTCTGCAGGTGTCTTTTTCACTTCGTCTGTCAGAAATGGAAAGACCATATTGGTTTGTGGAAAACCCATAGAGAATTCAATCCCACGAACTGAGGATAAGCCCTCAGCCAGCAGCCCGGCCCGTCTGTGATCTTCTGCCAGCCGCTCAACCATGCTTTCCAGAGCCACCAAACCGGCAGCTGCCAGAATACCCGCCTGGCGCATACCGCCGCCCAGCATCTTTCGAAGACGTTTCGCGCGCTGGATGAAATCACTGGTGCCGCAAAGTACGGATCCAACGGGAGCGCACAATCCTTTGCTCAAGCAAAAAGTAACGCTGTCGGCGCTTGCTGTCAATTCACTGGCATCAAGACCTAAAGCCACAGCCGCGTTGAAGATGCGGGCGCCATCCACATGCACCAATAAACCATGTTCATGGGCAAGTTTGGCGGCTGACGCAGAATACTCCTTGGCAAGCACCACCCCACCGCAGCGATTTTGGGTATTTTCAAGTATTAGCAGCCTGGAGCGCGGATGGTGCACATCATTAGGTCGGATGGCAGCTTCGATCTCTTCCAGTTTTAAAGTTCCATCAACCTGGTTGGGTAAGGTATGCGCGAAAACGCCCCCCAAAGCTGAAATTCCTCCCGCCTCGAAAAGGAAGGTGTGCCCCTTGTCACCCATGATGGCTTCATCACCTCGCTGGCAGTGGGCTAACACGGCCAACAGGTTGCCCATGGTTCCGGATGGAACAAACAAGCCGGCTTCTTTGCCCATTTTCCTGGCGGCGACTTCCTGTAAATGGTTTACTGTTGGATCTTCTCCATAGACGTCATCCCCAACCTCGGCACTTGCCATGGCCGCTCTCATTTCGGCTGTGGGTTTGGTAACGGTATCTGAACGAAGATCAACAATTTCCATGAAAGAATCCTTTGACTAACGAATGGATTGAAGTACCAACTTCAACTCTTCAGGTAGATCCACCTCAAATGTACGGGGAGTTTTTTCACCGGGCAGGGTGATCATTAATCGTGCCGCGTGCAAGAAATGACGGTTGATCTCAACTGATGGATGCGCGCGGCCGTAGACGGTGTCACCGACGATGGGACACTTAAGAAAAGCCATGTGAAGCCTGATCTGATGGGTTCTACCAGTAAAAGGGTGTGCTTCGACTAAGGTGTGATTCGCAAAGCTCTCAATGGTGCGATATTCAGTGGTAGACGGGCGACCTTTTCCCTCCGAAACGACCGCCATCTTCTTGCGGTGAGATGGGTCACGCGCGATGGCTGCCTCAATTCTGCCCGTGGGGGTGGGCGGTTTGCCGTCCACCAGGGCAAGGTAGACCTTTTCCACTTGACGTGATTTGAACTGCTCTTGCAGCCATAGATGAGCTTTTTCATTTTTCGCGATGACGATGATGCCCGAAGTATCTTTATCCAAACGGTGGACAATGCCCGGGCGTTTCTCTCCACCAATCCCCTGCAGGTCACCAAAACGGGCAAGCGCGGCGTGCACCAACGTGCCGCTGTCATGCCCTGCCGCCGGATGCACCACCATTCCGGCAGGTTTATTGATCACCGCCAGATCGGAATTCTCAAAAAGCACATCCAGGGTGATCTCTTCAGGAATTAACTCACTATTGACCACATCCGGTAGTGTGATCTCGGCCAAATCGTTCGGCTCCACCAATTGGCCGGTCTTTTTTACCAACTCATGGTTGATCAGAACCGCCCCATTTTTAATGAGAGATTGGATCCTTGAGCGTGTATAGTCAGGCAGCCGTTCGGCCAGAAAGCGATCGATGCGATCAGCTTCGCCTTCACTTGCTGTAAAAGTTACCACCCGGGGACTCAATGTTCGCTTCCGGCTTCCTTTTCAGGGATTTGCGGTTCTACGGCGGTTTTCTCTTGCTTTTCTTTGCGGTCCTGCCACCATACCGCCAGCAACAAGATCAACACACCGACCGTGATCGAGGAATCTGCCACGTTGAAGATCGCGAAATTACCCACGGAGATAAAATCGGTCACATGTCCGAAGGCGATGCGATCGATCAGGTTTCCCAGAGCACCTGCCAATTGCAAAGATAACGCAAAACGCACCACTTTTTGATCTTCTGGAACCCGCGGGTAATACCAAAGGATGGCAGCAGAAACCACCACTGCCAGGATCATCAAGATCACATTGGCGTCCTTGAACAAACCAAAAGCGGCACCGGTATTGCTGATGTGCAGCAGGCGGGCGTAGGGTAGCATCCAATCCCACGGAGCCCATTGGCCTCCGAAGGGGATATATCTTCTCACAAAATACTTGGTGATCTGGTCGATCACGATAATGGCGACTGCGATGATCAACAGCCAGCGTGTGGATTTGAAGAACTTCTTCAAGCGTGCCTCCAAAGGGGATTGCTTTTCTACGGCTCCCTGAATTTTACCTTACTTTTCAGGTTGGCTGATCAAGAAAAAGGCTCCTTGCGGAGCCTTTTGATTAAGCTTTCTTGATACCGATGGTGACCTTTTCCTCATCGAACGTGTCTTCAAATCTGACCGCATCAGCGGGGATGGTCGTTGCGTTCAATTCAATGCTCAATGTTTCAGACTGGATATAATCGGCAAAGGCTTTGATGGCCTCATGCAAGCCTTGCGTGGCTGAATAGTAAAGCTGGATGCGGTCCGCGATCTCAAGATCAGCGGTCTTGCGCAAGTCTTGCACGCGCCGCACGAACTCTCGCGCCAAACCTTCCTGCACCAATTCTGGGGTCAGGTCGGTCACCAATGCGGCCAGGTATGCGCCTTCAGAACCAACCGCGTAACCCTCTTTCGCCTGGATGCGCACCTCAACTTCTTCGGGGAGCAAATCGAGTGTCTCTCCATTTACATCCACACGGATCGACTTGCCTGCCAGCAAGTCTTGAGCGGTTTTCTCAGCATCCAGAGCCAGCACCGTTTTTCGAATCTCAGGGAAGCGGCTGCCGTATTTTTGCCCCAACTGTTTTGGCAGTGGGTTCAAAGCATAGCTGACGGCTTCTGAAGCAGAATTCAAAGAACGTACTGTCTTGACGTTCAGTTCATCTTCGAGAAGTTCGCTGTAATTCATCACAGCCTCCGCTTCTTCACGGTTGGCTACCGCAAACGCCACCTCAGACAGAGGCTGGCGCACCTTGCGGTTTGCCTTGTTGCGGGCGGCGTGCCCAAGCGAGGTCAGCCGCATTACCAATTCCATTTCCCGGTTCAATTTCTCGTTAACCCTGGCAGGGTCATATTGTGGCCAGGTCTCAAGATGCACTGAATCAAGGCAATTCTCATCCACCGAACCTACCAGGTTCAAATAGAGTTCATCTGCGATGAAGGGCATGGTGGGAGCCAAAAGCTTGCTGATGGTCACCAAAGCTTCATAAAGCGTGGCGTACGCGGCTTGCTTATCCGTATCCGAACCACTCTTCCAAAAACGGCGGCGGGAGCGGCGTAAATACCAATTAGAAAGCTGATCTACAAATTGTTCGATCGGACGGGTGGCCCCAATGACATCATAGTTTTCGAGGGCATTGGTTACGTCTTTTACAAGGGTATGCAGCTCAGAGAGCAGCCATTGATCAAGTGGGCTGTATTCGATTCTGGCGTTCTTTTCCGGCTTCCAGTCGTCCAGATTGGCATAAGTGACGAAGAAAGAATAAGTATTCCACAGCGTTAGGGTGAAATTGCGCAGCACCTCTCCGACCAGATCGCTGGAAAAACGCCGTTCCTGCCCGGGAGGGCTGGCAGTGTATAGATACCAGCGCATGGCATCGGCGCCGTTTTTGTCCAGCACGTCCCAAGGAGAGACCACATTGCCGCGAGATTTCGACATTTTTTGTCCCTGCCCATCCAGGATCAAGCCCAGGCAGATAACATTCTTGTAACAGATCGAATCAAAAAGTAACGTGCTGATGGCATGCAGCGAATAGAACCACCCCCTGGTCTGGTCCACCGCCTCACAAATGAAATCAGCCGGGAATTGTTCCTTGAAAGCATCCTTGTTTTCAAAGGGGTAATGCCATTGGGCATAAGGCATCGAACCAGAGTCAAACCAGACATCGATCAGCTCAGGCACGCGTCGCATACGACCCCCGCAATCAGGGCACTTAAAAGTGATCTCATCCACATAAGGCCGGTGCAGATCAGAGTTGGTCAAATCTCGTCCGGCTTTCTGTGAGAGTTCTTCGACTGAACCCACACAGGTTTGTGTGTGACAACCCTCGCATTCCCAAACCGGCAGGGGGGTGCCCCAGTAACGCTCTCGACCCAAAGCCCAGTCAATGTTATTGGCCAGCCAGTTTCCGAAACGTCCCTTCTTGATATGCTCCGGATACCAATTGATCTGGTCGTTGATCTCGACCAATCTATCTTTGAACTGGCTGGTGCGGATGTACCAGGTCGGCCTGGCATAATATAGAAGCGGGGTTCCGCAGCGCCAGCAGAATGGGTAAGTATGCAGATACTGCATTTCTTTGAATAACAAACCGCGTTCAAGCAAGTTCTTTGTGATAAGCGGATCAGCGGCCTTAACAAACAAACCCGCCCAGGGTTTCACTTCACTGATGAAAGTGCCGTCCTCGGCAACCGTGCACAAAACCGGAAGGTCTGCTTCAAGCGCCACCTGCATGTCGTCCGCGCCAAAGGCAGGCGCAATGTGCACAAGACCTGAGCCGTCTTCAGTGGTGACAAAATCACCCAATACCACAAAATGAGCTGACTTTTCAGTAGGTAAAAAGGTAAATAGCGGATTATATTTCTTTCCCTTCAATTGTTTTCCTTTGAAGCGGTCAAGCACCGTTACCTTTTCATCGCCAAACACCTTTTCGATCAAGGCTTCAGCGAGTATCAACTTTTCCTTGCCCCCCTCAGGCAAGTTTCTCTCTACCTTTACGTAGTCCACACCGGCACCTGCCGCCACCGCCACATTGGCGGGCAGCGTCCACGGGGTTGTCGTCCAGACCAGCAAGGAAGAATCCGGTTCATCCACCAGGGGCATGCGCACGAAAAGTGATGGGTCGCTGACTTCTTTATAACCTAATGCCACCTCATGATCAGAGAGAGGTGTGCCACAGCGTGGACAGTAAGGCACCACTTTGTAACCCTGGTAAAGCAGGTCGCGATCCCAGTAATTTTTCAGAATGTTCCAAACAGATTCAATGTATTCATTCTTAAAAGTAATATAAGCTGTTTCAAGATCGACCCAATAGCCAATACGGTCGGTCAGTTTTTCCCATTCCTGAATGTATGTAAAAGCAGATTCTCGGCAAAGTTCATTAAACTTGCCGATCCCAAACTCTTCAATTTGGCGTTTGTTGCTAAAACCCAGCTTCTTCTCTACCTCGATCTCGACCGGTAGACCATGTGTATCCCAGCCGCCGCGTCTTGAGACGTGATATCCCTGCATGGTCTTGTAGCGCGGAAAAATATCTTTAAACGCGCGAGCCAACACATGATGCACACCTGGTTTTCCATTGGCTGTGGGCGGTCCTTCAAAGAAGACATATTCACGGCCACTTTTACGTGAATCCATGCTCTGATGAAAGACATCCAGCTTCTTCCAATTTTTTAGGATCTTTTCTTCCATCTGGATCACATTCAATTTTGGTGAAACAGGCTTAAACATAAAACCTCCAAATAATAAAAAAAATCCCGCTCCCCTGATCAGGGACGGGAAATATTCCGCGGTACCACCCTGCTTCTCAAAAATACTGAGCGCTCGGTCAGGTGCGTCTCAATGACAGACCTGCTTCAGGATAACGGCCGAAGGGGCCGGCTTCCTTACTGGCAAATATGCGTTCGGGTCGCAGCTCCGGAAGGATTTTCGATCTCGATCTTCTGCCCGGCTCTCACCAAATAATCGGGCTCGCTTGAGAATACTCTCGAAATCTACTCGTTTCCATCTCAGCTTTTTGTAATTATCTCACAAATAACCATAAAAATCAAACTTTATGGTAAAAGTGTTTTTTTACAGAAATATTACAGCTTTTTATTGAAGGAACCAGTATTTTAAGTATTGATATATAATAGATGCCTTATGTCTAGAAATAGTCCTATTTCCAAAGAAGGTAGGCTCAACACCAATATGTTTATTGACGTTGACACCCGGGTCTCTGAAGACATCATTATACATAGCCAGGATGGCATATGGTCTATTGACCATGATTTACGTATCACAGCCATCAATCCTGCCGCTATTGAATTGCTATTCAAAGCCTTCGAAGTCAGGTTAATGGCTGGGGTAGACCTATCTCAATATCGTGAACATCCGAAGATGGGCATTCTCATCGGGCATATATCAACCGCCCTCAAAGGCGAAAAATTCACCGAACAAGAGTCATTATTCATAACCGAGGGAGAACGTGTCTTTGAGAACGCTTACTCCCCAATAAAAAAAGATGATCAAGTCATGGGGGTTTCCGTCGTTTCGCGAGAAATCACGGAACTCAGCTATTTCACCCGCCTTGGACAATCCAAATTTAGAGAATTACAAGTTCTAAACACCCTGTCATCAAAGATCGCCCAGGCTCGCACCGTGGACGAAATGTTCGAAGATTGCACCCACATCGTGGGCGAATCCCTTGCCCCGGCACGTTGTTGGTTTATGTTTTATGATAAAAAAGCCAACATCCTGTGCAGACATCGTTCACAATATCAAGATTCAAACGACTCCACCCAGATCATCGTTCGACTCGACAAAGGCATCACCAGTTGGGTCGCCAAGAATGGGGTCTCCAAATTTGTTCCAGACACCTCATTGGATCCCGATTATTATGAAGTGGATCCTAACACACGCTCAGAGTTGTGTGTTCCGATCATTGTTGAGGATGAAGTCTTTGGCGTGATTAACCTTGAAGCCAACACGGTCAACGCTTTTTCTTTTGAAGATGAGCAGCTTTTAAAAACCATCGCCAACCACATCACTTCTTCCATCATCCGCATCAATTTGTTTGAGAAGACCGCGCGTACATCCAGAGAAATGAGCGCCCTTTACAAAACCGCACTCGTGACCAGCAACGAGCTGGATTCCAATGTGTTGGTCAAACGCCTCTACGAACAAGTGCTTGAGTTCTTCAAACCTGATACCTTCTTGTTAGCCCTATATGATCATAAAAGCCATGAAATGGAACTACTCATGGCCGATACAACAGGTAACAAACTACCGGAGCTGGCGAATAAACAGTTGACTGTCAAAGAGACTGGTTTAATGAACTGGGTTATGAAAACCCGCAAGACTTTGGTCACCCAGGAACTGAGAGTGGAAAAACTGCCCGAAGTGGCGGTTTGGAACGATAAGGATACCTCTGGCTCCTGGTTGGGAACCTGGTTGATCGGGCGCGACCATCTTTTGGGCGCCATCTCCATGCAATCCAAAAAAGCCAATGCCTTTGATGAAGAGCACAAACAACTATTGGTATCCATGGCTGGCCAGGTTGCCGTGGCTCTTGAGAACGCTCGTCTATTTGAAGCCGAAAACCAACGCATAAAAGAACTGGCAGCTATTTCTACCCTTTCTCTGGCCATGCGCGAAGCACGCGACCGCAAAGAACTGCTTAATATTCTATTGGATGAACTTACCAAGGCCGTAAAAGCGGATTCCATCGCGCTGGTGGTCAAGGATGTGCTCAGCAATCAACAAGTTTGCGAAATGGCCATCGGCAAGTGGCAGCAAAGTTCCGGCATGGTATTGCCGGCTGAATTGACCCTGCCTGAGAATTTGTGGCAAAAATCCACTCCCATGGTGATCAATTCGATCGATACTGATGATACCCTCTCCACCTCACGATGGATGCAGGAGCTTACTTCCATCATCGGGCTGCCGCTTTCTCTTCAGGGTGAAACCATCGGCATTTTATGGATCGGGCGCAACGAGAGTTTTTCAGATGAAGAACTGCGCATCTTAACAGCCCTGGCTGACATCGCTGCTTCTGCCATCCGCCGTACTACCCTAAACGATCAAACTACCCGTCAACTTCAGCAATTAGCCTCTTTGCACGATATCGATCTTGCCATTACCGGCAGTTCAGATATCAAGGTAACCCTTGATTTCTTGTTGGGCAGCGCCCTCACTCAACTGGAAATGGACGGCGCCATCATCCAATCTTTGAACCCATTTTCTCAGACCCTCAACTGCGTTACCAGCAGAGGCATTTATGACACCCGCATTTTACGCAGTTTCAGCCGCATGGGTGATGACCTGGCTGGAATCTGCGCGTTGGAACGCCGCTTGATCCAGGAACCAAATCTTGAAAGAGCTGCCGCGCATTCTCAAAGAGCCAGATTGTTCAAGGATGCTGGGTTCAATTCTTATTATGCCATTCCGCTGATCGCCAAAGGTCAAGTCAAGGGTGTGTTGGAGGTCTTCAGCCAGACACCGTATAAGGTCACCAATGATTGGGTGAATTTCTTCACCATGCTCTCCACCCAGGCAGCCATCGCCATCGACAACGGTGAATTGTTCGAGAACCTGCAGCGCTCCAACATGGACCTGATGGTAGCCTATGACAGCACCCTTGAAGGCTGGGCCAAGGCTCTTGAACTACGCGATGAAGAAACCGAAGGTCATGCCCGCCGCGTAACCGAAATGACCGAACGCCTGGCTATTGCGGTTGGCGTTCAAGGACAAGAGTTGAACAACATCCGCCGCGGCGCCCTGCTGCACGACATCGGAAAAATGGGTATTCCTGATCAAATCTTATTGAAACCTGGCCCGCTCAACGATGAAGAGTGGAAGATCATGCGCACCCATCCTGAGTTAGCTTACAAGCTGATCGCGCCTATTTCTTTCTTGCGTTCTGCCATCGATATTCCTTATTGTCATCACGAAAAATGGGATGGTTCGGGTTATCCAAGAAAACTGCATGGTGAAGAGATCCCGCTGAGTGCCAGGCTGTTTGCCATCGTGGATGTATGGGATGCTCTTTCTTCCGACCGCCCATACCGCAAGGCCTGGGATGATCAACGAGTCAACGAATACCTGCTTTCACAGGCAGGATCGCACTTCGATCCAGCAATCCTTAAAGTCTTTCTATCGCAAGTGATGGGTAAACACAATGAATGATCCCGGGCTCAACCCGGGATCTTTTTTTTATTGATAGAACAACGGCAGAGCTTCACAAGGCTTGTCACTCCAGAGGTGAGCCTCATTAATGCGGTTTTCCGCGATCTCACAAGACTTTTGATCTCGCGCGTGTAGCGTAAAGATGGGTTGCCCTTTTTCAACTTTGTCTCCAACTTTGTGATGGATGATCACCCCCACCGCATGGTCGATGCTGTCTTCTTTACGTTTTCTTCCAGCACCCATGTCTACCGTGCTTTCACCGATCTCCTTGGCATCGATCCATTTCAGGTATCCACTACTATCCGCTGATACGGTTTTGATCACGGGAGCAAGTGCCATCTTTTCGGGATGATCCACAAAAGACACGTCTCCACCTTGGTTAACCACCATGCTTCTAAACTTTTGCCAGGCCAGACCATCACTCATCGTTCGTTCAACCATGATTCTGGCTTCTTCGAGGTTCGCCGCTTTTTCCCCCAAGACTAACATATTCGAGGCCACATGCAGGCAGTGTTCCTTGAAATCAGAAGGTCCCCCACCTTGTAAGGTATCAATGGCTTCTTTCACCTCTAGAGCATTACCTACAGCCTGTCCCAATGGTTGGTTCATGTCTGAAAGCAGGGCAATCACTTTTCTACCGCTCAAATTGCCGATGGAAGTCATCAGGTACGACAACTGCCTCGCTTCATCCAGATTCTTCATGAAGGCGCCCACCCCCACTTTCACATCCAATACGATCGCCCTGGCACCGCCAGCGATCTTTTTACTCATGACTGAAGAAGCGATCAAGGGGATGGATTGCACCGTTCCGGTGACATCCCGCAGCTTATAGAGGATCCCGTCTGCCGGAGCCAGGTCACCGCTTTGACCTGCCAGAACAAGGCCGGTGTTTTTAAGTAAAGAGATGAATTCATCCCGCGAAAAGGCGGTACGAAACCCGGGTATGGCTTCCACCTTATCCAGTGTGCCGCCGCTAAAACCCAGCCCACGCCCAGACATCTTGCCTACTGGCAACCCGCAGGCCGCCACCAGTGGCTCCACCACCAGGGTGGTTTTATCACCCACGCCTCCGGTTGAATGTTTATCTACTTCAATGGGTACGACCCCAGAAAGATCAAGCACATCCCCTGAGTTGGCCATCGCCAGGGTGAGATCGGTGGTTTCACGTTCGTTCATTCCATTCAGCATGACAGCCATCAACCAGGCAGCTGCCTGATAATCTGCAATGGATTTATCAACCAACCCCTTGATAAAGAATTCAATTTCGGCTTTGGATAATTCCTGTCGATCGCGTTTCTTGATAATAATATCCACTGCATTCATGGCGGCTCCAGCATATGAATAAGAGATGTCAGACAATCTTATTATAATCCGAAAAAAAGAATCCGGTTTTGCCGGATTCTTTCGTTTTATGCGTTTTTGGGCGAGATGGTGACCTTGCGGTAGGGTTCTTCACCCGTACTTTCTGTGATCACATTTGGGTGGTTTCGCAATTCCAGATGGATTACGCGCCTTTCGTTGGCGGGCATGGGTTCTAACACCTGCCGCCTGCCTGATTGGATGGCTTGTTCGGCCATTTTGCGCCCTAATTGACGCAATTGGCGATCGCGGCGTTTGCGATACCCCTGCACATCGATCATCATAGGTGCCCACTTGCCAAGTTCTTTACTAACGATCAGGCTGGCAATATATTGCAGGGCGTTGAGAGTTTCTGATTTTCGCCCGATCAAGATGCTCAAATCATCGCCTTGAATATCCACCAGGATGATGCGCTCATCGCGATCATCTTCAGGGGCGATGTAACAGGGTTCGACGACCGCTTTAACACGCATGCGTTCCAACAACTCGGTCACGACATTTTTGGCGATCTTCAGACTCTGTCGCTCATCGTCTGTCAAAGAAGCCGGATCGACATTCTTTGACTCGCGATATTCCACCATATCACCAGCCGCTGGTTGAACGTCAGACTTGGTCTCACTCTGGCTGACAACAACGCTTTCTGATGAATTCTTGATCGACAGTTTGACTCTAGCCTGTCGCCCACCAATTCCCAGCAATCCGCGAGACCCTGCATCAAGAATTTCAATATCCACCATGTCTTCGCTAATGCCCAATTGTTTTAGTCCATTGGCGATGGCTTCTTCAGTGGTTTGAGCGATCATTTCAAGAGTGGTTTTTTCTTGGGGCATAATTCGTCTCGATTCTATGCGTTATTTTTTCTTGATTTCGGTATTCTTTTTGCCAGGGATTAGGTTCGCCCAGTAGATCTTACCCGTGATGGCATATTGCAATATTTGGATCAAGTTGGTCACTACAAAGTATAGAGCCAAACCGGCAGAAAGGGTATAGGCCAACCATCCCATGAGAAGAGGCATATACAGATTCATCATTTTGGTCATCATGGCACCCTGGTCGGCTGCTCCCGGTTGGGAAGGTGGGGTGATGATCTTGGAGGAGATATAGGTGGTGATCACCACCAGAATCGTCAAAACCGGAATTCCAAAACCCAATCCGGGGATGACTAATCTTTCAGGTTGTCCCAATTCCATCCACAAGAAATGAGTGTTGATGGGGATCAGATCAGGGAATTTCGCCAACCCACCGTAAAGATGGTTGACCATTTTATACAGGTCAAGCGGCGCGGATGCCAGGGTTTGGATCAATGCCTGGTAAAGGCCGATAATGATCGGAAACTGCAAAAGCGTAGGCAGACACGAAGACAGTGGATTGATCTTGAGCTCCTGGTAGAGCTTCATTTGTTCCTGAGCCAGTTTTTCCTTGTCGCCCTTATATTTTTCCTGAATCTCTTGGTAACGTTTATTCTTTTGCAATTCCTGCATGGCCTGGGCGCCCTTGATCTGCTTGGCAGTCAACGGATACAGGATAATTCTGGTAAGCAATGTAAAAAGGATGATCGCAATACCAAAATTGCCAACCAGCATGTAAATCCATAGCAGCAGGTTGATGAACGGTTTAATAATAATCGTATCCCACATGGTTTATGCCATCCTTATTTTGCGGGCTTGTAGGCCCAACTCTGTTTGCCATCTGTGCGAAACGCAACAAGCTGATTCTCGCCTTTGTTTGGAACCACCACAAAGAGCTCACCACCTGAGGCGATATTGGAATACAGGGCGCCTCCAACAGGCAAACTCCACTGCTTTTCTCCCTCGAATGGGATGAGGATCAAGTCGCCATCTTCCTTGCCAAAGACCACACCATCCGGCAAGATAACACCAGAACCAAGAATTGCAGAACCCAATTTGACAGTCTCCAAGATGTCTCCACTCGTCAGATCGATGATGGTGACATTGCCTTTCTGATCGCCAAAATACAGTTTCTCATCCACCAGGGTCGGCGCGGACCAGATACCGCCTTCCACTTTTGCTCTCCAAACGATAGTCTTGGTTTGGCTGTCAACGGCGAAGATATCACCGTTCAAATTGCCAATATAGATGGTTTCACCAACCATCAGTGGTCGCGCGACAAGTGGCGCTTCAAGATCCAACTTCCAGGCTTTCTCTCCATTCGACAAGGCCACCGCGTATAAATAATGGTCCATGTTTGGAGCAAAAACCAGTTCGCCGTCGCTGACTGGTTGAGCCCAAAAGGCTCCTTTGGATTTGGTGGGTTTGCCATTCTTCTCAAGTGGATCGCCAGAAAAAGTCCATACGGTTTCATCCACTGTATTCTGAGCAGTGGTCAGGTCGATGGCGTACAGATTGTTGTCAGCGTTGGCCGCGATGACCAAGTCTCCAACCACCAACGGAGAATCGATATATTTTCCAGTCGCTCCTGAGAACGACCAATTTTCATTGGTAATATCTCTTGGATCAAGACTGGTCAGCGTATTGTTGTAATCCGCGACTAGCAACTGATCTCCAGCCAATACCGGCGCTGAAAGGAACAAGCGCGTAGCAACTGGTTTTTCTGGGTACGGACTGCCAAGAACGGCGCCATTCTCAGGGTTTAAAGCGAATACCTGATTGCCGTTGGCAAGATAAATTGCTGCATCAGTAACAGCAGCCCCACCCCAGCTCGTGGCTGTGGCAGTGCCTGTGCAGCCTGCCAACAAAATGGCCATCAAACCGATGGTGATGATGAACAAAATTGATCTATTTTTCATTCGTCTTTTTTCCTTTAGGTGATGAAGATGCCTCTTGCCACACTTATTTTAGTTAATTATGGCACCGGGTCAAATCCACCTTGATTGTAAGGATTGCATCTCAATACTCTCCAAATCGCCATGCCTGTCCCCTTGATCGCCCCATATTTGTAAATGGCCTGGTAGCCGTAATGCGAACAAGTTGGATAAAATCGGCAAGTATCAGGAGGTAATGCCGGCGAAATCACTTTTTGATATGCCCTGATCAACCCCAACAACACGAATTTCGGGAGATTTTTCAAATTAAAGGGCAAATCACGTAAACGAGGTTCAATCACCTCAACTTGCTGGTCTTCCTGTGTCATTATCATCCGCAAGCATCACTTGCGCCCTTGTTAACATCTGCTTTATGACCTGCCGCATAAGCATAAAATCAGTTCTGGCAATCGGCTCTCTGGCGATCACAACCAGGTCATAATTATTCACAAAAAGCGGTAGGAATTCTGAAAAAATGGAACGCAATTGTCGTTTAACGCGGTTTCGTTTTACCGCATTCCCAATGGCTTTTCCAGTGATGAACCCCACCCGCGTATTTTCACCAATTCCAGATGCAACAGTTAACACTAAAAGCGGATGCGCATAAGATCTTCCTTCACGACGCACCCGCTTGAAATCAATCGTTCGGGTAATTCGAAACTTGCGTTTCACCCATTAACCTGCCCACTCTCTTCCTGTCACAAGCTTGCCGGGAATTGTGTTCAAGTTTTTCAGTAACCTTCGATTTACCAATGAATCTTTTTGACGTGATTATTCATTGATACGGTTAGTTTATTACGGCCTCTGGCACGACGGCGTTTTAAAACTTCTCTTCCATCAGCTGTCGCCATGCGAGATCGAAAACCATGAACGCGAACGCGGCGGCGAAATCTCGGTTGGTAAGTCCTCTTGGTCATGCTACTTCCTCTCAATCAATTTCTTTTTAGAATGTAAGCCAGAATTATACCGCAGTGTTTGGCTATGGTCAAAGGCAATTTAAAGAACTATCCTAATCCCAGGATGCCCTCTAATAGTTTAGCGCCTTCTGGATCGGTTATCGCCAACACCTCATCTTCAAACTCTAGCGTGGTAACCCCTCTCGGAACGATCACGTCACCTTTGCGGATGATGGCGGCCACCACGCAATTAGCGGGAAGATTCAAATCTTTAATGGCCACCCCAATCGCTTTCGAATTGGCAGGGATCTTCTCTTCGACCAGCGAATACTTGCCCTTTTTCAATTTGAGCAAGGTCATCATGTCACCCATCGACATTTCTTCTTCGATCAGTCGAGATAGAATGTCTGCCTGGTTGACTGCCACATCCACATTAAATTTGGAGTCAAACAACCACGCATCACGTGGATTATTGACACGCGCGATGGTGCGATTAACCCCGTAACGTTGCTTCACCAAATAACACAAGCTTAAATTTTCGGCATCCGAGGTGGTGGTCGCCGCAAACACATGCGCTTCATTAATACCGACCTGTTCCAGAACCTGGGTATCCAACGGGTTGCCCGGGTAGATCACCTCGGTGGGCAGTTCTTTGTGTATGCGGGCTAAAACATCCTTGCGGTGTTCCACTACATGCACCGTATGATTCTCACTTAATAATGATCGTGCTAATTGAGCACCTGTTCTTCCACCACCAGCAATAATTACGAACATGTTATCCTGCCTTCGATTGTTTTTGCATTTGGGCGCGGGTATCGTTGATCCCGTCAAAAGTGGCTGCCACGCTCAACACATCACCGCTCTGTAATACCGCATCCATTTCGGGCAAAAAGGCCCGACCTGCCCGGGTGATCGCCAATGGTTTACAAGTGGAGCATTTGATCAGATCTGAAAGTGTTTTATTGTGCCATTCCAACGGTATGATCAGTTCATAAACTTCCACTTCGCCATTACCTGCTGAGAACACCGTTTTGAAATCACCATCCGTCATCAACTCTTCCACCCGCTGCGCCCCCCAGCTTGTTGAACTGACCACCTGGATGTTATACGCTTCAAAAAGAGCCCGCATGTGCGGATCATAATTGCGCGCGATCGTATTGGGCACTCTATAGACACTTTTAGCGATGTGAGCCACCACGGCATTCAAGGCGTCGTTGTTGGTCACCGACGCCAACGCGTCACAGGTGCCAATACCGGCTCTCAGAAGTACATCCTGGTTTAGAGCGTCACCTTCATGAATGCGGCCTTGAAAATCAGCCGGAAGGTTATTAAACGAATTTGGATTATCATCCACCACCGATACTTCATGGCCTCGTTTATAGAGACTATAAGCCAGTGTAGCGCCGATCCGTCCACATCCCACAACAATCGTTTTCATATTTCCTCTACTTGTACACTAATCAACCTGGTAAGGCACTTCCATGATGACAATATCTTTGCGATAAAGCAGAACACGCCTCAGCGTATCCGCGGTATTAGTATGCAGCCAGACATTCCAAAAATGCTTGGGGATGAACTGCGGTACCACAATGCTGATGATCTCATTTGGCGCTTTGGCTTCATCCAACTCTTCGATATATTCTAGCAAGGGTTCAATGAACAAGCGATAGGGTGAATCGAGCACCACCAATCGATAACCATCTCCCCACTGCTCCCATTTATCCTGGATCTTTTTCGATTCCACCGGGTCAATCGAAACGTGGACTGCGGTGATATCATCCGACAAGGTTTTGGCATAACGCAGCGCGGACAGGGTGCTCTTTTGCACTCCGCCGACAGGCATGATCACCTTTTGGTGGGTGATGCGATTGGCAGCCGGAAAATTCTCAAGGGATAACTCAGATGCAATTTTCTTATAATGTCTGTGAATGGATGAAAAAACAATCACAAGCATGGGAATCAGGATGATGACAAACCAGGCGCCGTCGGTGAACTTGGTGATGGCAAAAACCACCATGACGACTGCTGTCATGATCGAACCTATGCCGTTGGCGATCAATTTAAATTTCCATTGCTTATCATAAACAAGTTTGGAGCCCTTTTCAATGATCTCTTCACCTGGCTTGATTTTTCGGGTTTTCCGCCAGCGTAAAGCCATGCCGGCTTGAGAGATTGTGAAAGACAAGAAAACACCGACCGCATATAACGGGATCAATCTTGATACGCTGGCTTGAAAACCAATGATTAAGAGGATTGCGATCAAGGCCAGGGCGACGATTCCACGAGAAAACACCAGGCGGCTGCCGCGATAAGTAAACTGCCGGGGCAGATAACCATCTGCCGCCGCGATGGCACTCAAACGCGGAAAGTCTGCAAAGGCCGTGTTGGCCGCCATCACCAGGATGATGGTTGTGGCACTGATGGCGCCGATGTACAAAATTCCTCGATTGGCAAACACGGTTCGCGCGAGTTGTGAGATCAGGGTTTCTTCTTCAGACGGAAGCGCCCCAATATGATTGGCCAGGTAAGTAATGGCCAGCATCATGGAACCTAAAATGATCGCCATCATGATCAAAGTGCGTCCCGCGTTCTTTGACCTGGGCTCTTTGAATGCGGTAATTCCATCAGAAATGGCTTCGACACCTGTTACAGCCGTGGTTCCACTGGCAAATGCCTTCAAGATTAAGAAGAGCGTGACCTGTTGTGTGGTTGTTTCAAGTCCCACAATATCCATGGGGGGTGAATCAACCACACCTAAAGTTCCCAAGAGCAACCTGACAAATCCAACAATGATGGTGACATACATCATCAACAAGAAAAAGTAAGTTGGAATGGCAAACGTGATGCCTGATTCTTTGACCCCCCTTAAATTGATCAACATGATCAACAAGACCATGCCGACTGCAATCCAGACACGATACGAATGTAGCACTGGAAAAGCAGACACCAATTGGGCAGCCCCTGAAGAGATCGATACCGCAACCGTGAGAATGTAATCAGTCAATAAAGCCGCGGCCGCGATTTGTGCGGGAATGGCACCGAGATTATCTCTGGCAACAATAAATGACCCGCCGCCATTTGGATATGCGTGGATGGTTTGTTCATACGAAATGATCAAGATCGCCAGTAAAACACAAATGGCAATCGCCAGTGGCACAGAAAGGTGAAAGGCTGAAACCCCAGCCGCCGCCAGGATCAAAAGCATTTCCTGTGGAGCGTAAGCCACCGAAGACATGGCATCAGATGAAAAGACAGCCAGCCCTAATACTTTACCGATAGTTTGGTGGGGTGCATCCGCGGTGGAAAGTGGCCTGCCAATTAATAGGTTACGCCAGTTTTTTCCTGGTTTGTACTCAGTCGTCCGCTTAAAAACCGTTGAACCATTATTTTCTTCAATATTCATTAATCGCTCTCATCGAACAAATCACGCCTAATCACAAAGGCAGAGATTATACATCCCGTTTGCATAGCGGTCAATTACCCGCTCCTGATTAGTAGTAACAATGCAATTATAAGTTCATTTAAAAGAAAACACCTTACATCCAATTGTCAATCAACTCTTTGGAGGTTTTTATGGGCTAAAATAATCCCAAACACACCATTTTGGTCCACTTCCATGATCTCCACCCTGTCAATGATATTCCAGCGGTTCTCAGCGGCTCGCGCGGTGACTTGAATGTATTGGTCGCTCAATCCGTGCAGTGTCCAGCCATTCTTATCGCGTTTTCCTGAACCTTCCCATAACACATCAAGTTTTTTACCGATAGCCTTTCTATTAAAACCCGTTTGTCCTTCTATCAGTAACTCCTGCATTCTTATGGCCCGAGCTTTTGCCTCGATGCCATTCAATCGCCCGGTCATGCGTGCCGCGGAGGTGCCCTCGCGCGCAGAGAACCTGAAGACATGCCCGCCGCTGAAGTTCATACTTCTTACAAAAGCCAGGCTCTCCTCAAATTCTGCCGGGGTTTCGCCGGGGAAACCAACGATGATATCTGTGGTGATGGCTAATTCTGGAATAGTGCTTCTTGCCATGGCGACCAATTCTGCGAAAGCCGTTGGGGTTGTATGCCTGGCCATCCTTTTTAACACTTCCGCGGACCCCGATTGCAGCGGCAAATGCAAATGCCGGCATAAGCGTGGATCTTTCCAGAGTTCAAAAAATTCCTTATCCAGGTTCCAGGGTTCGATGGAGGATAGCCGGATCCGTTCGATCCTGGTGTTATCGAGCAGATATCTCAAAAGATCGCTGATGGTCTCTCCCTGGGCGTCATCCCTGCCCCAGGAGGCCAGATGAACACCTGATAACACCACTTCGCGTACCCTGCCCGCCTCCGCCCGATGGATGTCCTGTAAAATTTCTTCTTTCGGTACACTTCTGCTCTTTCCCCTGGCCAATCGTGTCACGCAGAACGTGCAAAAGTTGTCACAACCATCCTGAGCTTTGATGAAGGCGCGAGTGCGCGCGTGTGCCCCAGGCAGTGGCTTTCTGGCAAGGGGTTCAAGGTCGATTAATCCTTCTTCCGCATTCAGCACCCGCAATGGGATGTTCATTTTTTCCAAGTTCGACACAATTTCATCAACCCCATCCAGAGCAGCGGCCTTGGCGGGTTCGAGTGTTGCCCAGCAGCCAGTAAGCATTATTTTTCCTGCTCCCGCCAGGTGAGCTTGCCTGGTTTTTTGGCGCGAATCAGAAGCCGCCGCCGCCGTAACGGAACAAGTATTCACCACTACCAGATCAGCTCCTGCTGGATGGTCTAAAATTTCATGACCAGCGGCACGAAATTGCCCTGCCATGTGTTCAATTTCTGCCTGATTTAAGCGGCAGCCAACCGTATCAAAGAAAACTTTCATTGTTCAATTACGGTTGGTAGATCTCAAGATTATCAAACAATATTTTTACCCCCGGGTCACCATAAGCAGTGGCTGTCAAACCGATCTGCCCTTCATTGAAGGAAGAGTCTTGGATCTCAGCCAGCAGCGTGTCATTGACTGTCAGACTTAATATTTCGCCATTACAGGTGGCACTGATGTGATTGACCACCCCGCCTTTGCGGATGGCCTCGCTATAGTCAAGATTCGTCTTGTTTTCACTCAGCACGATCACCCCATCCACCATTTTATAGATACCAAAATAACCATCATGACTGATCACAAAAGCGTAGTAATTACTGCTATCCTGATAGCGGCAAATTACTCCAAAATGATCGTTGGATGGTCCCTCAAGCAAGGCGGCGTCCACTTCAATTCGGGCATCGGCAAACTGATACCCGTTCACTGTCCGCACCATAGAGTTCGGCAAATTGACCTGGATTGTCAATCCTTCATACTCAAAGGATACTTGTCCGCTGGCGTCATCCATGGTTCCCCAACCATTGGGTGTTTTTGAAAAGTCATCCGTCAAGAGCAATGTTCCTGGCGCAAGCGTGGGCGCATTTGGCGATAGTGATTGCACCACCTTGCACGCGCTGAATAAAAAAGCGATTGAAAGAAGAACCAGACTAAGGAAAAGCACCCGCTTCATAGAAGTTCCTCCTTGAGGATGACCATATGATTCATTATACCAATTCTCATTTCACGCCGCCGTTCACATAGAACAGATTTCGGGCAGTTTCAAACAGGCGTTGATCTTGCGCGTATTGCATGGCTTGGTCAAAATAATCCAATGCCTTTTCACGAGCTCCCTGAAGAAGCTTGAGCTGACCGAGGTGAATTAGAATGGCGGTTTGCTGTGGGTCAATTTGATCCGCCAGTAATAAGTATTTCTCGGCCTCTTCCAAATCGCCGCTGGTCATTAAGACCGTACCCAGCAAATCCATTAACGCTGGCGAACCTGGGTTTAACACAAGTGCCCGCCTGGCGGCTGGCAGGCCAATATCCACAATCTGAAAATTTCGCTGGAGACAAAAGACCGCCAAAGCCCTTTGGGGCTGATAGTTCTCAGGGTCAATCTCGATGGCTGCCTGATAATGCTTGACCGCTTCATCAAGATTCCCCATTTCGGCGAACGTATTGGCAATTTCAATCTCCCACACCAGGGCTTGCGGGTTTGCCTTAAGCGCTTGTTCAAGGCTCAACAACGCCATTTCTAAGTTACCTTCCCTGCGATAAAAGAGGCCGCTCAAACCATTGACTACTTCATCTTTGGGCGCCAGCTCGCGCGCCCTGGCTATGGCCGTGCTGCCGCTCTGCCCGTTTTGTTGCAACGCTTCAGCGGTATACGCCCAGATCACCCCGTTCTGCGGATCTAAGTCAAGCGCTTTTTGAAATGCCAGCAAAGCCACATCCCACTCTTCATGAAGAGACAGGCTTTGTCCGATCATCAAAAGCCGGTTCGCGTTTTGGTCATTTCCCGCTGTTTCTGATATCTGCTCGGCCAGACTGTTACAAAAAATCGCGCGCTCAGGGTTGAGACTGGCAGCTCGCCCGAGAAAAGGCAGCGCTTCATCTGGCCGTTCCACCGCCAATAGTATAGCGATCTGATAATTGATCTCGTCATTATCAGGCGCAACCTCATATGCTCTTAAGAGCGTCGATAAGGCGCCGTTAGTATCCTTGATGGATCGCTGGATTAATGAAGCTTGGAGGAATATGAATGGATCCACCTCTTCACTGAATGAGAGGTTTCTCAATAAATCCTTTGCTTTATCCATTTCTCCACTAGAGATCCAGGCATGCGCAAGCCAGGTTTGTCCTTCCATGGATAGCGCGCTTCTCAACCGCGCGTTCTCAAGAGAGGCAGCCGCCTCGGAATATTGGTATAGATCAAGTTGCAATCGCCCCATGCGCTGCCAGGTTACACCCGACCAGGGATTGAACTCCAAATCGGTCTGTAAAGCTGCGAGTTCTCCTAAGCGATCATTGGTAGTGCGTGCTGAAAAAGCCTGCAGCCTGGCCTGGGTTAACCTGACCGGCCGAGCTGCTAGCGGTAGGATCGCCGTGATGACCAGGGGAAGTAGAATTCCCAGCCCGAGTAGAAGTTTCTTTATCAGGTCCACGTTTCAATTATAGTGCTTTGATGTCTTTCAGTAACGAGAAAAAATAATCAGATTCACCAAATTCCCTTGCTTGACATGGGTTTAAATAACACTAAAATTAATGGCATCTAGGGCGTTGAAAGTGCAGATCTCATCGCCAACCAACCTTTCAGATGGAGAAGATTTTATGGCAGAACGTTTTGTTGGGACGGTTAAGTGGTTCAACCCCGCCAAGGGGTACGGTTTCATCGGCCGTGAAGGGGCAGAAGATGTCTTCGTACATTTCTCGGCAATCGTGATGGATGGATACCGGGTATTGAAAGAAGGCCAACAAGTCGAGTTTTCAGTCGAAAAAGGACCAAAGGGCTTGCAAGCTGCTGAGGTTAAGCCTGTTGAATAGGTGATTGGTTCAAGAGTACCTAAGCCGGTTCCTAAAAATGGAACCGGTTTTTCATTATTTACTACCCCGAACCGCGGTTTCCATTCTCTCCAAGGCGTCTTTGAGTGTCGAACGACTGCAGCCGAAATTCAGACGCACAAAGCCTTCACCACCAGGCCCGAAATCTTCTCCGCGGTTAAGAGCCACCCTGGCATTCTTTAAGAAGAACTTGAAGGCGTTCTCCTCCAAATTCAAAGCGTTGCAATCCAGCCATGCCAGATAAGTGGCATCCGGTTTGCGCATCTTGATCTCTGGCATCCGTTGTGACAAAAAAGATGCCAGGTAATCACGATTTTCTTCCAATACTTTCATCATTCCAGCCAGCCATTCACCACCCTGTTGATACGCAGCCATGCCTGCGGTAAGCCCCAGCACGTTCACATGACCCAGCAATCCGCGGCGAGAAGCGTCAATTCGCTTCAGCAACTCCTGGTTCTGACAGATGAGCACGGCGCATTCCAGGCCGGCGATGTTAAAGGTCTTGCTTGGCGCGATCAGGGTGACCGTATTCCGGGCAATCTCAGGTGAGATCGCGGCAATGGGTGTGTGCCTGCTGCCGGTGAAGATCAGGTCCGAATGGATCTCATCGGATATCAGCAGTACTTGATGGCGCAGGCAGATCTCTGCCATCCGTTCCAATTCATTCACCGAAAAAACTTTTCCGACCGGGTTGTGTGGGTTGCACAACAGCAAACAACGCGTGTCGCTTTCGATGGCTTCTTCCAGCGCGTCAAAATCCACCTCATACGAACCATCCGCCTGACGCGCCAGTTCGCAATGGATGCTGCGGGCGTTGGCGTTATTAGCCGCCTCGAGAATGGGTGGGTAGACCGGAGGCTGCACCAGCATGGATTCCCCGGGGTGGGTCACCGACTGGCACACCAGGTTGAAAGCCGAAACCACACCTGGCAAAAAAAGCATGTCTTTGGGTGAGACCTGCCACCCATAAAAAGCCTGCATGCGCGCGGACACCAGCTCGCCCAACTCAGGCGGATCAAGTGGATAACCAAACACGCCGTGCTCCACCCTTTTGTGAAGAGCTTCGATGACCGCTTCGGGCGATCTGAAATCGGTGTCTGCCACCCACAAAGGCAGCACGTCATCGCCATATAACCCCCATTTTACGCTGTCTGAACCTCGTCTATTTACCTCAAAGATCTTTTCAGTCATGGATGCGTCCTCCGGTCATCAATCTCACTGCATTATAGCCGAACATACTCTCCAGGTAAGCCGGCACCAAGAATCCTGATATACTTGGAACAAATCACCATGACCTCCATACCCTCCCCTACCCTTGATTTGCTTGCTGCCACCAGCTGGCAGGATTACGACCTGCTTGATTCCGGTGATGGTTTCAAACTCGAACGTTTCGGCAGCATCAGGCTGATCCGTCCGGAACCTGAAGCCGTTTGGACGCGCGCCTTACCTGAAAGCGAATGGAAGAAGGCCGACGGC
Organism: uncultured Anaerolinea sp.; assembly: GCA_964474095.1. Classification (GTDB taxonomy): domain Bacteria; phylum Chloroflexota; class Anaerolineae; order Anaerolineales; family Anaerolineaceae; genus UBA6107. Next base: position 58,399 of record CAYYRU010000007.1, read on the forward strand.
CTCTACAAACCTTCTCCTGAAGAGAATGGCGGTCATTGGGAATTTAGAAAACGCCCTCCTGAACGCTGGCTGATGCGCTACGGTTCACTGTCGTTTTGGGCCATGGCCTCAGCTTCACGACATTTGGGGGTTTTCCCCGAGCAATCCGTGCAGTGGGATTGGGCCGACGCGGTCATTCATTCCGCTCCTAAGGCGCCCAAGGTGCTAAACCTGTTTGGGTATACGGGCATGGCCAGCCTCTCCGCCGCACAGGCCGGCGCTCAGGTGACCCACCTGGATGCCTCGCGCAAGGTCATCACTTGGGCTAAAGACAACCAACAAGCTTCTTCGCTTGATAAGGCACCCATCCGCTGGATCGTGGATGACGCCTTAAAGTTCGTCCAACGTGAGCAGCGCCGCGGCGCTCAATACGATGGCATCATCCTTGACCCGCCCAAGTTTGGTCGCGGCCCCAAGGGGGAGGTCTGGGAATTCTATAAACTGCTGCCAGACCTGCTTTCAGCCTGTCGTCTGATCCTGGCGCCTCAACCCTTGTTTGTTCAATTAACAGCCTACGCGGTCAAGGCTTCATCAGCGACCCTTTACTATGCTGTCAATGAGATGATGGCAGCCCATAAAGGGAAAACCCAATCCGGTGAGATCGGATTAACAGAGAGTTCGGCTGGACGATTTCTTTCGACCGCCATCTTTGCCCGCTGGGCGAGTGATTCTGCACTTAAAAAGTGAACGGAGGGTACATGTTCAACTCCATTTCCCGCAGTTGGTCATTGATCAAATCCAGTGTCAAGGTACTTGAAGCCGATCGGGAATTAATGGTTTTTCCGATCATTTCAGCCATCAGCGTTTTGCTGCTTTCGGCGGTTTTCTTTGTACCCATGTTGTTGGTGGGTTACTTTGGGCGCGTCACCAACCAGGGTCTGCAGGTGGTGGATTACTTGATCTTGTTCCTGTTTTATCTTCTTCAATACCTGTTGATCTTCCTTTCCAATACCGCGTTGGTGGGCGCTGCCATGATTCGCATCCGCGGGGGAGACCCGACCATTAAAGATGGGCTGCGCATCGCCTTCGACCGCTTTGTGCCAATTTTCTTTTACGCCTTGATCGCCTCCACGGTCGGAATGCTGCTCAGCCTGGTTAAAAACCGGGGCAATAGTCTTTCGAAAATTGTGAGCTCGATCTTTGGCTTTGTGTGGAACGTCGCCACCTTTTTGGTGGTTCCGATCCTGGCGGTTGAAGACGTTGGTCCGATCGAGGCTATTAAACGCAGCGTGACCTACCTCAAGAAAACCTGGGGAGAACAACTGGTGGGCAGTTTCAGCATCAGCGGAATCTTCTCTTTAATCATTTTCGCGTTGATGGTGGTCGGCGCGTTGGTCTTGTATCTCATGATCAACGCTGGAGCGCAACCCTGGGCTTTTGTGTCACTCTTCGCCGTACTCATCATTTTCATTCTCGCGACGGCCCTGCTCAGCAGCACCCTGAATGGCATCTACACCGCAGCCGTTTATCAATATGCCACTAGTGGGGACGCTGGTTCTTACTTCGAAAAGGAAGCCGTGCAAGAAGCCTTTCATCCTTCCGAGAAGAAAAGCCTTTTCCAATAGAAAAGGGTCGTAATCAATGAAAATGCATTCTCCCAGCCAGGAGGCGGTCACTCCACGGAATCCGGGTCTGGCTGTCCTTCCGTTATTGGCATTCTGCCTGGCAGCCGGTTTGCTTGCCACCTTGTGGGGCTACAACTACACCCTGGGGAACGCGGAAGAACAACTGCCCTTCATTTTCCGCGCCATGGATCCATCCTATCTGGCGAACGATTTTTTCACCAACACCTACGCGCAATATGGGCCGCGCACCATTTTCAGCGAGTTCGTGGCGTTCTTCACCCGCCTCCTGCCGCTGACAGCGGTGCTCTTTTCCCTTACTTTTCTCGCCAATTCCGCCATTGCTTACCTTTCAGCCTTGATTGCGGGCCACTTCTTCAAACGCTCCAAATTCAGCATGTTTCTGGCAGCGGCCGCCGTTTTATCTCTCAAGACTTTCTGGGTAGGTTACAGCAACATCCTCTACCGAAATTACCTTGAACCAGAGCACCTGGCCATGCCTCTGGTATTGCTGGGATTCTTCTGGATCCTGAAACGAAAGTTCCCCCTGGCTGGGCTGGCTTTTGGTTTGGCCTCCCTTTTTCATCTGCTGCTGGGGTTGGAATTGGGCTGGATTCTCCTAAGTGTTGCAGTTGTGGAAACCATTCTACAAAAGCTGCGCCAACCTTCCTCTGCCCAAAAATGGAAACCCTTACTGGCTGGCTGCCTGGTATTGGCTGCTTTCAGCGCGGGTCTGCTGATCCCGTTCCTGCTTCAACCATCCATCCCGGCGGACGAGTTTATCAACCTGGTCGCGCATGTGAGACATCCGCATCATTACCTGCCCAGCTTCTTTGAGCCCTGGCAGTATGGTCAGGCCGCCCTGTATCTTTTGGGCTTTGGAATCATGTTTTGGTTATCTTCGAAACGATCAGATACTTTACGAGCAAACCAAAGATACCTGCTCCTCATCGGCGGAAGCATCGCGTTGTTGTGCCTCGGGGGATATCTATTTGTCGAAATTTGGCCTTCCCGCCTTTGGACGACCGCCCAGATGTTCAGACTGCCCTACATCATCAAATGGTTTAGCCTGGTGCTGATGGCTGGATATGTGGGTGAAGTGATCGAATCCGCTGAAAACTGGAATATAAAGCTATTGGGGGTCACCCTGGGGATCAGCTTTTTGTCTCCTGCGGCGCTGGCAACCGTCAGCTTGATCGTTGGGCTCCGTCAAATGTTCTCAAAACGCACCACCTTGCCGCGTTGGCTGTTGCGCAGCGAATGGCTGGCTGTGATCACCTTGATCCTGGTGGTGTTATTTCGGCCTGATTTTCGCGCATGGGCACTTTTTTGCCTCTTGTTCAGTGTCATTGGTTTCATGACTCTTTTTCATTGGAAACGATCCATCCAAATAATCAGTTATTCAGGCATCTTGTTGGTTTCAGGTATCATGCTCCTGTTTGGTTTGCTGATTACTCCTCCAGAAAAATTTAAAAACGAAACGCCAAACTTTGCCCTCTATTCCACAACTGGTGAGCTGGTTGACCTGGCTGGATACGCCAGGAACAATACCCCGGTAGACGCGGTCTTTTTAACCCCACCCAAATTTGGTGAATTTCGAACCATCGCAGAGCGTGCCATCGTCGTGGATTTTGTAGCCTACCCTTTTCAGGATCAGGCCATGCGAGAGTGGTACCAACGTATAGAAAATTGTTATGGCATTTCTGATCAAGCAGGATTTGAAGCACTGGCCGACTACAATCAAAGCGTTTATGCCTATCAGGATGACCAGATCGTAAACCTCGCAAATCAATATGGATTTCAATATGCAGTCGTTTATGATTCGACGGTCACACACTTCCCGATCCTCTATCGCACGAAATCTTTCAAACTGGTGGAGGTAACCACCGCTCCGCATTCAGTGGAATAGATTTCACAAGTTATCCTATAATAAATTGAAATATTTCTTCAGGAGGAATCATGGATACTTCGACTCAACCTACGATCCACCAGCGTTTTCCATTCGCGCATACTTATTCGATTGTTGCCCGGGATCCGAAAACCGGAGAAATGGGAGTGGCTGTGCAATCCCACTGGTTTTCGACCGGTTCAATGGTTACCTGGGCTGAACCTGGTGTCGGAGCCATTGCCACACAATCGATGGTGGAGGTCAGTTACGGTCCGCTTGGATTGGATAAAATGCGAAACGGAAAAAACGCTCCTGAAGTGTTGAAATCCTTGCTGCAAGAAGATAAAGAGCGTGAGGTCAGGCAGGTGGCCATGGTGGACGCCCATGGCAATGTGGCCGTTCACACTGGCAATCGCTGCATCGCCGAAGCCGGGCATCAAAGCGGACATCAATATTCTGTTCAGGCGAATATGATGCTTAAAAACACCGTTTGGCCGGCCATGGCTCGCGCGTATGAATCCACATCTGGCGACCTGGCTGATCGGTTGATGGCTGCCCTGGATGCCGCTCAGGCGGAAGGTGGTGACATCCGTGGAAAACAATCCGCGGCTATGTTGGTGGTGGGTGGCAAAACCCTCGACCATCCCTGGAAAGGCATCCTGGTGGATTTAAGGGTGGAAGACCATCCTGATCCACTGGCGGAACTGCGTCGCTTATTGACAGTTCAGCGCGCTTATCAGGCGATGAACTTGGGGGATGAAATGCTGGCCGCTGGAAACACACCAGCAGCCTTCGCGGCCTATGATCAGGCGGCTCAATTGGCCCCCCAAATCGATGAGTTACCCTTCTGGCAGGCTGTCACCCTGGCGGATACTGGCAAAGTGGTAGAATCTCTGCCGATTTTTAAGCGAGTTTTTGCACTCAACCCGGATTGGGCTTTATTGTTGCAGCGTTTGCCCAAAGCCGGTTTGTTTAAAGAGGACCCTGAGTTAATGAAACAAATTCTTGCACAGAAGTGATTTTTTGATCCGTTAAGAATAGCACAGCGTTCTCAACCGGCAGCGAAACTCCCATCTCGGGCAGCAGCAGGCGGGCTACTCTCTCGGCTGTCATGCGCTTCTTCTTCAGGTCTTTCCGTATCCGACGCAGATACTCATAGCGAAATGGAAAGTGTTCCTCCAATTTCTGCAAGTAAGTTTTTGAGTAGAACTTTGGATGTTTCAAGGCTTCATCGATCAACAGGTAATCGATGCCCTTCATTGAGATCCTTTTTAAGGGTGCGGCACTTGGATTCTTAAATTGGTTTAATCCTAATAAAACGACGTGCGCGAAATTGAACACTTTGTTAAGCACATAATCCACTTTGCCGGTTTGCGCGGCTTCGCTAAAAAACGTGGGGACCTTATCTTTCAAGTCGTTCTCGATGTCTTCCTGGTCATCCATCAATTGGGCAAAAGCCCCATAATTGAAAATGATCCGCATTTGGTCAGTGGATAATTCCCCCGCCGCCAGAACACCATCCGCCAGCACGGAGGTGCCGCCTTTTTCAAAGGTCATGCCAACGATATCAGCCGCGTTTGGTTTCAGTGGTAGAGATGCCAGACGCATGCTCTTGTCTTGCGCGCTGTGGATTGCCAGCAGGCTCGCGTACACTTGCGGAAATTTTTCTCTGGGGTACTGCCCTTCGATGATGCGAACCAGATCGAGTACATCGCGTTCATTACCATTCTGCGGTGTCTCTTGGTCACCTTTCAACCACCCATGGAAGCGCTCGTTGTATGCGACCTTTTCCTGCCGGCTGCGATATGGATCGTCAAGGTAATTATCCGATACCGGGTAAAGCATGCTGTAAGCGAACAAGGCCGGCGTAAGTTGAACGGGTAAGCCCATCAAGGCTTGCAGGTAATTACTTGTCCACACATTTCGGCTGGCCTGATAGATATCTTCGAAACAAATGAATGGATCAAACTCCCGCGCCTTGAAGTAAAAATCCCTGGCGGAATCTACCACCCCCAAAGTTTCCACACAATCCACCTCCTCAGCTTCCAGATCAAAGATCTGTCTGGCAGTGGTTTTTAGGCGCTTTACAGCCTCAGATGAAAACTCACGCCGTTGAGACTCTTTCATATTTCTAGTCTCTAAGAATGCCCCCGCCCATTCCAAGAAATTACTTAAGGCTGCCTCATTCGCAAGCTTGCGTTCCAAACTAACCTTTGCGGGAAGAGCCGCTTCATCTGCCGCGCTGGCATACCATAAAGCTCTCATGGCATCGGTCTGCTGCCTGACGAATTGATCCATGAAAGTGGTATTGTTCTGATCCATGTTTTCCTCACGGTGTTTGATTGATACAAAATATACGAGTTAGCAGCGAAAGAGTTGCGTGGGCTTTTTTCGCGCGAGAGGATTTAAAGTACAATTGAAGTATGAAGACCAGGGAAAAATCATGAAAAATTCACAGCGTTTGATGGTAAAGCTCATCAAAGAGATCTGTACCGAAGAAAGCCTACAGTGCGAGACCTTTTCACACGACTGGATCATGAGGTTGAGCAAGAATGAAAAATCGGTACACATCTATGGTTACCAATTTGAGAACAACTCCGCCAGCACTCAATTGATCTGCACGGATAAATGTGCCACCTACGATCTCTTGAATTCATTGGGGATTCCCGCCGTGGAGCATCATTTCTTCATCTGCCCGGATGATTTTCAATACATTAACGGCAATGGCAACTGGACTGGAATGCTCGAACTTCTGAAACGCTACCAGCAACTGGTTGTCAAACCAAATGAGGGTACTGGAGGAAAAGAGATCTATCTGGCTTCTTCCCCCGCGGAACTTGAAACAGCGGTCAGCCGCATTTTCCTGCGCAACCGCAGCATTGCCATCAGTCCGCTGCTGCCTATTGCCTCAGAATATCGCGTGATCCTCTTAAATGGAAAAGACAAATTGATTTACTCCAAAAAGATCCCCTTTATCACCGGGGATGGCATCTCTCCTGTGCGCAACCTGGTGCTTGATTATCTACAACAACACCCCGAAGCAGTGATCGAATTCGCTTTGACCGACGAGATCAACCAAAAGATACTGCCCAAGGGCGAAAAATTCCCCTTGACCTGGAAACATAATTTGGGACAGGGTTCTCTTCCAGAGATTGTCAGCCCTTCAATTCTCAAAGATCAATTGGTGCAACTCGCCATAAAAGCCGCTTCAGCGGTCAACGGCCAGTTTGTTTCGGTGGATATTATCGAGCAAAAGAATTGCCTGATGGTGCTTGAGATCAACAGCGGCATCATGATGGAAGCATTTGCGCAGCAAGACCCATCTCTATACATGCTGACAAAAGAAATTTATCGTGAGGCCATTTTGTCTTTAGGAATTTCATAACAACAAAGAGGAATCTTCCTCGCGGCGAGCTGCGAGGTATCTTTCTTTGGAAGATATCGTTACTTCTACCTCACCTCCGGTGCCTTTCCACCCACAACAAGGATGGAGAGGGGAGCAGGGGTGAGATTCATTATTAACAACTTATCGCGCAGTAAGCTGCGGAAAAAGCCTTTATTTAAATATGAAGTTTCATGTTTCTTCGAACTCCACCTGCTGCGCTAATCATGGTTGATCACCAGAGAAGAGGCTCACGAGGATTATCTTGTGTTTATCAACTGAGGTCATCCTGAAAAAGAGCAGCCGGTCCGACAGCCTCGATCTCGAGGGCAGCCAGTGTCATGGCCTGTTGAGCCGCCACCAATGGGTGCTCCCCCCGGATCAACCCGGCCAGTACAGCACCGCAAAAAGTGTCACCCGCGCCTGTCGGGTCCACCACCTTCGCCGCCACCGCGTTCAGCCGCGTTTGGTGGTTCCCCCTCACCACCACGCAGCCCTGGCGGCCCATGGTGATGAAAAGAAGCTTGCCTGGCAGGGTCAACGCCTGGTCGAGGGAACCGAAAAGGACGCAGGCTTCTTCCTCATTCATAAAGAAGACATCGGCCGCCGCAATAGATTGCCGCACCACCAGACTATTCTCTTTAACGGTGCAGAGATAAGTACCCGCCGAGATCAGTCGTGCTCCGTGTTGCCCGCAAAAACGGATGAATTCATGCTGTAATTTTGAGTCTCCTAAAGGGGTGACATGCACGCAATCGTACTCTCTCAGCTCAGCAGGCAGATCATGAACCGATAGTTCGCCTTCCGCGCCTTTTTTCGCGTTGAGATAATTCGCTCGATCACCTTTGTGTTCGATCTCAAATTGCGGCAACCTGGATGGAGAAATCACCGGTCCAAACCAGGCACTGAAGCGCTTGGCTGCCTTGGTCAATTCTTCCGGCATGGGGTCCGGCCACGGCGCGAGAATGGAAGCCTTTACACCGCAGCGCATGGCCGCCATGGAGGAATACACCCCCGCCCCACCCGCTGACAAGACTTTTTGGTCTCGTATATGCAAAACATCCAAAGAAATGCCGCCAACCACAAGTAGCTGTGCCAATGGTTAAATAATCCTTCCCGAATATCGCGAGGTGTTTTCTATTGGTAATTATACCGATGCGCAGTAGAATCAAGCCAATTAATTCTCCTCTCTCGAATTTTCCAGCCCCCGGAGTTCCATGATCGTAAAGGAAGTTGCTGCCAAATCCATCCTCTCCGCTTCAAAGATCTTCCCGTATGTGATCAACCCATACACAGGCTGCGCGCACGCCTGCAGTTACTGCTACGCCAGCTTCATGAAACGCTTTACGGGCCATACAGAACCCTGGGGAGAGTTCGTGGATGTGAAGATCAATGCCGCCGAATTGCTGGCGAAAGAGATCCTGCGCAAGAAGATGGACCGGGTCTGGGTCAGCGGTGTGTGCGACCCTTACCAGCCACTTGAAGCGAAATATCAATTAACGCGGCGCTGTCTTGAGATCCTGGCCAGTCACGGCTGGCCCGTCTGCATACAGACCCGCTCACCGCTGGTCACCCGCGATATTGACATCCTTAAGAGTGGGCGCCATTGGGAAGTGGGCATGAGCATCACCACCGCGGATGATGAGATGCGCAAGTTATTCGAACCCAAGGCTCCTCCGATCAAAGCCAGACTGGAAGCGCTTGAAAAGCTACACCAGGCAGGCATCCGCACCTTTGCCATGATCGCCCCCATGCTGCCGGGTTCAGAGAATTTAGCGGATTTGCTGACAGGCAAGGTCGATAAAGTGATCCTCGACCGCATGAATTACACCCATTCCACCTGGATCTACAAGAAATACCACCTGCAAGAAAAGATGAATGATACTTATTTTGCTTTTACAAGCAGCAAGTTGCGCTCCGATTTTTTGAGTTTGGGGATTCCCTGCCAGGAATAAACCAGTGTCTGGTTTTTAAGATTAATAAATCCCACCCTGTTGCCCAATAACTATATAATCTTTCCTTGCCTTGCAATAGGCATATCAACCATTCTTCTCGTCAAGGAAGCGAACATGAAAGCCTTCAAAACCCCCAAATTCCTGATCGTTTTTGTATTGATATTGCTTCTTCTAATTATTCCGGCTTGTGGGCTAGGAAAAGGCAGTGAACCCGCGTTTGACTATCGTTTCGTATTAATGTCTGATTACAACCTTTTTTTCAATATTTCATTCAGCGAAGACGTCAAAGATTTTTCACTCGAGTGTTATGACCCATCCACAGGAACTTCCTGGTTCATCTATGATGAAACGGATATCGAGGCGCCCTACTTTAACTCCATAGGCATTGCCCAGGGGTGGATCTGGCAGCCCGGTCAAGAGATCTACATGACTGCCAGCGGCATGGACCCCATCACGATCCAGATCCCGTATGCTGGCACAGCCGAATGGGACCAATTCTTATATGATGCCAGTAATATCCCCTCGCTGGATGATAGTACATCATCAGACGACAGCCCCAGCCTGAATGAATTACTCGTGCAACAACATAACTGTGAAAAAGCCCAAGAAAATCTCGCCAGCTGTCAGGAGCAGTATAACAACGCGGATGATCCAGTAAACCAGATGCTTTGGGCGAACACCTGCAACGACATTCAAAC
>CAYYRU010000008.1:0-1935 GCA_964474095.1 uncultured Anaerolinea sp.
TATATCCCTTTTATTTTAGTAGTGATCGTGTTTGGCATATGGCGCTTCTTCATCTTCCTAAATGTTCGCAGTGCAACTGACTTGGGCTCATTTGTGCGTAATTTTTTTGCCTCCCCGATCAAAGAGACTCTTTCATTGTTGTTAGGGGTTTTTTCAAGCTTTCTGAAGATCACGCTTCTGGCATGGTTTGAACCGCTTTACCGAAACCTGAACACGTTACTGCTAAAGGATATTTTGGTTATATTGACTATAGCTTTAGTTATAGCAGTAATTAGCTACTTCTTTTTCAAAAAGCAGCATGAGGATAGTTTTCGGAAATCCGAATTTCATGAAATGCTTCTAGTTGGATTATTCTCGGTAATTGGAGCTGTTATACCGATCGTGTTTACAAACCGAGAACCCGATTTTACGGAATACAGCCGGTATTCATTAACAGGCATGGTGGGTGGGATTTTCATTCTTGGAGCGCTGATCCATTATTTTATTAAGCCAGGTTTTCGAACTTTTTTGTTGGCGTTTTTGGTCTTTTCAGGATTGGTAGCCCAGTTGGGGGCGGGGAGGAGTTTTGCGTATGAGTGGGAAAATTCCAAGGCTGCCTGGTGGCAGCTTTCCTGGCGGGCGCCCTCTTTAAGAGCAGGAACGATGTTAACCGGATCATTAGTTGGGATCCCGTTTGAAGAAGGCTTCTTCATGTGGGGACCGGCCAGCATGATGTATTACCCTGAAGCAGATTACCCAAAGATCCCGGCTGAGACTCTGAACATGGATTTCATCCGTTCCATCCAAATGGGCAAAGGGGGACAACGAGATTTTCGAAAATATTGGCTTGAATGGCGTGCGAATGATCTTTTGGTTATTTCCAGACCTTCCACCAATTCGTGCCTGCATCTGATTAATGGGATAGCTCCAACCTATTCTCTCTATGATTCAGCTGCATTGCATATGATCGGTGGCTACTCTCACCTGGACCAAATTGATGTGACAGCCGCCTCGACGACTCCACCCATCGTGATCTTTGGTGAAGAACCCGAGCATGACTGGTGTTATTACTATGAAAAAGCCGATCTGGCTTTGCAAAAAGGCGATTATGTAGAAATCCTACGCCTGGAAGACGAGGCTGACAAGAATGAGTTGCATGCCGATGACGCGATCGAATGGCTGCCTTTCATTTTTGCCAATGCAGAAACAGGCAATACTGAGAGAGTGGATGACCTGTTGACGATCTATTTTGATAATCCTTATCATAAGATTGATTATTGCGGGAACCTGGCAACCAAAAGTTATGGCATCAGCGACGAGGCTAATCAATATTTGTTCGAATTGTCATGTGCTGAATAGTAACTTAAGCTGGTCGGGGTTGTTTCGCGATGGCATCGACCATGTGTGCCAATCTGGCAATCGCTTTCACGTCGTGGACGCGCAAGATATCCGCTCCACGCAGGATGCCAACGGCGCAGGCGGCACAGGTGCCCTCAAGGCGATCTTCGGGGGGCAGGTTGAGCGTGTAGCCAATAAATGATTTTCGAGACGGACCCAGTAGTAATGGGAAACCCAGAGATTTGATCTCATCCAGTCGGTTGATCAGCTCAAGGTTCTGTTCAACGGTTTTACCGAAGCCAATGCCTGGATCAAGGATGATCCGGTGATCTTCAATTCCCGCTGAACGCGCAATCTGAACACTTTCCATCAGTTCGCGCTTGACCTCTTCAAGTAGATTCTCATACGGCACGTTGATATATCTGCCTCCCAGGCGCTGTTGGAGCTCGGCTTGATCGATCTTGCTGCGGTTGTGCATGAGGATAATGGGCGCCTTGCTTTGAGCCACCACGGCTGCCATTTTTCCGTCAGCCCGCAAACCCCAGACATCGTTGATCCAATTGGCGCCGGAGGCCAGAGCCGCCCGGGCGACCTCTGACTTGTATGTATCCACGGAGA
>CAYYRU010000008.1:2035-60546 GCA_964474095.1 uncultured Anaerolinea sp.
GCGCCGGAGGCCAGAGCCGCCCGGGCGACCTCTGACTTGTATGTATCCACGGAGATTGGAATCTCCAACCTCTGACGGATGGCTTCTATCGCCGGTATTACACGGTCTATTTCCTGCTGGAGACTGATCGGTTGCGCACCAGGGCGGGTGCTTTCACCGCCAATATCCAGAATATCGGCTCCATCTCGCACGCAGGCGGCGGCTTTTTCAAGAGCTGTGGCGATCAGGTTTGATTTGTTGGCGATGCCATCCCCCGAAAATGAATCGGTGGTGATATTCATGATCGCCATGATGTGAGTTTTGGTGCCAATTTCAAATATGTTGGTCACTTTTATTTGCCTTGAGCTGGATGGATACCCTCGATACTGACTTTTTGCAGGTGTTCTTTAACAGTACGTGAGGTGCCGGCGATGATCAAATTCGGCGCGATCTCGGCCAGTGGAACCAGCACGAATCCTCTTTGCAGCATGCGAGGATGTGGGATTACCAGGGTCGAAGTGACCAGGATCAGTTCATCATACAAGAGAATGTCAACATCCACTGAGCGAGGGCCATAGCGGAAGGATTTTTGCCGGCCAAGTTTGGTCTCTATTTTCTTGATGGCAGCAAGTAACTCAAGCGGCAGCAGGTCGGTTTTACCTGCGATGACCTGGTTTAAAAATGAAGGTTGATTTGTATATCCCCAGGGAGGAGTTTCATATACTTTTGAAGCTCTTTCAACGGTGACAAAAGGCGGCAATGCTTCTCTGGCGTTCTGAAGATTTTTTACCCGGTCACCGAGATTGGACCCAAGCGCCAGGTAAACGGTTGCCGCTTTTTGATTTTTCACTTTATCCTCCCCGTATGACGTTGATCAAATCCGCCAATAGGCCGTAGGCTGTGGTTTTAGGCCCGGGGTCACTTTCCAGTATACCCAAACCGGGCAGGGTATCCAACTCGAATTGTACAAATGAGCTGGTGCCTTTTACGCTAAACAAGGGGCTGGTTGGGCTTACACGCTGAGGGGCAACCCTGGCCTCAACCCCCTGCGGGGCGCGTTGCGCGGAACACACCAGCTTCCAGCGTTCTCCGTGCGTGAGCGCCTCGAGGATCATTGGTTTGGTCAACCCGTGGATGCCCACCCGTTCGACCTGATCAGGTTTGATGGGCGTTCCCATCAACACCGTGCACAAGGCGGACACTTTAATGGCTGAATCCCAGCCGTCAATATCGGCTGAAGGATCGGTCTCAGCAATGCCAATGGATTGGGCATGATCTACGGCTTCCTCAAAATCCATGCCATTTTCCATTAGCTCGATCAGTAAATTGGTGCAGGAATTTAAAATACCGTGAAAGCCCATCAGTTCAACTGCGGGCAGCGATCCGCGGAATAATGAGAAAATGGGAGCGCCGTCCATGACAGCGGACTCAAACAAAAAACGCAGTCCTTTTTGACTCGCCAACGAGGAAAGTCCTGCATAAGCGTGAGCGACCGGACCTTTGTTGGCGGTGATCACATGCATGCCGGCTTGCAACCCGGTTCGGCAGTGTGTGGCTGCCGGTTCTCCGGTGTGATGGTTCACCGGGGAGTTCTCGAAGAGCACGTCTGCCTGGCAGGATTGGATGAAATCAATGATCGAACCCGGTACTGACGCGACTGAGAGTACATCCAGAGATCTGCCTTTTTGTGAGAGTTCGATGGCCTTTTGTGTATCAATGCCATTGGGGTCGATGGCCATGCCGTGCCTGCCCGTGGCAATGCCCACGACCTGTGGATTGAAACCAAACTCCTGGATAAGCCGCTCGCGTTTCTCGTCGATCAATTGAACCAGCGCTTTGCCCACATTGCCAAAACCGACCAGGGCAAGTTTGATGTTTTTCATGAAGAACCTTTCGATGATGAACAAGGGAGCAATGAGAGGTCGTGCCAGCAAACCCCATGAACTTTCTGTGAAGTGCCTAACAAGATCGGTAAAAGAGCTTCCATTTGAGACGGGTCTGCGGTGGAGAGAAATTTGATTTCAGCTGCTTGTTGACCCTCAGCTTGCCATCCATGTTCTGCTAACAAGCGCTGAACCTGGCGGGCGACAGCCGGTGAAGGGTCGATTACGTTAACGGATGGGCCGACGATCTCTTTGATCAAGGGGATAACGAATGGATAATGCGTGCAGCCCAACACTACGGTGTCTATGCCTTTTTCAAGCATTGGATGCAAAATCTTCTTGAGCAGTTGGCGGGTATCCGGTCCGTTCAGGTCACCTTTTTCAATTTGGCCTACCAACCCGAGGCAAGGATCTTGAAGCAGGGTAACGCCTTTCGCAAAACGTTCCACCACCGAGGCATACACCTCACCTTGAAAAGTGGCATAAGTGGCCAGCACACCTACCACCTTGGAATGGGTTTGTTCCGCGGCGGGTTTGACGGCTGGCTCCATGCCGACGAAGGGTATGTCTGGGAATTCTGCGCGTAGAAATTTGAGAGAAACCACCGAAGCGGTATTGCATGCCACCACGATCAATCTGGCACCACGCTTGAGTAAATAAGAGGTGATCTCCTTGGTAAAAGCGCGGATCTCATCAGGCTGCTTAACGCCGTAGGGAACATGCGCCTGATCGCCCAGGTAGATGACCGGTTGTGCGGGCATCAACTCACGGATGGCACGTAATATGGTTAGCCCGCCGACTCCGGAATCAAAAACACCGATGGATGGATACATATGCAAATCACCTTATTGAGCTGCTGACACGAAAGATTTGAAGATCTTATAATGTTGCGGTTGCGAGGTTAGATCTTCAGGGTGCCATTGAACTGCCAGGAGTGAAAAACGCTCTCCGGGTAATTCTACCGCTTCTATTAAACCATCAGATGCGTGTGCTGTCACCAGCAAACCTGGTGCGGTTTTTAAGATAGCTTGATGATGAAAGCTGTTTACCTGAAGGTGTTCCTGACCGATGATGCTGCCAAGTTTGGAGTGTGTATCGAGAGAAACATCATGAGCGATAAAGTCACGGCCTTTACTCTCAGGAGTACTGTGTTGAGTTTCTGTGGGATATTGATCTGGAATATCCGTGTAAAGGGTTCCACCGAGTGCTACATTGATCAATTGCAAGCCGCGGCAGATTCCTAAAACGGGTTTGCTGATCTTTAGCGCATGCTTAAGCAGGGCGATTTCAAGCTGGTCGCGCTCGTGCGAAACACCATCAACTAAAGGATGTTCAATCCCCTGGTAAAGACTCACGTCGACATCCCCACCACCTGAAAGTAATAACCCTCCCAGAATATGAAACAAATCAGGGATCTTTTCCAGCGGATACTCATTGGGGATCAACAAAGGCACGCCTCCTGCTTGAGTAATGGCTCTGGCATAAGCAGAAGGACTGTAATTTTGGACACGATAACGAGATTTGACCTGACTGACTGTGATTCCGATGATCGGTGCTGACATAATGTTCTCCCTTCAACAAGTTAATTAAAACACAAAAGGGCGCAACCTCGGCGTTGGTTGCACCCTCAAGAAATCAAGGAACTGAAAACTAGTTAAATTTCTGTTTGAGGCGGGCGCTCTTACCTGAGCGATCTCGCAGGAAGTAAAGCCTGGCGCGGCGAACTTTGCTGTGTCGTTCGACCACCACGCGGTCAATGCGTGGAGAGCGAAGCAGGAAAGTGCGTTCCACACCAATGCCATTGCTGGCAACGCGGCGCACGGTGAAAGTGGAGTTGTTTCCACAATTGTGCATGTAGAGGACAACACCTTTGAATTCCTGAATACGTTCGCGGGCACCTTCTTTAATTTTCACGTGCACACTAACCGAATCACCAGTTCGCAATTCGGGAATGTTTGGATTTACTGGAGCATCATAGGCTTTAATTAAATCGCTCATCTTTACACCTGACCTTAAAAATTCTGCCCGTCTTCACGGCGCGAAGCAAGATTATACCACAAGGTTTCTAAAAGTGGGGGGAATAATCCATCCAATTTTATGCCGATTATGGCATCAAGATTTCGATTTGTTGGTAAAATTCAACCGGCACATGATTATATCTCAAAAGTTCCAAGTTGTCTGGATATTCAATAATTACTGGCGGTGAGGTGTGGGATGACAGAAAAGAAAAGATATATTGCGATCGATATCGGTGGAACCCAGCTTCGGGCGGCATTGTATCCCGAAGAAGGGATCGATCCACTGGCGATCAAGATCATACCCACCCACGCTGGTGAAGAGAAACCGGAAGACCGCTTGATGGACCTGATCAGCGAAATTTGGCCGCAGGATGGAAAGGTGGAACGCATTGGTATTGCCGTCCCCGGACCGGTGGACCCGAACACGGGACTGATCTATAAAGCCGGTAACGTGAGGGGATGGACAAACATCCCGCTTGGGCCGATGGTTGAAGCCCGCCACAAGACAGAGACCATTCTCGGCAATGATGCCAACCTGGCTGCCCTGGGTGAGTGGAAGTACGGTGCCGGGGTTGGCCATCATGACCTGGTCTACCTGACTGTCAGCACTGGCATAGGCGGCGGCTTTATCATTGATGATCGTATGCTGGTTGGTCCCCAGGGTATCGCTGGTGAGGTAGGGCATATCACCGTTCTGCCCGACGGTCCGATCTGCGGCTGCGGCAAACGCGGACATTTGGAATCTGTGGCTTCGGGAACGGGTATCGCGAATTACGTTGATCAGAAACTTAAAGAGGGAAGGGTTTCATCCCTTTCATCCACGGGGGAGAAACCAAACTCGCGTATGATCGCAGATGCTGCCAAAGCGGGTGACGCGCTGGCAAAAGAAGCTTATGATTACGCGGGAGTATTTTTGGGACGCGCCATCGCTGATTTGCTGCATCTCTTTAACCCGACGATTCTGGTGTTGGGTGGGGGTGTGATCAACTCAGGCGACCTGATCATGGACCCGATCAGGCGCATCATAGATGAGAGTGTAATGTCACCAGCCTATAATAAGGAATTGCAGATCCGCCGGGCCAGCCTTGGAGAACAAGCCGGGTTGGTGGGAGCCCTGGTATTGGCCAGGGGATAATGCCATAGGTTTTTGATAGTTCGATAGTAAATGATCTGGTATCAAAAAAACTTCTCGATCTTTGACTCTGCGATTCGAGAAGTTTGTTTTTACAAATTGCTCTACTTTAAGGGGGTGAGTAAATCTTTTAGTTTTTTCAGCGCATCTTCCGGCTCCTGCGCTTTGATGCCCCGCATCGGCAGAGAGATTTGGGCAGCTTCACACTTTTTAACCAAAGCCTCGATCAAAACCCCGTTGCCCTTTTCTTCTCGCATGTTCCCCCATCGGGTTTCAACCCCGCATGTGGGTGAGCCGTTCATTCCAAGAACACCAAGAACACAAAAACCGTTTCTCTGATATTGCATGATTTGATAGACCAGGTCGGCGGCTACCTTTCGACAAATGGACTGGTTTGTCTCTTGTCGCATCAATTCAGCAACGCGCTCATCCTCAGCCTCGATGGTGGAGGATTTTCCTTGTTCAACCTGACGGTCTAATCCAAGTGCCATGATCTCAGGGCATGGCATTTGCACGATACCCACACCTGACGAGATCAAGGCCTGGGCTACCTCAACAATGGCTCCCGGGTAGCGCCCACAACGATCGATTTTGGCATTTTGGTTCAATACGCAATGTGCCACGAAAATGATCTTCTTGCTGCGTTGATCATCGAACAAGGTAATCTCCCATTTTGAAAAGAGAGGTGCCTGAAAATTCTGGCACCTCATCCAAGGATCTTTGAAACTAGAGCAATGGCAGGATGTACTTATCGATATCCTGATCATTCAAGGTGGGTTTGATCCCCTTATGCAGGGACCATTCTTCAGCGTGTTCGGCTTTTTTGCCTGGCTGGATCTGGATCATGGGCGAGAGGGTCTCAATTTCGAGGATGTTTGCATCGGTATAGGTTTCGAAATTGCAGTTAAGGTCAGGATACAGAGCCATGGGATCGTAACCAAACTTTTTGATAAAGACATCTCCCTTATTCTGGTAAGCCGCCCAGCCGAAAGTGTTGAGTGAGCCGATCTTTTGGCAGGTTTTCATGGATGGATCTTGCTGCAGAGAGAAGTATTTCTCTCCCCAAGTCCAACGAGGATCATCCATCTTGGTGTATCCCCAGAGTGCCAATGATTCGTTGGGGGTTAACTGGTCGTCGTGAGCAATGCGTTTGGAGTGCGGAACAATCACCTTTCCACCGGCTTTCATGACAGTGAGCGCCCAGATGGCAAGAGGGATTGGCCAGAGGGTGTGATTGATCATGGTGTGATTTACTTTTACCTTGGCCTCTGATTCGGCCAGATGAATTTCAACAATTTTTTGAATGCCGTTTGGTTCGACAGGCGCGGTAAAACGGGCGCCGTCTTTCAACACTTTTACTTGAACGGGGCTGTTATCTGGGGCATAGGTGCGGATGACATCTTCAGGAGCGTGCCACAGGCGATGTCCACCATACGAATGCCATTGATCGCCACCGGTGAGTCCGGCTTCTGTCGCGTTTTCATAGAGTAGATTATCAGATCCTTTAAAAGCGAAATGAATAATACGAGGACCTACATCTGCGAGCACGATTAACTCGACCAGGTCATTGCTGATCTTTTGACAATTAGGCCAACCGCGATATGCAACTTTTTCTACTTTCACCATGGAAATACCTGCCTTGTGGATGAGATATATGAAATTTATTCTATCATTTTATTCCTTTCCGCAAAACGAGCATCCACATATGGGATCATATTAAAGAGAACAAGCTGATTGGTAAAAATCGATTTGAGCCTATAATTAATGACACATTTAGCAACTTAAACTTACTAGTGATACGGCATCACCACCCTTAGATAGACGTAATTTTTAATTGCGAAGCTGATTCGGATCCAGTCGTCGCAGCCTCGAACAAAAGAAATGGGTTGGTCGAAAACTGGTCTGAGCGATAGATAGGTTAAAGATGATCCCTTTACGCTTGTTGATGATCGAAGATTCAGAAAGCGATGCAGGTTTAGTCTTGTGGCAGCTAAAACACGGAGGCTATGAGGTTAAATATGAGAGAGTTGAAGACGCAGCTCAGATGCGGGCAGCCTTATGTTCTAAGTGGGATGTCATTATTGCTGATTTTCACCTGCCTGATTTCGACGCACCGTCAGCATTAAGGATCTTGCAAGAATCTGAACTGGACATTCCATTTATTGTGGTTTCGGGAGCCATTGGCGAAGAAACCGCAGTGGAATTAATGAAATCAGGCGCGCGCGACTATGTGATGAAAGATAAGCTTTCTCGTTTGCCACCGGTGATCGAACGGGAGCTGCAAGAAGCCAGGAACCGGCAATTACAGAAACAAGCCCACGAGGCTTTAATCGCGAGTGAGAGAAACCTTAAGAATTCACAACGTGTGGCGCATATTGGCCATTGGATCGTGGATCCAGTCAGCGGAGCACAGACCTGGTCTGATGAAATGTATCGCATCTTTGGAATCGAAAAAGAAGGAGAAGGCCAGGATCTCAATGCGGTTTGGGAAAGAGCGGTTCACCCGGATGACCAGGAGCGGGTTTTCTCGGCGTATGACAGTCGCGAGCTGATAGATAATAAAATTGAAATGGAGTTTCGCATCATCAGACCTGATGGCACGATCAGGTACCTCCTGTGTCAATATGAGAAGTTCAGTCAATCTGATGCGCTTGGAGGGTTAGACCATTCAGGAGTGGTGCATGATATCACCGATCGCAAACAGGCAGAACTTGATTTGCTTGAAAAAATGGAGGAGAGTCAGAGAAGGGCGAATGAGCTTGAAACTATCTCGCTTATTTCCTCTCAAATGCGTTCAGCCGAGACTCCAAATGGCCTGACGATCGTGGTTTTACAAGAATTGTCGAAGTTACTTCACTCAAACCTGGCCATCCTTTCACGGATCGATGATGGTATCTATCAAGTTGATTACTTAATGAGAAAACAAGAGTTGGTCAGGGTTAATGTAATTGAAGAAATTAGCCCAAAAATCGCCAAATTCATCACGCCTGATAAGATGGGCTTTTATGAACGAATCCCCAAGTCCATTTGGAAAATTGTTCCGCGTTGGTTTTTTGAGGAGAGGAAGACCGAGGACTCTGCAATTGTATATCCGATCACCAATCAATCCAAGATCATCGGGTTACTCTTTTTAAGTTTCAGTAAAGGAGTGCAACTCAACGAGGAACAGAAAAAACTGGTCGAAGCTGTTGCCGAAATGACCGGAAACGCCTTAAATCGCATGTCTGTCACGAAGAAATTGGAACGGATGGTTGAAAAACGAGAGCGTGAACTTGAAAGTATTTATAAAGTCACTTCTTCAGCGACTTCCAGTCTGGATATTCAACAGGCGTTAAAACAGGCCATTGGTCTGACTCTGGATGCAATCAGCACCGATTCGGGAAGTATTTATTTGGTTGAAGAGCATGGAACTGGGGTGGTACAAGTTGCCAGCCAGAACTGGGAGACTCTGGAAACGCCGGATATCATTCGCTACATCAACCGGGTGGCGTCTCAGGAAAAAGCGGTGGTGGTTTCGGATATCCGAGAGCCAAATGATCAGGCTTCTGGTAAAAAAGAGGGTAACGCCATTTCGTTTATTGGGCTTCCAATGCGGGCTCATGATTTATTAATTGGTGTTTTGGCGGTTATTCAAAATAATAATGATCAGGTAATGCTCGAAGAGATGACCTTGCTTTCGTTCATCGCGGATCATCTGGCCTTGGTAATCGAAAACGTGCGGTTGTTCAAACAGGCAGAACGCTCAGCAATTCTAGAGGAAAGATCACGCTTGTCGCGGGAGCTTCACGATTCGGTCACGCAATCCCTTTACAGTGCCAGTCTGTATTCAGCAGGAGCGCGGCGTTTTTATGAGCAGAACAAATTCACAGAAGTAAATGATTACTTGTCTCAAATTGGTCAGTTAACCCAACAAGCCCTGAAAGATATGCGATTATTGGTTTATGAGCTTCGTTCTCCTGAATTAAAACGCAATGGATTGATAGGGGCTTTGCAAAATCGTCTGGATGCGGTTGAGAGAAGAGCTAATATAAAGGTCGAAATTAAAGCGGAAGAGTATGGAGAATTACCAGAAATCGTTGAAGAGAATTTGTATCGTATTGCCATTGAGTCACTCAACAACTCACTGAAGCATTCGCAAGCCACGAAGGTCTGCCTAAAAATCTCTCAAGAGGGTAGCGATCTGGTTTTCGCTATTGAAGATAATGGAATTGGTTTTATACCCGAAATTGCTCTGGATGGTGGAGGAGTGGGATTGTTAACCATGCATGAAAGAGCGGACCAGATTGGGGCGAGTTACACAGTAGTCTCCAAACCTGGTGAGGGAACAAAGGTACAAATCAGGTTGGGTAATCTGAATTTATCAGAAAGGGCAACTCATGGCGAAGATTAAATTGTTGCTGGCTGATGATCATAAAATGGTCCGTGAAGGACTAAAAGCTTTTTTTGCACCCAATGGGGAGTTTGAGGTTGTGGCTGAAGCAGCAGATGGAATTGAAGCTGTTCAAAAAGCGGTCGAATCCAAACCAGATGTGATCTTGCTAGATCTGATCATGCCGCGCATGGATGGCATTGAAGCAGCCAAGAAAATTATAGGTGAACTACCAGATGCCCGCATCATCATCATCACCAGCTCTTTGGAAGAATCCAAGGTGATCGCATCCATCAAGGCTGGTGCCTCAGGTTACTTGTTAAAAGACTCGTCTCCTGAAGAGATCGAAGAAGCCATAAAAACGGTGCATTATGGTGAAACTGCCTTTCCATCACGCATTACCAGCATCATGGTTAAGGAATTAAACCGGCCGGAAAAACAGCCATCCAAGTGTCTTAGTCTAACGGATCGCGAGATTGAAATTCTACGTTTGATTGCTGCCGGTCACTCAAACCAGGAAATTGCCAACCGTCTATTTTTGAGTGTATGGACTGTCAGGACTTACGTGACGGGAATTCTCGACAAACTTGGGGTGGAGAACCGCACTCAGGCGACACTTTATGCTTTGCGAGAAGGACTTGTTACTCTGGAGGACTAGGTTTTCACCACTATTAAGTTGATAAAAAGGCCGCTGAAAGCGGTCTTTTTGTTTACTGATTATTTCTACCATATGGGGCAGACACCTGAACTAAACACGAATAAGATAGATGTGAGGTTGCGCGTTACCAGAGAGAGTGAAAATGAATATTGTCATTGTCGGTAAACAAAGCCGCGAATTAGATAATCTGCATGCCATGCTTGGTTCAATTCAATATGATGAATCGATTGATGGGGTTTCTGAAATTCGAGAGGCTGCAAAATTTGTTGATTCTCATCCGCACAGTATTGTTTTTGTGGATTACCGAAATCCCAACGCAGACCTGGATAATGAGATCAGCGAGCTGATCATCGAACATGATTGCGGACATCTGGTTTTACTCCAATCAAGGAACGGTCCCTATAAGCAGTTTACGCATTACAGCACGAGTGGATTGGTTCTAAACGATCTTTCAGTCGGAATTTTACGCAACTTGTTGACTAATATTTACGACTTTGCCTGAAAAAGAAAACCAAAGGGAAAATGATTATTTTTCGCTGTGATCAATTGCAAATTATGATCCCTTTGAAATTATTGTTATCAGAATTATTGGTGTCAAATCCAGTCAAACTGGCTGGTCATGTTGATTGCTAGATGCGTTGGTTCGAGGCAGGTGAAATCGAACGCCTGCCTTGAATCAAATTACTGAGGTGGATATATGGAAAAACAATTGGTCATTTTTAAATTGGGCGCCGAATACTTTGGAATTGACATCGCCTCTGTTGAGGGGATCAATAAAATGTTGGAGATCACGAAGATCCCACAAGCTCCGGCTTATATGGAAGGCATTACCAATTTGCGGGGTAGCGTGCTGCCCGTGATCGACTTGCAAAAACGTTTTGGAATGGCTCTTGGAGAACGCGACGGAGATACGCGTATCGTAGTGGCTGGACTGGATGGCATGAAGGTGGGAATGATCGTTTCGGAAGTGTCTGAAGTATTGACCATAGAAGAATCCGTGATCGAACCGACCCCACCCATGATTAGCAATGTTAATTCTGAGTTTATTACAGGCGTAGCCAAGATTGATTCCAGATTGGTCATATTACTTGATCTGGCAAAGGTCTTGTCTGTCGAAGAAAAGATCCAGGTTGCCAATGTCCTTGGTGACAAAAAGTAGCCTGATCTGATTATTGGTAGTTGAGACGATTTATTACTGGTAGAGATAAAACCCCCTCTTGTAGGGGGTTTTATCGATTAATCCTTAATTGAGTGTAAATTTATCTTTGTTTTACATCGATTTTCTGAGTCTTCAGTAAAATGGATATTGAATGGAGAAGACTATGGAAAAACAACTGGTCATTTTTGAATTGGGCAACGAGAATTTCGGAATCGATATTGCGGCTGTTGAAGGAATTGTCAAGCTGCAGGAGATCACAAAGATCCCACAAGCTCCAGCTTATATGGAGGGTATTACCAATCATCGTGGCAGCGTGCTGCCTGTCATCGATTTGCACAAGCGGTTTGGGATATTAACGCATGAACAGACCAATGAAACCCGCATTGTGGTTGCCAATGTGGGGAATTTAAAAGTAGGTATGATCGTTTCAGCGGTCTCTGAAGTATTGACGATCGATGACAGTGTCATTGAACCACCGCCGCCAATGATCAGCAATGTCAATTCAGAATTCATCGTGGGAGTCGCAAAAATCGACAAGCGTTTGGTGATCTTGTTGGACTTGACCAAAGTACTTTCATCAGATGAAAAGAATCAGGTAGCGAAAATGTAAAAGATAAAAAAACCTCTTAAGAAGAGGTTTTTTTGTATTTGTTATAAGGATCTATCGCGTAATTACTGCGCTTCGTTCTGAGCCGACTGATACTTGAGTGATCGGCACTCCGCAATAATCTTCTATGATTTGAATGTAACGCAACACGCCTGCGGGGATCTCGTTCCAATGTCGCATGGAGCGCAGATCATCATCCCAACCAGGGAGTGTCTCATAAACTGGTTTGCAGTGTTCCATTTCACTGGCTCCACCGCTGAAATCAAGTTCAGAGAGTAAGTCCCCCGATCTCTCGTAAGCCGTGCAATACTTGATCTCTGGCAATCCTGAGAGAATATCCATCTTGGTTAAAAAGAGCTCGGTCACGCCGTTGACTTGAACAGCGTATTTCAACAATACCAGATCCAACCACCCCACCCGGCGTGGGCGACCAGTGGTCGTCCCGAATTCATCCCATGGGTTCGATCCACTGCCGCGTAAAAAGGTGGCTGTGTCATCAAACAACTCAGTCGGAAAGGGCCCTGCTCCGACCCGAGTTTGAAATGCCTTGGTGATGCCGATTACTTTGTCGACGGGTTGAATTCCGATGCCAAGACCACCGAAGATACCGGCAGCCGTGGTGCATGAACTTGTGACGAATGGATAGGAACCTTGATCGAGATCAAGCAGGGTTCCCTGGGCTGCTTCTGCCAAAACTGATTTTTTGTCTGCCAGGGCTTTGCGCACCAATCCTCCAACCCCTTTTATATAAGGAGTCAATTGTGAGGCTTGGGTGATGAACTCGTCAGACAAGGCCGCAAGATCTATGGCTGGCTGTTGGTACAACACAGTCAGAGTATGATTGGCCTCTTCAAAATGCTGGCGCACTTTCTGCGCGAAAATTTGTGGTTGAAGCAGGTCTGCCGCGCGGATGCCCCGCCGGGCGGCTTTGTCCATATAAGCTGGACCAATTCCACGGCCAGTGGTGCCAATGCTGGCTTTGCCGCGCGCGGCTTCCTGAGCCTTATCCAACAGGCGGTGAGCGGGGGTGATGAAATGCAGAGCGTCTGAGATCCACAGCCTTTCGGGATTGATACTGACACCCGCATCTCGCAAGGCGGCCATTTCATTCAATAAAGTTTCAGGATAAAGAACCAGTCCATTACCCAACACACCAATGGTGTGGGGGTGAATGATCCCCGACGGGATGATATGCAATTTAAAGATCTTCTCTCCGACTGTAACGGTATGGCCGGCATTGTCACCGCCATTAAAGCGAGCCACCAAGTCCACATTTTCTGAAAGCAGGTCAACCGCGCGACCTTTGCCTTCATCACCCCATTGCATTCCAACTGCGACACTGATTGGCATGGGTTTACTCCTGTTTTTTATAACGCTTCAGGTCAACTGAGGCTATATATGGCAGGTTGCGGCCTTTCTCATCAATATCAAGGCCATAACCAACTACGAAATAATCAGGAATCCTGAACCCGTAATAGTCAATGTGAAGATTGATCTTGTGGCTTTCTTCTTTATCCAGTAAGGCGCAAACCTTTAAGCTGTGAGGATTGCGGTCAAGCAGCAGTTTCTTTACCATTGAAATCGTGTAACCGGAATCCACGATGTCGTCCACCAGGATGACATCCCAGCCTTGAATGTTGGTCTTATGGTCTGAATCGATGCGAACAAACCCACTCGACGAAGAACCGCTGTAGGATGAAACAGACATAAAGTCGAGTGTCATGGGTAAATGAACATTGCGCATTAAATCGGTCATAAAAACTACGCTGCCGCGTAAGAGACCCAGTAAAAGCAGGTTCTTGGAATCTTTATAGTCAGCCGCAATCTGTTGACCCAGGGCTTCGACACGTTTTTTGATTTCTTCTTCAGAAACGATGATCTGATCAATGAAATCGTAGGGGAATCTCGGAGCTAGTTCCATAAGCAACTATCCTTATTTTGTTCTAACACTTGAAAAACAACTGATTGTACCAACTTATTGAGTGATTAACCGGTTTATTAATCAAATTTTCATTAAAGGATATTTAGAGCTAATCCTCATGGTATCAGGAACTTCAAGATATGTATATAATTACTTTATTCACGTCATTTTTCTATCATTTCGGAGGGGTATATGTCGGATGTATATAGCTCACAGCGGCTGGATTTGCGTCGCCCACCTGCAGCCGTCTCAGTGATCCAAATCATTGGCAGTGTGATCCTTTTTTTGATCGCATTGGCAAAAGGCATCAGCCTGGTGCTGGCGGTTCGGTCCATCGATTTCATCGAAGCCTTTAACTCGGGTGATCCAGAAGAAGTTTTATACTTATTGCTGTTGGGCACAATGATGATCGTGTGTTTGGTGTTGATCATCAAGTCACTCTCAACCGGGATCAAGGCATTTTCTGAGTTTGTAACACCCTGGCGACCTTCTCATATCCCTGTTGATTTTAAATCTGAATCGATGATCGTGAGCGCTTTTAAATCGAGGATACTCTCTTCTTACCAACAGTTCGTCACGCCCACCCAGTCCGCGCCTGGCGCTCCGGTGAACTACGCGACCACCGCAGAAACACCCAACCTTCGTTCCATGAAGACCTTTTTTGGGCCTAACACCATGTTCCTTTCACCAGTGGAACGCCGGGTGGTGGATCGCAACGCAGGCGCGATCAAAGGGGGATTATGGGGGATCTTCTGGTTGTTGGCTGCTCTGGTTGGAGGATTTTTGTTGCGCTCCAATCTTAACCGCCTAAATCTGGCAGGATATTTTGTGGCCATCGGATTGTTAGTGATTCTAGCAATTTTGGATTACGCAGTCACGTTGGGGTTGATCCCCAGGTATCAACCTAATACGGTATCTCATGAAGCCACTGATTACTTCCGCGGATTTGGTCATCCTTCACAATTGATCAACCGACTGAATGAATCGGCAATACCCTTGCGTTGGAAAGATTTTCCAAATCGGTTTCATCCAACCTGGTTTGAAAATGCTTCAGCATCGGTTGGAGATGTGGGTAATTTCTCTGGTTCAGTCTTCCTAGAGCAACAACCCCAACCGCTTGATGAACATTTAGGTAAATCAGCCTATACCATGATGATCGTGGGTTGGGCTTTGCTCCTTTTGGGAAATTTCACCTTCCTTTTTCTAGCAGGGTCCTTCTTAAGCCCGGTGGGATCAAGGTATGTTGAGCCTGCGCTGCAATTCTTGGGTTTATTGGTTCAACTGTTAGGGATCGTGATATTCTCATCGGTCAGCGCTTCAAACGGCACACGCCTGGTGAACCTGGCTCATTTTATGTTTGATTCCGCCCGTTTTCGCTCTTTGGGTATTTATATTGAGTTCGCTGGTAATCTCTCAAAAGCCGAGATTAAATTGGGAAAAGGCATGGCGGATTCGATCGAGTCTTCCAACGTGGCAGTTCGTTCAGATTTCACGGCCAGGTTCTGGTCTGCTGAATTGATCAGTGAAGCTGAACGACTGGATGCTCCGCGCGATTTACTGGCATTGAACCAGACACCCGAAAGCGCGCAATGGATCAATTTCTTTAAGAACGCCATTCTTCAACTGCGTGAAGAACGGGTCAAACCTGTGGGTGTGGAATTGAGATCAGCAGAAGCCGAGGAACTGATCCAGGCAAACATCTCGATCGCCGGTCTGCGTGCGCAAGCGCAAAATGGGGTTCCACTCAACCTAATTCAATCCTCTGAAGCCATAAAACCCCCGGAATTACCGCTAGTCAACAAAGAGCCATTGAGTACTCCAAAGAATGAGAAGATTTGTAGTACTTGCGGTAACGAGAATCCGGTCAACGCGGTATTCTGCAATTCGTGCGGCACGCGATTATAACTTGTAACAAAGGCCACCCCGATCTACTGGATCGGGGTGGTACGGTTAGCGATTGGAAATTGTATCGTTGGTGGGTAAATTCAAGGTTTTTGTGGCTGGATTATAGTACTTGCAATCGCTTTTTTTTTATGTTATAGTATTTGAACAATTGAGAGACGATCAAGTGAATGCTCTCAACTCTATTTAAATCGCTCCCCGCGGAGTGGTTTTTGTTTATAATTGGTCGGGGAATCCACTGATCAAAATTCACAAAGGAAAGCAAAATGCCTACTTCTTTTTTAACACGAGAAGGTTATGAAAAACTGCAAGAAGAATTAGATATGCTGCGCACTGAGAAACGTGAGCAAATTGCAGTTCGGTTACATGAGGCTATCGAAGGTGGTGAATTGCTTGATAATGCAGAACTTGAAGCCGCCAAGAATGAACAGGCTTTTGTCGAAGGCCGCATTAAAGAACTCGAAATCCTCCTGGCAACTGCTCGTGTGATCGATGAGAAACCCTCCCAAGCTGATTGTGTTCAAGTTGGCTCAAAAGTAGTGATTCAAGAAGAAGGAAGCAAGGAAAAGGAAGAGTACACGGTGGTGGGCGCGGCTGAAGCTGACCCGGCCAATGGCAGAATTTCGAATGAGTCTCCGTTGGGAAAAGCCATCATCAATCATCGGGCAAATGACTCCGTTCAGGTAGAAGCACCTGCCGGCTCATTCACTGTTAAGATTCTCAAGGTTAATTAACCGATCCATTGGGGATCTCTGCATCCAAGAGAACAACAAGGCAGATTCGCAAAATCAAAGGCCTGCTCCCCACCAAAAGAGCAGGTTTTTTAATAAAGGAAGGTAGAAATGGAATTAACTGATCTCGAAAAAATCCGCTTCGATAAAATCGCGAATATGCGCGCCGCGGGGATTGAACCCTACCCCACCAGAACTGAAGTGAATCAAACCATTGGTGATGCGGTCCAGATGTTTGAAAAAGCTGAAGCTGCAGGTGAATCAACGGTTGGCGGTGTTATTCTGGGTGGCCGTCTGAGGGCTTCACGGATCATGGGAAAACTAGCCTTTGCACACATCGAAGATGGCAGTGGACGCGTCCAATTGTTCCTGCGTGTTAACGAACTGGGCGAAGAAGCCATGACTCAATACAAGGAGTATTTTGATCTTGGTGATTACATCCAGGCCAGTGGTGACATGGTGCGAACTCGCACGGGTGAGATCAGTCTGCAGGTGAAAGAGTTTAAAATGCTGGCTAAAGCGATCACACCTTTGCCAGCCGCCAAAGACGAGGTGGTGGATGGAGTGGTGATTAGGCATGCCACCCTGGCTGATCCCGAAACGCGATATCGGCAGCGCTACGCTGATCTGGCAGTAAATGAAGACGTGCGTAAAGTGTTTCGCACCCGCGCTGGCATTGTAAAGGCTTTGCGTAACTTTTTTGATGACCGCGGTTTCATCGAAGTGGAAACCCCCATTCTTCAACCGATTTACGGCGGCGCGGCAGCCAAACCTTTTGTCACTCACCACAATCAGTTGAAACAAGATCTTTATTTGCGCATTTCCTTTGAGCTTTACTTGAAACGGCTAATTGTTGGCGGCCTGGATAGAGTTTATGAGATCGGACGGGATTTTCGCAATGAAGGGGTCTCATTTAAACACAATCCAGAGTTCACCCAACTTGAATTTTACTGGGCATACGCGGATTATCTGAAAGTGATGGAGTTGACCGAGCAAATGATCGCTTCGGTTTGCGACCAGGTCTTGGGAACTCGAAAACTGGTATATGACGGTCATGAAATCGATTTCAATCCTCCCTGGAAAAGGGTGGATCTGCGTAAAGGTTTGATAGAAGCCTGCGGCATTGACATTGATCAATATCCCACCGCTGAAACACTCGCACAAGCCATGCAGGCCAGGAACATGAAGTTCAAACCCAATGAAGCCAGGGGAAAGCTGATCGATTTCCTGCTTGGCGAATATCTGGAACCTACTTTCATCCAACCCACATTCCTTTATGATTACCCACGCGATATTTCTCCATTGGCCAAGAACCGACCGGGTGACCCAACCACCGTGGAACGTTTTGAAGGATTTGTCGGCGGCATGGAGTTGTGCAACGCCTTTACTGAATTAAACGATCCTCTTGAACAAGAGTCTCGTTTCTTGGAAATGGGTCGTGAATACAAGGCCGAAGATGAAGAACGCCATCCGATGGACGAGGATTACCTGCAAGCCATGTCTTACGGCATGCCTCCTCAAGGCGGGTTTGGTATGGGGATTGATCGTTTGTGTATGTTATTGACAGACCGTCACACGATCAGAGAGGTACTGCTCTTCCCACACTTGCGTGATCGTGGAGAGGACTAAACCTCACTGTTTGGGGTTGACCTTTCACGAAACAGTATTGAAAAATCCGGTCTGCAAGGCCGGATTTTCGCTGTTATGGCACTATTCCGGTAGTTTAGAACAAAGAAAACGATTTAAACCAATCTTTTAGATAACTTTATTGGTTGTTTGTGGACTATCGGCAATTTTAATGTATCTCTTGATTTACTAGCTATAATTAAATTCCAAAAAAATAATGGTATATCGTTTTGAATCGGAGGACAACATGATTAACAGTGATTGTTTTCCTGAAATAATTGAAGATCTGGATATGGAAGACATTAGCTCAGTTTTTCAGAGTGAAAAGGTCATTGAGGTTGAAATTCCAGTCAGGGGGCTGTTGATCAAAGAGAGCGTAGTTGTGAGCAATTGTGATTCAGATCACGTTGAAGCTCAAACTTCCAACATCAGCCATTTCTGTACAGGCACATATAATTACCCCCTATTTATTCGCGAGCGGAACACAAACCGCATATTGACTTGTCGCTTAAACGATCTTTTGGTCTATTCTGGTAAGTTGATGTTGAATAATTTCGGGAGTTTTGACCAATCCTGGGTTGATCGGGAATTTGAGAGAGTCCAGCCAAAACTTCCACTATACGCGAATATGGTGACCCAAAAGCAAAGAATCAGAGTGAATGTGTTTGATCTTTCACAAAATGGGATGTGTCTCTTAATTGGCAAGAATGGGGTTGTTCGAAAGGATGAGATCACAGGAAAACCGGTTCAGATCTCAGTAACCCTGCCCGGGCAAAGTTCAATCTGTAAGATAAAAGGAAAGGTGGTACAGAGCCGGTCAATCGCGAACAACTTAATTCGAGTCGGGATCGAAACCAATCCCTCTAAAAAGGACGCCAAAATCATTGCCCATTATTTATCAGATCGAAAAAGAGAGATACTTGACGACTTGTTTCTGAATTTTATGCAACTCATGAATTACCGTGAGACCAAGGATCAATATTTTTAGAAGTAATGGAACTGTTAGCAATAAATAAGGGTGATCCCTGTTAAAAAAGCCATCCTGCTTGATTTGCAGGATGGCTCAATTAATTCCAGCTCATAACCCATTAAGATCGCCAGAAACCTCGTCTTACCGGACGCACATCTTCGGCAGTGACAAAAGCCTGGGGATCGGTCTCCAGAACAATTGTTTCCACCTGGTTCACGTCTTTTCTAAGGACACTGGCATGCAGTTCAAATACAGTTCCATTCATACCGCGTCCAGGAATTTCTGTAACCGCGTAACCATTTGTGCGCAAACGTTCAGCGATGGCAGGCCCACGGTTGGAGCTGATGATGTTGACCAATACATGACCAATAGCCAAACGGTTTTCGATAAGCATTCCGACCAGGTTGCCGGTGGCAAAACCGGTGGCGTAACCAATGACATTTAAGATGTTATTCAATTGAGACAGCACTGAGCTGATGGCCACCACGAAGATCAGCGATTGGAAGAATCCAAGGATCCAAACCAACAATTTCTTACCGCGTACGACGAATAAGACCCTGATGGTATCCAGAGCCATGTCTCCAACGCGGAGAACGAAGATCAGCAGGGCAAAAAGCCAGGCATGTGGATCGTTTAAGTATTCCATTGAGTACTCGTTTATTGTTCCAGTTTTTTCTCTTGGATGGCAGGCAGATAATAATCCAGTACGTATTCTTTTAGCATGCGTCGCAAGCTGAATTGGGGGGTAAGCGTGCGCATATTCTCTTTAACCATCTTCAGCCACTCGGCCGGAATGTTATTGGAATTGTGTTCATAATAAAGCGGCACGATTTGTTTTTCCAGCGTGTCATAAATACTTTGGGCGTCAGCAGCATCCTGTTCTTCAGGATTGGAGTATTCACTGTCTGAACCGATTGACCAGCCGTTCTTGCTGTTAAATCCTTCGCGCCACCAGCCGTCGAGTACCGAAAAATTGAGGGCTCCATTAAGTGCAGCTTTCATACCGCTGGTGCCTGATGCTTCGTTTGGCCGTCTGGGCGTGTTCATCCATACATCCACACCCTGCACCAGATACCTGGCGAGATTGATATCATAATCTTCCAGGAAGATCAGGCGACCGCCTGAACGGGATTCTTTAACCGCGCGGTATACCTGTTGGATGATGAGTTTTCCGGGTTCGTCGGCAGGATGGGCTTTGCCCGCAAAGATGATCTGCACCGGCATATGCGGATTGTTGATGATGCGCATCAAGCGGTCAAAATCGCGGAACATCAGATTGGCGCGCTTGTATGTGGCAAAGCGGCGGGCAAAACCGATGGTCAGAGAGTAGGGTTCAAGGAAAACACCACCGGCTACCACCTGTGAGGGGGTGAGGGTGCCGTTGCGCCATTGCATGCGGGTGCGTTCATTGGCAAAATTGACCAGTTTATTCTTCAGGTGGCGGCGTGTTTCCCAAAGTTCTTCATCGGGGATATTCACGACGTTTTCCCACAAGGCGGGATCATCCAACCGGTCCACCCAGTCTTCAGAAAGGTAATGTGAAAACAGCAAACCCATGCGGCGGGCAAGCCAGGTTCGGGTATGTACCCCGTTGGTCACGTATCCGATGGGCACATTGTCTACCCTGCGGCCTGGCCAAAGAAAACTCCACATTTTGCGGGAGACCGTTCCGTGTAGCTCAGAAACCGCATTTGCGCGTTCTGAAAGCTTTAATGCCAAGACCGGCATGACAAAAGTTTCACCCCAAGGTTGTGCCTGACGTCCGAGATCGATGAATTGATCGCGGGTCATACCCAGTTCATTCCATATCTGCGAAAAATATTTTTCGATCAACCACAATGGGAATTGATCATTGCCGGCTGGAACAGGGGTGTGGGTGGTAAAAACATTACCCACACGCACTTTTTCAATTGCGGTTTGCAGATCGATCCCACTGTTGACCAGCTTACGCAGGCGTTCCACCGCCAGAAAGGCTGAATGCCCCTCATTCATATGCCATACCGAAGGCGATATGCCTAACAATTCCAGTACTTTCACCCCGCCGATTCCTAAAAGCACTTCTTGTGAAATGCGAATCTCAGGGTCACTATTGTAAAGACGCTCGGTTAATTGCCGGTCTGCCTGGTTGTTCTGTTCAAGATTGGTATCAAGCATGTAAAGATGAACGCGGCCAACCTCAAGCTCCCAAATACGGGCAGTGACGGGGCGTCCGGGTAACTCGACCGTAATGGTCAACGGCTGCCGGTTTTCATCGAGCAATGAGATAAGCGGAAGTTCATTGTAGTCAATCAAGGCGCTGCGGGTTTCTTGCCAACCATCCTCGGTGAGATGCTGCACGAAGTAACCCTGGTTATAAACAAACCCGATGGCTACCAGAGGAAGACCCAAATCGGAAGCTTCTTTGAGGTGGTCGCCAGATAGGATGCCCAAACCACCCGCATAAACCGGAAGCGATTCGTGCAAACCAAACTCGAACGAAAAATAGGCTATTTGCGGATCTATCAGTTTGGGGTAATTGGTTGCAAACCAGGTGTCTTTTCTGGATAAATAGGATTCCATCTCTTTAAGAACGGAATCATATCTTTCGAGGAAATTGGGCTGATCGAGGGCGGCGTTTAGGCGTGTGCGTTCAACGCGATGTAAAAATGCGATCGGGTTGTGATTGACCGCGTTCCAGAGGGTTTGGTCAATATGGCTGAAAAGCCTTTGGGCATCAGGATTCCAAGCCCACCACAGGTTATGGGCTAATCTGGAGAGCCCTTCAATTCTCTTTGGTAAACTAAAAGAGTTGGGGTATTCGCGAATGATTTTGGTCATGGTTGATCACAAGGTCCGTTCTTGAAAAGACAGTCTATCCCTTGTTGAATGTGTTGTTATTTGATTGATCACAAGGGGGATTTCTTAAGAATTATACCAGAAACGGACTTTTGAGATTTATTGTTAAAAAAGATTTATTTTTAAGGAGCTCAAAGACTTTGCAATTAATCTATCGGGGATGACGCCAGTTATTTGAAGCTTCGTTGTCTCTCTGGTATACAATACATGTAGAGTTACTTCTATTGCAGAATGTTGCTAACTAATTATGTAAAGAGGGAAAACATGAAAACATCAAAACTCCAAGTAGCATTATTATTTTTTTTAACATTAGGAATAATGGTCGGTTGCGCACCCGGTCAAATGCTCGAACCAACTCTGACTCCGACACAATCTGTTACCTTGACTCCTACATCCACTTCCACACCTGATGCGACGAATACTCCTGTGCCAACTAACACCCCTTCTCCCACACCAACGCCGATAACGATCGAGAGCGCCATCAGTCTGGGCAGCTTTACCGAATTGGATACCTTCTCAAGAGGCAGGATAGAATTTAGTCAATACAGTCCGGATGGATCAGAGCTGGCGATCGTGGTAAGCCGGGGTATGTATGTCTACGATCCAATTACGTGGGAAGAAATGAAATTCATCCCGCTTGCAGCTGGAACAACCATTACATCAGTTGTTTTTTCTGAAGACGGAAAGCTCTTCGCGACTGGAGATTCAGAAAGCCAGGTCACTTTTTATGATACCGATACCTGGGAAGTGGAGAAAATCTACCCATTGTTTAGCGGACCGGTACTTGGTTTGGATATTTCACCTGACGGCACTCTTTTTGTAACCAGCAGTGGTGTAAAAAACAATTACAAACTCAGCCTTTGGAATATGAAAGATGGTTACCTGGTTAAATCACAGTATCGATCGGATCTTGCCGGACGAGTTGACTTCTCTGTGGATGGAACCTGGATCATGTATTCTGATGGTTATGATGTAACTGTTTGGACCTCTCCAGATCTTGAACTGATCAACCGCATTGATCGTTTGTGGCGATATGTAAAAGTTCCTGGTAAAGACATTATTGCCAATGATAATTTTATTTACCACTTTGACACCTTCAAAAAGTACAATTTTGAACTTGATCTGTTGTGGTACGAAGGGGTGGGCGAGAAGTTAATCTTAAACGACTCTTCTTTGCTTGTAAGAGGTGAATATAGCGATAATTATGTACTTGTGAATCTCAATAGCGGTTCTCAAAGAACGATCTATGTTCTAGATGAACTTAAACAAATGAACAACACGTTTCCTGAAATTGGAAATGTATTAAACCGCGATAAATATGAAACCCTCGGATTTTATTCTTTATCCGGTATTCAGCGAGTAACTCAAAATGGCAAGTATTTAATTCTTAGTGATGGGGTTTATGATCTTACAACACACGAAATGCTGGAAAACACCATTGACCCGGATTATGGCTGGGGGTACGCTGTACAAATGGAGAATGGAGATATTGCCAGGGTTGACTCGGGGGGTGACAGGGTTAAAGAGGGAAGTTTCATCATAACAATATACGACCAGGTAGATTTTTCAGTAAAGAGCGAAAAGTATGTTCCGTTTAAAGTAGAAGAGAGAATCGACAGGGCGTCTGTTTCACCAAATGGCAAGTATTTGGCTGCCGGCTTAGGGAACGGCACTCTATGTCTGTGGAATGTAGAAACTGATGACCTGATCGGAGAGGTGAAATGGGCTCATGGGACTGTGAGCGAGTTTGGCCAATTCTTTTCATATCGATCAGTCTCTTTTGATGAAGCCAGTACGCAGGTCTTAACTTATGCGGTGGACAACCTCCGTAAAGCTTGGAGTGTGGAAGACCTCTCACCAGAGACTCTTGCGAAAACGAAAGGAGTTCTTTCACCAAATGGCAAATACGATGCTTATGTGGTATCCGATACTATCGTGGTCGTGGAGTATTATGGTGAGATCACTCCTCCTGAAGAATTTAAAGACACGGCATTTACTGTTCGCGAGTTACTCTTTACTCCCGACAGTCAGTACCTGATCGCGGGTGGAGAATATGCGATCAAGATATGGTCCATGGAAAACATGGAACTGGTTGACGAAATCCCCTTGAACTCAATCGTCACATCCATGATGTTCAACGCAGATGCTTCTTTGCTTTATATATCCACTCGGGATGGTGTGATTAGTGTTTGGGGGAATCAGGCTCCGTGATTTAATTTTTCTGCCTGATCGAAGTAGTGTCGAAAAAAGGAGGAGGCCTGATGGTCTCCTCCTTAACTTATTACTCCGGGAATAACTTTTCACGAATCTCAGGTGCATATTTTTGAACCATCTCGCTGGAGATGCCGTTTTCTTTGCAGATTTCCTCGTATAGATCGACGCTGGATCGACGGATACGTTTTTGCGTCTCCACTTCCAATCCCCACAGGCCAAAGCGCTGCGTCCAACCACGTTCCCACTCAAAGTTGTCAATCAGGGACCAGTGGAAGTAACCCTTCACCCGCCAGTTGTAATTGGCGGCTCGCCATACCTGGTGAAGGTGTTCAATGGTATAGCGCGGGCGCAGGGTGTCTTGTTTGTCTTCGACACCGTTCTCAGTAATAATGATGGGAAGCCCAAAATGATGCGCCCAACGCAATCCATCCCAGATACCATCCGGAATGTTGGCGATAAAGCCGGTGGAGCTGAGGAGAGCTTCTTTGGGGTACTCCAATCTTCCAAACATATTGCCTGGTTTGGTGATGTCAAAGTAGACCAGGTCACGCGAGTAATAGTTAAGTCCGATGAAATCCTGTGTATTGGCGGCTTCTGGGATCTTCACTTTTTTCAATACCAGGTTCAAGCGGCCGTCTTTCAGGCAGGCGTGAAAGGCATTATTGAAGATCTGATCCTGGATCGAAGCGGGGATCTTATCGAGCAGGTTCCATGAGCGCGCGGGTTTCAGGCTGCGGTAGTTGACAGCCACACCCACCTGCGCGCTGGGTTGAAGTTCGTGGATGACTTTGTAAGCGGCGGCGTGCCCTCTCACCAGGTTCTCAAGCACTTTGGCGGACAAACCCAGGTTATTTTTGCCTGGTGGAAAAACACCAATTAGCCAACCCGACATGACGTAAACGTTAGGCTCATTAATCGTGATCCACAGATTGACATATTCTTTTGTGGCATCCACCACGCGGCGCACGAAACGCGCGAATAAGGCTGGGGTCTCGGGGTTCTCCCAACCACCCTGATCAACCAACCACAAGGGATCGCTGAAATGATGCAGGGTGACCATGGGGGTCATGTCGTTCTTCTGCATCCAACGCAATATTTCAAGATATTTCTCAAGGGCTTTATCATCCCAGGTATCAGGGGTGGGTTGAATGCGGCTCCATTCCACAGAGAGTCGGTGGGCATTTTGTCCGCTGTCTTTGGCACGCCGCAAGTCTTCTTTCCAACGTCCGCCCCACCAATCACAGGCCAGCCCGGATTTTTCTCCGTTTAGGATCTTACCGGGTGTGTTCTCCCAACGATACCAGTTGTTGTTGGTATTACTGCCTTCCACTTGATGGGCGGCGGTGGCTGTTCCCCATAAAAAACCGCGCGGAAAGTGATAAGTACCTTCGGGCATAGTCAACTCCTGTCAGTATTCGTAATATGGCTAATTATAGCCTTCTTAAATGGAAAGAGGTTTTGGTCTCCCAAAACCTCTATTAATCAAAAAGGTTGTTTTACATACCAGCCATGTATGCGATGCTGATCGTGCCGGGGCCAACATGGCTGCCCACCACCGGGCTGACGAAACTCATAATGCCTTCCACGGCATTAAAGTGTTTCACTGTGCGTTCAAGCAAGACCTGGGCAGCTTCATCGGCCAGGGCGTGGAACACGGATATGCGGATGGGAGATTTGCCCTGAACATCATTGTCTATTAATTCGATCATGGCATCCAAAGCTTTGCTGAACGTGAAAACACTTTTCACGGCTTCGATTTTGCCATCCCTGATCTCAAGCACGGGTTTGATCTTGAGGGCTGTGCCAAACCAGCGCTTGGCGCTGCCGATGCGGCCGCCGGCATGCAGGTATTTTAGGGTATCCACCACAAAATAAACACCGATGTGGGAATAAGCTTCAATGGCGATCTTTTTGACTTCTTCCAGACTGGCGCCTTCTTTGGCGGCACGTGCGGCAGCCAGAACCTGAAATCCCAATGCCATTGACACCAGTTTGGTATCAATCACTTCGATCTCAGCCTTGGGAAACATTTCTTTTGCCTGAAAAGCCGAGTTGACGGTGCCAGAAATGCCTGAACTGATCGGCATGGTGAGGATGGCATAATCTTCTTTGATCAACTGCTCAAAAACATCAGAGAAATCTTTGACAGTGGCCTGGCTGGTGGTTGGCAGAGTGTTGCTTTTTGAAAGTCGGGTATAAAACTCGTTAGGTTTGATGTCGATACCGTCTCGATAGGTGTTTCCATCCCAGTTGAGGGTGAGCGGGATGACCCGGATAGGTAAACTATCCACGTACTCTTGAGGCAGGTATGCGGTAGAATCGGTAACGATAGCCACTTTTTTCATGATTTGCTCCTGATATATATATTGCTGGTTAAGTATATCAAGATGACTTTTTGGTTAAGTAGGTATTAGGTCATATTTTTTATTTGATCGCGCCACAAGTTTGAATGGTAAACTAAAAGGATACAGGTGAGAGGTTGCGCATGAGACGATTTCAAACAAAATATATCGGCCTGGTATTGATGGTTCTGCTGGGGTTGTTGATGCTCACAGCCTGCGGAGATAAAGATCCGTTAATCGGAACCTGGCAAAGTACTGAATCAGCAATTTCTTTTCAATTTAAAGATGATGGAAACGTGGTGATCAGCAACGAGGTCACTTCGCAGACATTGGCTTATGAGAAGCAGGACCCTGACATCATTTTAATCAAAGGAAGCACGGATGGCAGTCTGCCCGAGATGGCCATGAATTATCGTATCGAAGAAGATCGCTTGATCTTGTCGCTGCAAGGCAATGAATCAGTACTAACCAAAGTGAAATAGGGTTTCAAACACTCAACAGAAAACCGGGAGCCCCACTTTGATCTTAGACCAGAAA
Organism: uncultured Anaerolinea sp.; assembly: GCA_964474095.1. GTDB lineage: Bacteria > Chloroflexota > Anaerolineae > Anaerolineales > Anaerolineaceae > UBA6107. The sequence continues at coordinate 28,919 of CAYYRU010000008.1, forward strand.
AAGCATGCAGACCCCGGCAATGGAGATGATTACGCCAAGAATGCAACGCAGGCTGATCTTTTCCTTTTGCAGGGCGGCAAATGGTAAAACGAAAATTGGGCTGGTGGCCAACAGCGTTTGAGCAATTCCCACCGGTGAGAATTTGAAAGCCAACTGTTGGAACCAGATGGCAATATACGTTCCAAAGAGTTGGACGATCACCAGAATCCCCCAAAATTTCAACCCGGGGTTGAGTTTCAGCCATTCCCCGATCTTTTCGCGTTTGAATAAAATCCATGGGATGAGCACCAACGTCCCTGCCAGAAGACGAATCAAAGCGCTTTGTAATGGGCTGACGGTACTTTCAGTCAACGCCCAACGCGAAAGCACTGCCCCAATGGCCTGGGTGAGCGCTGCCAAAAAGGCAAAGAATATTCCCAACCAATTGATTCTGGCTTTTTCATTGCCATTGTCCTGACTTTTTTCTGTGACCACCCAGATCACACCTAATGTGGTGATCAAGATTCCCAAGCCAGATATCAGGGAAAGGGTTTCTTGCAGGAAAATCCAGGCAAAGATCACAGTCAGTGGCGGCGCCAGGGTGGTGATCAACAGGGTGCGGCTGGCACCCAATCGGTTGATGGATTCGTAGAACATGGTATCGCCAAAACCGATGCCAACCGCTCCGCTGATCGCCAAAGCCACAATGGCCATGGGACGAATGGCGGCAAGTTTCTCTCCGAGGATCAAGGTGGTAATGGCAAACAACACAAACCCGGTCGCGCCTTTGATCAGGTTGAGTTCCAATGGGCGGATTGTTTTTCCAAGAGTTTTTAACAGCACAGAGGACATGGCCCATAGAAAAGCAGCACCAAGAGCGAAAAGTTCACCTTGAAAAACGATCATGTTTTGGAAATTATCAGGCATGGATAAACTCGTTTGACAAACAGAATGCACCATTTTACCTTATTCCGCTGGAACTATTGGGATCATTTTGGCGTCATTAACGAGCGAAAAGGAGTGTTCCATGAAACGGTTAACGATCCAACTACTCATTTTGGTGCTGATCTCTGGCATCTTGTTATCTGCCTGTAACCTCAACACTGGTTCACCTACCCAGGTTTCACAAGACCAATTGAACACGCAGGTGGCAATTCAACTCACGCAAATCGCCTACCAGACCCTGGCCGCCAACGCCACCCAATGGGCTGCTGCGACTTCCACCCCGACGATGACTGCCACCCCAACCGTAACTGCTACACCTACCATCACCCCCACGGCAACGGCCACCGCGACGGCGGCCATCCCGACTGCCACCGCGACAGCCACCGCGGTGCCCATCCCTTGTAATCAAGCCACCTACATTATGGATGTGAGCATTCCAGATAATACCAGTCTCACGGTTGGGCAAAGTTTCGTGAAAACCTGGCGCATTCAGAATTCTGGCTCCTGCACCTGGACGAACGGTTACGCGATCTATTTTGTCAACGGCACATCCATGGGCGCGCCGGCATCAGTTCTTTTTCCAAAATCCGTCAAACCAGGTGAGAGCATGGATATTTCCGTTCCGATGGTCGCGCCGGGAACGGCCGGCACTTATGCTGCCAGCTGGATGTTGATGGCGCCTAATGGCAGTGTTTTTGGTGTGGGCAAAGCTGGAGGAGTGCCATTGACAGTGGTTATTCAAACCAAATCCATTCCTGCGCCAAATGATACGCATACGATCTATGACTTTGCAGGTAATTATTGCGCCGCGCAGTGGCGCACCAATGCCGGTTTCATCACCTGTCCGTCAGCGAATTATGACTTCAAGAATGGAAGCATTCTGCGCTCGTACACACCGTTGCTTGAGAGTGGATCTCTTGACGATGAAGGGGCATTGATCACCATTCCCTCCATCGGTGGTGATGGGTTTATCCAGGGGCAGTTCCCCAAGGTCTTGATCCATGCCGGGGATCATTTCAAGGCGTCCTTGTTGTGCTCCTACAATATGCCCAAATGCTCGGTGAATTTCGAGCTGCTATACATGGTTTCTGGCACGAGTTCTGTAACTTCATTAGGCAACTGGGATAAAGTCTACGATGGCTCCATACTCCCGGTGGATGTAGATCTTTCTACTTTGGATGGAAAAGAAGTCATCTTCTTCTTAAAAGTATCCAGCAAAGCAGACTCCACGGATGATTTCGCTCAATGGATGGCGGCTCGCATCACACATCCATGATTAACGATTTTAAAAGTCACATTTCATCAATAAAGCGCTATACTTGTACCGTACGCTTTTTCGCATAGAGCCAAGGTATCAGGCGGACAGGAGTAAAAAATGTCAAAGAATATGATCTTCTCATTCAGTAAATTCACAATTAAAGCATCGCTCGTTTTCGTCATGGTTTTCGTATTGATCATGGCCAGCTTTACCCCAGGGCAGGCTGTGGCAAAGCCGTATACCTCGATCGTATCGGTTGCGAAAGATGTCAGTGTCACTATTTCGGGGGTTAATTTCCCGAAAGACCAGACTTTTACTGTGCGAATGAACACCTTTGGTACCCTTGGAATCGGTGGTGTAGTAGTGGGTACAAAAGAACCTTCTGACAGCACATCATTTACCGCCACGTATACTATTCCCGCATCCTTGGTGGGCGCTTCAAAAATCGCCATCCGTTTTGACAGCCCGCAAGGTTATTTTGCCTATGATTGGTTTGACAATCAAACCGGCGCGGCTGCTGCAACTGCCACCCCCGGGCCGACCACTACAGCTACTCCAAAACCAGCAGTGGTTATCCCCACGATCAATATTGTTGGCGTGCAAAAAGGTGTCTCAGTAACCATTACCACTCAAAATTACCCCGCGAACCAAACCTTTACAGCCCGCATGGGAGAATATGGCACCCTTGGCATTGGTGGCACGGTGGTGGGCACCTTAAGTTCTGGAAATGGTGGAGCGATTACCCAAACCTTTGCCATCCCCGCGGCTTTAGCGGATCGGACGAAGATCGCCATCCGTCTCGACAGCAACCTGGGTTACTACAGTTACGATTGGTTTAATAACGATGTGAGTTTTGGCACCAGCGGTACAGCGGCAACCGTCACTCCAGGCCCCACTCCCACCCCGGGATTATCAGCCACTCCTGCTCCAACTGCCACGGCAGCGACCGCCCCGGTTCAGGGCTATGTAGGAATTCCTACTTTCTCTATCGTTTCGGTGGTCAAAGATGCCAGCGTAACGATCGCCGGAGTGAACTTCCCTCCCAACCAGACTTTCACGGTTCGCATGGGGCAGTTTGGCACGCTGGGCGTTGGCGGCACAGTTATCACCACCTATGATTCTGGCGCCGGCGGCACGTTCAATGCCACCTATCCCATCCCCGCGGCATTGGCTGGAAACTCAAAATTAGCCATCCGCATGGACAGCGCTACTGGATATTATTACTCTTTCAACTGGTTCTATAACAATTGAAATGAAATATTGGATTTGTTGTGCATAAGTTCTTGTTTGGTTTGATCAATTTACTCATCATAATACTATTGACCGGCTGTCAGCCGGTCAATAGTGTAACGCAGGTATCCAGTGACCCCACAGCGACCCTTGCTGTTGTATCCAACGAGTCATCAGCTATGGTGTATCCCTCAACTCCTGAAGAGGTGATCAAGGGGTTTCTGATCTCATATCCATTAGACCAGGTCTACGCCATTCAGTACCTTTCTCCGTCTTTTGTGAAGAACCTGAATGCCGAAACGGCCTCGAAATTATTGCCTGATCAAGGGGATGTGCTGGGGTTCATTATCGAAAGTGGATCGACCAGCGCAGAGACACAAAACAGCCAAATCTTAACAAATGTGGCTTTTCAAAATGCTTCATATAAGATATTATTCACCTTGGAAATTGTGGAAGGCCGCTGGGCCATCAACCATATTGAACACCAGTGACGCAGCGAAAAAATGGGGATATTGCTTTTAGTAAAGTAAATGTTTATAATAATTATTATTAAAGTAATAAAACCCTTTGCCTAGAATTTTATTTTATTGATCCAGGTAAATACACAGAGACTAAAGTTGGATTGAGGGGTCTTTTGTGTTATTTTCTTGACATCTCAAGGAAATAATGGACAAGTCTCAGATTTTACTCGACAAGATCGAAATTCCAAAAACCAAGAACTATCGGTTTTCGGTAGTCTTGAAGAATTTTTCGTTAATCAGCCTGGTTTGTATCTTGTTGTATGGGGTGTTCTTTGCCATCCTGTCTATCTGGCAGATGGTGGCGGTGTGCGCAGTATGTGGGTTGTTGTGGGCGATTATTTGTTTAATCAACCGGCGAGGTTTTAATCAAGCAGCTTTTCTAGGCGGCACTCTTAACTCTGCATTTTTTTCCCTTTTTGCAACCTGGCTTTTAGGGTGGGATTCTGGTTTTTTCTTTTTGGCGTTATTGATCATACCGATCATTTGTAACAACTCGCAATTAAAAATTTGGATCAAATCGATACTGGTCTTTGCCATCCTGGCAGTCTTGGTTGGTTTATTTCTCCTTTCATGGCAGCAAGCAGCTTACTGGGCAATTTCTGAAAACTTTTTACGGTTACTATCGATTGCCAACCTGTTCTTTTCAGTCGTGATTCTGGCGATTATGGGCGTATTTTTTGAAACAGCGGCCTCTGATGCTGAAAAAGCGCTCATTCAGGCAAATAAAAAGCTGGCTACCCTGGCAACCACTGACCCGGTGACAAACCTGGTAAACAGGCGACTCATTGTCAGCCGCATTGAACAGGAAAAGATCCGCATGGAGAGGGGAGCGAAACCCTTTACCTTGATCATGGTGGATATCGATAATTTCAAACAGACCAACGATGAGTTCGGCCATGGCTGTGGTGATTATGTGCTTGTGAATATGGCTGAATTGATCAGCTTATCATTACGCAAGCAAGATGAGGTCGCCCGATGGGGAGGTGACGAGTTCTTGATCATGCTCCCTGAAACGGATGTTGATGGTGCCCAGGTTGTAGCGGAAAAGATCCGTGCCAAAATTGCGGAATCCCCATTTTTCTATCGGGAGAGTAAAATACCTGTAACCGTGACGTTGGGGGTGGGCGCGTGCGAACCCGGCATGGGAGTGGGGAGTTGTATACGCAAGGCCGATCAGGCCTTATATTTTGGCAAGCAAACAGGAAAGAACAAGGTTGGACGTTTATTCGTTGACTGATTCGATCTTAATGTGAGGGGTTTAGAGTGATTGGCAGTCCCAGCAATAGCAAGTACCCACCGGATCTAGAAGAACAAAAAAACCGATATTCAAGCATGATGCAATTAATGGCCATGTCAATAGCTGTGTGCATGGTCATTGTGACAGCAGTCTTGTTTGTGATTGACGGGGGGTTTGAGATCATCTCGTTTGTGATCTTCACTCTGCTGATCTATTTTTGTCTGTTTTTTGTGTTTCGCAAGGGTTATCTGCGCTCTGGTTTCTATGCAATGGTTTACTTGAACGGGTTGTTTGTAATGATCGGTAACACGCTCATCGGCTGGAAAAGTGGGATCTGTATTCTCTTGTTCTTAATGATTCCAATGATCTTCTTCAATCCAATTATCCAGAAAATTGAAAAAATATCCATCGGACTGATCATTTCTTTATTGGTGGTGATCGCAATAGTGCTGGATTTTCTCTTCGTCCCTATTGTGCACTTTGATACCCTTCAATTGCAAGCAATGAACGGTTCCATAATTTTCTCCACATTTATGATCCTGGCCGGCATCACCTACATGGATTTCATCAGTGAGAAAAGGATCTCAAAACGGTTGATTGATCTGAACCAGCAATTAAGTGAACAGGCCAGCCGGGATTCATTAACCAACCTGCTAAATCGGCGCACGATGAGTCAAATGATCCAAATGGAACACAACCGCTTTTCACGATCCGGGAAAACCTTTGGGTTGATCATGGCGGATGTTGACGATTTTAAACAAGTGAATGACCACTTTGGGCACGCCGCGGGTGATCTGGTATTAACCGAATTGTCTTCCATGTTGAGTGCCATCCTGCGTAAACAGGATCTCACCGCTCGTTGGGGAGGTGAAGAATTTTTGATCTTGCTGCCCGACACTGATTTTGAGGGTGTGCAATCGGCGGCTGAAAAGATCAGGGATATGGTTTCTCACAGCGGGTTCATGTATCAAGGCACCCCCATCAGAGTGACCTTATCCATTGGCGGGGTGGTGTGCCAGACTCACGAAAATTGGGATGACTGTTTGAAGCACGCAGATCGCGCGCTTTATTATGGTAAAAATCATGGCAAAAACATGGCCATCTTCTCTAAAGGGGAGACTTATTGTATTCTGGGGGAACTGGCGGATACGCAACCTGAAATGAAATGATGTGGATGATAAGCTGCTTATTTCATCCAGACTAAATCAAAGATCTTTCACCATATAATAATCACCGCGTCTAAAACCACGATTCTCGTAGTACAGGCGGGTGCCGATGGCAGCGATCACTGCAAGCCGCTGGTAGCCGCGATCACGTGACACCTTCTCGGCTTCTTGCAGCAGGCGGGTGCCCAAGCCAATGTGTTGAGCAGCACCGCTTTTTTCAGTCCCGACTGCCAAAGACTGTCCATAAACATGAACCTCGCGGATGAGGGCGGCACCATCCAACTCAGGCATATCCAGTTTGGGGGCATGTGCTGCAGGCAGAGACAGGCGCAGGTAACCGGCCAGCCGATCCTCGGGGGTGTTGAATGAGAGGAAGTGCTCCTCAGCAAGGGCGGGGTGATAGACAAGGTCTCGTAGTACCAAACGATCTGCATCCACTTGATGCGTTTTCACTTCGCGGCAGCGGATGCAGTGGCAAACCTGACCGCGTTTCGTCAATTCGATGTGCACGTCCTGGCGCAGACTGGTGCGTTTGTTGCCTTCAACCACGTGCGTGGAAGGGATGTCGCGGATGATGCGATTGACACGGCAATACTCGGGGATGGAAGGCTTAATATCTGCAATCAACTGCACCAACTCTTGCATGGAGTAGGGTTGATAATCGCCGCGCTGCCAATAATGGTAAAGTTCAGCGCTTTCCAGCAGCTGAGTGGGATAGATCTTGATCTCGTCCGGGGCATAGCCCTCAGACCACAATTTGATAAAGTCAGCCCGATCTGAATCCAGTGTGGCACCCAGCAAATTTGGCATCCAATGCAGCACGATCTTGAATCCAGCTGCCCGCAGCAGGGTGGTGGCTTTGAGTGTATCGGCGGAGGAGTGTCCGCGCAGGTTAAGTGACAAAACCCGATCATCCAGGCTTTGAGCGCCCATCTGTACCTTGGTGACACCCAACTGGCGCAGCCATTTGAGTTCGGCCGCGTTGATCTCATCCGGGCGGGTCTCGATCACCAGGCCTACGTTGCGGTGGTTGGCGGTCTCGTTGTGACTATGGGCGAGTTTGAGATCAGAAAGGTCAAGCGGGTTATTGGTAATTCTTACATCCGGTTCTGTGGGTTGCTGCAACTCGCTGGCTTCTTGAAGACTATCGGCGTTCATGGCGTTAAAGCAGCGCCGGATGAACCATTCCTGGTAACTGCGCGGGTAGGAGCTCCAGGTGCCACCCAGAATGAGCAGCTCGATCTTATCGTTGGGGTGGCCCACGGATTCATATTCCTTAATACGGGATTCGACCTGGTTGTAGGGGTCAAATTTGTTTTGAAAAGCTCTGGCTGCGCCGGGTTCATCTGCCAGGTAGCTTTTAGGCATATGGTTTTCGGTAGGGCAGAAAACGCACTTGCCCGGGCAGGGGAATTCTTTGGTGAGCACGGTCACCGTGGTGACCCCCGAAAGGGTGCGCACCGGTTTCATGCGGATGCGGCTCAAGAATTCGTTGTCTTCTGGCCAGGCGCCGCTTTCCACCAAAGCGCGGTAGGCGGCCACCAGCACATGTTTGGCGATCAAACGTCCGTCTGGCATGGGATGAGAGCGCAGAGCGCGGTCCAATCTGCGACCCTGACGCACTTCCTCGAGGATCACCTTCGCCATCTGCAATTGCTCAGGAGAGTACTGCCTGGCTTTGCGCCAGTTATCAATGAACTCTTGATTATGCATTGGTCGGTATAATTGGGAATATGAAATCAGACACGATCAATAAATTATTAGACATTAATGATCAATTTTACCAGACATTCGGGCAAGCCTTCGCAGAGACCCGGCGCCGCCTGCAGCCGGGGGTGCAGCGTATTGTGGAGCAATGGATCACTGATGGCGATTGGCTGGACCTGGGCTGCGGCAGCGGCGTGCTGGGGCAGACCCTGGGCGCGCGAGGGCTGCGTGGCTCCTACCTTGGGTTGGATTTCAGTCAGCCCCTTTTGGCGGAGGCCGGAAAGGGTAAACAGACCCTCCAACCACAGACTGAGTTCAAACTGGAGTATGGTCAGGCCAACCTGCTGAATGAGGATTGGATCAAAGCGGCTGCCAAACGGCCGTACAACGGCGTTCTGGCTTTCGCGGCGCTGCATCACCTTCCGGGCAGCGTTAACCGGCAAAGGATATTTCGCCAGATCTCGGAAGTGTTGAAAGCGGGCGGGTTGTTTATCCACTCAGAGTGGCAATTTCAAAACAATCCCAAGCTGGTGGCGCGCATCCAGCCGTGGACGAGGGTGGGGTTAACCGAGGCTGACGTCGAACCCGGCGATACATTGCTGGATTGGCGTCACCTGGCTGAAGGCCAAAGCGATGAACCCGGCCTCAGGTATGTGCACCTGTTCACCTCTGATGAGTTGAACCAATTAGGCCGCCAGGCGGGACTTGAATTGATGGAAGAATTCTCGTCCGATGGCAAGGGCGGAAACCTGGGTTTGTACCAGGTCTGGAAAAAAAAGCTTAATCGTCAATATTGAATTGAAAAGTAAGAGGTTTAAGAGCTGGTTCGGTTCTTTCGTCCAGCCGCAAGCGGTTCTTGACCTGGTTAAGGTGATAATTCACCGTGCGCCGTGAAAGGTGCAGCAGCACGGCGATCTCTCCGCTGGAGAGGCCGCGCACGGTCAGATCATGTACCTGAGCCTGGCGGCGCGATAACCCAACGTAGCTCTTCTTGTTTATTGTGGCAGGTTCTTTTTTGCCGACAGGAGCCACGATCACCGTCGCGCCCACCTCGCTGGCAACCAGTTTTCCAGGTGGAGCCTCGCGAAGCTGACTGATGGGTCGAATTCCTGCGTTGATGGCGGCGCAAAGTTGAGAAGCAGATTGATCGACTTCAAGTTGGATGATTGTGACATCATCCGGCAGGTAAAGCAGGCGGGTCATTCTTACTCCAAACGCTAGAACTGGATTCGATCACCCCAAATAATAGAACAAATATACTATTATTATGACACCTGTATTGAGGTCTGTCAAGAGCTAAACAATAAACCCCGGCTGTCTGGATTATCCGAGGCAGCCGGAGTCGTGGCGAATGAATAAACCCCAGCAGTCTGGAAGTGAGATGGATTGAGCATCTAGATGCATCGAGACTGCAGGGGGGTACTTTTTATCTTGGCCCGAGGCCGATCAGGGTTCCAAGCCACAGGAAGAGCAGGGTCACCGGAACCACCAACAGCCATAATTTGGCCGTCCACTTGATCCATTTGCCGTAACTGATGGCAGCCAGGCCGAGCGAGATGAGCAGCACAGGGTTGGTGGGGTAGGCCAGGTTTGAGAAGCCGTCGCCGAAGCAGTAAGCCAGAACGGTCAACTGGCGGGTCACACCTAATAGATCTGCCAGAGGTACCAAAATGGGGATAAGCAGGAAGGCTTTGGCACTGCCAGAGCCGATAAAAATTTCAAGGATCAATGCCAACACATAAATGATCAAGACGGCACTAAAGGGAGTGGTGGACTGCATGCTGCCAGACGCGGCCTGCAGGATGGTATCCATGACTCCGCCGGTGGTGACGATGTGTTTGATACTGACAGCCATGAGGATGAGCGGAATGCCAGGCACCATGCCCTTCATCCCTTCCAGCAGAGCTTTGCCGATGGTCTTGCCGCTGGTGCCGGAAACGAAACCCGAGAGCAATCCGCCGATGAAGAACAATAGGCCTACAAGCGGCAGGGCGTATTCCGACAAGAAAGCCACCTGCGATCCGGCTACGAGGAGGACGATGATCAAAAGGACGAACAATCCGAACACAAGTGCCGCGCGGCCGAGCTTGCCACCACCGGAGGCCATGGCATCCAGGTCAAGGGCGGCATAACGTTTGCGGTCGGCCTGATCCTCCTTGTAGATCAACGACGCTTCAGGGTTGCGGTCGATCTTTTTGGCGTACCTGACTAAAAACCAGATCAAGACCAGGTAAATCACAATGAAAATCGGAATGCGGAATTGCCAGCCGGAAAAAGCCGGCAGGCCGGCCAGTTTTTGCGCCACGCCGATGGTGAAGGGATTGGTGATGGCGGCCGAAAAGCCCATGTTGGTGGCGAGGATGCTCATGCCCAGGCCGACCAGGGCATCCCAGCCCAGGGAGTAACTAAGGGCGATCATCAGCGGCACGAGCGGCACGATCTCTTCAAACAGCCCTAAAAACGCGCCCAGGAGCATGAAAAACAGACACAGCACCACCAGCAGCAAATATTTGTGTTTGCCAAAACGTTTAACGATACGCGCCAACACTGAGTTGAGGATGCCGCATTTATCCAGCACGGCAAAGGCGGCGCTCACCAAGAGGATGAAGACGATGATGGTGATCACCATGGCGGCGTCAGAGCCCCACAATACTTCAACCGGAGCGGTGAACCAGCGCCAGATGGGGTAGCTTACCCCGCTGGTGGGGGCATAGGAATCAGCAACAATCTCAAGGTTGCCATCCACCTCGAGCCGCTGATAACTGCCAGTGGGCAGTACCCTGGTCAGCACACCGGCTGCGAGCATGAGTAACAACAGGATCAATGCGGATTGAATAAAGGCTTTCTTGCTGATCTGCGCGCCAGCTTTTTCGTCCATGGATGACCTCGATTTTGAAAATGGAATTGAATTAGTTTATTAGTGCTTGCCCGGATTGTCAAATGATCGGTGGGATATTATTGAACACCAGACCATGCCGCAGGTTTCATAAAACAATTGATTCTGGTAAGATATTTCATTATGCCTGACACTCATGCCTTGATCACCGCAGCCGGTCAAAACATCGCATACCAAATTCGAGTCTCGGCACGCGCCACGCGCCTGCGCATCACGGTGTCTTCCTCCGGGGTGACGGTTACCCTGCCAAAAGGGGTTCCGCAGCGCGAGGCGGAGAAATTCCTGCTGCAACACTCCGCGTGGGTGCAGGAGCAGCTCAAGCGCACGGCCAAACAGGCCAAACCTTCACCGCTACCCGCGGACGTGATCCTGTGGCACGGTGTGCCCACCCAACTGGTGCGTATTGAAGAACCAGACCGCAAGAGCCGCGCCCGGGTGGAAGAAGCCGGCGGCAGATTGCGCGTTTACCTGCCCGCCGGGTCGAAGATCCATACCCGCCGCGCTGCCGAAGCCTGGATGCGCGCCGAAGCCAGGGCGGAGATCGAGCAGGTTGTGATCGCACAGGCCAGGCGCATGGGGGCGCGCCCCAAGGCCGTCAGCATCCGCGACCAGCGCACGCGCTGGGGAAGCTGCTCTTCACGCGGCAACCTTTCTTTTAACTGGCGCCTGGTGATGACGCCGCCTGCCATACTGCAGTACGTGGTGATCCACGAACTGGCGCACTTGTTTCAACCCAACCATTCCAAAGATTTTTGGGTGGTGGTGGCCGGGTATTTCCCCGAATACAAGAAAGCGCGCGCCTGGCTGCGGAATAACGCGTCCGCGCTGCGCAGCCAGTAAGCCGCCCTCAAACCTGCTCACAAGGTATAATTCAATTTATGGACATCACTCTCTATCATAGTTTTCCATCCGAGTTAAAGGCGGATTGGAATGGTCTATTGTCGCGGGCGACCTGCAAGGTGCCTTTTTTAACCTTTGAATATCTGCAAGACTGGTGGCAGACGCGCGGCGGCGGAGAGTGGCCGCAGGCCAGCGAATTGCTGCTGTTGGTGGGCCGCGAGGGAAGTGAACTTGTCGGCATTGCCCCCTTCTTTGCCGCCGAGTTGGAAGGTAAGAAGAAGCTGCTGCTCTTGGGAAGCCATGAGATCAGTGATTTTCTCGACATGATCGTGACCGCCGACCAGGAAGAAGCCTTCATTACAGCGTTGCTGGAGTATTACTCCTGCAACCTTGAGCAGCAGCAGGGCTTCACCGGCTGGGAACTGTTCAACCTGATCGAAGGTTCCTCCACCATCGCCAGCCTTGAGAAGATCGCTGCCAAGACTGGTTACCAGGTGAATCAATCGAGGCTTCAACCGGCTCCGCGGATTGCCTTGCCGGGAGACTGGGAGCAGTATCTCGAGTCCATCGACAAAAAACAGCGCCACGAGATCCGCCGCAAGATGCGTCGAGCGCTTGAGGGTGAAGTCAAGGTGGAAGTATATTTCACGGCTGACCCCCAGTTGGTGGAGTCAGACGCTGAAGCCTTTATGTCTCTCATGGCGCAAGACCCAGAAAAAGCGCGTTTTCTGACGACAGCCATGCGGCAGCAGTTCAGGTTGGGTATTCGACGCGCGTTTGAGAGCGGCTGGCTGCAGCTGGCTTTTTTGCGCGTGGGCGGCCAAAACGCGGCGGCTTACCTTAATTTTGACTACGACAACCAGATCTGGGTCTACAACTCAGGCATAGATCGCAGTTTTATGGAATATTCCCCGGGCTGGGTGCTGCTGGGATATCTGCTGCAGTGGGCCAATGAGCACAAGCGCGGCCACTTTGATTTTATGCGCGGCAATGAAGATTACAAGTATAAGTTTGGCGCGGTGGACCGCCACGTTTGCAAGGTGAGCCTGACAACAAAGTCATAATCCCCAATTGGGTGTAAATGTCGTGACTGGTTTCATCCCCTCGTGCTCAAAAATATCAGGCACTGAGTGCCTTTTTCCAATTCTCGTATTCACCCACCAATGTCTTCCATTCCACCAGGTCGAGGGTTTGCGCGCGGCGCGTGGGGTCAATGCCCGCGGCTTTGAGCAGCGTTTCGGCCTGCGGACTGGTACAGTGCAGGCCTGCCGAAAGGGTGTTGCGCAGCATCTTGCGCTTTTGAGAGAAGCCGCATTTGGCCAGCATGAAGAAGGCGTCCAGTTGTTTGCCGGTGAGCAGGGGCTGGTCGTAGAGATCCACGCGCAGGGTGGCTGAATCCACTTTGGGCGGTGGGTAGAAGGCGGAAGAGGGGATGCTCACCCCGATGCGCGGGGTGCCAAAGACCTGCACACTCAAGGCCAGCAGCGAAAGGTCGCCCGGCTCGGCGCAGATGCGCTCGGCCACCTCTTGCTGCATGGTGAGCACGATGCGCGAGGGTTTAACCTGCGAGGCCAGCAGGTGGCGGATGATGGCGGAAGTGATGAAGTAGGGGATGTTGGCCACCACGATGAAACCGGCACCGGCCATCAATTCGGCGGGGTTCAGTTCCAAAATGTCGCCCTGGACGATCTGCGTGTTGGCAAAGGGCTGCATGACCTCAGTTAAAATGGGCACCAGGTGGCGGTCTATCTCCACGGCCACCACGCTTTTGGCACTCTTGGCCAGGTGACGGGTGAGGCTGCCGAGGCCGGCGCCGATTTCCAGCACCACGTCTTGCGGAGAGACCCCGGCGTAAGCCACGATCTTCTTCAAGACCTTCTGATCCACCAGGAAATTCTGCCCCAACCCCTTGTGCGGATCGAGGTGATGCTGGCGCAGCAAATTTCGAACATCAAACGGGGGCGTTTCTATGGTGTTAATCCCAATTCTGCCACTTTCGGGCTTAGAAAATAAACAGTGAAGTTGAAGAAGGTTTTTTGCGGGGCGGCATCATATTCCGCATCGGTATAGCCCAGGTCGATCCAGTTGTGATTATTTTGGTAGACGCCAATGTCTGCCACTGTTCCGACGCCATAACCGGGGATGCAGATCTCGGTGCCTTTCAACACGTTATACCAGTCGCGGTGAACTCCCAACAGACCTTTTCGTAGTTCAGCCCCTGAGGCGGTGATGTAACCGCAATAATCGGTGCCGAGGTTGCAGGGGGAGTAGGAAGTGAGGGTGACCGGCAAGGCCAGATAGTAAGTGTAAGCAGCACAGTCCGCGTTGGTGGTGGTTTGCGCCACCGCCTTCGAGCCGGTTTTGATCACGGCGTTGACAGCGGCTTTGATGACGACAGTGCTCAAGGTTTCGCGTGATACCTCCAGACCGTCTTCGTAACGCACGGCCACCCGCGCCAGTTGCAGGCCGTTCTCTCCGGTGGTGACCACCTGGGTCTGGCCGGCGGCGAGTGTTGGATCCACAGTGCTTTGGGTTTCATAGGCGATGGTCTGCTGCTCGCTCAGAATTTCTTCACGCACGCGCACCACAAAGATGCGCCCGTCGGCAGGCAGCGGCTCGTTTTCAGTGGGTTTACTGTAATCCAGATCTTGCAGGCTGATGCCGGCTTTGGCCAGGGCTTCTCCAATGCTGGGGGCGGCGATGAAGGTGTTCAGGTCGCGCCCGTCCGCGGTGATGACGAGGGGCACGGCGCTGTGAATGTTGACCTGCGTCAGATCAGCGGGGTTGGCGTCCAGTGGGAAGTCGAGGTCGTCACCGCCGTGCAGTTGAATGCCCTGCTGCCATAAGGCCTGACCGAGGGTGGCGGCCGAGGTGGCAAAGGTCTGACTGTTGCCGTCTAGGGTGACGCTCAGGGTGACGGCCGGGCGGTATTGCAAGCTGACCTGGCCGGAGGTGAGGACGGGTTCGTTGAGTTCGACCGGCAGCCCGTTGAGGCGCACCAGGTCTTGCGCGGAGGCGGTGATACCCGCGGCTTCCAGCATGTCTGCCGGGGTCGAGGCGGCCGTGACGACCTCCACCAGGCTGCGATCGGATTCGTTAAAGACCTGCACGCGGCGGGCGAGGTTCACTTCAATGTAGGTGGTGCGGCTCAACCAGCTGGAGGCGGCGGGGCTGACCTCGTCCAGCGCGGTGAGCTTGATGCCCGCGGAGCGCAGCGCCCCTCTGACGTTCAGGGCGCGGGTGTTGATCTCGCGGGCTTCGCCGTTGACGCTGATGGTCAACTGCCGTTCCATGAGAATGTAACCGGTCAGCACGCCGATCAGCGCCAGGCAGATCAAGAGGATGAGTTTGGTTTTACGTGTCACAATGTGATTCTAACAGAAAAAGGCAGTGATTAGGGATCAGTGAATAGTGATCAGGGACCAGTAGTAATCAGTAATGAGTAATGAGTAATGAGTGATTAGGGGGGGGTGGGGATCGGGATTCGGATCGCGACGCGAAGGTTTATTTTGAGATCAAAATTGGGGGGATTCGCAGCGACAATTTTGTGATTTCCTCTTTGGCATGATGGGTTCCACGGGTACAATCAAACAAGGTAAAAGATCGAACTCAGCGCATTGGCTGTGACCCATTGAATGAAAGGAAAGTTTTTTCTAGTATGAAGAAGTTTGATTTGGCAGTTGTTTTTTGGAATCGTGAAGAGCGTCGTTTGCGCTTGTTGTGGCGATTGATCCTCGCGCTGGTTGTTCTGGCTGTAGTGGTGGGGGTGGTGACGATCCTTGGGGGGGCTTTGGGCATGGGGGCGTATGCCGCCGGTGGGGGGAGTTTTCCCTCCATTACAGAACCTGATTTCGTGCTTCAAATCCAGAACTTGACCTACGAGCCGCTGGTGCGGGTGTTCGTGATGGTTTTTCAAGGTATTGGCATGATCCTGGGCTTGATGGCAGTTGGCCGGTTGGTGGACCGGCGTAAATTCAGCGACTATGGTTTTCATTTAAACCGGAAGTGGTGGGCTGACCTGGGTTTTGGCTTGGGTTTGGGGGTGGTTTGCATGTTGTTCATCTTCCTGGTCGAGCTGGCTTTTGGTTGGATCGAGATCACGGATGTGCTGCAACCCGGCAACACCCTGCCCTTCGTTTGGGGTATTGGGCTGGCGCTGGTGAATTTTCTGTTGGTGGGAATCCAGGAAGAGGTCTTTACACGAGGATTTTTGCTGCGCAACCTGGCTGAGGGCTTCAAATGGCGTGGGATCAGCCCCAAGTTGGCGCTATTAATTGGTTACTTTATCTCCTCCTCCATTTTTGGTTTGATGCACCTGGGCAACCCGAACATGACGATCATCAGCACGCTCAACCTGGTGGTGGCGGGGATCTTCCTCGGGCTAGGATTTGTATTGACCGGTGAACTGGCGATTCCCATCGGGCTGCACATCACCTGGAATTTTCTGCAGGGGAATGTGTTTGGTTTTGCAGTGAGCGGAGCAAAAGCCGGCGCGACTTTCATTGCTATCGAGCAAAACGGACCGGATTGGATGACCGGCGGCGCATTCGGCCCCGAAGCGGGGGTGATCGGCCTGCTGGCGATCGCGTTGGGCTGCTGGCTGACGCTGGTATGGGTGAAACGCACGCGTGGGCCGGTGAAATTAATGGATGCGCTGGCGGTTTTTAAGCCTGTGATTGGGACAGCGGCTTTGAGTACAATCGAGATGGTGGATGAAGCCGGCATAGAGGTTGAGAAGAATCACAGCAATAAATGAGCAGTCTTGCGAGTGATTAATAGGTGATCCCCGGCAGTTTTGGAGCGTGCAGTGAAGCCCTCCTGGTTGCGCTGAAACTGCGGGGGATGAAAAATGGGGTAAAAAAATGGGGCGTCAACAATGTAGGGGCGTATAGCCATACACCCCTACAGTTGCAGGTCAAAAAAAGTAACCAACCAAAAATATTGCGATTTGATTCTCGTTTTCTACTTGATAACCCTCGGGTTGACCCAGTAGGCCCAATCCTGGGCGGAGCTGCCGTTGGTGACGACCTGCAGCACGAAGTTGACCTTTTTGCCGTTCAGCACCGACAGGTCGTAATCCACCACGACGGGGGCATCGGCGTACTTGACGTCCCAGTGGGTCAGTTCCTGCAGGGCGCCGCCCTCAATGCGGTAGCGCAGCATGAAGCGCACGTCGCATGCGTTACCACCGAAACCACAACCCAGGGTGGCCCTAAACTTCATGCCGTTCTCGATGGTCAGCAGCGGGAAGGAGCCTGAGATCGAGCCGCCGTCGATCCACTGCGGGTGGGTGAGCAGACCCACGCCGGTGACGACATTGCCGTTTTGCAGTTTGGGTGAATCCACCTTGACCACGAACCCACTGGCGTCTGTTTTGGCGCCGGGGCAGGCCAAAAAGCCGGGGTCAGAGGCGTTGCGCCAGTTACCGATACAGTAGTTGGCGCCGAAATCGTAGACCAGGAATTCGAGCGGGATGAAGGGCAGGAAACCGCCGAAATCAAGCTCGGGGATGATCTGCTCCTCCTTAACGGTTATGGAGACGTAAATGGGGGCCATGCGCGAGGCGCCGGTGCCAAAGACGATACCTCCGTCAGACCGCAACATGTAATTTCCGGCGTAGTTGCCATCCGCGGAGGGCGATTTCATCTGCACCGAAAGATCCACGGTGGTGCCGGGGGGCACATTGGCGGGCAGGTTAGTGGCCACGGGTGCGCCCATCTGGTCACCGCCTGAGAAGACCACGGCGTAATTGGTGTTCCAGGTGCAGGTGCCGATGTTGGTCACGCGCCAGGTTTTTACGAAGGCCGTATCGGGCGCCAGGATGGAGCCATCGGGGATGGTGATGTCACCGTTCTCCACGAATTTGGCGTGATTGCATTCATCTGAGGTGGGGGTGGCGCTGGGGATCGGCGCCAGGGTGGCCAACGGTTGGGGAGTGATGGTGGGCGCGGCTGCTACGGTGGAAGTTTCGGCTGGTTTGGGTGTACGCGTGGGAGATTCAGGTTGATTACGGGCCGCCAGGGTCAGGGCAACGGCAGTGTTGATGGCGTTCTCGTCTAGGGCGCCCGACTGGGTGGGTGCGGGCAATCCGCAGGCAGATAATAACAAACTGCAAATCATGACAACACTAACGATAACGGAACCTTTTTTCACTTCTGCCTCCCAAAGAATAAGTCTAGTCTATTAATTATTATACAAACATGAGGATCAAAAAGATCACCCGCTTTTGCTGCCATTATCGGCCAATTTTTGTCTATAATAAGCATCAGCATTGTTCAGACAGGAGTTGAAGTGAGCCCGATCACCAAGGAAGACGCCCTCGAATATCACCGCCGCGGAATCCCCGGCAAGCTTACGATCGTGCCCAGCAAGCCGCTGGAGTCACAAAATGACTTGGGGCTGGCTTACACGCCCGGGGTGGCCTGGCCGGTGCTTGAAGTGGCCGCGGACGCCGCGAAAGCCTATGACTACACCATGAAAGGCAATCTGGTGGCAGTCATCTCCAATGGCACGGCAATTTTAGGGTTGGGCGACCGCGGCGCGTTGGCCAGCAAACCCGTGATGGAAGGCAAGTGTGCGCTTTTCAAGAAATTCGCCGACCTCGACAGCATTGACATTGAGATCGATTCACACGACCCCGAAACCATCATCCAGGTGGTGGCGGCTATCGGTAACACTTTTGGCGGTATCAATCTGGAAGATATCAAATCGCCAGAGTGCTTCCATATTGAAAAGAAGCTGCAAGGCATGCTGGACATTCCCGTGTTTCACGATGACCAGCACGGCACGGCCATTATCCTCGGCGCGGCGCTCTTGAACGCTCTCGAGATCACCGGCAAGCGCATTGACCAGATCAAGATCGTCTTTTCAGGCGCGGGGGCGGCAGCGATCGCCAGTGCCAACCACCTGGTGCGCCTGGGTGTGCCGCGCGGGCACATCTGGTTTTGCGACATCAAGGGGCTGGTCTATCACGGCCGCCCTGAAGAGATGTTCCCCGAAAAAGAGATCTTCGCCCAGGGTGACAAACCGGGCACCCTGGCTGAGACCCTGGCAGGCGCGGATATGTTGATCGGCCTTTCGGCTGCCAACGTGGTGACCCCAGAAATGTTAAAAAAGATGAACCCCGACCCGGTGATATTTGCCATGGCCAACCCCGACCCCGAGATCAAGTTCGAGCTGGCCAAGGCCGCGAGGCCGGATGCGATCGTGGGCACAGGCAGATCGGACTATCCAAACCAGGTGAACAACCTGCTGGGCTTTCCGTTCATCTTCCGCGGCGCGCTGGATGTGCGTGCCCGCCAGATCAATGAAGAGATGAAGATCGCCGCCAGCCAGGCGCTGGCTGCGCTGGCGCGGGAACCGGTGACGCCGGATGTGCTCAAAGCCTATGGGCTAGAGCGGCTGGAGTTCGGCCGTGATTACGTGGTGCCCAAACCGCTGGATAAACGCGTATGCTTGTGGGAGGCTCCCGCCGTGGCCAAAGCGGCCATGCAAAGCGGTGCCGCCCGCCTGGAGGTCGACCTGGAACATTATCACCAGCAATTGACAGAACGTCTCTTGAAATAAGCAGCGATATGAGAAATTTTGAAAACGACTTCCTCGAACTGATCCGGCTGGCAGCCACGGATTTGCCCACTGCCGTGGAAGAGCGCTTGCGCCAGGCCTGGCACCAGGAGGAGGAAGGGTCCGCCGCGCGTATTACGCTCGAAACCATCCTCAAGAATATCACGCTGGCAAGAGCTCAATCCACGCCCATGTGCCAGGATACCGGTACACCCATCTTTTACGTGTTTCACCCAGCCGGCTTCAGTCAACGCGAACTAGGGCGGCAGATCCGCAGCGCCGTGGCGGAAGCCACGCGGCGCGCCTGGTTGCGGCCCAACGCGGTGGAGGCTATGAGCGGGGTCAATTCGGGCAACAACCTTGGCAAGCGTCACTTCCCCGAAGTGTATTTTGAAGAAATTGAGGGTGAAGACATGCGGGTGGACCTGATCTTGAAGGGCGGCGGCTGTGAGAACGTCTCGGCGCAATACGCTCTGCCCAATGACGAACTGCAAGCCGGCCGCGACCTGGAAGGGGTGCGAAAAGCCGTCTTGCACTCGGTTTGGCAGGCACAAGGCGAGGGCTGCGCGCCTGGATTTTTGGGGATTGCCATCGGCGGAGATCGTGCAAGTTCACACCTGGCAGCCAAAGAAGCGCTGACGCAGTCTATTAGCGAGATAAATCCTGAACCTGCCCTGGCGGAACTGGAAGAGAAGATCACGGCACAGGCTAACCAGCTCGGCATCGGTCCGATGGGCCTGGGCGGAAAGACCACCCTTTTGGGCGCTCGGGCGGTCAGTCTGCACCGTCTGCCTGCCTCCTATTTTGTCTCCATCGCCTACATGTGCTGGGCTTATCGCCACCGCAGGATGTTCTTTGAAAATGGGCAGGTACGTTATGAGTGAGAAGGGAGCCATCCGCCTTAACCTGCCGTTGACGGACGCAGACGTGTTGGCTCTGCGCGCCGGGGATGCCGTGCTGCTTTCAGGCGTGCTGCTCACCGGGCGTGATGCTGTGCATAAATGGCTTGTTGAAACCTTCATTCATCCAACCGGGCCTGTGGGCCAGGCAGACCGGATGACCTATGAGAAAATCAAGCCTGTTTTGGCAGGCGGGGCACTTTATCACTGTGGACCGGTGGTGGCGAAACAGGAGGACGGCAGATACCGGGTGGTGGCGGCCGGGCCGACCACGAGCATCCGCGAAGAGCCCTACCAGGCCGATGTGATGCGCCATTTTGAGGTAAAAGCTGTTATCGGCAAAGGCGGCATGGGAAGCAACACGTTGCTGGCGTGCCAGCAAGTGCCCGCAGTCTATTTGCATGCAGTTGGGGGTACGGCAGCCGTGATCGCTGGCTGCATCAAAGAGGTGTTGGGGGTATATCAGCTTGAATTCGGAATGCCTGAAGCCATGTGGCTGCTGCGAGTACAGGATCTGCCGCTGGTGGTGAGCATGGACGCTTACGGCAACAGCCTTCACGAAACCATCAGGTCGCTCTCAGGCGAGCGCCTTAACTCATTCATCCACTAACGATCCGAAATTGGCGGATATTATTGTTTTGGCTGAGGTATTCTGACTTCTCAGATGACCTTGTCGTCTTTGCCCGCCAACTGGCGCAGCAATTCGAACTGGCCGGTGTGATAGGTTTCATGCCAATGGATGTAGGTGAGGATGGCGCCCACTTCATCTGTGGTATTGTTGACCGGGGCATGGGCGGCAAGTTTTTCGGGGGTGATGTTTTTTAAAGCGGTTTCGATGCGCTCTTGTGATAGATCGTACTTAGCGAGCAGTTGGTCAAAGGGGATGGCATCCTCCATGGCGGTGATGGGGTCTGATTCGCGTTTGTAGATCTCGACCTCCGCGGGGGTCAAAACGATTTCAGCGCCCAGCACCCTGAGCGCAATATCGCGTTCTGTAAGAATGTGACCAAGGATCCAGTTCATGCAATTGCCGCGCACTGGCGGTTGGATGACGCTTTGCACGTTGCTGATACCTTCCGTCTGCCGATGGATGATGTAGTGGGTGCGTTGATAGATCTGGATGAGGGTTTCAGCATTGGGATATCTCATGAATGACTCCATTTTGCAATTTATGGTAAATTTGGTCTAATATGGGTGATTGAATCTTCCGCCCAAATGAACTATTATCATATCACAAACCAAATTGGAGGAAGAATGGCAACGGTTGAATCGATTTTGAAAACCAAAGGCAAAGAGATCTATTCGGTTTCCCCTGACTGTACGATTTTAGACGCGCTCAAGTTAATGTCTGCCATGGGGATCGGAGCTGTGTTGGTGATGGAAGGCGACAAACTGCTGGGCATCTATACCGAGCGCGACTATGTGCGCCGCGGGGTTTTGGAAGGAAATTCAGAGGCCACTTCGATCTCAAAGGTGATGACCCGCCAGGTATATTACGTCAGCCCTGATGAATCTGCTGAAACCTGCATGGCGCAAATGGTTGACAAACACTTCAGGCACCTGCCTGTGGTGAAAGAAGGTAAAGTGGTGGGTGTGATCTCGATCAATGACGTGGTCAAAACTGTGATCACCGACAAGGACTCGCTGATCCTCGGGCTTGAAAATTACATGCTTGGCATGGATTTCAAACAATAATTCATTACATGAGTAAAAAGATCAACCAGGGGGATTTTTGGCTGCCTGAATGCGGCTAGCGATGCTTAAAACGCTGTCACAATGCTATAATCCAAAAGTTGATTGAAATGACTTTGTCTATCCAAATCTGTAGCTCCTATGAGGTGAGTCATGCCCCAGACATTGATCGTGATCGGAATCGCGCTGTTGTTATTTTTCATCGCTTTTATATTGATCAGAACCGTGCTTTTTTCGCGCAAGGCTGGTCTTGAAGAGATCCCGTTTGAATACCAGATCCCGCGGCTGAAAACCGATCCGCAGACGCTCGCGGAACACCTTTCGAGTGTGGTACAAATTGAAACCATCTCGCACGAAGATGAGAAGTTGGATCAAAAGGAAAACTTCAAATTAATGCAGGCGCAACTGGCGAAGATGTACCCTTTAACCCACAAGACTTTGAAGAAAGAGATCGTGGATGGATACAGCCTGATCTTTACCTGGCCGGGGCAGAACCCTGATCTTGACCCGGTGGTGTTCATGGCTCACCAGGACGTGGTACCGGCGGATGAGTACACCTTAAATGAATGGACCTATCCTCCATTTTCCGGCAAGATCGCTGACGGCTTCGTGTGGGGCCGCGGGACCATGGATATCAAATGCCAGTTGATCGCCATCTTTGAATCTGTAGAAGCGCTGATCGCGGGCAAGTTCAAACCTGAACGCACGCTCATCCTCACTTTCAGCCACAATGAAGAAGTGCTGGGCACTGGCGCCAAAGCGGTGGTGGATCACTTGAAAGCCCGGGGCATCCGCGTGGAAGCCGTGATCGATGAGGGTGGCTCGGTCTATGATGGCGTGATCCCCGGAGTCAAAGGATTGGCGGCCAGTGTTGGTATTTCTGAAAAAGGCTATCTCTCGCTCAAGTTCACAGCCACCGCCACCGGCGGTCACTCCTCCACACCCCCAAAAGAAACGGCAATTGGAATCCTCTCGAAAGCCATCGCGAAACTCGAGAACCGGCGCTTCCCTACGGATGTGAGAATGGTCAAACCGATGTTCCAGGGGTTGGGCGCGGCGGCATCGCCCATTATGCAGATGGCCTTTGCAAACTTGTGGTTGTTTGGGGGCATTGTCACCAACATTTTGTCGGCAAAACCTGAAACGGATGCCACCATACGCACCACCACCGCCGCCACCATCTTCAAGAGCGGCGTAAAAGATAACGTGTTGCCATCTGTGGCAGAGGCGGTTGTGAATTTTCGTATTTTACCCGGGCAAAGCATCGCGGATGTGTGTGACTACATTCGTCTGATCATTGATGACAAGCGGGTCAGTTTTGAACCGATGGATCAAAAAGCCTGGGAAGCATCGCCGCTTTCACCGATCGACAACAAGGCCTACCGTCATTTGTCGACCGTGATCAACGAGATCTGGCCTGGCACGGCGGTGGCACCGTTCATCATGTTGGGCGGAACTGATTCGCGCAACTTCTGCGAGATCAGCGACTGCGTTTACCGTTTCACCCCCATGGTCACTGCGAATGAAGATTTGCACCGTGTGCATGGTGTGAACGAGCGCATTGATGTGCAGGAGTTTTTCAAAATGGCGGACTTGATCTACCGGCTGATGGCCAGGTGGGGTTCCGACGAGATGTAGAGAAATATAGAGAGACTGCTTCGATTTTCGAAGCAGTCTCTGGTTTTAACCATTTTTTCCAAGTTTGCGATAACGTCCACGCAGAGCCCAAACGCGCAGAGCGGCTTCCACCTGGATGCGGAAATTCATTTTGGATTCTCCGAACACGCGTTCATTGAAGTGAATTGGAATTTCAAGGAATTTGAACCCAAGTTTGAGGGCTACATAGGCCATTTCAACCTGGAACACATAGCCGTTGGAGCGCACATCGTCCAGAGGGATGGTCTGGAGGACGCGGCGCTTCCACATTCTGAAACCTCCGGTGGCATCTTTGATCGAAAGACCAAGGATGATGCGGGCGTATTCGTTACCAAAGCGTGACAACCATTTGCGCCAGAGGGGCCACTTTTCATCCAGGCTGCCGCCGGGCACATAACGGGACCCGGCGATGACATCCGCCTGGTCGAGACAATTCATCATTTCAAGGATCTTTTCTGGCGGATGTGAAAAGTCGGCATCCATTTGGACGATGACATCTGCGTCGGTGCCGAGGAGCTGTTTGAAACCGGAGATGTAAGCGGTACCCAACCCCAGCTTGCCTGTACGGTGCATGACGCTGACACGGCCTGGATATTGTTTGGTCAAATCATCGGCCACCTGGCCGGTGCCATCGGGGCTGTTATCTTCAATAACCAACAGATGCAGCGATTCCACTGGAAGTGCCATCAACTGCGCGGTGATCTTTGGTAAATTTTCTTTTTCATTATAGGTTGGAATAACAACGGCTATCTTCATGCTTACTCCTGGTTAACTTGCGGTAGGCCGCAAGGATTATACATTGTCGATTATTCTTCCAGTTCAAGGATCTTGTGTAGATCCTCTGCCGTGTGCCGCATATCCATCAATAGGATGCCCATCTTGGCCTGGGCTGCCACCATGGCGGTCAGCACGGCCTTTTCGCCGACGGACATTAATACGAGGTGACCCTGGGTACCTGAGATGAGCAACTCATCCAGGGAGCCCCGGTTGGTTTCTTTGCTGATGCCTTCAGCCAATGAAAGCAGTGAGGCAGACATGGCCGAGATGCGTTCCACATTGTCTTCCAGTTTGAGCGCCGAGGCAATGATCAAGCCATCCAGGCTGACCAAGGCAGCGGCTTCAACCTCGGGTGAGGAGCGTTGCAGCACGCGCATTCGGTCCACTAATGATTGCTGGTGTGGATGAGTCACGGATGGTCCTTGAGTGCTAAATTATGCAGTGAATCATTTGCAACTCTAACATAGCCGCTGGGGAGTGTCAAGAAACGATACTTACCATGTCTGGCCTGGTTTTTAGGTGGTGTGATTGGGTTCATCCAATTTGGGTTGAAAGGCTGGCAATTGGGCCACCACAATGGCAGCCAGAATGATCAGGCAGCCTACAATTTGCAACAAGTTCATTTTTTCCGACAGGATCAGGGCGCCAAAAATCGCTGCAAAAACAGATTCGAGGCTCAATATGAGAGCGGCATCTGAGGCAGGGGCATGGCGCTGACCAACGGCTTGAAGCGTAAAACCGATGACGACAGAGCCAAGGCCGGCATAGAGGATCGACAACCAGGAGCTTTGAATGGCAGGCCAGGTGGGCGGATTAACAAACAATGAAGAGACCAGATGTAAAAAACCGCACAACAAAAATTGACCGACTGAAAAAACAAAGACGTCGATCTTTTTCACCGCGAAACCGACCACGATCACATGAAATGCCCAGACCAGCGACCCGATAAGCACGATCAAGTTGCCTTTGGAGGGAGTGAGCGCGGCGCCTCCGGTGCTGAGCAGATAGGTGCCAGCCAGGGCGGCCAGCGCGGCCAGCCAGATGATGGGCTTGACTTTATGCTTCCAAAGCAAGCTCATCAGAATTGGGACGAGCACCACATAGACGCCGGTGATAAACCCAGCGGTCCCTGCCGAGGTGGTGGCAATGCCGGCCTGCTGGAGTGAACTACCGCCAAAGAGCAAAAGTCCGCCGGGCAGAATCCAAACCAGGTTACCCGGTTTTTGACGCAGGCGATTGATCACGAACGGCAGCATGACCAATCCGCCCAATAAAAAGCGCACCCCATTAAAAGCAAAAAAACCGAGGTGAAAAGAGGCTGAGCGTTGGGCGACAAAACCGCCGCCCCAGACGATGGCAGCCAGCAAGAGGATGAGGTCAGATTTTACGCGGGTGGAGCGGTCACTTTTGTTTGATTGCATGTTAATGAGTTCACTTTCGCCAGCTGTGAGTATAAAAAAAAAGGCCCGGTCGAATGCCGGGCTTTATACGGTCATTCCAATTAACGCGTATGCTTAAAATTCTTGCTGCCGTGGCTTAACTGCCATTGCTTACTAATGAGGTTCAAATCCATGATGAATTTGGCATGCTGCCAATCATCTTTAAAGCGTTCTTTTGGAATATCTGCCAGGGCTTTATGAACTTCATCCACGCTGTCATCGGCCATTCCATTGGTGTTGAGTAGTTCAACAAGCCGGTTCTTTTCTTCATCAACAAAGGGTGCTTTTTGAACGAACAGGATCAACTTTTGGACTTCAGGAAATTTGCCGCCAGCCATTACTACCTCCTGTCTTTACCTGATGGTTTGATCATTAATTCTATTGTAGCCGTTTTTTGAAATTTTTGGCAGCTAAAAGCGCAACTTTCTGGATTGGCATGCGTAAATGAAACAAGAAAACAAAACAGGAGTGAATTATGGATAACCAACCGAGAAGATTATATCGCTCACGAACCTCGCATCAAATTGCCGGTATTTGCGGTGGATTGGGCGAGTATTTTAACGTGGACCCCACCATCATGCGCGTGGCTTTCGTGGCTGGATTTTTTCTCACCGGTTCGCTGGTATTTTGGGCTTACCTGGTGATGTGGATCGTGGTGCCTGAAGCACCCTTAGGATAGGAGAAGCCGTGGAAGGACAAGTCAAAAAACTGTATAGATCCCGCAGTGACCGCCGCATCTCCGGCGTCTGCGGAGGAATTGCCGAATATTTCAAGATTGACCCTAGTTTGGTGAGATTACTTTTCGTGCTGGGACTTTTATTTGTTGGCGGCACCTTCTGGGTGTACTTGATCCTGCTGATCGTCATCCCTGAGGAACCGCTCTAAAACAGTCAGGTGCTAGCCTGATACTTTAATGGTGCTTTTTTCTGTGAATCCGGATCTATCCCGTCTGGTTTGTGCGCGCAGACGGGATTACGTTTACTTATCCAAGCAACATTTTTTGGAAGAATCCAGGAAAAATGGAATGCATTCATTTAGTAAACAATTAGTTGAATCAATCAAACTTCCATTCCCAACCATTCATCTCGGAAATCAGGTGATAAGCAGTCAAATCAAGTTGAAGAGGGGTGATGGAGACAAAGTCTTCTGTTAAAGCTCCAATTTCGGTGCCTAGTTCACTGACACCAGTGGGTGAATCGCCAATGACCCAGTAATACGGTTGTCCGCGTGGATCGGTGCGTGCATCAACTTTGTCATGATAAACCCTTAAACCCATGCGGGTAATGCGCATGCCTTTAATCTTCTCTCTGGCGATAAATGGAACATTAACATTCAACAAGGAATTTTTGGGCAAAGTGTATTTTGAAAAAGCATCCACCACGCGACCTGCCACCCAGGCGGATGCTGAGTAGTCGATCAATCCGGTATAGTTTGACGGTGAATCCAATGAGATCGCGATGGCTGGGATTCCCCAAATCGCGGCTTCCATGGCGGCAGTAACTGTGCCTGAATAGGTGACATCATGCCCAAGGTTGGCATATGGATTGATGCCACTGATGACCAGGTCGATCTTTTCTTTTAAAAACCCACATACCGCCAACGCGACACAATCTGAAGGAGCGCCGTCGCTCGAGAAGCCGCGAATATTTTCTGCAAGATGCACTTCACGTACCCGCAATGGGCGGTCAATGGTTTTCACATGGCCAGAAGCAGACCAGTTACGATCTGGTGCCAGGATGGTTACATTGCCAAATTCTTGCATGGATTGAGCCAGAGCCAGTAAACCGGGAGCGGTAATACCATCGTCGTTTGTGACCAGAATGTTCATTTCTACCTCGTAAGATTCATATTCAGGGTTGTTGCCCACATTAATAGCTTATCCCCCCAGTGTTAACGCCAAATCAAGCACGGGTTAAGGTTTCGTAAACAATACTTCTTTTCAATCGGGATGGTAAAAAAAAGACGAGCTTCAAACTCGTCTGCTTTTTGGTTTATCCAAGTTCGTCCAGCACGCGTTGTACGGCAAAACGGCCGGAGATCAATGCGTTGGGGATGCCCGTGCCTGGATGAGTGGAAGCACCCACAAAGAACAGGTTTCGGTAGCGCGCGTGCTGATTGTGTGGCCTAAAGTATGCCAGTTGAAAAACGTTATGGCAAAGTCCGTGTGTTGATCCGTTTACCAGGTTATAGTGTTTCTTCCAGGACGGGGGTGTATAGACCATCTCAAATTTCAAGTGGGATTCAATGTCCGTTACGCCCATCTTTGCCAGATGATCCAGCGCGCTTTTGCGTGCCAGTTTCTCGAGTTCAGGCCAGTTCTGTTCAATCCCTTCCTTCATGTGCCCAACCGGAACAATGGCGATGAGGGTGTCTTGCCCTTTGGGTGCCATGCCTGGATCCAAGCGCGCGGGAGCATGCACGTATAGATTCGGGTTATCTGGAATCCCGTAGTGATTGATGATTCGATCAAAGTTCCTTTCGTAATCGTCACCGCCTAAAAAGAGGGTATGGCCGGGTAACTCAGAATAAACCTTATCCAGCCCCCAAAAGAAATTGATCGTCGAACAGGCATAACGCTTTTTCTTAAGACTATTGACCAACGGATCGTTGGGCAACAGTTCGTTATAGACGTAAGGCAAATCGGCATTGGCAAACACAACATCTGCTTCATGGGTTTGACCATCCACCAGTCTGATCGCTTTGACGCAGTGGTTCGCGGTCTCGATGCGTTCCACGGCAGTGTTAAAAACAAATTCCACGCCGCAATTCAACGCGATCTCATACAGTGCTTCGGATATCTTGTACATACCCCCTTTTGGATACCAGACCCCGTGTGCCAGTTCAGAATACGGCATGAGCGAGAAAGTGGCTGGCGCTTCAAACGGACTCAAGCCCATGTACATGTCTTCAAACGTAAAAGCTGCTTTTAGGCGCGGGTCTTTGAAGTAGTGAGACATGTTTTGATAGTGTTTTCCAAAGGGTTTTACCTGGTGTAGCAGGGGCAGGTTGCCCAGATTGAAGAAATCAGTCAGCTTTCGAAAATCACGGTGCACCAGTTTTTGGATGCCAAGGTTGTAATGCCGGTTGCCTTCCTGCATGTAACGCAGAAAGCCGGCGAAACTGCCTGGTTCAAAAGATTCCAATTGGTCGTACATTTTTTTCATGTCTGAAGTGGGTGAGAACTGGCTGCCGTCATCAAACAAGAGATCGTAGGTGGGGTCAACACGCTGAAGATCGAGCATCTCCAGCATGGAGGCTCCAAAGGAGTTAAACTCCGATTCGATCAAAAGCGGCATGACCAACAGGGTTGGACCGGTATCAAATTCGTGGCCGTCGCGGCTGTAGCGGTCGCAACGCCCACCGGCTTTGCTATTCTTCTCAAAAACGGTGACCTTGTATCCGTGTTGGGCCAGGTGGATGGCAGAGGAAAGACCTCCGAGGCCGGCACCAATGATGATGGCTGATTTTGCTTTCATGATCCTCTTTCTGTTCATAAACATAATGAACCGGCAGAAGCGTACGCGCTGCCGGAAAATGCGAAGTTTACAAGGGGGAATCTGGTTTCAGCAGATAGTGATTCCGCTCGATAGCGTTGAGGACGGGTGTAAAACGCGCGATGTAACTGTAACCGGCCAGACGGCAGCGAAGACTCTTAACCATGGACAGATAGCGTCTGCCGCAATCGAAGTAATGATGGGCGAGCGCGACACGCTCCTTGACGAAATTGCGGTAGGCGTCACTACTGACATCCTGCGGGGTGATGTGCCATTTTTCGAGATACTCAAGCGGGATGTTGTAATATCCGGCGGCCAGGTCATCAAAGGTATCACGCAACATGTGGGCGACATGGGCGCCGGTGGCTGCCAGGTAACGCAGTTCGTTACGAGGTGCCCCACATTTTTGGCCGATGTAAAAATGGAGTGCCTCGGTGACAGCGGTGGCCAGCCAACGTTCATAATTGGTGAGCTGCTGCGCGGTGATTAATTCTCCGCGGCGCTGGGCGTCAAAGACCATCACGGCCATCAAGTTGCGGATGTAGAGCTGCAAGCCATCGGATTTGCCCTGATCGCTGCGGATGAGATCTACCAGCAGGTATTCTTCTTCGCACAGTTTGTGCGGCGGAGGGTTGCCCTGCAAGCCATAGCATTGGTCGATGAGGGCATTTTGGCGTTTGACAAAAGAGAGCCGTTCCTGTTTGGATAGACCGTCCTGGTCAAGCTGGTCATCCACCCAACGGAAGTAGGCATAGGCCTTGTAGGCCTCCGCGGTCAGACCGTGGTCGACCAGCAAAAGGACGGTGTAATAGGTTTGTTTGCTGGCCGCCAGAGTGATGGAGGGAGCAAGGTTTGGTTTAAAGGGAAAGGTTTGTTCTTGGGAAAGCATGTCGACAATCCATTTTCTGGTCTGATGAAATATACGTGATTCAGGCGTAAGGGTTGCAAATTATTTAACAGTGATCCGTCATAACGGTTTTTCTCTACAGGACTTTTGTTTAAGATTGCAGGAGTTTAATCACCAGCAAGATAGATGAGCCAGCCAGCAGCAGTGACGCCAGGCCGTGCACCCAACGCCAGACGAGATGCAGCTCTTTTTGGGCGCTCATGATGGCTCCGGTGGCAAAGAGGGTAATCACGCAGATGACCGCTAAAATGAGCAGGCCGATCAACAATCCCTGGGCGGGAGCGACTTTTAACAGGTTGAGCACCTGGATGACCGCCAACACCACCGCAGCCAGAGCCAGTAATTTATGGATGGTAAATAGGAAGGTGTTGTAAGGTTTGCCAGTCTTACTTACGATAAACCCAAAAATGAGGGTAACGGCAAGAAGGATCGCGGGCAGGACGAGTTTTGAGAGATTCATATTGATTCCTTTTTTGATGAGTTTTACACATATTTCGTGAGTATGAGCATAAATGAGTTTGATCCATACATCTATGACCGTTGCTGTAAGGATTATGCCTTTTGGCGCAAATTTTGGTATGATGATGCCATGTTACGAAAAGTGGATCCGGCTCCCATTACGGTTTGCATCACGGTGCTCAACCAGATGTTCTTGTATCTAAGATCTTTAAACGTCGATATAGATGAATTCCTACGCTCCATCGAGGTGGAGCCAGAATCGGTCAAACAACCTGACAGCCACATCCCCATCGAGACTTATCTGCGCATTCAAGACATGGCCGCTGAATACATCCACGATCCTTACTTCGGGCTGCATTACGGGGAGTACGCCGAACCGGGTAGCTGGTCCATTTTGGGGTATCTGATGATGAACTGCGCCACTCTGGGCGAGGCGCTCGAGAAATCGGGGCGCTACTCGCGCATCATCGGCAACCTGATCACGGCCAGCCCGCATGTGGGCATCAGCAAGATCAAGTTCGTGTTCAAAACCCCGGCACATGCACCTGCCATGTCGCGGCATTGTTTTGAAGCCACCTTCTCCAGTCTGCTGCGGCTGGTGCGCACGCTGACAGGTGTGGCTCTCACCCCACTGGAGGTGACCTTTGTTTACCCCCAGCCGGAGGATCCTTCTGAATATCAGCGCGTATTTTGCTGCCCGCTCAAGTTTGGGCAGAAGGAAAACAGCATGACGGTGGATATGGCCGCGGGCAAGATCCCCATTTTAATGGCCAACCCCGAGCTGCTGGCCTATTTTGAGAAGTTCGCCCAGGATTTCATTGCCGGGCTGGAGCATCAACGCGAGTTCACCGACCAGGTGACCCGGATCATCCTCTCCAGGCTGGACGACGAGAGCCTGAGCATTGACAAGGTGGCGCGGCTGATGGCGGTCAGCGTGCGTACGCTGCAAAACCGGCTGGCGGA
>CAYYRU010000008.1:60646-61914 GCA_964474095.1 uncultured Anaerolinea sp.
TACGATTGGCTCAACACGTAATCCACCATTTTGGCGGGGATGTTGACGCCGGTGGTGGTGATGCTGTTGCGGAATTCCATGGTGTGGTTGACCTCGTTGACCGACATGCCCGCCGGGGACTCAAACAGGTCGACGGCCAGCAGTCCGCCGCCCACGGCAGCCGCGGTGCGCCGGCACAGGTCCTGAATTTCATCAGTAAGCGGGCAATTGGTGGCCACCCCGCCGCGGGCGGTGTTGGTGATCCAGTTGGGGGAGGTGCGGTAGATGGCGGCGATGGGTTCGCCACCGACGACGAAGGCGCGGATGTCACGACCGGGTTTATTAATGTATTCCTGAACGTAGAAGACCTGGTGGTTCACGCCCAGCATGGATTTATGCTCAATGAAGGCCTCGGCCGCGGCGCTATCATCCGCTTTGGCGAGCAGGCGGCCCCACGAGCCGACTACGGGTTTGAGCACGCAGGGGTAGCCCATGGCGTCACAGGCAGCCAGCGCGGATTCTTCGGAGAAGGCCATCAGGACGCGCGGGGTGGGGATGCCGGCACTCGTGAGCAACTGGCTGGTGACGTATTTATCGCCGCAACGTTCGGCCACCTGTGGGTCGTTGACCACGGGCACGCCGTTGGCGGCAAAAATGCGCGAGATGTACAATCCGCGGGAATAGGAAATGGAGCGCTCAAGGAGGACGTCCACAGCGGCGGGGGGCTGGTCGATGGCAAAGAAGTTGTCTTCGTCGCAAACCATGACCACTTCCACATCGGGGCGGGATTTAAGTTCCTCCAAGAGGAGTTTTTCTTCAACGCGCAGGCGGGTGTATAAGAATCCAACTTTTTTCATGGGTCTCTCCAATTACAAATTTTGCAAAGCGTTGGCCACGGCCGCGGCGGCGGCCTGAGTGCCGAGAGTGCCGCCGAGATCGGCGGTGACCTGGCGATTCGTAATTACTTGTATCACAGCCTGGTTGACCTGGGCAGCCAGTTGGGTTTCACCAAGGTAGTCAAGCATCAAACCGGCACTGAGGATGGCGGCCAGGGGATTGGCTTCATCCCTGCCGGCCAGTTTGGGAGCGCTCCCATGAACAGGTTCGAAGACGGCGGTCCCGGCGCCGATGTTGGCCGAGGCGGCCAGCCCCAGCCCGCCCACCAGCATGCTGGCTTCATCCGAGAGGATGTCGCCGAAAAGGTTGGTGGTGACAATGACGCCGAATTGCTCGGGCGCACGCACCAGTTCCATGGCGCAGGTATCCACCAGCATCTCCTCGACCTGAAT
>CAYYRU010000009.1:0-22320 GCA_964474095.1 uncultured Anaerolinea sp.
TTAACAAGCAGTTATGGGTTCAAATACCCCTGGGGGGTACACGTCCCATCGTCGCTTCACTCTATCAACGTTGACAAGGCTTTTGTTGGCTTTATCTCTTTTAAACCTCCTCTGGGAAATCTGCACATCTAAAATTGCTGCTGATGGTACACTAATAGGTATCAACTCATTACAGGTAAATCCATTTCTGACAAGGATTTCAATATGAAAAATACCCTTCGCCAAGGTTCAGTCGCCGTGTTGGTCTGTGTGGGTCTGTTACTCGGACTCTCCGGCTGCAAATCCACCATCCCCACCCTCGCGCCCACTCTTTCAGTTCCAACCCCAACCCCCGCCCTTGAAGAGGTGGAAATCATCGCCTGGGTTAACGGAGAGCCGATCTCAGGGGAACAGTTTGAAAAACGGGTCAAATATGAGCGTTTGACACTCGTGCAAACTTTTCTGAATTACCAGATGTCAGAATACGCGAGCCTATTCCAATCCCAATTGCTTCAGCTTCAATACCAATTGGATGACACCACCCTTTTTGCCAGTGATATCCTTGACCGCATGGCCTGGGAAATGGCCCTGGTGCAGAAAGCCAAGGAGTTGGGCATCACCGTCAGCGAACAGGAAGTGGATCGCGATATCGAGCAAAATTTTGGTTACTACGTGAATGGCACTCCCACCCCTGCCGCCATGGATGCCGTCAAGCCGACCTCCACCTACTCGCCCACCCAACTGGCCATGGTGACACCGCCGCCAGTATCACAGCCAACTCCAACGCCGCTCCCAACACAGTTGCAACCAACGCCAACAACCTATACCTACGACAGCTTCAAACTGCTCTACGATACGGTCATCGATAACCTTGAAAACCAGACCCAATTTGGAGACAGCGATTTTCGTAACAACCGCAGCGGAGTACTCTACCAACAGAAACTCTACGAATTGATCACAAAAGATGTCCCCAGCGAGCAAGACATGGTCTGGGCACGTCACATCCTGGTTTCAACGGAAGCCGAAGCCACCGAGATTCTTAGAAGATTGAAAGCCGGTGAGAATTTTTCCGCCCTGGCTACGTTATATTCCATCGACACTGGTTCTGCATCTGCCGGCGGCGACCTGGAATGGTTTATCAAGGGTCAAATGGTCGAAGATTTTGAGACCGCTGCCTGGGCTTTGCCGATTGGCGAACTTAGTCAGCCCGTCAAAACCGATTTTGGATATCATATCATCCAGGTCTTGGGGCATGAAACCCGACCATTGGATGCCGACCAACTCTCGATCGCAAAAAGCAATGTCTACAAAGAGTTCATCGACCAGGTGCAGGCGGACGCTGATATCAAAAAATTGGATACATGGAAGAATTTCGTGGCAACAGAACCTGTTATTCCAGCGAATTACAAGATCATTATTCAACCTACTCTCGCAGTTACCCCACAACCCTGATCTAACGAACAAAGAGCCGCCCTGGGCGGCTCTTTTGATGAAAAATTTGAGATATGTTGAGAAATTCTGTATAATCCGCTTATGAACATCCAATTCGAGATTATTATGATCGTAGTCTCTGGATTGATCCTGCTTAGCGTCCTGGTAAGCAAGGTGGCGGATCGTTTTGGGGTTCCGATTTTGCTCCTCTTTTTAGGCATAGGCATGCTGGCGGGATCAGAAGGCATTGGCGGCATCTACTTTGACGATCCCAACCTGACCCAATACATCAGTATCGCGGCTTTGGTACTGATTCTTTTTTCCGGAGGTCTGGATACCTCCTGGAAATCCATCAGATCCGTCGCCAAAGAGGGGGCGTTACTCGCCACCATTGGGGTGGTATTAACCGCTTCAATATTTGGGCTTTTTGTTTACTTTATCCTCAAACTATCTCTGGCTGAATCCATGTTGATCGGCGCCATCATCTCTTCAACGGATGCGGCGGCCGTTTTTGCGATTCTGCGTTCCAAAGGTGTCAACCTAAAGGGCAACCTGGCCCCCTTGTTGGAACTCGAATCCGGCAGCAACGACCCGATGGCAATTTTGCTGACCATAACGCTTATCTCATTTGTGACAAACACCAACACATCCATCCTCAGCGCTGTCGGTCTATTGGTCTTGCAATTGGCCATTGGCGCTGCTGTGGGGTGGATGATGAGTAAGGTTGCCTTGTTCCTCATCAATAAATTAAAACTTGGCTATGAAGGCCTTTACCAGATTCTGATCATGGCGCTGCTTTTCCTGGTCTATAGTCTGACCACCCTGGTAAA
Organism: uncultured Anaerolinea sp.; assembly: GCA_964474095.1. GTDB lineage: Bacteria > Chloroflexota > Anaerolineae > Anaerolineales > Anaerolineaceae > UBA6107. The sequence goes on from CAYYRU010000009.1 coordinate 2,241, forward strand.
AGGTAGCGGTTTTCTGGCTGTTTACATCATGGCGATTCTTTTGGGTAAAGAAGATTTTCTGCACAAAAGAAGTGTGCTACGCTTTTTTGACAGCACCGCCTGGATTTCTCAAATAGTGCTCTTTTTGACCCTCGGACTACTCGTGTTCCCCTCCAGGCTGACGGGCGTCATCTTACCTGGTTTGAGTCTTGCGTTGGTGCTCATTTTTGTTGCCAGACCAATCTCGGTTTTCCTGACGCTGATACCCTTCAAAATGTCGATCCGCGAAAAGGTTTTTATTTCATGGGTTGGTTTACGTGGAGCGGTGCCCATCGTACTGGCCACCTATCCATTGGTGGCCGGAATCACCCATGCGGATTTGATCTTTAACATCGTTTTCTTTGTTGTGGTCGTATCTGTCATGCTCCAAGGCACCCTTTTACCCAAAGTCGCCAGGTGGCTTAAAGTGGACAGTAAGGCTCCATCAAAGCCTAAACCACCTCTTGAAATTGTGGCAGGCGAATTAATCACAAGCGAATTGAAAGAGATCGTGATCCCCGAATGCTCTCGCGCCAGGGGCAGGGCAATATTCGAACTTAACCTCCCTGCCGAATACCTGATCATTCTCATTTCTCGTGATGGAGCTTATTTGCAGCCAAAGGGAGCCACTGTAATTCAAGCCAACGATCGTTTGATCGCCTTATGTGAAAAAGATGCGTTGGAAGAAGCCAGGAAAATATTGTGCAATCCGGCGCCTGATCAGCAGACTTTACCGGGATAAGTTCTCAATTACGACGTGCTTGATGCACCAACCAATCCACCCTGGTATTCCAACGGTTGCCGGCATGCCCCTTCACCCACTGCCAGCTGATCTGGTGAGGTTTGGCTACTTCCAGCAATTCCTTCCATAAATCCTGGTTGAGTACCGGGCCATTGCTGCCGCGCCAGTTCTTCCTGAGCCAGCCTGGCATCCATTCTTCAATGCCGCGCTGCAAATACTGCGAATCGGTGAACAACTTGATCTGAGCCGGTTCCTTGATCGCCCGCAATGCCTGAATGGCCGCGGTCAACTCCATGCGGTTGTTGGTGCTCTTTGGGTCGCAACCAGAGAGTTCTGTATTTTTGCCGTCGTGCATGAGGATGGCCGCCCATCCACCGCGGCCCGGGTTGGGATCACAGCCGCCGTCTGTATAAATCACATATTGTGGCAGGCTCATGGCTGGGGCTCTTTGAGTTCGGCGAGGGTGGCATCGAGTTCTTGCAGCAAGCCGGTAATTTTGTCAGCCGTGAATTCGGGTTTTAGCATAAAGGAACCGGCATCAGCCAGCACCATGCGGATGATGCTCGCGTCGGGTTGAGGGGTTAACATCACCCCAAAAGGCCGCAGTGATACGGCCTCCCCCCACTGCGGGTAACTGGTTCTAAAGGCTGTCATTTGAGCTTGTGCCGTCGATCCGAGTGGAAAGCTGCCCATGTTGTTCAACAAACGCACCTGAATCTCCGGTTTTGAAAGCCAGCGGATGAAAAGCCACGAGGCGAGTTGGTCGACCGGATCAGTAGCCGTAATTCCATAAGAAAGATCGTCGATCAACATTTTTGAGTCTGAGCTGGAGGGGTAGAGAATCACCTGCCACTGGTCTTGAGAGCCGTTGCGCTCAAAAGCCGCTGTTTGAGGAGCGATATCCTGAAGAGTGCCGCTGTACACCAGTGTCTGCCGGGTGGCAAAATAATCATAGGGCTCAGGCTGGCGGCCTTCCCAGGCACAGGCATCTTTTTGCAGATTGAACAAATACGTAAAGGTTTCCTGGGTTCTCGATGAAGATAACTGGTCGATGGGAGTAACAGAATCCACCGCTTGAAAAGCCTTCAACCAGTTTAACCAGGTGCTGGCGTCTTTGCTGATCAACCAGCCCCCCAAACCATCATTCAGACGATCGTTGTCCTCGCGAAAAACACCATTGGCGGCACACACTTGATTACGAAAATGTTGGGTGCTGGTGGGCACCTGGGTAAACCCAAGTTCCTCCGCCCAGGTTTTGTTATAGAACAGGATGGCAGCAGTCTCTTGCGCTGGAATGCCGTATAGTTTGCCGTCTACCAGGTTGTGGTTCCAAAACAGCGGATAGAAATCCTTCTGATCTGCCTCAGACAAACCATATTGTTGTGAGCCTACGTATGGGTTGAGATCAACCACCGCCTGACCTTCAAGGTCAAGCCGAAGCAGCTCATAAGCAGGCAAAGCCACCAGATCTACTCCTGGTTTATCCGCCCCGCCTTGCGCCAGTTCATTGATCGCCAAACCCAGCGAACCAGGTTCTTCAAGTACCACTTGAATGCCCCACTCATTGGATTGATTAAATTCCGCTACCAAAAAATAAAGAGTTTGGCCAGTCTCTCCAGACCAGGGGTGAAGAAAGGTAACCTGGGTGCCGCTAAGAAGATCAGGGTCGAGATCGATCTCAGGCAGTTTAGTGGCGGTGGGGGTTCTCGGTTCCAGGGTGGAAGTGGGGGCAGGTTTGGTGGTGATTTCGGTTGGGTCTATGGTTGCTGAAGTTGGCTGGCAGGCAGATAAGCAAATCAACAGACACAGCATGCCGCATAAAATTCTGATTCGAAGTGTCATAAAGTGTCGCTGCCCTCGTTTGACCGATAAATTCCACTAAGTGTACCCGATGGAAGGAGATTAATCCAATCCGACCTTAATCAAAATCGGTGGGCAAATCGGGTTGGCGGTGATGCACGAACATGCGTTTGATTTCTTCCATGGTCACCCTGCCTGTTGAAAGGTCCTTAATGGCATGCTCGGAAAAATAGGTAGGCTCGGCTGTCTCCATGGGGTCGGGGGTGGCTTCGGCGATCAGCTCACACAGGAAGAAAAGCTTGTAAGCGTGAAACACGGAGGGCGAATGCCCATGCTGGTTGCGGTCATAGACCGCCAGTAATTTTTTCGCTTTGACGATCACTCCCGCTTCTTCACGGCACTCACGTTCCACCGCCAGGCTGGGAGGTTCGTTGATGTCGATCCAACCACCCGGCAGCGTCCAGGCGCCGCCGTCCATCAGTTCCCTGACCATCAGCAATCGGTCGCCGCTGAAAACCACTCCTCTGACATCCAGTTTGGGTGTGGCGTAACCTTGTTGAGCTGAAAAGATGCGCAACACTTCACCTGCATCCGCTTCGGTCTGGACGGCTGTCATTTCAGCGGCAATCCGGCTGAGCTCCTTGTAGCGTTCAATGTCAAAGGGGTTCTGTGAATACTGCATGCCGCTCTGCGCGATCGCCTGGATCTTTTGCGACCAGGCCAGCCATTTGGGTGCTGTCATGTGATTTCCTTTCGCGGTAACTGTCATCATTGACGAAAGTCACTGAGACTTGTATAATGCTGCTATCCATTGTAATGGATAACACCGAAAAGAGTAGATTGGCAGCAAGCTGATAGAGAAGGATGGCCACCGGCTGAAAGCCTCCGCAGCGAAACCAATCGAAGTCGTTTGGTGAGATTGCCGAAGAACGCCCGTCAGGGCCATTAGAACGGCACGGGACTGCCCGATAACGCAGGTTTGAGAGCGCCGCATACGTGGCGAATCGAGGTGGTACCGCGGAAGGCTTCCTTTCGTCCTCATCTGGACGGAAGGTTTTTATTTTAATCGCTCGCCAAGGCGCAAAGAACGCCAAGAAGACCCTCTAAGGGTCAATTTTAATAAATACTGGTTTACTTTGCGACCTTTGCGTCTTCCCTGGCACTTGCCGCCAGGGCGAGTGCGCGAGAGACAAACAAATGGAGAGAAAAATGACAGAAGAAGCATTAGCCAAGGCATACGATTTCAAATCCACTGAACAAAGGCTCTATAAATTCTGGGAGGAGAACGGATATTTCAAACCCGTCATGGATCCCTCCAAAAAGCCCTTCGTCATTTCCATCCCTCCACCCAACGTAACGGGTGAGTTACATACCGGGCATGCCATGTTCGTCTCCATGGAAGACTTGATGATCCGTTACCACCGCATGAAGGGCATCCCCACCCTGTGGGTGCCAGGCACGGACCACGCCGGCATTGCCACCCAAATGCTGGTCGAGAAGATGCTTGCCAAGGAAGGCATCAAACGTGATGAGCTCGGCCGTGAAGGTTTCCTCAAACGCACCTGGGAGTGGAAGGAGAAATACGGCAGCCGCATCACCCACCAGATCAGACGCCTTGGCGCCTCCTGCGACTGGGATCGCGAACGTTTCACCATGGATGCCGGCCTCTCCAAAGCCGTGCGTGAGGCCTTCGTGCGCCTCTATGAAAAAGGCTTGATCTACCGCGGTCCGCGCATGGTCAACTGGTCGCCCTTCTTGCGCACCGCCGTATCCGACCTCGAAGTGGAATATTCCGAGGAACCCGGTTTCCTTTATTACTTCAAATACATGCTGGCCGACCTGCCAGGTGAATTCATCCCCGTGGCCACCACCCGCCCTGAGACCATCCTGGGCGACACCGCCGTGGCCGTCCACCCCGAGGATGAACGCTACCAGAAGTACATCGGCAAGGAAGTCTTGGTGCCCATTCTCGGACGGCGTATCCCCGTCATCGCAGATGAATACGTGGATCGCGCCTTCGGCACTGGCGCCCTCAAGATCACCCCGGCGCACGACCCCAACGATTACACCATCGGCCTCAACCACAAGCTTGAGATGATCAACATCCTCACTACAGCGGCTACCATTAACGAAAATGGCGCCCAATACGCCGGCATGGACCGCTTTGAGTGCCGCAAGAAATTGTGGGAAGACATGCGTGCCGCTGATCTGGTGATCAAGGAACAACCCTACACCCTGAATGTGCCCCGTTCGCAGCGCGGAGGTGAGATCGTGGAACCCATGATCTCCACCCAGTGGTTCGTCAAGATCCAGCCGTTGGCTGATCGCGCCCTGGCCGCCGTCAGAGAGGGCCGCACCAAGATCGTGCCCGAACGCTTCACCAAGGTCTATTACAACTGGCTCGAGAACATCCGTGACTGGTGCATCAGCCGCCAGTTGTGGTGGGGGCACCGCATTCCGGTGTGGTACTGTGACGATTGCGACGAGATCACCGTCAGCCGGGAAGATCCCAGCCAATGCCCCAAATGCGGCAGCAAACACATCCGTCAGGACGAAGATGTGCTGGATACCTGGTTCTCCTCCGGTTTGTGGCCGTTCTCCACTTTGGGCTGGCCTGAACAAACCGAGGATCTCAAATATTTCTACCCAACCTCGGTCATGGAAACCGGCGCCGACATCCTCTTCTTCTGGGTAGCCCGCATGATGATGTTCGGATTGGAATTTACCGGCGTGGAACCCTTCCACACCATTTATCTGCACGGCCTGATCCTCGATGAGAAGGGCCAGAAGATGAGCAAGACCAAGGGCAACGTGGTGGATCCGCTGGGTGTCATGGACGATTTCGGCACGGACGCGCTGCGCTTCACTCTGCTGGTGGGTTCCACCCCCGGCAACGACACCAACCTGAGCCTCAAGAAGGTGGAAGCCAACCGCAACTTCGCCAACAAGATCTGGAATGCCGGCCGCTTCGTCATCAGCGCGCTCGAAAAAGCTCCCCGCTCCGCCCAAGGCAATCCAGAATGGACCCTGGCCGATTCGTGGATCTGGGCACGCCTTAACACCCTGCTCAATGACACCGAACGTTTATTCGCCGCTCACCAATACGGTGAAGCCGGCCGCCAGATCTATGAGTTTTTCTGGGGTGATTTTGCCGATTGGTACGTCGAGATCGCCAAAAATCAATTGAATACCGGTGGCGATCGCGCCTATTACACCGCCAACACCCTTCTGCGTGTGCTGGATGCCTCACTGCGCTTATTGCACCCCTTCACCCCCTTCGTAACCGAGGAACTCTGGCAGGCAGTAAAAAAAGCCGCCCAGGCAGCCGGGTTTAAACCTTTCAATCAAAACTCAGAATGGGAATCCGCGTTGATCGTGGCACGCTGGCCTGAAGCCGGAAAAATCGAAGGCTGGGAAGAAGAGAAGATCGCCCAGTTCACTGCCATTCAGGATGTGGTCAGAGCCAACCGTAATTTACGAGCTGAGAAGAAGATCCAGCCTAATGTGAAAACCCCCGGCAAGATCGTCAGCCTCGAGAACTTTACTCTTTTCAGTCAGCAGAAGGAGGTCATCAGCGCGCTGGGCTCCTTCCTGCCGGATCAATTGGAGATTCATCAAGACCTGAAGGAAGCCCCCGCCAGCTGGACCTCCACCGTATCTGCCGGCAGCGCCATTTACATCCCGGTGCCTGAATCCGCGGAAGATAAGGATCGTCTCAAAGGTGAATTGGCCGTTGTCCAATCACAAATGGAGCGCCTTGAAAAATTACTTTCAAGCGATTTTGCCAACAAAGCCCCAGCCGCCGTGGTGGATAAGGAACGCGCCAAACTGGCAGAATACAAAGAGTCTTACGAAAAACTGAAAAGTCAAATTGGTTAGTACGAAACGAGCGGTTGATTTCTCAACCGCTCGTCTTTATTACTGGATATTAAAGTAATAGGTATCGAATAAATTACCATTGACGTACAAATGAAGATATCCCTGGCCTGTTTTCCATTTTGAACCCGGGACCATGAAGAAATGCATGTAACGGGTTCCATAGGTTGAAAAATCGTACCTGGTGATCTCTTTGCCGTCGCCATAAAACCAAACAGCCTCAAAATTGGTGTTGCTTGGGTAGTTTCGAATATGGAAAGTGAAATAGATCTTGTCGTACACCCCAAAATCAGAGGTCGGGCTTAAGCACTTTGAAGAATCCTCATCGATATTGGAACAGAATGAAGCGTCCGTGATTTCTGGCCGTGGAGTGGCTGTCGGCTCTGATGGTTTGATGACCACCGGTTTGTCTGTTGGTTCTTTCTCCACCGCGTCTGCCACATCTCTGAGCGTGTTCGATAGAAGACTGCAAGCTGACGTGGTGATGAACACGACCAAGACGATCCAGGCCACAATTGCCTTTTGATAAATCGGTTTATGCATAGTTCTCTCCCTTATATTCATGCTAACTTGATCAATCGGATTCTTAAATTATAGCCAAAACAAAACTGCTGGCAAGGTGCCCGTCTCACGTTAATTAAGGTTACTTGTATTGTCTGAGCCACTGGTGGATCGCTGAAGTACGATAATCCCGGGTGAATCGTTTTCAAACAACAAAAAAACGGACAGGTGTGGTCTTGAACCTCTCCTGCCCGTTATATAAACATGTTTACTGGAACCAAATCCAATTGCAGCTTGATCCTTATTTTGGCATCTTGCCAAACAGCTTCACGAAGAACCGATGAAAAGCGTGGACGGAGGTCACGGGTTCGAGGAACATAAAGATGCACTCTCCGCTGACCAGGTTAAGCCCAAGTTCCTGGCACTTTACTTCGCCTTCGGAGCTGTTCGCGCCCTGCTGCAACCAGATATATTTAATCCCCAGGCGGGCGGCTTCTTCGATCACTGAAACTGTTTCAAGCGGATTGATGCAGATGATGACCCCCTCCGCCTTCTCGGGCAATGCGCCCAGGCCGGCGTAACAGCGGTCGCCTTCGACCATGTCCAATTTTGGGTTAACTGCCATTACTTTGTACCCTTTGGATTTCATGTCACGATAGATGGCGTTGCCGAACTTGTCTTTGTTACGTGAAACACCCACAACCGCGATCGCTTTTAATGCCAAAAACTCATCTATTGTTTTTCGACTGTTGATCATTATTTACTCCATTGAACTGATTATGATTCCAACTTATTGAAAAAAACTTCTTCAATACCCCGGCTGTCTTCGAAGGATTCCTGAACACGATAAGCTCCAGATTACCGTCCATCTAGTGATCAACAACCAAAGCATTTGAAATCTATTTTATCACGCGCGATGAGCAAACGTTCTTGGTGATTTATTCGAGAAATGGATCATTCAACAACTTTGCGCTTGAACGCGATCGAAACAATGCCCATAATGGATACCACCACCGCGGCCACGCAGGCTGCTTCAAAAATCGGCGAAACCTCGAATGTCTTGACTCCGATGGCGACAAAAGCCCAAACCATGACTGCCAGAAAGGCAATATCACGCCGGTTATAAGCCACCACCTCAGAGATCACGGCTCCCAAAACCAACATGGCCACCGCCCAAATTTCGGGCGCGAGTCCAAACCCATGCCATTTGGCATGATACAAATAATCGCCAACGTTGCCAATGACTGCACCAGTGATCCAGGCGATGAAAATCGAAATAGGCAGGTGAACCAGCCAACGCATTGCCTTGGGGGATTTGTTTACGCCGATCTCGAGTCGAAGGTACACAATGATCAGTGCGGTCAGCAGCAAGATCATCATGGTCACAGCCAGATTAACCAATTGGTACTGCCAGCATATGATCCAGGTGATGTGAGCCGCGTTACCCAATACCATCCACCAGCCGGATTTTCTTAGAACCGGAACCTCTCTATTTACCGGTAATACCTGGTAAATACTCAGAGCCAGCATCCCCGCATAGATCACTCCCCAGATGGCAAAGGCATAGCTGGCCGGGATGATCAGAATGTTCAGTCGTTGAGAGATCTCTGCGGTGCTGACATCGTTGATCATGCCCATGCCAGCGGCCACGCTGACCGTGAGCATCATTAATGTCGCGACCAACACCGCGATCTGTCGGAGTTTGTCTTTGAACATGGCCGCCTTTCTACCATTACAAGTCAAGTTCAAGTTGCTTCGCGAACCCCAATACTGTGAGCTCCGATGAAGTTCACAACAACCTTATTAACGATTCTGTTCCAGACTGCGCTTGTGGGCGCGTATGATCTTCCGTGTTCGCCATACCAGCCGGTAAAACCGCCAAACATGCCGTAGTGGCGTGATCTTGCTGTTTTGCCTCTTATTATAGATAGTTTTGATCGGCACCCATGACAAACTGAAACCTTTTAGCACACAGGTTAATATGATCTCAACCTCAAATTCAAATCCGCGTTCCTGGCTTTGAATGGCAGCTTCCATCAACCGCTTGGAATGCAGGCGGTAACCCGATTGATTATCCGGGATGTATTGCTGCATGGCATTGGAAAAAGACCTGGTACCGATCTGGTTGGTATAACAGCGTGGAAATGGCATTTTTGTGAAATCCCGTTTGCCAATGATCAGGTCACTCCCTTTGTTATTAAACTCCTCAAGGAAGAGAGGGATCTCATCCGCCGCATGTTGCCCATCGGCATCCAGGGTAATGACCGCGTCATAACCCTGTTCCAGAGCATAATGAAACCCTTTGAGCAGCGCGGCGCCCTTACCCTGGTTTGGTTCCTGACGGATCACCTCTGCCCCTGCGTCTTTGGCAGCACCGCTGGTTTGATCTGTGGACCCATCATCCACCACCAAGACGGGCAAGTAATCCAAAACCGCCGAGATGACCGCCGTGACGCGATCAGCTTCGTTATAAGCCGGGATCAACGCGAGGATTTTTGGGGTTTTCTGATCTTCTGAAGAAGACATTTTCACCAATTTGAATCTCCCTATCTTTATTTTCAAGCCCAAGTTTAATTGGAAGCCGCAAAAAATACCAGAGGTACAATGGGTTTGGCTAGCGGTCTCAAGTTGCCTGGCTCTTTATGAACAAAGAAGAATATACTGCAATGGCGTAAATAAAAACCGGAGGGTCACATTGATCCTCCGGTTGAATGATCATCAAGAGATGACCGTTATTTTTTGATCAGCATACTGCTTAATACCACCGCTCCTGAGGCGATCAGAATGATGGGACCCAGCAGGTTCCAATTCAAGAAGAACAAAGCGAACAGGCCGGTAGCGGTGAAGCAAATGCCGATAATGGTGAATCCCCAGACTGTCCAATTGGGGCGCAGTTGGTTTTGAATACAGATCACCAGCGCGTTGATGAATGCGCCCACTCCAGGCACCAGAATGGGGATCGCCCACCAGCGGGGGAAACCCTTCAGCATCTCTGCGATAGAGGCGATGGGCAGTGTTTTTGAAAGAAAACCAAGACCCAACAGGATGGTTGCCAGGCCGAACCACAATCCCAGGCCTGCCCAACGCGCAGCGGAGGGGTGTTTCTCGGCGTCAGCGAAAGAAAGCCCGTTGAGGAACATCGAAAGCCCGGGGGCGATCACCATCAGCGGCCACCAATCTCCCCAATCGGCGCCTAAAAGCAGCATGGTGGCCACCGTGCCGACCACGATCACCCCACCCAGAGAACTGCGCACGGCAGCATCGAATCTGCCGCTCTTCTGAAAAGCGCTTATGCCTCCGGCGATGGACCCGAGCACTGGGATGTAGATGAACGCAGCCCACCAATTGAGATGAACCGGTAGCGGACTGATGTTTTGGATGAGCAGAATGATGCCCACAAAGATCAGGATGAACGGCCAAAACCAGCGGCTTTTATGCGCGTGTTTTTCTTTTTCCGCCGCGGGTACGGGCGGCACATCGATCACTTCTGGAATTACTTTATCTTCAGGTTGGTTATCCATATGATTCCTTTTCTACATAATTCGGTCAAATCATATACGCAGAAAAAAAAGAATCGTTTCACCATAATCTGATGAGAGTTGTCTTTTTGAACATGAAGCTTGCGGCTTTTGTGCCTAATTAGTCGCTGTGTGTTCACTCAACGAATCTATGATCGTCTCCACAACCCAAGCGATTGCAAGCTGCACTTTCTCAGAAGGAAGCGTGTCAAACTCCAGGCTTTGGGGTTGGATGCAACACAAACTGACCTCGCAGTGAAATTCAGCCGCCATGAAACCAGCTAAAACTGAGAGCGGCAGTGAATGGCTGGAGGCACTGAACCCCCGCACCTGATCCAGCTCCACAAAACGCACCTCGCCAGCCTCCAAACCCAGATCGGCGGCATCGACCATTAAAATTAAACCAGGCATGAATCTGCGCAGAGGCCCGGTGGCATTTTCGGGCAGAGATCCACAATCCATAATTAACAGATTCGGTTGGGAACCGAGCGCCGCACTTAAACTGCGTGCCACGCGGTTCCCAGCCGAATCATCCCCATTTAGCTCGTTGCCAATTCCCAGGATCGCGACCCTGAAATCGGCATCACTCGCAAGGGGGCTGAGCTTCTGCCTTAGCTGCGCTATCCAGCAGGGACTGGATGTCTTCATCTCGACCATAATAGACTTCAAAAGGTTCTTTTGTCGTGGAGGCCAGTTCCCACATTTCATCAGACATTTCGATACAGCCAGAGCGGCAACTTTCAACACATTGGGCGCAAAATGTACAACGATCCACATCGTAGCGCATCACGAATTTCTTGTTGACCTTGTCCACCACCAGTAATTCAAGCCCGTTGGCGGGGCAATCCTTGACACATAACTGGCAGCCGGTGCATTTTTCAGGATCCCAGATCAGTTTGCCTCGCAAATTTTCAGGCGCGTCCTTTTTCACGAAAGGATACTTCTCTGTGATCGGTTTTTTGAAGAAAGACTTGAAGATATCGTTAAACATTGAACCTATCGTCATGGGGTTATCCTCCACCGATGCTTTGGAACAACGGCTGAATATAAGGAGCCAGGTATTTGCCCCCGATGATGACCAGCAGCTGCAACAGCACTAAAATGACACCCACGCGCCACCACAATCCAACCGTTTGGTCGATGCGCAAGCGGGCAAACAAAGATTGCAATCCCGCGGTCACCAGTAGCAGCAGCAGGGTTTTCCACAAGAAATCGAGCGGAGAAGTGAACCCGCCCAGGTAGAACGAAGCCACCAGGGTCAAGCCGATCACCAGCTCAATGTCTCTTCCGAGTTTGAACAGGCCAAAACCGCGACCGCTGTATTCGGTGAAAGCGCCGGCCACGATCTCAGTTTCGGCTTCGGGGGCGTCAAAAGGCGGCAGTTCCAGTTTGCCCATCAACCCCACCAATGCCACCACAAACCCGATCGGTTGCGACACAATGAACCATAAACCGCTGGTGGCAGCCTGGTTGATCTCGCCAATATTCCAGGTGCCCAGGAAAATGGCTGGTCCAAGCAAGGCCAGCAAGAAAGGCGCTTCATACGAGAAAAGCTGTGTCAACGCGCGAGTCGCGCCAATCAGCGAGAAACGGTCTTCGGTGTTGGCGCCTGCCAGGCCGATGCACAGGGTCATCATGCTGAGCAGGTAGAGCGCCACGATCAAGTCACCTTGAAAACTGTAAGAGGGTTTGAACCCGAACAGGGGAACATACAAGGCGGCAGTCAGTGCGGCCGTGACGGCGATCACCGGCAAAACCACAAAGAGCACCTTTTGCACCCCGGTTGGCATGACCTCTTCTTTTGCCAGGAGCTTGATCACATCCGCCAGGGGTTGAAACCAGCGCGGACCGACGCGGTTCTGAAAGCGGGCCACCAGTTTGCGGTCAATGTATTCGAAGGCTAGTCCGCTGAAGAGTAAAAATAACCCGCCAGGGAAAAACAACAAAGCGACATAGGTAGGAAGGGTCAGATTCATTTGTAATACTCGATTCCATATTGCCGGAGGTCTTCCCAATCCATCTGGGTGGAATCCGATTTGTGTTTGACGGTGACCATGCGGTCATTGCACGAGAAGCATGGATCGATGCCAGCCAGAATCATGGGCATGTCTGCCAGGTTGTGCCCAATGGCGGTCACCAATACCGACCCCCAGTTGCATAAACTGGGAGTTCGAACCTTAATTCGCTCAGGTTTATCGGATCCATTGCTTTTCATGAAGTACAACAACTCGCCGCGTGGAGCTTCGACACGGCTGATGATCTCACCTTCAGGGATGCGCCGCGGAACACGCACTGCCAATTCACTGGCAGGCATGTTTTCCACCAACTCACGTACCAAACGGTAGCTTTCATAAAGTTCCTGAATGCGTACCACAAAGCGCGCCTCAAGATCACCGGCGGTATTGGTGATCAGTTTTACCGGGAATTCAGAGTAAGCGGCATAAGGACTGTCAATACGCACGTCGCGCTGCACGCCAGAAGCCCGACCGGTGGGGCCGATGGCGCCCAACAGGTCGGCTTGTTCAAAGCTCATTTTTCCGATATTGCGGGTGCGTCCCAAAAAGGTTTCATCCTCGGTGACCACTTTTTCGTAATGTTTGGTGCGTTCCTCAAGAAAATCCATGCCTTTGCGGATGGCGTCGCCTTGTTTTTCATCAATATCGATCTTGACGCCCCCCAGCACGTTGGCTGAGTAATTGACACGGTTGCCGCTGATCATTTCCAACAGATCCATGACCACTTCACGGTCACGCCAACTGAACATGAACAGGGTATCAAAGCCACCCTCATGAGCGGCCACTCCCAACCATAAGAGATGGCTGTGGATGCGCTCCAATTCGCCGACCAGTTCTCGAATGGCCCGTGCGCGTGGAGGAGCTTCCACTTTGGCCAGTTGTTCAACTCCTTGTGCGTAAGCCATGGCATGCACGTGCGAGCAGATGCCGCACACGCGTTCCATCAGGTAAAGGCCTTGCACCCAGGTGCGATCTTCGACACCTTTTTCCATGCCGCGGTGTACGAATCCGAGGCGGGCAGTGGCATTGGTGACCACCTCGCCTTCCACGGTAAACTCAAAGTGGCCGGGTTCTTTTAACGCGGGGTGTTGCGGCCCAATCGGAACGATAAATTTTTCAGGTGCAGGATTGTTTTCCATGAGTTATCCTTTCGCCTCTTGTTGCAAACCTGTAAACGCTTTGCGTAACGGAAAAACACCATCTGGCCAGTTGTCTGGCAAAACCAGACGCGCTGTGCTTGGGGTACCAATAAATTCAATGCCAAACAATTCGGCTGCTTCTCTTTCATAAAGCGTCACCGAATTAATGAGCTCATAGATCGAATCCACCCGGGCATCGTCGTAGGGGATGGAAATACGCAGGGTGGCCACGGCAGCACCCTCACAAAAATGATAGAGCAATTCGAGCGCTCCGGCGCCGGGGATGACGGATTTTTCTTTGGTTTCGGGGTTTACTTCATATTGGGCATTATCGACACCAGTGATGGCTGCCAGATATCCCCAGCGGTTTTCCACTTTAAGTTTCTTGACTGCGGCCTTGAGGTTCGTTCGATCGATCACCAGGTCGATGCGGTTGACTTCGGGCCGGTTGACAGACAGGGTGAATTCCTTGAGCAGGGATTCAGCGAGTTGCAGGGCTTCTTCAGTTTGCATAATTATCCTCTCTTCGCGAATCGTGCTTATTTCTGCAGGGTCTTTAAGAGCTCTACCACGCCGTGGATGATGGCTTCTGGCCGTGGAGGGCAGCCGGGCACGTACACATCCACTGGGATGACCTGGCTGATATCGCCCACCACATTGTAGCAGCCTTGAAAAACGCCGCCAGATAATCCACATGAGCCCACGGCAATCACAAACTTGGGTTCGGGCATCTGGTTGTAAATGCGCAGCAGGCGGTCGCGTGACTGTAACGTCACCGGGCCAGTGCAGATCAGCACATCCGCGTGGCGCGGGCTGCCCTGCAGCTTGATTCCAAAACGTTCCACATCATAGCGCGGAGTCAGGGTGGCCAGAATCTCAATGTCACAGCCGTTGCAGGATCCGCTGTTGTAGTGGATCGCCCAGGGTGAGTTGATTCGCGCCCATGTTTTTACTTTGTCCATTACTTCTTGCATCACGTTTGCCATTAATACTCTCCTGTCGGGCAAAAACCGCTCAGCCCAAGATCAATGCCAGCAAGGCCAGCACCAAACCTAAAATAAAGGGCAGCATGTTGAGGTTGATGGAACCCGTACCGATCACCAGCATTCCAAGATGCAGAATCGCGAAGAAAAAGGCTACCAGGAAAAAAGGCTTATAACCCGGTGAAGCCATGGAAGTGGCGGCTTCTTCACCACTGCCGTAAAGGCTGGATTTTTCAGGGGAGGGTTTTTCTTTGCCAGCCAGACCTTTGCCTAGAAAATAAATGGCAAAAACCAGCGGCAGGTAGATCAGAAAAGCCAGAGGAGGGGTTAAAAGGATGTTCATCGCTTTTCAAGCTCCTTATCTTACAAAATAGTACAAGAGGTGCATTCCACTGAAATTGTAGAAGAAATTCACCACTGTGGGCCATACGCCCAGCAGAAGGATGAGCAGTGAAAGCAGTACAACCGGTAAAGACATCAACCATGAGACCCTGGCACCGTTTTCCACGGCGGCGGATGTTTCGCGCTTGAAAAGCCGGTTGACGATGGGGGCGTAATATGCCAGTGAAAGTACGCTGTTTAAGGCCACAAATACCACCAGGCCGATCATCCATGGATTTTGGGTTTCCACGGCTCCGACCAGGATCATCCACTTGGACATGAAGCCGGCAAAGGGCGGCAGCCCAGCCAGCGAGAGCACGGCGATGCTCAAACCCACAGCGATCAGCGGATACTTGCGCGACGCGCCGTTAAGGTCATCCAGTGTGAGCGGTGAATGATCTTCCTTGGCAAGATGCAGCGCGTAAAGTAATGCCCCGGCGGCCAAAAAGGCCAGGCCTTTCATCAAGGCATGCGTGATCATATGGAAGAACGCGCCTGTGACACTGTTTATCGAGGAAAAAGCGAAGGCCACACCGAAACCAAACAACATGTAACCCACGTGCGCCAAACTGGAATAAGCCAGTAGTCGTTTTACTTCTGTCTGCCTGAGGGCCATCAGGTTGCCCACCAAAATGTTCAAACAGGCAAACACGATCAAGATCAAGCCCCAATTGACGCCCAGCCCCGCCACCATGCTGATGGTACGCAGCATGGCTACCAGGCCGGCTTCGATCACGATGCCTGAAAGCATGGCGCTGATGCCTGAAGGCGCCTGTGAGTGGGCGTCAGGCAGCCAGGTATGCAGCGGCACCAGCGCGGCTTTGACACCAAACCCGACGATCATCAAGACCACGCCGATGATGCCAAACCCGCCGATCATACTGCTGTAATTGCTCAGGTCGGTCAACGAGGTGGTGCCCAATGACACGTAGATCCCAGCGATGCCGAACAATACCAGGGCTGAACCGACTGCTGATTGAACGAGGTATTTCACTCCGGCTTCAAGTGAAGCAGGTTGCTCGTTGTAAAAAGCCACCAAAAAGTAGGTGCTGATGGCCATAGCCTCAAACCACACCCACAGGTTGAAAAGATCAAAGCTGGCGCCCAATCCGATGATGGATCCAATGGTCATCAACAGCAGGGCGTAGAATTTCTCTTCACCTTTCTCTTTAGCCATGTATGGGATTGAGAAAAGGGTCACGCAGAAGCCCAACACCAGCACGATGCTGGTGAGAATCAGATTCACGCCGTCAAAAAGCAGATCGACCTGGCCGACAGTGATCATCACACCGCTGCTGTTGATGGAGGTTCTGACATTGAGATAAGTCAAGACCATTTCGCCTGCCAGCACCAACAAGGTCAAGATCCTCGCCAGGCTCATGCCCCAAACGCGCCCCTTTCGCAGGGAAGTGCGTCCAAGCAGGTAGAGGATGGGAGCGGCCAGGAATGGGATCGTAAGCAAAGCAACAAAAAGTGGTTGTTTGATCATGTTAAGCTCCCAACCAGACGAATGATAAGAGGAGGATCACGGCTGCCACAATTCCGAGGATGTTCCAATTCAAATAACCGGTTTGGGTCTTGCGAAGCACATCCGCGATACTGTTGGTGGCTCTCACCACGGCACTGTTGATGGCTTCGAATCCAAAACTGTTATCCGCTGCCCAACGCAGGCTTTTCAAGCCTTGCACCAGGCCGCCCAGTTTCGAGCGCAGCAGCCACAAACCGATACCCAAGGCGATAACCGCCAACGCGATCAAAGTGGGGATGGAGATCACCTCGTGGAACATTTCTTTCAGTCCAAGGGGTTCGATGGCATGCAGCGCCAGCGTTTTTTCACCCAACAAATTCGAGAATCTGCCCACAGCCAGCCATGAAACCAAAGCGGCCAGCGCCAGTGGAGCCAGGGCGATCTTCATGGGAGCTTCCACTTTGTGCGCGTGATAATCTGAACGCGGCTCACCGAAGAACACCATCCACACGCAGCGCATGGTATAGAGGGCCGTCAGACCAGCCACCACCACCATCACAATGTAGATCCAGAGCGGTCCGTGTGCCAGGCCGGCTTCGAGCACCATTTCTTTACTCCAAAAGCCGTTCAAAATGGGAATTCCGCTCAACGCCAGGGCGCCAATGATAAAGACCCACTTCACAAACGGCAGCTTCTTGCCAACCCCGCCCATCAGGGCCATATCACGGGTGCCCACCGAGTGGATCACCGCTCCGGCGGCCAAAAAGAGCAGCGCTTTAAAGATCGAATGGCTGAAGAGATGGAACTGGCTGGCAAACACGCTGCCTGCTCCAACCGCGTATACCATGTAACCCAACTGGCTGACGGTGGAATAAGCCAACACGCGTTTCAGATCCATGGAGGTCAAGGCCATGATGGCCGCCAGCAGGGCTGAAAGCATACCCACGATCATCACGGCTTCACGCCAGTAGGGCACGTCTTTGAAAACCGGATAAAAGCGCGCCAGGAGGTAAACACCCGCGTTCACCATGGTCGCGGCATGGATCAGCGCGCTGATCGGAGAGGGAGCTTCCATGGCATCGGGCAACCAGGTTTGGAATGGGAACTGTGCCGATTTGGCGGCAGCCGCCACCAAAAAGCCGAAGGCCAAAAACGCCAACGCTCCGGCCGGCACCTGCTGGATGCTGCGCATGAAGACTTGGATATCAAAACTGCCGGTATAGGTGTAGACAATAAAGGCACCCACCATCAAGCCAACACCGCCGATGGAAGTGATCAATAGCGCCTTGATGCCACCTTTGACGGCTTTGGGGTCATCATTATGAAAAGCGATCAAGGCATAAGAACATAAGGCCGTAATCTCCCAGAAGAGGAACATCAGCAATAGGTTGCTGGTAAGCACCAGGCCAACCATGGCGCCAATGAAAAAGAGCACGAAAGCGTAATATCGGCCGATCTGGGCTTCACCCTTCATATAACTGGCTGAGAAGATCACCGCCAAAGAACCGATCGTGGTGGCAATAACACTCAAGAAAACACCCAGGCCGTCAGTGACGAAAGAGAAGTCTCCAAAAACATCGCCCAGGCTGATGGTCAGACCAGCTTCAGCGGAAGTGTTCCATAACATTAAAACAGCACTGGCTGCTGCGAGAACTGAAAAGACGATCGCGGTCCAGTGCTGAGTTTTTTCATGCTTGTCACCGATCAGCCACACCAAGAGGGCGCCAAGCCAGGGTAAACCAATGGAAAGAATGATCAAGGTTAAGGCCATGATTTACCTCTTCAATTTGGAAAGATTCTTGAGATCCAGGCTGCCCGTGCGCAAGCGAATCTGAACGGCCAGGGCCAACCCCACCACCGCCACGATCGTATCCGCCACGATGACGGTAAGCGCCATCGTTTGGGCTGTGCTTTGATCGCTGTTGATGTATCCGCTCAGGATGAAAGCCAGCACCACACCCTTGACGATCAGTTGCAGCGCGACCACCACCTTGATCAGGTTGCGTGTAAATAACAGGCAGTAAAACCCCACGCCTGCCAGTGAAAGGATCGCCAGGAAAACAATAAACGGAACAGGCAGGTTCATGATTTGTCCTCCATGTGGGCTTCTTGTTTGCCGTGTGCCAGCAAACCAACCACACCCAAGACGCCCGCAAAGATCAACACGATCTGCAGCAGTAAGTCAACATAACGTGCTTCCCATAAGATGCTGGCTTGCTGTGCAAGTTGAGCAGTAGGGTCAGGAATAATTCCCACCCATCTCAAGACCAGGAAGAGGGTCAGCCCTATCGCAAGAATGACGCTCGTCCAGACCAACCATTTCGGCAGGATGGATTTCACCGCAATCACTTCTTCACCAGAAATATTAATGGCAAAAACAAACAGCACGGTGACCAATCCTGCGCCCACGCTCAATTCGATCACTGCCACCTGCGGCGCGCCCAACATGTAAATGATCAAGGCCACCAGGGCGCTCGTAAGCGCCAACCAGATCGCAGAAATCAGCAGTCGTTTTGAGGAGATTGCCAGAATCGCGCATACCAAAATCCCTACGGCGATCAAAACATACCACATGGATTTCCTCCTTGCAAAGTATTATTGTTACCTTTAATCAACTTCTTTTTATATCATTCAACGGGTGAAATGTCACGGGCGATGACCGGGTCATTTATCCTGTTTTTGGTAAAAATAAGGATAAATTGCCCTCTTGTTCTTTACCTAATAATTATTATAATCAACCTCGTTTAATTTTATTTGAGGAGAAACGCCCTACATGAAAATCGCCGTTCTGGCAAATATTAAAGAAGATGCACCTGTAAATCCCGAAGATCCTCCTGGGCGTTGGGACGACCTGGATGACCAAGCGACTGTTGATGCAACCCTGAAATCACTCAAAGACCTCGGCTACGACGCCAAATATTTTCCCGGTGTATTGGACTCAATCGAAGAGCTAAAAGCATACAAACCTGATCTGGTATTTAATTCGTCAGAGGGTCATTTCGGCAACTCACGTGAAGCCCAAATTCCAGCCATTTTGGATATTTTGCAGATCCCCTATACCTGCGCCGGCGTGTTGGGGATGATGCTCTCCCACAACAAGCACATCGCCAAGAACCAATTCCTGCTGGCCGGGCTGCCCACAGCCAAATTCATGGTGATCGACGATGTGAGCAACATTCCTGAAAGCGATCTCAAATACCCCATGTTTGTGAAACCCGCTTTCGAAGGCTCCTCCATCGGCATCAATGAATCCGCGGTGGTGAACAACTACAACGAACTGGTCAATCAAGTCTCATGGGTGATCGATACACTGAATACCCTGGTTCTTGTGGAAGAGTACATCGATGGGCGTGAATTCACCATTGGCATTTTAGGTGAAGAAGCCCTGCCGGTGGTAGAGATCTTCTCGCCAACCGGTTTTTACTCCAATTCACAAAAAGAAGATTTTGCCAGTGAAGTCTACCGTGTTTGCCCCGCTCAACTGACCTACCTGCAGACCAAGGAATTTCAAAACCTGGCCCTTCGCGCCAAAAAAGCCCTCAACCTGGAAGATGTCTGCCGCATGGACATGCGCATGGATAACGCCGGCAATCCCTATATATTGGAAGTCAATCCCATACCCCTCATGTACCCGGACCC
>CAYYRU010000009.1:22420-43443 GCA_964474095.1 uncultured Anaerolinea sp.
GAATGCCTGTTGGAGGTTTGTTTGCCGCAGGCCATTGAGAATACTTGTCTAGGAGAATATCAATGAAACGTGCAGTCAGCATCAGTATTGGATCCTCAAAACGCGACAAAAAAGTGGAGATCAATCTGTTGGGTCAGACGGTCTCTCTTGAACGCATCGGCACCGACGGTGACATGGAAAAAGCCGCCCGCCTGTATGGTGAACTGGACGGCAAGGTGGATGCTTTTGGGGTCGGCGGCGCCCTCTTGGGATTCATGATCGAAGATAAATGGTCCACCCTGCATTCAGTTCAATCCTTGCTTAAATATGTCAAAACCACCCCCGTGGTGGATGGCACCGGCTTGAAAATGACTCTTGAGAAACAGGTCACTCAAGTTATTGATGAAGACCTGCACGGTTATGTTAAGGAAAAGCGCGCCCTGGTGGCCGTGGCACTCGATCGCTGGGGCACCGCCCGCGCGTTTTGGGATGCCGGTTATGACTGCATTCTTGGTGACTTGATTTTCTCTTTGGGTGTAGATATTCCTATACGCAGTGAAAAATCCATCAAACGCGTCGCGGCGGCTCTTTTGCCCATCATGAGCCGTTTACCCTTCAGCTTCCTTTACCCCACCGGCGAAAAACAAAATGAACGCGAACCGAAATATGAGAAATACTTCAACTGGGCAACCGTGGTCGCAGGTGACTGCCATTACCTGTGGCGGCATATGCCCGACCAGCTCCCTGGCCGCGTGATCGTAACCAACACCACCACCCCCTCCGACCAGGAATTCTTCAAGAAGGCCGGCATCAAGTATCTGATCACCACCACCCCCGTGCTGGATGGACGCAGTTTCGGTACCAACATGATGGAAGCCGCTCTGGTGGCCGCGCTCGGCCGCACACAGCCCGTGGATTACGCCAACCCTGGCAGTTATTTTGACGAGATTGAAAAAGCCGTCCGGACCGTGCCTTTCAGACCCCAGGTACAGGAGTTCTGATATGGATGCCATTGTATTGGCCGGCGGAAAATCTCAAGAAGATGCTTTATCTGAATTGACCGGTGGAGAACTGAAATCCACCCTGCCCATCGCGGGCAAACCCATGGTGCAGTGGGTGCTGGATGCGCTCTCCGAGTCCCAATCCATTGATCAGGTGGTGGTCATGGGCATTGAGGATACTGCCTCTTTGACCTGCACCAAACCCATCCACTTCCTGCCCGACGAGGGCTCCCTGATCGGTAATATGCAGAAAGCCTCGATGAAACTGGATGAGATCCACCCGCATGAAACCCACGCGGTTTCCATTTCAGCCGACATCCCGGCCATCACCGCCGCGATCATTGATCATCTGGTGGGCATCTACCAAAAAGCCGAAGTGGATATCTGTTACGGCGTGGTTGAACGCCGCGTCATGGAAGAACGTTATCCCAATTCGAAGCGTACCTACATCAAAGTAAAAAAAGACGAGATCTGCGGTGGCGACTTAAACTGTTTCAGCAAACGCGCCGTGCTCAAACCAGATGCCCTCTGGCAGGAACTGATCAAATTACGTAAAAACCCGTTGAAACAGGCTGCCATGATCGGTATCGACACCTTGCTGCTCTTGGTACTTGGTTTGATCGATATTGACCAGGTTGCAGAGCGGGTATGCCGCCGCATGGGCATCACCGGCAAGGTCATCAAGGTTCCCTTTGCCGAGGTGGGCATGGATGTGGATAAACCTTTTCAGTTCAAGATCGTAGAAGCTGATTTGATGCGGTAAAATTAGACCCATGTTACTCAAGAAACTTGCTTCACTCGACGTGAAGATCACCGATGCCTTGCGCTTAAACCCATCCGCGAAGATCAGACCGCTGGCCATCTTTTTCGCCCACTCCGGGGATTCCTGGTTCATCCTGGCTGTGCTCTTCATTGTGTGGTTGATCAGGCGCGACAGTTGGCATTACAGCATGGCGGTAATGGCCTACAGCACCATCGCCCTGGCTGTGATCGTGTTGATCATAAAATTCAGCATCCGCCGCCAGCGCCCGGAGGGCGACTGGGGTGCCATTTATCGCAAGAGCGACCCGCATTCTTTCCCTTCAGGCCACGCCGCCCGCTCCACCATGCTGGGAGTATTGGCCCTGCTGCTGGGACCCTTGTGGTTTGGGCTGGCATTGATCATTTGGGCGCCGCTGGTCAGCCTGGCCAGGGTGGCCATGGGAGTGCATTATTTTTCCGACGTGGCAGCCGGGCTTGTGCTTGGCATCGCCGCCGCCTTTGGATTTTTCGCCTTCGCGCCAACTATTTCCAACTGGCTTCCATTTCTTTTTTAGCTGATTAAACCTCCCAGCCTGCCTTGTCAAAATCCGTTGGCAAGGGTATTCTTTATTTATTGAACTTTGAGGGTAACTGGAGCGCTATGGATACGATCCCCGATTATGAACTGATTGGTTCGCAGGTAAAAAAGATCTTCGCTGTGGAAGATTTCACGCTTGGAACCGCCCAACAGAATTTCGTGGTGCGTTACCGCGGCCGCCTGGTCGCCCAGGATTCAGCGCAAGCATACGACCAACTTGCCGAAAGCCTTAAACCGCTCTCACTGACCCCCTTATTCAGGGTCGAAAAAGGTCAGCAGATCATCCTGATCGAGAAAGCCCTTCCCACTCCCAAACCCGCGAAAACCACCCTCAATTGGATCATGCTGGCGTTGACCATCCTCAGCGTGATCGCCTCTGGAGGCATGAGTCAGATCGAGGTAATGCCCTCTAATATTCTTCAGGCAGCCTTGTTGATCCTGAAGGAAGGCTGGCCGTTCGCGTTGGGTCTCATGTCCATCCTGCTGGCTCACGAGTTGGGTCATTACCTGGTCGCCCGCGCCTACGGATATTCGGTCAGTCTGCCGTACTTCATTCCCCTGCCGTTCACCCAGCTCGGCACCATGGGGGCCGTGATCTTTTCTAAAGAACGCTACAAGAACCGCCGCATCACCTTTGACATGGCCGCGGCCGGTCCGCTGGCCGGGCTGGTGGCTTCAGTGGTGGTGTTGGTCATCGGCTTGTCGCTCTCCAATCTTGACCGCATCCCCAGCGTCATCAGCCAGGGGCACCTTTTTCAGATCGAGGGTAATTCCATTTTCTATTTGTTCGTCAAGTATCTGCGTTTTGGCAAGCTGCTTCCCCAGCCATTGGATTACGGCAACGTGGCCCCCTGGTTGTATTGGTTGAAATACTTCTTCACCGGAAAGCCCTACCCCATGGGCGGGCTGGATGTGATGATCCACCCTGTCGCCTGGGCGGGCTGGGTGGGGCTGCTGATCACCTCACTCAATCTCATTCCCGCCGGTCAACTGGATGGCGGGCACATCTTCAGTATGCTCTTTGGGGTGGATCGCGCCAGAAAAATTTGGCCGGTCATCATCGTGATCCTGGCAGGGTTGGGATTTCTCTGGTCTGGCTGGTGGCTTTGGGCTGGCCTCATCTTCCTGCTTGGCCGCCTCTACGCGCAACCGTTGGATGAGATCACCCCGCTGGATCGCCGCAGAAAATTCCTCGGAGTCCTGATCCTGATCATCCTGGTGTTGATTTTTACTCCCATTCCGCTGGTGCTGATCGCTCCTGCGGCTTAACGATTGATCTCGTTCAAGGTGTGAATTTTCTTCCCCGATAGAGTCTGATACTGCCGCATCACTTGAACCGTCAGACACGAATGCGCCGGCAGAATAAACACCAGGTCGCCGACAGCCAACCTTTCGATCACTTCCGCGGGTAGTTTCAGAACCCCGTGTTCCTGAGAAAGTCGGTCCACTCTGCCGCCGGGGATGGGACTGCCCCATTTTTCACCCTCTGCCAGGGCTGGCAAACCAAAAGAGACCTGGCCGTCGATCTCGAGTGTGTCTTTTGAAAGATGGATCGCTCCCCCATGGATCACCACCTCGTTCCGTTTAGGGTGTTTGGCCACCACCGGGCAGGCTAATGCCAGACTGATGTCTTGCATCTCACAACTGCCAAGAACGGCCTGCTGGGTGTCGTAAAAAATGAAATTTCCTGGCCTGACTTCATCGATCTCAGACCAGTCATCGCAGAGTGAACACCCCGGGGTGTCTCCCACCGATAACTTCAATCCATCGATCCCCGCTTTTGTCAGCTCGTTTCGCAGATGATTAAGCCGTTCCACACCTTCGCGAAACAAGCGCTTGATTTCAGCACTGTTGGCCGCATGGTAGGTGTGCCCCGAGTGGGTTAAAAGTCCGGCCAGTTTCAAGTGAAAGCTATTCAATACACCACTGGCAAGAGTTTCGATTATTGGCAGGTTTTGCCAATCCAGCCCGGTGCGGCCGTTGCCCACATCCACTTTTAGCCACACTTCCACGGCGGCGGGTTTGTGCGAGGCCAGCACCTGCAAAACTTCTTGATTCTCGATCAGAATTCCCAGCCTGGTGTTCGCGGCCAGGCTCTCGATACGCCTGATCTGGCGCGGATTCATCGAAAAAGCGATCAGAATGTCATTCCAACCGTGAGCCGCGAAGTATTCGGCCATCTCCACCGAAGATACCGTGATCTTTTCCACCCCAACCTGGCGAAACCACTCCCCTACTTCCGCGGATTGGTGTGTCTTGAAATGCGGGCGAAAGTCCACCCCGCGTGAAGCTGCCCGGTTTGCCATACGCTGCAAATTGCGGCGCGTGACATCCTCATCGAGTAAAAGCGTGGGTTGGTCTATAAATTCAAACATCAGCTGTTTTTACGGCAATGGCGAGTAATAAATCAGGTTGCCAAAAGCCATGTAGGCGATTCTGCCAGCAGTAACCGTGAAAGCGCTAGGGGTGACGCGTTCCACATTGACCCCATCCATCAGGCGCGGATGCAGTATCTTCTGCAGGTTGCGCTGCAAACTAAAGTGATACAGCGTTTTCGAGGCGGTATTCAGCAGGTAGATCGAAGAATCCGGCGCCGCGGTCAAACGCATTTGCGTGAAGGTGGCCTCCGGAAAACTGATTGGGGTCGGTGTCTGCCCGGTACGCATATCGCCGTAGGGTGCAGGGTCCTGACATTCGGTGAGTTTATAGCTTTTCATGGCACTGTAGGTGCATTCAACCATTTGCCCGTTGCTGCGCAAAATGTAAAGCTCCTCACCGTTCACCTCAATGTCAATGGCCTCAACCAATGAAGGGATCTGGTTGTCAAAGAATAAGGTGGGTTTATCCTCAAACAGCACCCCGTTGGCCCCATAACGATAAACAGCGTTGCCATTGATGTCTAATACATAGAGATAGCCGTTGTCATAGGCGATCGCTTTCAGACTCTTCCAACCCTGGTCGGGCGGTGTCAGCGCGCTGGTAATGCCCACGTCTCCAGGCACGCAGTATTCGGTATTGCCCGAAGCGTCGATCGCGAACAAAGTGGCCTTGAACTGGTTGTTCACGTTCAAGGGAACCATGTCAACGATATTTCCAAGCCGGTTTAATTGGTTTTTCGGATCCGGTCCGCAGTTGAATTCTTTATCTTGTTCAAAGCCTGCGCTCCCCAAGAAATAGCGTTTGACGGTGCCGCTGGTTTCATCCAGCAGATAGACCTCGTTGGTGGTAGCCACGATCTGCGTGATCTCCGAGCCGGCTGGCAAACCGCCCGCCACCACTTCCGCCATCTCGAGACGGATGATCCCCTGCAGCACATCCAACTCACCCTGCACCTTGAGCCGTAGACTTGCAGAAAGGTCGCTCTGGCCGTAGGTTTCGGCTTTGTTCAACCAAAACATGGCTTGCTGCAAACTCGCCAGGTACAGCGGAGGATCGTTCTTTTGAGTTTCAGCCTGGACGGCATAATTTTGTGCCATTACCAGGTTTTGATCAAATTGCCGGCTTTTGCCCGCTTTGACATAAACTCCGGTCGCGATCAAGGCGATCAATAAAGGCACCGCGATCGCGATCACGATCAAGGCGGTGCGTGAAAACTTCAAAGGTTCTTCCGCCAGCCCTGGCATCAGCTTTCGCATGAACTTCGAGAAGGCGCTTGAGGCTTCTGTTACCCCACCTGTCACCTGTTGTGTGATCTTCCCGGCCTGTGCTTTAAGGTCACTGACCAGGGGCGAGTCTTTGGCAGGTGGAGCTTCAACTTGCTTGAGTTCAGGCAGGTTTTGTGTTCTGCCGGTGTTCCCAGGCCTGCGATTTCGGGAGGGAATGCGCGTCACCCGCAGTGGCGCCACATCTGCCGCCTTGCTGGTTGTTACAACAGGCACTTCCTGCGCGGGCAGTGCGTGGCCCTCAACAGCAGCTATTTGTGTGGTCATGGAGAGATCCGTGGTTTTGATCATTGCAGGTGTAGGCCGGTTGGTCTGCGCCGAATCAAGCATTGCCCTTTCGACCGCGGGTTTAAGGGCCGGTTGGTATTGGATGCGCTTCTCAACGAGCGCTCCCTTCCCGCTGGTGAAGCGTATCACCACTCCCTGCAGGTCTCCGGCAAGACGGTTGAAGAGACGGCGGTTCACCGCGTCATCGGCCAAAGTCTCACATCCGTCAAAAGTGGATGCATCCCAGATCTCCGGAGGCTGGCAAGACATCACCAAGACCTCGTTCTCATTCACTTGCCGCTGCCCAAAATGGCAGGTCAATTTCTCATTAACCCCCAAACCGCGTTTCTGCGGATCAGCGTCCGAAAAATGTTCGGAATTGCCGTTTGCCGCATACCAGGCTTGGGCTTTTCCAATATTAACCAGATAGACCCGGTCCTGTCTCAGAACCGCCAAAGAAAGACTGGCCGACATGCGTTTTCCATCCTTGGCGCGTTTCAAATTGCGTTCAAGCAGATCGGCATTGATCGCCTCCACCAGGGTCTTAATGGCGAAGGTCACCGTTCCGGCAGTCTGATAAAAAATGTCCGCTTTTTTCTTGATCCACGTATTAAGGCTATCCTCGCTGATGCCTGAAGCCTGGTCAATAACAGCCAGCACCACCAGCAGATCACCCTCCCGACCGCGGGCGGTTTTCTTGGAGGGAGTCAGCGCGACCAGTCCCGGCAGTTGTTCCAGAGCCGCGCCCATTTTATAGTTAATCCGAAAGAGGTTAAGATCAAACAATGCATTATCCTCACAATTAGAATCTTCAAGCATATGGATACAAGAATGAGGCCAGAATTGGTTTTCAGCACTGGATGGTCTATAATAAATAAAAATACTTTACGAGGTGGAAAATGGTTCCTTTGAATCCGGGGTATTATCTTGGCAAGGTGTTTGATCCAAAGACCAACAAAACCGGCAGCGAGCAGGTATTCCTTGATCCTTCTAACCTGACGACCCACGCGGTGGTCACCGGCATGACCGGCTCTGGTAAAACTGGCTTGTGTATCGGCTTACTCGAAGAGGCCGCCTTGCACGGCATCCCCGCAATTATTGTGGATCCAAAAGGTGACCTGACCAACCTGGTGCTGCATTTCCCAAATCAGCAGCCCTCTGATTTCGAACCCTGGATTGATCCTGAAACCGCCCGGCAGGCAGGCAAGAGCGTTACTGATATGGCCGCGGAAACTGCCGAAAAATGGAAAAATGGATTGGCTGATTGGGGATTGGGAAGCGAGCAACTGAAAGCCCTCGGCGATTCAGCGGATTACACCATTTTCACACCAGGCTCTTCCGCGGGTATCCCGGTGAATATCCTGTCATCCTTCCAGGCGCCCGAAATGGATTGGGAATCCAACGCCGAGGTGCTGCGCGAACGCATCTCAAGCACCGTGACCGCCTTGCTTGGCTTGATCGGACTTAGCGACATTGATCCCCTGCGTTCGCGGGAACACATTTTACTTTCCAACCTGATCGAAACCGCCTGGATGAACCGCCAATCTCTCTCTCTGACCGACATCATCTTGCAGGTGCAAACACCTCCCATGGAACGCCTCGGAGCGTTCCCAATGGAGTCTTTCTTCCCCGAAAAAGACCGGTTCTCCCTGGCCATCCTCTTGAATAACTTCCTGGCGGCGCCTTCATTTCAGGTCTGGCAGCAAGGCCAAACCCTGGATGTGGCAGAACTGCTGTACCCAAAATCGGGCAAACCCCGCCATTCCATCTTCTACCTGGCTCACTTGAGCGAGAATGAACGCATGTTCTTTGTTACTTTGCTCTTTGCCGCCGTAGAGACCTGGATGCGCGGCCAACGCGGCACGGGCAGCCTGCGTGCACTGGTCTATTTCGACGAGATCATGGGCTATCTGCCCCCGGTAGCCAACCCGGCCTCCAAAACCGTGATGATGCGCATGCTCAAACAGGCGCGCGCCTTTGGCGTTGGCCTGGTGCTGGCCACTCAAAACCCGGTGGATGTGGATTACAAAGCTCTCTCCAACGCCGGCACCTGGATGATCGGCAGGCTGCAAACTGACCAGGATAAACAGCGCCTTCTGGATGGTCTTTCTTCCGCAGGCGGCAATACCAATGTGGCCACCTTTGACAAAATGATCTCGGGGCTACAAAAAAGGGTGTTTCTCTTCCATAGCATCTACAAATCCGCTCCCGTGCAGTTCTCCACACGTTGGGCTTTGAATTACCTGGCCGGACCCATGACCCGTGACCAGATTCCGTTGGCCAACCAGCTGGCGGGAGCTTCTGCATCCAAAAAAGCCGCCGCTTCCTCCACAGAGTCAACCCCTACCCCGGCAGTTGAGAAGAGTGGCAGCAGCGTTCAAAAGGGCAGCCTGTTATCCAGCCGTCCAGCCGTTGCCGGAAATATCAATGAATTCTTCCTGCCTGCCGCTATGGGCTTCAGCGAAGCCTCCGCGAAAGCGGGCTTGCCGGCGGGTCTTTCCGCCAAGGGGATCGCATACAAACCCGCCTTGCTGCTTCAAGCCGAGGTGCGCTACCTTTCGCGCCAATACAACGTGGAACACGCCAAAAAAGTGGCCGCCGTCTTGGAAGAACCCGGCAGCGGCCTGGTCAAATGGGAAAATCTCCTTATCCCCGCCGTGGATGTACACAAGCTTGAGTCACAACCTCTACCCAAGTCACAATTCCATGCCGTCCCGGGCTGGCTCGGAGACTCCAAAAAGACGGCCGATATTCAGAAAGATTTCAGTGAGTGGCTCTATCGCAGCAGCCCATTGAAGATCAAATCCAATGCCACCCTCAAGGTGTTCGCCACCCCTGAGATGACCCAGGCTGATTTTCACACCCGTTGCACTGAAGCCGCCAAAGACATGCTGGATGCCGATATGGACAAGGTCTCTGGCTCTTATGCCACCAAGATCGCGGCCCTTGAACGCAAAATCGAACTCCAGGAGTTGGATGTAAAAGCCGCGGCCAATAACGTCAATGCGCGCAATATCGAACAATTCGCCACCGGCGGCGCCGCGGTTTTGGGCATGTTGACGGGCAGAAAACGCAGCCTATCCAGCACCATGTCGAAAGTCCGCCAGGCTGCGGCCGCGAAAGACAAAAAGGAAACCGAAGAACAACAACTCGAGCAGTTGAAGGATCAATTGCAGGAGCTGCAGCAGCAAAAAGAGAAAGCCCTTGCAGATGTCAGAGAAAAATGGGCCGATACGACTGGCAAGATCAGCGAAATCTCAATCAGCCCCACCAAAAGTGACATTTTTTCAGATGTCTTTGGTGTAGCCTGGCTGCCTTATTATCTGACGGAGAACGCCGGCAACCCCCTTGAAATTGCCGCCTTCCAATAAGAAATTCCCAAAAAGCCGGAGCGAGTGAAGCCTCCGGCTTTTCGTAACCCTAAAAACAGTCTGTGTTTAATGTAATGCCAGTATTATGATATTGTTCATCTGTTTTATGTGGTTTTATTATGATATTTTTGGTATTATTAGTATTAATTACCATGAAAATATGGTTCGTTTGACCCTATAGGATTGTTATCAAAAATTGTATGATACAGATAAGGAGTGTAATGAGAAACGTTCTTTTTGGACCCACCAATATGGAAGAGTCTCCAGTGAGTAAAGCCCTTTTTAATAGTACGAAATTTGCCTGGTTATGGTTGATTGTCAGAGTTTATGTGGGGTATCAATGGCTCACCGCCAGCCTGCATAAACTGGAATCACCTGAATGGATGCAAACTGGAGCCGCCCTCAAGGGTTATTGGGAACGGGCAGTGGCCATTCCTGAAGCCCCGGCGAAACCCCTCATTAATTACGAATGGTACCGCGCATTCATTCAATCCATGTTGGATAGTGAATCTTACATTTGGTTTGGCAAATTGATCGCCATTGGTGAATTTTTGGTTGGCATCGCCTTGATTCTGGGTATCTTTGTTGGTATCGCAGCCTTCTTCGGTGGTTTGATGAATTTCAGCTTCTTGCTGGCTGGCAGTCTGGGTGCTGGACCCGTTCTCTTGGTTCTTGAGATCCTATTGATGATTGCCTGGAAGACCGCCGGATATTATGGGTTGGACCGCTTCTTCTTTAAATTTATTGGTGCCCCGTGGAAACCTGGAAAATGGTTTCAGAAGAAGACAGCGTAAACAACAACTTATTGGTAAACTTTTATCGGTAGGTTATTGGTAGAGACGATGGCATCGGCATCCATCACGGATGCCGATGCCATGTTTGTTAATACCTTAAAAATTTATTACTTCTTCTTTAACAAATTGTGGTTGATCGCGAACGTGGCAATTTCGATTCGGTTTCGCAGTTGCAATTTCGAAAGTATGCTGCTGACATAATTGCGTACCGTGATCTCAGACAAGTTTAAGCGGCTACCGATCTCCTTGTTGCTTTCACCTTCTGCCACCAACCTCGCCACATCCATCTCTCGTGGTGACAACTCTGAGACCGAATTATCCTCGATGGTTTTTTCCATCTCTTTAAATCTGTTCACCATTTGGGCGGTTGTCTTGGTGTCAAACGCCATTTCACCGTTGGCGGCTGCTTTGATGGCCCTCACCAACTCTTCATTGCCAACTTGTTTTAAGACATACCCTGAAGCTCCATTCTTCAATGCCTGTTCAAGGTATTGATCATTGGCATGAGAAGTGAGCATCACCACTTTGATCATGGGCTGCTGTGTCTTTAATTGCGCGCATACTTCCAGCCCATTTTTATCAGGCAGCTGAATATCCAACACCACCACATCCGGGTGAAATTTGCCGGCCATCAACAGCGCCTTCTCCGCGGATTCCGCCTCCGCCACCACCTCGATCTCGTCCTCTTCAGCCAGCAGGGTTTTTAATCCCAGTCGAACCACGGCATGATCATCCACGATCATGACTCTAATCTTCATTTGAATCTCCTTCCAACGGCATGCTCAGGCTCACGACCGTCCCCTTTGCGGGTGTCGTTTCAATGGATAGTTCTGCTCCGAGTAGACGCGCCCGGTCACGCATATTTTTCAGGCCATATCCCTGCTCCGCGGAAGGGGAGATACCCAGCCCAAAATCACGGATGGACATCACCAATTGGTTGTCGACACACTTCACCGATACTTCAATACGCTCTGACTTGGAGTGTCGAATGGCGTTGGAGATGGCTTCGTTTAGCAGCGCCGATAAATGCGAAGTCTGTTCGATCGAAAAAGAGGGAAGCTTGTTTACCTCCCATTTGGTTTCGATGCGCGCGTAACGACGTGCTTCTTCGATCCGCGGCATCAGCGCGCTCACCAGGTCCGCTGATTTGGGTTCCATTTTATGTTGGGGCAAAAATTCCCGCAGCTGCTCAATGGCCTGGTTGATGGCTCCGATCAACTGGTTCGCTTCTTGATGCTGCTCCACCGGGATATGCTTCTTCAACGATTGCGCCAGTAAGCCTGATGCGTACACTTGCTGCAAAGCGCCGTCATGCAGGTCCCGCGCCATGCGCTCTCGTTCAGTGGAGATCACCTGGGCTTCTTCCATTTTTTGGATCAAAGCATCTGTTTCGATAGAAAAAACATCTAACGCCCACATGGTTGAAAATAATAGAATCAAGCCAAGAGAAATGCGGTAGATATAGGGTGGTGCCCCCATGGCGATTGTAAAGGTCGTGTAGTTGATCACCGACGCCGGGAAGAAATTAGACGTGGGAACGACAATTCCAGAGAGGATCGTGTGCGCCGCCAAAGCCCCGGCCGCCGTTCTGATCATGTTGTCGATTTTAGGCAGCTTCATGGGTTTGATCTGCTTCCTTTGTTGGTAGATCAAACCAATCGTTGAAAGCACCGATCCGGGAATACACAAAAAATAGCGACTGCAGACATCCGCGTAATTAGCCCACTCATCCACATCCGCGATCAAACTAAACCCAAGTGTAAAGGGTCCAATGAGCCATAAAACAAAAATGATCATGGGTATCAATCGGATCCATTTCCACTCCATCCGATTTGGTTTTAATAATTCAATGCCGAATTGAAAGAGACAGGTGAATGCCCCCGCCAACAACACCTGGTGGATGATCATGAGGATGGTATAGATTTGCTGTCCAAGCGTTCGGGTTAACAGGGGGATGAAAATGTACCCCCATTCGAAAAAACCGTTGATGATGCCAAAACCTGCCAGCCAGGGCAGGCTCTTCGCCAGGGTCAATCGTGAATAATTTCTCGATCGCACCAATATGGCAAGCCCCATCGAGAAGAACACAATTCCATACAGAAACAAGAAAATGATCTCGTATTTCTGGAAGAAATTGTTTGCCACAGTGTTCAACATACCTCCCAAACTGCCATCGTTCGTATCAATCTTACCTTAAAAGGAGCCGCAGTTCATATTCCACAAGTCACAAATTTTCACTTTGAGTGTGATTGTTTAAGCTTGAGATAGCCCCATCTTACCAGGCAGCACACGATCAACAAAAACGAGAAAACGATCAACAACCATTTTAACGGCGTGAAAAATGGTGCAAGTGCAGCAGCCCAGGCGCTTGTCACAGGATAAGCACTCATGACAACCGAAGCCGCCGCGTTTTCTGCCAGGTCAAAGAAAAATCCACCCAGCGGCAGCAAGTTGAGCAGACGCCAGCGGGTTTGCTGAAGCGCTGCTCGCTTCATCACAAAACTGACGGTCGTCAGCAGAAAAAAAGTGTAAACGAAGGGAAAAACCAGGTCGAACGTCCAACGGGCGTTCACATAAGCGCTGCGTCCGTTTTCGCCATACGCTTCTGCCATTTGAGTGATCGTTTGGCTGTTGTAGAAGAGGCTCGTGTCTGGGCTGCCCATTCCATGGTCATATGTCTTCACAGCAGCACTTTGAGCGGGCAGTGTCAACAAGCTGAAAACCAAAAAGACCCCCACCGCAGCCAGGGTCACCCACCGATTGGCGATCTTATACAAAAATGCTGAAAGCTTCCTCATGACCTCACCTCACCTCACCAGGCTTTGCGCGAAACGGATGAAGGCCTCCACGTCAGCGAAATTGCTCACCAGACCGACAGAAATGCGCACCGCGCCTGAAGCCTTGTTGTCAATACACAGTCGAAATTCATCATACGACAAACGCTGCTCATGCGTCGGTTTGGCAAAACATGAGTTCAACTCCGCGGAAGAGATCCCCAGGGCCATCTCCCCTGCCCCGGGATTGCAGAAACACCCCGTCCGCAGAGAGACCTCCTCGCGGTTGGCGTGTTCTTCGACCCAGCGGTGATCCACCACCCGCCCGTTCTCATCCACGAAATTCATCGCGATGGTTCCGCCCCGTCGGTCAGTGTCTAAGGGGCCGTAAAAACGGATCAACGGTGTGCCGTTGGCATGCCTGATCTCAAATAAGTTTTCCAACAGCCAGCCGGTCAGGCACATCACCCGCTCATGCACCAGCTCCACACCCACGCTTTGCAGATGGTTCAGGCCAATTTCCACCGCCGGCAGATTGAGATAATCAACCGTGCCATCTTCAAAAGCCATGGGGGCCTCCGCCAGGTAGTGCTTTTCAGCTTGCACCGAAGCTACTGTGATCGTGCCGCCGGCAAACCACGGACGCTGCAATTTCGCCAGCGCCTTGCGCCTGGCGATCAATGCCCCGCAACCCGTAGGGTAGCCGAACATTTTATAAAACGAGATCGGCACAAAATCCGGTTTTACCCGGCTCAGATCCAGCACATTGGTGGGCGCGAATGCCGCCGCGTCCAACAGCACATCCCAACCCTGTTGGTGCGCCTCTTCGATCCATTCCAGGGGATGCTGCACGGCTGAGAAGTTGGATTGCGCCGGGTAGGCGAACAGCCGATCACCACCCTCACCGTGCTGGCTGAGAAACCCGGCCACTTTTCCTTCGTCCGCTCGCATTTCAGGCGGCAGCATTGGAATATAGGTCACCCTGGCACCTTTTGCCAGCGCGAACTCGCGGATGCCGTTGACCGAGTTGTGATTATCAAAGGTCAGCAAATAATCGCCGCCCTTTCGAAACGGATAAGATTCTCCGACCAGCTTCAATGCTGCGCTGGCATTTGAAGTGAAAATCACCACATATTCCGCGGGGTCGGCATGAAAGTAATTCAGCACGGCCTGACGTGCGTGTTCGACTAATTCTGTCGAATGCCGCGAGGTGGGGTTGCTGGAATGCGGGTTGCCAAAAACGCCGTCCAGCAGCATGGCGTGATGCTTCTGCACTTGTGACTCGGCATACAACCCGCCGCCCGTGTAATCCAGGTACACCTGTCCATGTTCATCCAGGCGCTTGTAATCGCGGCGGCGCAGGTCATCAATTTTCAGGGTTGTTGCGAAAGAGGGATTTTTCTTTAAAAAGGTTTCATATCGTGATGAATTCATTCCCAAATTAAACCATAAAAAATCATTCGCAGCGGGATTAATTTATCGACTATCGCACATGCCCCTCAGATTGCACAAAACTCAACGCGGTCTGCAAATTTTCTGCACATTTCAAAGGTATCTTTGCCATAATCACAATTTTAAGGAGTCAAAAATGTCGCACCGTACGCTCACCCGAATTTCAATGCTGGTCCTCTTGGTCATGTCCCTGTCGTTACTGGCAGGCTGCGCGAAAAGCACCACAAGCTCTTCGCAAACTGGAACCGGCGTGGTGACAGAAACCACCATGACCGATACTGTGGAGAGTTCAGGATCCGTCAGCGCCAAACAATTGGCCACCCTCACCTGGGGCACCAGTGGAAACGTGCTTCAGATCAACGTCGCGGCCAATGACGCCGTTGAGAGCGGTGATGTCTTGATGACCCTCGATTCGCAATCCGCCCCCGCGGATGTCATCCAGGCCATTTCCACCCTGGTCACCGCGCAGCAGAACCTCGTCACTGCCAAAGAATCCAAGACCGCCATCGCTGAAGCGGAAGTGGCGCTCAACCAGGCCAAAGACAATTATTATCAAGCGCTGGGTTATTCCTACACCCTCGATAAAGCCATTGGTACCGAGGATTACAATGCCATCCTCAAGAACAACGTGGTCAAAGCTCAAGAAGCCCTTGACCGCGCCGAAAAGAATTTTAACGGTTACGCCGAGTACTCCGATACCGATGCCAAAAAAGTGGCTGCCCGCGCGGCCCTGGCACAGGCCAAACTGGATCTCAATGAAGCCACTGTCATCTATAACTACTACACCAACAAGCCCAACGCCCTCGATTCAGAGGCTATCCTGGCCGACCTGCACTTGGCCCAGGCACAATTGGATGATGCCCAACGTGCCTACGACCTGATCAAAGACGGCAACAACACCGACGCCGTCACCAGCGCCCAGGCCGCCGTGGATGCCGCCCAGGCCACCGTCAATAAACTCAGCATCATTGCCCCCTTTAGTGGCGAGATCGCCGTGGTCTACTCCCAGGTGGGCGACGTGGTATCAGCAGGAACTCAGGCGGCCGTCGTCGTGGACCGCTCCTCCCTTTACGTGGACGTGCAGATCGACGAAACCTCCATCTCCAGGGTCAAGATCGGCAACACCGCCCAGATCACCTTTGACGCTTTTGAGGGTCTCGACACCACTGGCAAGGTCACCCTGATCGACCCCATCGGCACCAGTTCTTCCGGCGTGGTCTACTACACCGTGCGTGTCGAACTGGATAAAACCGATCCCGCCATCCTCATCGGCTCCACCGCCACTGTCGTCATTCAAACTGGTGATCCACAGAGTGTGCTCTTTGTTCCCGTCAGCGCCGTGCTTAACGATGCCAAGGGTGAATACGTCATGCGCGTCAAAAGTGATGGCTCCGTCGAGCGCGTGACCGTGGTCAGCGGGCAGATCTATGATGACACCGTGGTCGTGGCCGGTGACCTCATCAAGGGGGATGTGGTTCAAACCTTCACCGCCGGCTCTGAGTCCTCCGAGGACGAACAAAGTAGCACCCGTGATGCCGCCAGCCTCATGGGCGGCATGGGCAGCGGCGGCGGTGAGCCTCCCAGCGGCGCTGGTCAACCCCCCAGCGGCGGCGCTTCCATACCCTGATCCTGACACAACCAGACCTGCATAGAGGTAAACGAATGATTGAAGCAAATGAAATTACCAAGATCTACAAGGTCGGCGGTGACCAGGTGCATGCCCTGGACGGGGTGAACCTGAGGGTCAACGATGGCGAAATGGTTGCCATCATGGGCCCCTCCGGTTCAGGCAAAAGCACCCTCATGGCCATCCTGGGGTGTCTCGACACCCCCACTAGCGGCGAGTACATCGTGGATGGGCAGCCCGCCGCAAAACTCAAAGAAAACCAACTCGCCAGTCTGCGCGCCCACAAGATCGGCTTTGTCTTCCAGCAGTTCAACCTGTTGCCGCGCACCAGTGCCCTTGAAAACGTCATGCTGCCTCTCACCTACGACGGCACCAAGATCAAAGAACGTGTTTCACGAGCCAAAGAAGCCCTCGAACTGGTGGGTCTGCAAGATCGCATGAAACACCATCCCAACCAGTTATCGGGTGGTCAACAGCAGCGCGTGGCCATCGCCCGCGCCCTGGTTAACAATCCCGCCATCCTGCTGGCCGATGAACCCACTGGCAATTTGGATAGCAAAACCGGTGCAGAGATCATGTCGCTTTTTCAAGACTTGCATCATCAGCAAAAACTGACTGTACTCTACGTGACCCATGATTCCTTCATTGCTCGCCATACTGATCGCATTATCTATTTGATGGATGGCAAGGTGGTGCGCGATGAGATCAACAAAAATCCTATCAAAGCCGGAACCCCCCGTCCGGATGAGACCTACTCCAACGGCAAGTCTGCCGGGGAGGAGAAGAAATGAGCATCCTCAATAATATCCGCATCGCGCTGCGAGCCCTCAAAGCCAACATGTTGCGCTCTTCTCTGACTGTTTTGGGCATCGTCATTGGCGTGGCTTCCGTGGTTGCCCTGCTTTCCATCGGACGCGGCGCCACCCAGGGCATCACCAGCCAGGTGGAAGGCATGGGCACCAACCTGGTGACCATCTCCTCTTCGCGCAGGTTTGGCCCTGGCAGTGGAAGCTCCAGCAGCGGCACCCTCCTTTACAGCGATTATGAAGCCATCACCAAAAAAGTGGATCATCTGGCTGGCATCTCGCCGTATTATCAGTCACAAGAGGTGGTTTCAACCACCAACCGCACTTCAACCTACAGCGTCATTGGGGTCACCCCTTCTTACGAAACAGTCACCCTTCAGACCATGAGCCTCGGCCGCTTCTTTACATCGGCGGACGGTCTTTCAAAAAGCCGCGTGGCCATCATCGGCGAAGAAGTCTCGACCGACCTCTTTGAAGGCCTCAATCCCATTGGCCGCACCATCAAGATCAACAATGTGGATTTTGAAGTCATCGGCGTGCTGGCCTCCAAAGGCACCAGCGGCTTCATGAGCGGTGATTCCAACGTGCTCATCCCGCTCGAAACCGGTTATTCAAAAGTGTTTGGCTTTCGCGCCAAGTCCAACGGCAAGAATGTGCTCTCGGGCATCTCGATCTCTGCTGATTCAGCCGACACCGTGGATGGCGTCATCAGCCAGACTGAAATGGTGCTGCGCTCGCAGCATAACCTCACCCTTACGGATGACCTCGGTTTCTCAGTTTCAAGCCAGGCACAGATGCTCTCGTCACTCAGCACCATCACCGATACCCTGACGGCCTTTTTGGGCGCCATCGCCGGCATCTCCCTGCTGGTGGGCGGCATCGGCATCATGAACATCACCCTGGTGTCGGTCACCGAACGCACCCGCGAGATCGGCCTGCGCAAGGCCGTGGGTGCTCCGCGCCGCGCCATCCTCTTTCAGTTCCTGGTGGAGACCATCACCCTTTCGCTCATCGGTGGTGTGCTCGGCATCGCCCTTGGGGCGGCCATCGCCGGCATCTTCACCTTCCTGGGGATCATCCAGGCCGCCGTCACCGCGGATGTCCTGCTGTTGGCCTTCACCTTCTCTGCCCTCATCGGCTTGATCTTTGGGCTCTACCCCGCCTTCCAGGCTTCCAAGCTCAGCCCAATCGAAGCCCTACGCTATGAATAAATAATAAGGAGATCTTATGTTCAAGAACAAACCTGTCACTCTGATCATTGCTTCCGGATTGATGATCCTGCTCATCCTCCTCACTGGCGTATTCCAGTTTGTCGGCGGCCGCGACATTGACATGCGCGGCGGACCCGGTGGAAGTAACTTCCAACCCGGCAGTATGCCTGCCGATGGTTCCCTCCCTGAAGGCATGCAGCCGCCTTCTGGTGACTTCCAGCCAGGTGATCGCCCCGATGGTTCCAACTTTCAAGCCCCGCAAGACGGTACCGATGGCAGCAATACGGGTGGTTTTCAACCAGGCAACTTTACTGGTGGCAACAGTACTTCCATGAAACTCATGCAGCTCCTGCGCGGGGTTCAAACCGGTGCTTCCATCCTGGTGATGCTGCTGGGTGTGCTGGCTGTGACCGGCATCCTCGTGGGCAAACCCTGGGGACGCACCTGGGCTATCATCACCGCCATCCTCATGATCCTGGCCAGCCTTTCCGGTTTCTTCCAGCCCGGTCTTGGCTTCACCACGATCGGTTCCATCCTCAAGGTGGTACTGGCTGCGGCGGTGCTTGTGCTGTGCTTTCTTCCAAAATCCCGTCCGGCGCCAGTGCTCGAGACCGCCTGACGCTTTTGCCAGGGCTGTCAGACCGATGCAGACAGCCCTGGCTCGTTTGTTTTTACCCTTTTTTGTGTCATAATCAGGTAAACATGGCTAAGAAAATTTTGATCATAGATGATGAACCCAAGATCGTTGAGATCTGCCAGGATTATCTCAGGGCAGCCGGTTTTGACGTCGTCGGCGCACTGGATGGCCCCACCGGCCTCGAAAAGAACCGCCGCGAAAAACCCGATCTCATCCTCCTCGACCTGATGCTTCCCGGCATTGATGGCCTGGATGTGTGCCGTGAGATTCGCAAAGACAGCAAGACCCCCATCATCATGCTGACCGCCCGCGTCGAAGAATCCGATAAACTCATCGGTCTCGAACTCGGAGCGGATGATTACATCACCAAGCCTTTCAGCCCGCGTGAAATGGTGGCGCGTGTGCGCACCGTGCTGCGCCGTGTGCAGGGTGACGCCACTGCCGAGATCATCCGTGCCGGGGGCATCACCCTCGATCGCAATCGCTACATGGTCACCATTGCCGACCATGACATTTGTCTCACCCCCACTGAGTTTGAGATCCTGGCCACCCTGGCCAGCCAGCCTGGGCGCATCTTCTCCAGATCACAATTGCTCATCGCGGTGCGAGGCGTGGCTTTTGAAAGTTACGAACGCGCGATTGACTCGCACATGCGCAACCTGCGCAAGAAACTCGACCCCACCGGCAGCGGAGCAGACATCATTACCACCGTCCACGGGGTGGGTTACAAGTTCAGCGGTCTCTAAAATGATCACTCCTCCCACCACTTCCATTAAAACCATTCAACGGCGCCTGGTCTGGACGCTCATTCGCGTGTTCCTTGTGGTCACCAGCCTGGTGATCATTGTGCTGCTCGGCAGCACCTGGTACGAGATCAGCTCCAACACCGGGCGCAACCCCTTCTACCGTTCGCCCAGTGCCACCGCGTTGGAGGCCTATTACATGGGTCACGGCAGCTGGCAGGGGGTTGGCGGTCTGGTACAGCAGGGTAGTTCGCCGGAATCCGGTTTCAACATGATGGAATGGGAGCGTTCGATCCTGGTGGATAGCCAAAATAATGTGGTTTTATATTACGGCACCGAGGTTCCCTCCGTACCCATGTCTGAACTGGAAATGCCCACCCAGATCAAGAAAATGCCCCTCATGGCCAACGGCCAGGTGGTCGGTGCCCTCATTTCAGACGATAAAGATCTGCCCCACCCCACCCGCCTGGCATTTAACGTGCTCAACCCCATTTTGTGGGTTAGCCTGGTGTGCGCCGTCATCACCCTGCTGATCGGCATCCTGCTCATGCGCCGCATCGTCAATCCCCTGGCAGAGGTCATCGCCGGGGCCGAAAGCGTGGCCTCGGGCAACCTCAAGACGCGCATCAGTCTGCGCAAATCACATGATGACCTGGCATCCTTGATCGAGCACTTCAACCACATGACCGAAACCCTCGAGCGCAACGACAACGAACGCCGCGCCCTGCTGGCGGATATCGCCCACGAGTTGCGTACCCCACTCTCGGTGCTGCGCGGACGCCTCGAGGGCATCATGGACGGCGTGTACAAACCCAACGAGGTCAACATTGCCCAGGCGCTTGAAGAGACCTACCTGCTCGAACGCCTGGTGGAAGACCTGCGCCTGTTAACCCTGGCTGAGACCCGCCAGCTTCATTTTGAATTCAAAGACACCGACCTGGTGGAATTGCTGAACAAGACCGTTACCCTCTTTGCCCCCCAGGCCGAGAGCAAGTCCATTGAGATCTCACTTAAAACAGATGAAACTTCCCTTCACCTTCAGGCCGACGCCCAGCGCGTGGAACAGGTCATCAGCAACCTGATCGGCAATTCGCTGCGCTACCTGCCCCAGGGCGGCAAGGTCATGTTAGCCCTTCACCGCCTGGAGGATGCCGCCGAGATCATCGTGGGCGATGACGGCCCCGGCCTGCCCGCGGAAGAACTGCCCCTGATCTTTAACCGTTTCTGGCGCAGCGAAAAATCCCGCGCCAGGGCCTCCGGCGGTGCTGGTCTGGGGCTGGCCATCTCCAAACAGTTGATCGAGGCCCAGGGCGGCAGCATCTCCGCCGCCAACCGCCCCGAAGGCGGCCTCGAGATCAGC
>CAYYRU010000009.1:43543-44820 GCA_964474095.1 uncultured Anaerolinea sp.
ATCCCCCGCAGTTTCAATCGCACCATTTACACATTCCATCGCCCTCCCAAACTGCCGGGGATTCTGATGGTTCCATTTCTCTGAATAATGAGATCAATCCACCCTGATATAGGTATGATCGCAGTGATCGTCCCCTTCCATCAAAGTCTTTGTCCGCTCAAACCGGATCTTCGGACTGAACGCGCACGCGCTCGTCGGATCGGTGGCACAGGCCAGGTGAAATAACCACTGGTGCAGCCCGGTGCGTTGCGCTACTTCAAACACCGGGCATTGAGTGACGTTGAAAACAACCTTATCGCCATCTTTTTCGGAGGTGAATTCAAATCCCTGCTTCTCAAGGGGCACCCAAAGCAGCTTAATGAAATCCTCGATCTCCGTCCCCGCGTGGGACTGGCCGTCTCCCACCTTTTTCCAATCCTCGGCGATCAAGGGTGCCAGCACCTTTTCAACGGTTTCGCCGGCCAGGTCACCATAGCTTTGCGTGAGCGACCTCAATAATTCGGCCCCGTCCGTTTTGCCCCAGCCTGCGCGGAATGCGCTGATGATCTCTCGTTCCACATCCGTCCACTGCGGATTCTCCGTAGGAATGCGTTCAACCAACGGGTTGATCCATGCAAACATCAAATTGATCACGTCTGCCATATTTACTTAAATACCTTTCGCCTAATGGATTTGAACAATACTGAAAATCAATGAGTTAGACCAACAAAAATATACTTTGTTGGAAAAAAGCGAATTCCTGTTGACAAATTATATTCATTTTCCGGGAGCTTGACACAGGGTTTATAATCAAATTATAGAATATTTATTCTATGTTTTGA
This sequence comes from uncultured Anaerolinea sp., assembly GCA_964474095.1. Classification (GTDB taxonomy): domain Bacteria; phylum Chloroflexota; class Anaerolineae; order Anaerolineales; family Anaerolineaceae; genus UBA6107. The sequence goes on from CAYYRU010000009.1 coordinate 44,365, forward strand.
ACTTTAACAACCGCATATTTCGCCACCTCAACGCCGAATCGTTTTCTTCGTTTCCAATTTTCAAATTTGTCTCGCAAACGATTCTCATTGCCCGATTTTGAACTCAAATTCACCCCATCACCGCGCTTCGTGCACAAAACGAATACATACAAAACGGGGAGGGTTTCCCCTCTCGCAAAGAACGCTCGGGGGCGCACAAACCGCGGGGACCCTCCCCTACGAATCATTTTCGCTTGTTTCGAAATTTTCGTTAACTTCGTGTTCCTGATTGTTTGCTCCAAATATTCACAAACAATCAGGGCGGGGGTAAACCCCGCCCCTACCTAAATCATTCGTGTTTTTCAAATTCTTTCGTGAATTTCGTGTTCCAAATTGTGATATCTGAAGAGCACCAAACTATTTCACCTCGTCGGGCCGCACTTCTTTGCCCGTCGCCGCGGATTGCAGCGCCGCCAG
>CAYYRU010000009.1:44920-57419 GCA_964474095.1 uncultured Anaerolinea sp.
TCCAGGCGCGGCTGGCGGCCGGTCTTCAACATCGTGATCATGTCGCGCGTGGCGGCAATGAAGCCGTCGTGCCACTCCACCCCCTCCACGGGGATGGCCGTGGTCTTGGCATCCTTGAACAACATCAACTCAGGCAGGTCCACCGTGCGCGCGGTGTAGCGGTTGATGAAAAGGATGCCCTTGTCACCGATCACCTCGATCCGGTCATCGTCCGCGTAATACAATGAATCCATCTTCATCTTGGGCGTGTACTCAATATCCAGCTGACCAAAGCCCGGCTTGCCCTTGAATTGATACATGATGCTGGCCGGGGCGTCGATCTGCACCAGCCCTCCGGCCTCTTTGACCGGGGTTTTGTCGATCCAGGCATACACCTTTTCAACCGGTCCGCCCAGATAATGCCCCACCGAGAACAGGTGGTAGCCGTGATCAAACACCAACGGACCGCCCCCGCAGGTTTTTTCGTTGAAGCGCCAGGCCCAGGCGGAGAGCGGCACCTTGAAATCATTGACGGCATTGCCGGTGTTGACGTGCATGCGCACCCCGCGCACCTCACCGATCTCACCGGCTTCGATCATTTGTTTGGCCTTAACTGCCGGGGCGTAATACACAAAGGTCTCATAAACCCGCAGCACCACGCCGGCCTGGTTGGCGGCCGCGATCATCTCGTCCGCCTCGGCAGCTGAGAGCGCCATGGGTTTCTGCACGGAGACGTGCTTGCCTGCGCGGCAGGCCGCAACCGTCATCGAACAGTGAAGGTGATGCGGCGTCAGCAGTTCGACCACATCGATCTCTTTATCATCCAACACCTGCTGATAATTGTCGTAAACCTTGGCCACCCCCCATTCCTTGGCCTTCTTTTTCGCCAGCGCCTTGTTGCTGTCACACACCGCCGCCAGTTCGGCGTCTGCGAAGTCCTTATATCCCAGCGAATGCAGGTCAGAAATACGGCCGCAGCCAACGATTGCCACCCGGATCGGTTTCATGGGTTAACCTTCCTTGCTGGCAGTCGCGGCATCCATGGCCTCAAGTTTAGCCTTGACCTCGGAATGCGCTTTGCGCGTGATGGGGTATTTCAACAGCAGCGGCAGCGCGGCGAAGATGAATACCGCCGGAATGATGCTGAAGAACAACCGAATGCCAAGCAGCGATTGCGCGGACTGTTCGACATTGGCGACATAACCAAACCACACCAGCATCAGGTTCACCAGGGCCAGGGCAACGCCTTCCGAGACCTTGGTGGCCAGCCCCCACACGCCATAATAAATGCCGCTGCGGAACTGTCCGGTCTGGGCGCGGTCGTAATCCGAAACGTCCGCGATCATGGCCCAGGGGAAGATCCAGTTGGCGCCAAAGCCTAACCCGGCCAGCACCACCACCGGGTAAATCACCCAGGTTTTGGCATGCGGCAGGAAGAACAGGATCAACAAAGCCACTGCGCCCATGCCCATCCCGATGCCATAAGCGGGACCCTTATCCCACTTCTCAGCGACCTTCTTCCAGATCGGCAATGAGATGATCACAAAAACGAGCATCAACCCCATCACGATTTGGATCTGGTCCTTCATCAACAGTTGATACTCCACGTAATACGCCATCAGGGTTTTGGCAAAGGCAAAAGAGAGGTTAACCACCAGATAGATCAGGCACAGGTACAGAAATTTCTTGTTAGAGAAGGCCACTTTGATCGATTTAAGCGGATTGGGTTCTCCCTTGGCAGCCACTACATTTTTGCGCTCGCGCAGTCCCAGCGCTGAGATCATTAAGGCCAGGGCCGCCAACGCGCCGTAGATGATGCCGATGTAAGCGTAACCGGTGCGTTCCACGCTGAAAAAGCCCACGATCATGGGCGTGAGCGCCGCGCCGATCAGATAAAAGGGAACCGACAGCACCATGCGATAAACCGTCAGGCTGCTGCGCTCATCGTAATCATCCGTCAGCTCTGAGGTCATGGCATAGTAAGGCACGTTGGTCAACGTCCACAGCGAGTCGAAGAGCAAAAAGGTGCCGGCGATCCAGATGAAGGTCAGCACCTGGCTCATCCCAGGCGGCACAAACCACAGCAGCGCGATGGAGATGCCCAACGGGATGGCCCCAAAGAGCATATATACCCGCCGCTTGCCCAGCCTGGACTTGGTGCGGTCCGTCAGCCAGCCAAACAGCGGATCATTGATGGCATCCCAGATCTTGCCGATCAAGAGCGCGCCGCCCACCAGGGCAGGCGAGATCAAGGCCACATCGGTGAAGAACTTGTTCAAAAAGAACTGGATGGCCGAGTTGACGGTGGCATTGCCGATATCCCCGATGCCATAAAGCCACTTGGTGCGGGTTTTCATCTTCTGTGGTGCAGCAGAAACAGACATTGCTCCCTCCCTTACGAACAGATGGATTGGATGATCGCAAGCAGCTCCGGCTGCGATTGAGCGGCAGCCAGCAGCACAGGTTGATAAGCCGGGAATTTCAATGCCGGTTGGGTCACTTCCACCGGCAGGGATTTAAGGATTTCACTGAAAGGTTTGTGAGTGGCAACAGAGATGCCAGCCAGCACTTGACGTGAATTACGTTGCGGTTCTGCCCGCTGCGCCGGAAAGCCCGCACCGGTTTCAGGGGTGAAAAGAGCGTCAAAGATCATCTTCAAGTTGATCTCACCCGCCCAGCCGTAACCTTGATTCAGCGCCAGCGAGACGCAATTACCGGCGTTAATGCGCGCGAACAGCCAGGCATCCAACGGAGAGAGGATGTGCCCGCAGCTCACGCCTGGGTATTGCAGTACCGAGTTCAGGTAGCCCAAACCCGTACCGCAGCCGCCCACCACAAAATCCACTGCCTTCAGGTGCAGCAGCAGCGCGGACATCAACCCGGTGTGAATGTATTGCAAGGCCGGGGTTTCATCCGCGGCGGTGTTGCCCAGGTTGAGCACTTCGAATCCGCGGCCATCAAGCGCCTTGAGGATGTCGGCATTTTTGGCAGCCGCACTGATCTCATTAATAACTGCTATACGCATTTTTCCTCCGATCACTTACTTGCGGCTTTTGGCTTTTTGGGCGGCGCTGACAATATCCGCCACGCCCAGCCCACAGGCATCCAGCAGGCCTTCCACGCTGCGCCCGGTCGGGCAAAACGCGTCGCGGATGCCCACCCGCTCCATCGGCGTCGGGTAGCTTTCACCCAACACTTCGGCTACGGCGCTGCCCAGCCCACCAATGCGGGCGTGTTCTTCCACTGTCACCACGGCTTTTGTCTTCGCCGCAGTCCGAACGATCAAGTCCACATCCAGCGGCTTGATGGTGTGGATTTCCACCACCTCGGCCTGGATGCCCAGTTTGGCCAGTTCCTCGGCTGCCTGCAGCGAACGCCCCACCATCACACCGGTGGCAATCAGCGACACATCCATACCCTCGCGGCGGATGATGCCTTTGCCGATCTTGAGCTCGCTGCCGGGTGTGTGCACTGGCAGAGCCGATCCGCGGCTGATGCGCAGGTAAACCGGGCCGTCAAACTCGGCCACCAGCGGCACGAAAGCAGCCGCTTCGGCGGCATCCGCGGGGACGATCACAGTCATCTCCGGCAGGGCGCGCAGGTTGGCAATATCGGTCACGGCAAAATGGGTGGCACCATCCTTAAAATCAGAAAGCCCGGCATAACTTGCCGCGATTTTCACGTTGGTGCGTGCGTAGCACAAGCAGGTGCGAATTTGTTCAAGGGAGCGCAACGCCAGCAAGGCCGCGAAAGCGTTCACAAAAGGAATATAGCCGCCCAGAGCCAGCCCTGCACCCAGGTCCACCGCGCCAGGTTCGGCGATGCCCACGTTGAAAAAGCGCTCGGGGTGTTTGGCAGCAAAAAAGTGGGTCAGGGTCGAGGCGGAAGTATCCACCTCCACGCAGGCCACCTTCGGGTTTTGATCGGCATATTCGGCCAGCGCCCGGCCGTAGGCTTCACGCATAGAGATTTCGCCCATCTTATTTGCCCTCCAATCCGAGTTCCTGCAGTGCCTGTTTCAATTGCTCCGCGTTGGGCACATTGCCGTGCCAGTTGGAGTCATTTTCCATGTAAGAGACGCCCTTGCCCTTGGTGGTGCGCGCGATCACGCACACCGGTTTGTCGTGGATCTCTTTGGCAAGATCGAAAGCCTCGGCCACCTGGCGCACGTTGTGTCCGTTGATCTCGATGGTATAGAACCCCATGTCGCGCCAGCGCTCAGGCAGGTGTTCCATGGGCATCACCTCGTGCACCGGGCCGTCCAACTGCACATCATTCAGATCCACGATCACCACCAGGTTCGACAGGCGGAATTTGGCAGCCGTGGCGGCGCCTTCCCAGACCACGCCGGCCTGGCATTCGCCGTCACCCAATAACACATAGGTGCGTGAAGGGTTCTTTTCTAGGCGGGCCGCCAGAGCCAGGCCGGCGCCAATCGCCACGCCATGACCGAGGATGCCGGCCGTCATTTCAACGCCCGGAGTCTTGATGCGGTCGGGGTGCCCCTGATGCTTGCATGCCGGGTCGCCCCAATTGGCCAGTTCCGCGGCGTCGAAAAATCCGCGGCGGGTAAGCGCGGCATACAACACTGCCGAGGCATGCCCCTTGCTGAGGATGAAACGATCTCGCGTCGCCAGCTTGGGGTTGGCCGGGTCAAGCTTCATGGTGTGAAAATACAACACAGCCAGGATCTCGGCGGCTGACAAAGCGCCTCCTGGATGCCCCGCTCCGCGGTTGTGAATGAAACGCAGACTGTCGCCCCGCAGGTTGCGGGCAATCTCTTCCAGTTCCTTGATCTGTTGCTCTGTCAAACTTGCCATGACCTCTCCTATAATCCGATTTCATGCCTGAGCTGTTGCACGTCATTGCACCAGTTGCCCACGTTCCAGCGGCCGTAAACCCCCATGCCGCCCAACTCATTCTCGCCGTAGTACACCGGCACGTGGATAAACGACAAACCGGCGTGCTGCCTGGCCCCTTCCAGGGCGCTGTTGAGCTGCTCAAGACTGTCTTCTACTTTATAAACCTTTACGCCTGGGACGGCCGCCGCCCAGGCCGCGTAATCCACCTGAAAGGTGTTGGCGGTGGCAAACTCGCGTCCGTATTGGGCGTTCTGCAAACCGCTAATGGCGGCCATGCGTCCGTTATCCAACAGCAAAATGCAACCTTTCGCACCGTGTTCCACCCCGTCGATCAGTATCTGCGGGTTCATGGTGAAAGAACCATCTCCAGTGAAGGCCATCCCGAAAAATGGCCGCCGGGCAGTACCCGTAGCCAGCAGCGCCGAGACGGCAAACCCCATGTAGCTGGCGCCCGTTTCAGTGAAGGTCTGACCAGGTTTTTCATCCTCAGCCAGTTGAAAGCCGTTGGCCTGTACGTCCCCGGCGTCGAAGAAACTGCGCACGCCATTATGGGCTGCCCAATCCAGGGCGGTTTTGATGACCGCCGGCTGGGTGAGCACTTTGCGCTGCCAGTAGTCGTCAAACAACACGGGGTTTTGCAGTCGTTGGGCTTTAAACTGCTGCCACCTGTCTTTTTCGGTCGCGCACTCCTGCCGCCATGCCAAATCGACAGCGGATTTCTCTTTGGACAGCTCGAGGTTCAACTGCGCCAACGTAGGCTGAATGCCACCCACCAGCGCCAGAGTCTTGAGGTAATGCGCGGCGTCTTCCAGGTCGGCGTTAATGTTGATAACCTGTTTCACCTTGGGGTAGCCCGTGCGTGAACAATCTGATTGGCAGACCGCGCGCGTGCCCACCGCGATCAATAGATCAGCGTTCTCCATGGCGTAGTTACCGCAGATGGAGCCCTTGGAGCCGCCCACCCCCATGTTGGCCGGGTTTGACCAAGGGATGACCCCGGTGGCGATGGGGGTATGCACCAACACCCCACCGCACAGCTCAAGCAGTTGTGTGAGTTCTACTCCGGCCTTGACCGCCCCGCCGCCGGCTTTAACCACCACCCTCTTGCCCGCGCGGATGGCTTTAGCGGCGGCCTCATAATCCGCGGCGGCGGCTGGCAGTGAAGAATGAAGAACCTGGGGTAACTCATCCAAATTAAAGCCTTCCAGCCAGGCAGCCTGGGTGTTCATGGGTAACAGCAAATAGAAGGGGCCCTGACGATAGGGATGGTCCACCGTGGCAGCGCCCGCCTGCAGTGCGGAAGTCAGCGCCAAAGGCGTGTGCAGCGAATAGGCGCGGCCCATCTCTGACATCATCTTCAAGAATGAATTCTGCGAGTGCCGCGGGATCTGCTGCATGTTGAAGCCTTCATCCTGTGTGGTCTCATCGCCAAACAGGTACCACACCCCAATGCCATCCGAGGCGGGGGCAATGGATGCCGCCAGCGCCTGCAGGGCGCCCGGGCCGATGGAGGTGACCACAGCCGCCTTTTCACCGCTTACCCAGCGTAAGGCTGTGGCCGCGTGTGAAGCTTCGATCTCGCTGCGGACGCCATAACAATGCAACAAACCGGCTTCTTCATAAATTCGCAGCACCTCGCCCACTTCAGTGGAACCGTGCCCCAAAACACAATAAAAAGTCTTGACCTGCTGTTCAAGCAGCCCCAACACCAGGGCTTCAGATAATGTCAGGTCTACCTTTCGAGAAAGACGGCCTGATTCACGCGCCATCAGTGGAGAACCATATTGTTTGATAAGTTCAGCGCGCTGCTGCCGTTGTTGTCTAAGTATGTCAACATTAGGAATAGGCATCTTTTTCCTCTTAACTTAAATCGGTTGAGAACCGCATCTTTTCTGATAAAGACCGGCTGATCTTTAAAACCAGTTCGGCGTAAACGGGGATCTTTTGACTTGGCATGCGGGTAATGGGGCCTGAAATACCGATGCTGCCCACGACCTTGTCTCTAAAATCGAAGATCGGGGCGGCTACGCAGCGCACCCCCTGGTCAAATTCCTCGTCATCCACCGCGTAACCGCGTTCCTTGACCACCTCCAGATTGCGCCGCAGTGATTCCGGCGTTACCAGGGTGCGATCGGTAAAGCGCTCCATCTTATCAGGCAGCGAAATGCGGCCAAAAGCCAGCAGCACCTTGCCCAAGGCAGTGCAGTGCAGCGGTGCCAGCGACCCCACCTCGGCGTTCACGCGCAGTGAAGCCGGGGATTCCACCTGGTCGATATACAGCACTTTGCCCTGCGAGAGAATACCCGCATGGCTGCACTCACCCGTCTTTTCCATCAACTCACGCAGGTAAGGTTTGGCCACTTCACGTAGGGGCAACCTGGCCAGCAGACTGCGGCTGAGTGAGACCACCTGCGGCCCGAGCGAATAACGCCGGCTGATGGGGTCTTTTTCCGCGTAGGCGTATTTTGCCAGGGTTGAAACCAGACGTGAGGCGCTGCCCTTGTCGAGTTCCAGCGCCTCGGCCAACTCAGTGACCGAGACTCCTTTGGATGAACTGCCAAGAATTTCGAGGATCCGCAATCCGCGGGCCAGTGATTGGATTTCAGCCATAATTTCTCCAGGATTAAGAAAGATTGTAAATAATTATTGCGCATAATACAACCATATTGCACTATATGCAACTAATTGCCGTTTATTAAATGAACGATTCGACCCAATAGCACTTCCTGGTTGTGGTAGACTTGCCAATCATTCACCATATGAGTGTAGTAACGAATCAAGTGCTAGTGTGTTAGAAATCTAAGAAATTATCTTTTTCCTTTAATAGAAAGTGTGTCCGCTATGATCGATCAGACTTTTAAGTCGTACCGCTACCGCTGGATCGTTTTGGCCGTCTTCATGTTCGTCAACCTGATGATGCAACTGCTGTGGATCTCCTACGCCCCAGTCAACGGCCCGGCCGCGCAATTCTACGGCGTCAGCGACAACCAGATCGGTTTTCTGGCGATGATCTTTATGATCGCTTACATCCCCCTTTCCATCCCCGAATCCTGGGCCATCGACACCTTCGGCTTTCGCAACATGGTCAGCCTGGGCGCCATCTTGATGGGCATCTTCGGTCTGCTGCGTGGTTTCGCCGGCCCCAGCTACACTTGGGCGCTGGTCTGCACCATCGGCATCGCCATTGGGCAGCCTTTCTTGATGAACTCATGGACCACCGTCCCCGCCAAATGGTTCGCCCAGGAATTCCGCGCCACCGCCGTCGGCCTGGTCACCCTGGCAGGCTTGATCGGCGTGGCACTTGGCATGGTGCTGACCCCTCTGCTAAATGAAACCCTGCCGATTGATAAGATCCAGGTGTTATACGGCGGCGTGGCCGCGCTTTCCGCCCTACTATTTGTAATTTTGGCGCGTGAAACTCCTCCCACCCCACCCTGCCCTGACAGCACCCAAACCCGCGCTCTAATGCTGGATGGCTTGAAGAATGCCCTCTCGAACCGCAAGTTCTGGTTGATCCTGACGATCTCCTTCCTGGGCATGGCCATTTTTAACGGCATCACCACCTGGGTTGAGACCATCGTACGTCCGCGCCATTTCACCCCTGAAGAAGCCGGCACCCTGGGTGCCGTCATGCTGGTTGGTGGCATCGTGGGCGCCATCATCCTGCCGGCCTTCTCGGATAAGGAACACAAACGTCAAAAATACCTGATCATCGGGTTGCTGGGCGCCATCCCCGGCCTGGTCGGGTTCACCTTCGCTCAAAACCTCTGGCTGCTGGTCATATCCTCATTTGCGCTCGGCTTCTTTCTGGTCAGCGCCAGCCCCATCAGTATGCAGTACGGGGCCGAGATCACCCAACCCACCCCCGAAGGCACCTCCAACGGCTTGTTCCAGCTCTTTGGGCAGGTTTCGGTGGTCTTTGTTTCCATCATGGGGTGGATCAATCACCTGACCGGTTCCTTTACACCTGCATTGATCCTGGCTGTAGTATTAATGGTGATTAGCGTGTTGATCGCCCTACGCTTGAAAGACCCCGTCTTTGCGGCTCAATCTACCGAACCAACTGGCGAATTGGAATCGGCACCTCACTCAACCACGGCTGCCTGATAGAGTGCGCTGCCACACTACGGAAAGGTCCCTATGATTCTATTATTTATTGTTTCTCTAGCCTGGGCATTTTCATTTGGATTGATCAAGGGCAACCTGACGGGTGTTGATTCCAACTTCGTTTCATTCGCGCGTATGCTTATCTCGATGCTGGTGTTTTTGCCTTTGATCAAATTCCGCAAGGTCAACCGCAAGCTGGCGTTGAAGTTAATGCTGGCTGGTGTGATGCAGTTCGGCATCATGTACATCGCCTACATTGCCTCTTTCAAAACCCTCAAGGCTTACGAAGTGGCTCTGTTCACCATCTTCACCCCCATCTATGTCACTTTAATTGATGATGCTTTCCGCAGGAAGTTCAATCCACTTTATCTCATCACCGCCTTGCTGGCTGTGGCAGGCACCTGGGTCATCAAAAGCGGTGAAGCGCTCAATCCCGGCATCCTTAGCGGATTCCTGCTGGTGCAAGTCTCCAACCTGACCTTTGCTTTTGGGCAAGTTTTCTACCGTCGCTTAATGCAAAACCAGGGCGGATTGAAGGATCAGGACGTTTTTGGCTATCTTTACATCGGCGCGATGATCGTCACCCTCGCAGCCACCCTGCTCTTTACCCCCCTGACAGAGATCAGCCTGACCGCCAAACAGATCTGGACACTGGTCTACCTGGGCGCCTTCGCTTCGGGTGTGTGTTTCTTCTTCTGGAACATCGGTGCCCGCCAGGTGAACACCGGCGCGCTGGCCATTTTCAACGATCTCAAGATCCCCCTGGCGGTGGCTGTTTCTCTGCTGGTGTTTGGAGAGCAAGCCAACTGGCTGAACCTGTTGCTGGGCGGCTTGATCATTATTTCTTCCCTTGTTCTAAATGAGTGGTTGACAAAGAAAAAACAAATCCAAAATTGAAGTTGGTTATTAAATGCAGACCCCCGAATTCTGAAGAAAGAATTCGGGGGTCTTTATTGCTAAAGAGATTATTTCTTTGCCAGCATGGAGATGATCTTCACCACCAGTTCAGAGGATTTCTCCAATGATTGGGTGATGATGCATTCATAGCGGCCGTGGTAGTACAACCCGCCAGTGAACAAGTTCGGGCAGGGAAGCCCCATGTACGACAAACGCGAACCATCCGTGCCGCCGCGTACGGGCACCAGGATGGGTTCAATTCCCAAAGCTTTCATGGCATCGCTGGCCAACTCCACAATATGAAAAACCGGCTCGATCTTTTCACGCATGTTATAGTATTGATCTTTGGTGGTGGCCTCAACGGTGCCCACCCCATACCGTTTGTTGAGATACTCTCCCGCAGACTCAAATAGTTGTTTGCGTTTCTCAAAATTCGCCTTGTCGTGGTCGCGGATAAGGTAGGCGGCTTTGGTTTCTTCAACCGCGCCCTGCATACCCATCAGGTGAAAAAAACCCTCCCGGCCTTCGGTGAACTCTGGGCGTTCATTGGCGGGCAGCATACTATTGAACTCCATCGCCAATGATAATGAGTTGATCATTTTATCCTTCGCGCTGCCCGGATGCACGTCCCGACCATGAACGGTGAGGTATCCCCAGGCGGCGTTGAAGGTCTCATATTCCAGTTCACCGATCTCTCCACCATCCACCGTATAAGCAAATTCAGCGCCGAATTTTGGCACGTCAAACAGGTCGGCACCTTTTCCAACCTCCTCATCGGGGGTAAAGGCGACGCGGATCTTGCCGTGTTCGATCTCAGGATGATGGATCAGAAAATCCATGGCAGTCATAATGGAAGCGATTCCGGCTTTGTCATCCGCACCCAACAGGGTGTTGCCGTCCGTCGTGATGATTTCCTGTCCTTTGTATTTAGCCAGTTCGGGGAACATTTCAGGGGTCATTACCAACCCCGACTCACGGTTGAGCACAATTTCCCCACCATCATACTGGCTGATGATCTGCGGATTGACTCCCTCATCACTCATGCCTGGAGCCGTATCCAGATGAGCAATGAAACCGACCACAGGTATTTTTTTTTGGGTGTTGGCAGGCAAGGTGCCCATCACATAACAGTGCTCGTCCAATTCAACGTCTTGCAGACCCAGAGATTTCATTTCTTCAACCAGTAAATTTGCCAGGTTGAATTGTACCTGGGTGCTTGGAATGGAATCGGTTTCATAAGAAGATTGAGTATTTACTTTCGCATACCGGATAAAACGTTCCTTGATAGTGTCCATGATCAACCTCCAGGTATTTTTGAATAATTATAACCTCGCGCAGCTTGTTGCGGTTGTATCCTCGATTTGATTCATGTACAATAAGTCTTGCGAAACTCCAACAATTAAGGACAAAACCATATGATCAAGATTGCCGACTACCCCGACGAGGCAAAATACAATATTAAATCAGTCAGCCAACGCACAGGTGTGGCACCTGTCACCTTGCGCGCATGGGAAAGGCGTTACCAACTCTTGGTTCCCAAGCGGGCGGATAATGGCTACCGCCTTTACAGTGAACGAGATCTGGCTTTGTTAACCTGGCTGAAACATCAGGTGGATTCTGGCATTTCGATCAGCTCAGCCGTAGCGGATTATCGCTCCAACCTGAGTAAGGGAATTTGGCCGGAGGCTGTTATTGAAGCTGCAGCCCCAACGCCCTCAAAGCATTCCATGCTGCCTCCCGCCGAGTTTGTCAAACAGCTCTATTCTGCCTTGATTGGTCATGACGAACCTGTTGCCTCTGATGTTTTTGAAGAAGCCTTGGCTAGTTTTCACCTGATTACCCTATTGGAATCGATTATCAGTCCGGTATTGGTGGAAATTGGCGAAGCCTGGTTCAACGGCAAGATCCGTGTGGCCACCGAGCACTTCGCCAGTGGGTTCTTCAGGGCCAAGTTGATGGCCATTTTTCAATCACTGCCACTACATGGCAGCCAACCATTTATCATGATCGGAAGCGCGCCAGGGGAACTACACGAGATCGGCGTTTTAATGATAGCCATCCTGTTGCGCGAAGCAGGTTATCACGTGGAATACCTTGGCCCCGATCTGCCTCTTGAAGACCTGGCCAGTTATGCCGCTGAAGAAAAACCTAATATGGTCATTTTGAGCGCAACCTTGAAAGACTCAGTGCCCGATCTGGCGAGTTTCGATCAATTACTGCGCCAATCCCGCGTTAAGCCTGTCTTCGGTTTTGGCGGACCGGCTTTTAACCGCAACCCTGACCTGATAGCCAAAACTCCCGGGGTTTTTCTAGGTTCCAACTTCTCGCAATCGCTCCAAACCGTGCAATCCACCCTGGGAAAGAAAAAGCTGCCGCTTAGCGTCTAATCCCCTTGTTGGCCGGCTTTTTGTTGCAGCTTTTGTCGAATGCTGCGATATTGAATGATTGGCCCGTCCGCTGGGATAAGCACTTCTCCGATACGCAGCCCGGTCTTTTTTGGGCGCTGTGATAACACCACCCGTTTATCTTGATACAAAATGGTTCGACTGCCGGGGTTGATCATCCAGGCGATCAATTTTCGCAGAAGGGGAGTTTTCACGAAGCGCTGGTAATTGCGCAGGTAGATCAGGCAGTTCTCGTCATCAATGGGGGTA
>CAYYRU010000010.1:0-4694 GCA_964474095.1 uncultured Anaerolinea sp.
ACTGGGCGCGCATCTTGTCAATGTTGGCGTACGTCCAGGTCTTGGGGTGGATCTTGCGCTTGATGGCGGCGTTCTCAGCCGGCAAGCCAAAGGCATCAAAGCCCATGGGGAACATGACGTTGTAGCCGTTCATGCGTTTGAAGCGGGCGCGCGCGTCTGAGGGAGCCATGGCATACCAGTGCCCGATGTGAAGGTCACCCGATGGATACGGAAGCATGGTAAGGGCGTAGTACTTGGGTTTACTGTGGTCGATGTTGGCCTCATAGAGGTGATCGGCTTCCCATTGCTGCTGCCATTTGCCTTCGATCTCGTTCGGGTTATAGAAAGGGACTTCGGTATTTGCCATTCTGACTCCATTCGATAGGAATTAAACAAAAATCTCTTCTCCCATCAGGGACGAAGAGGTTCTCCGCGGTACCACCCTGCTTGTCTGCGCTTTCCAGACCGCTCAAGGAGCTGTAACGGGCACACCCGTCACCGGCTACTTTTTTCACCGGTAAAGCTGGCTCTGTTGGAGAGCACTCAGGCGAGTTCGGTCTGACGCGTTCCGTTGACACTGTACCGGCCTCTCACTTCTTTCGCCGGCTCGCTGACGGATGACTTACTACTCCTGATCTTGCCTTAGTGGACCCAGGGAGGTTCGAACTCCCGGCCTCCTCAATGCCATTGAGGCGCGCTCCCAACTGCGCTATGGGCCCAAATAAACTGTTTGCCGTGCCTGTATCCAGTGGACCTGGGGGGATTCGAACCCCCGGCCTCTTCAGTGCGATTGAAGCGCGCTCCCAACTGCGCTACAGGCCCGATTCATACTGCGACAAGGATTTTACTAGAGAGACGTGCGGCTGTCAAGGAAGTCGGGCAAGTTTCATATTCGTTTTTGACTCCATAATAAATAATGGAAAATTGGAAACGAAGAAATCGAATTTTTCATCCGGCATGCGTGCGGGGAGATTTTTCTATTGTAGTATTAATGTTCTAATTTGATTATACTACGCCTGTCAAGAAACAGAACATAAAAAAAGGTGGGTTCAAAGATCGAACCCACCCTATGCCCTACAATATAAAAAACAATACCTAAAAAAAAGAATCGAATAAGATTCAGATCTATCCATTTACCTTGATAAAATTCTTGTGATCATTCTCGCTTTGGAAGCGCGTAGGGTGGGTTCCGGGCGTGAACCCACCATTTTACAAATGATATCAATCATTTAGGGTAAGCTCAAAAATCGAACTCTCCCTGCCTGCTGCCTAAAAAAGCGCTCCTTAAAATCCAGTGGGATGAAGCCTATTACCATAATTGGGGATTGCCTCATCCTGACCCGAGCAAGAGCCTGATTGATCATGATCAATTGCCGCGTTATCGACCCGATCCATCAAAAGCTGCAGGATTCGCAATGACATTTTCCAAGGGAGAAAGCTCGAGCAAGTAAGGGTGGGTTCCGGGCGTGAACCCAACTTTTTACAAATGATATCCATCAATTAGGGTAAGCTCAAAGATCGAACTCACCCTACCTGCTGCCTAAAAAGGCGCTCCTTCAAACCCAGTAGGATGAAGCCTATTCCCAAAATTGGGGATTGCTTCATCCTGACCCGAGCAAGAGCCTGATCGATCATGATCCATTGCCACGTTATCGACCCGATCCATCAAAAGCTGCAGGATTCGCAATGACATTTTCTGAGGGAGAAAGCGCAAGTAAGTAATGGTGGGTTCCGGGCATGAACCCACCATTTTTCAATTGATATTGATCCTTGATGGTGGGTTCACCCTGGAAAACCATCCGCACCGTCCCGGTATCCTTCGGGAGGGCAGGCGATCAAACCCACCCTTCGCGCTAATCGACAATTTCATTTAGTACGAGGTCAAAATGACAGGTGTCAGTCTCAACGCGCAACGTGATCGGGTCAATATCAGGGTCATCCGATTGAACACGGAAAATAAAACTATCATAGAAATGATACGTTTTCGATGTATAAGGCTGCCAGATGTAAGACGTGGATGGATCGTAGCCTAATATCGTAAAGGTATATGTTTGTGGAAGCGTATCAACGTCAATGCCGACAAGATCGAAGTTATATTGATAATCATAACCTTCCCCAATATAGGAAACTGTATATCCAGGGATCGAAAACGGATTGACATCGCATACTGGTGAAGGCTCCGGAGTTGACGCGCCCGCGCTTGGACCTGCATAATAAGCAAACAAAGCATAGGTCCCGCCGACATTCGCCTGAGCGCAGGCGACATAGGCACCTTCCGGTGTGGGATCAAATCCCTGCGTTGTGGGAATTTTCACCCATTTCCCATTAACCAAACGATGGATTTGCGCAACCCAATGATACTGCCCCATGCGAAACTCGTGGCAAATCTTAGCGGGTGAGGCAATCGTTACACCCTGGCCAAACAGTTGGTAATCATCTGGAACAGGATTGGCCGTAGTATCAATTTTATTTTCGGTTCCCGTGTTCCATCCATTACTTGCGGCATCGGTTGAAATTGATTTTGACGAGACGGTTGCACCTGGCAGTACAAATGAAATTCCCAATGCAATAACAACAAAACATTTTATTATTTTTTTCATCTACCCTCCCAATTGATGTGTTTATAGTTGTCATTCACAACCTAATAATAGAATCATAGCATAACTGTCTTTTCTTGCCAAACACAACGACGATTGACCACAAATATCTATTATGAACAACTCTTACATAGTGGGTTCAAAATCAATCCCTCCAAGCCTGCTCAGCGGCAGGGAGTCTGTTTAAAGTCCACGCCGGCACTGGCACCATTGTCATAGTAATTTGTGATTTGGCCGCAGTTGACGCACACGACCTCCGTATCCCATTGGGTGGGAGCATTATAAGAGAACACACGATGCCGACCCACAACCTGCAATTTATAGTAACAGCCTTCACAAACCGGAATTATCGTACCCCGCTTGCGTTTGTTCAATAAGAATGCCTTGCCGCACACCGCGCAAGTGGATGAGGTGACATTTTCACCACACTTCGTACAGACCCCGTTGTTGGTGATGTGCTCCTGGTCGCGCCAACCTTTGCAACGCGTACAGATGCATCCATCCCAGGCGTGGCCTTCGTCGCGCACTTTGTCGCATTTTCGACACTTACAGCCGTCCCAGTCGTGATCAGACTCGCGGATGGAGTGGCAAATCTTACAGGTGCAGCCGTCCCAGACATGGGCTGTGTCGCGGCGTGCATCACCACGGGTGCAACAGCATCCGTTCCAATGATGACCAAAGAGTTTGCATAGAAGTTTCATAGGGTTCCTCAATCTTCCTTATCAACAACGAGTGTCTCACCACTAAAGGGTAGTTGTTTCTTATGAGGTTGTGGTCAATCTCAAGTCACGCAAAAATGGTCAACCATGAAGTACTAACCATTTTTAGAAATCTATAATGGGTTTATTTTAGCTATTATTTGAAATCAGAAGGAGGTCAATATCACCTGATGCATGCTCAAGTGGAAAACCTCAACCTTAAATTTTAGGGGTGTATCCAAAAGTAGAAAGGACCTCACGTTTTTTTATTCATAATTAATTTACAGCCAAAGCGAATTTTCGTATGATTATGGTATTGCAGCAAATAACAAAATTATTGAGGAGTAACAAAAAAACATGTTTCGAAAATCAATGATCCTTATTGTGTTCGTGCTGACCTTGCTGCTGGTGGCTGTCAATGGCACGGTAACCGCGGAAGCTGGGATTGCCACCGGAGCTTGGTCAGCCGGGACGGAGTTCCTGGTTTTGCCCCACGTCATCACCCCACCCAATGATTGGAGCCAACAGTTGGGCAACGGGGTGGAGGTCAACGGCCCGACCCAGATCTGCCATAACTTTGAAGGCGGTCGCTACGGATGGACGGCCAGTATTTATCAACTGGTGAACGGGGTATGGCAAAAAATCGCCACCACGCTGAAGTGGGATCCGAGTGGCGAAGGCCATTGGGTGGCTTGCGCCAACGCCCCCAAAGCGGGTAAATACGCGATGTTCGGCTATTGGAAGACCCCGCAGGCCGGGAACGACGCTCCCAACGACAATCCGCAGCCAACCCCGGAATGTAATTACGATATGTCTGGATGGGAATTCGACAAATATGGCGAAGTCTATCCCGAAACGCACCTGTATCTGTTTGCCACTGTACCGGAAGTCCCTGAAGGGACCTCATTCAGCTACCAGGTGATCACCGGGCACGCCAATCTCACCCTGGCGGCCAGCGGTTCGGGCACGGTATCATTGAGTGAAGGGCCAAATATCGTGACCTTCACCGACCAGGAGATCCAGATCACAGGTTCAGGCACAGCGGTAATCCGCCTGACCAGCGGCGGTTGCAGCCGGGATATCACCTGGAACTTCACGGCACCTCCAGTCGATTAAGCGCAACAGATTCGTACTGCTGACAATCGTAAAACATCCACCTTTCCTTTCAGGTGGATGTTTCTTACAGCCAATCTTGTAGAAGGAACTTTTGAAATTTTTACTTATAAAGGTGCATCCCCAAAGCCTGGGGATGCAGACCATAATACTACGAGACGCCCTTTAAAAATGGTGCACCCTACGTTTTTTCCCGTCATTTACACCGAAAATCGGGCACGGCACGCACTTACAGTGTGCAAAGATCGCGACCGTGCCCCTACAACAATTAAATATTTTCAAATGGAAGTTAATTATTATCCCCGCA
>CAYYRU010000010.1:4794-36496 GCA_964474095.1 uncultured Anaerolinea sp.
CAGCACCGGGTTTTGCGGTTTGGATGCCAGGATAAGCTTGCCTTTGACGGTCTGGCCGGCGCTGCCCTCCACTGCTGGAAAGCGTTCTGCCAGGAGATCGTCTTTTTTCACGTTATGAATCAGATTCAAGCTGCGGAAATCGACCTTGCCATCCTCGCCCACTACCGAGGGCATGACCTCTTGCGAGATTGGAAAGTAATATTGAATGTAGCCATCACGCCCGGGTTCAGGCTCAATGCCGCTGGCGATCAGGTGGGGATGATCCCATAGTTTGAGATAGACCACCTGCTCAACGGCCAACTGATTAATACCGACCGTGATGCCGTTTTCTTCAAGGCTCTGATTGACTTGTTCGAGGGTCACCACTTCTCCACCATTTTTGGGGGAAGACAAGGTGATCCAGGCACTCATTTCATCCTCCGAAATGGTGATCTGGCAGGTTCCGTCCTTTTTTTCAGTGGATTCTTCCATCGCTAAACAATTCTACACGAATGGCCGAAGTAAATCGATAAAATCCAGGTAAAGATCTTTCCGAATTGGCAATCGATAAATGGTCTATGCCGGATATTTCATGTTCAACTCCTCCAAGAGGGCATGCAATTCCTCGTGGCGGCCACGGCCGATAACCTTTTCTTCGTGTTCCTCGAAAGCTGCGGCCAGCCGGTCAAGATCAGCTTGAGGGATGAGCTTGTCGGCCATGGGGAACAACACCGAATTCTCTTTGTGGATGTGCGCTTGTAGAAGCTGGATGTATTTACGCCCCGCCAAATCAAAAGCGGCCAGATCGACCGGTTCAGCTTCGAGGGCTTCCTGCATGTCATGAATGAAGCCGCGTCCCTGGATATGTTCGGCCATCATCACCCCGATGGGTCCGCCGCGGTCAGGCATGCCAAAAGCGATCATGGCCGGGAACAAAAGCCCCTCCTCCTTGCCGTGATGGCACTTGTCAGCAAATTCTTTCAAGAAGTCAATAAACTGAGATAACTCCAGCGTGTCCGCGTTGGGGGTGCTTTGGAGTTTTGTGAGGATGCGGGAAAATACTTGCAGCGCCAAAAGAATGGCTTCATGATCATGCATCAGATCAGACATGGCCTTGCTCATCAGACACCTCCTCGTGGTGGCATCAACCTATATTTCTAAAAGTATACAATGGAAAGAGGTGGATCAACCCACCAGATCAACGTAGGGATTATTGGCGATCTCCTCAGCCACGCTGGTAAGCGGGCCGTGACCGGGGATTAGCCGGGTTTGCGACGGCAGGGTGAAGATCTTGGTACGGATACTTTCCACCAACGCCGAAGGGCTGGAAGAGTACAAATCGGTGCGGCCGACGCTGTGATAGAAGATCAGGTCGCCGCAGATGACGGTTTCGAGTTCTGGCACATAATAAACCACCGAGCCCTGCGTGTGGCCAGGAGTCGAAATGACTTGAATGGCATGCTGCTCGAACATGAGCGCCTGACCATGCGAGACGAAAAAATCGGGGTCACGCGGCAGAAAAACCGGCATGTGAAATTCTTTCGAGCCACCGCCGTCACGCAACAGATCCAGATCACCGGCATGCATGCCAAGCCGGGGAGAATTGCCGAGATTGGACAGCAGAAAAGCGGCTCCCGCGAAGTGATCGAAATGCCCATGCGTCAAGAGGATGGATTCAACCATGAGGATGTTCTCTTGGATGAAGGTCAAAACGACCTGCGGCTCGTAGGAGGGGTCAAAAACGATGGCCTTACGAGAGGTTTCTTCATAAAGCAGACAGACGTTGTTGCCAAGCTGGCCGGTTTGAAAGACCTTAATTTGCAGTGACATGCGCTTTGGCCTTTCGTTTATTCAGGAAGGTAAATAAGACCAGGTTGATCCCCATGACCAAGACCAACAAAACCAATGAAACCTTATAGATCGAATAAGGATCGTGACGATATAAGAATCCCGCCAACACCGGGGCCAGAATGACAGTGATCGAGCTTATGGTCTCGACCAATCCATAAGCCAGGCCAGTCTCTTTTGGATGGATGAGGGTGCGCGCGATGGCCAAGACCATGACCCGGCATAACCGATATCCTCCGATGAAAAAGTAACCCAGTCCAAACCAAAGCGAGCCTTTTCCATATAGAAATAATAATGAAAAGAATACCAGCCATAATTGAGCGATGAAGAATCCAAGCAGAGGTTTGAGATGGCTCAATGAAAGCATGGCCACGGCTGACCCCAGGCTGCCAAAAGCCCCTAAAATGCCGATCGTGGTACGAGAGAGCTGCTGTTGATTTTGCAGAAAGCTGGGGGTGAAGGGCTGGGGTAGGTAAACCGCGAAAAGGGTGATCAAGATCACGCCTAAAAAGCCCAGGAAACGCGTGTTCTTGAGCAATCCCTGGGGCTGGACGGATTCCAGATCGGCGTGATGGGATTCAGGATGTTTTTGAACGAAAAACACCACTATGGTCGAAAGGATGAACAAGGCTCCGGCAAGAAAGTAAACCGAGCGCAGTTCCAGTCTGTCGGCCACCACGCCACCCAGGATGGGGCCAATGACAGCCCCCAGGCTGTAGAAGCCCGAAGGCAGCGCCAGTGCCCGCCCCACCGAATAGCTGCCGCGCACGGTGGTGATGTAGCTGTTCATGGGAGCGACCACAAACCCGGTCAGGCCATAGAGTACCAATCCGACGATGAACGTCGGCAGCGAGTTTGCCAGGGCCATGGTCCAACCGGCAATGGTGCCGAGGATCCACGAAAGCCACATAATATTGCGCGAGCCAAAACGATCTGAAAGGTAGCCGGCCGGGATCTGTGCCACCGCCATGGCAACGCCCATGATACCCAAGACGGTGCCGATGAGGATCGGGTCAGCTCCCAGTTCCTGCAGATAAAGGGGCTGAAAGTAGATAAAAAAACCTTCGCCTATGCCCCACAGGCATAAGGAGGCTGTGACAAGAAAAAGATTGCGGTTCATACTGTTGGGACGATCCGCGCGAGGAACTGTTTGACTGCCGTGAAGATCTTCTCGCGTTCCGGCTCGCGGATGACCACGTGCCCGCTGTTCTCGACCCATAATTGGGCTTTGTCGTTTGAAGAGATGCCCGCAAAGAGCGTATCCAGGCTTTGAGGCGGAATGCCGTGATCTCCGCGGGATTGCACCATCAACGCGGGCACTTTAACTTTTGGCAGGTCCTCCAACATGACAGAAATGATCTTTTTGAGCTGCAGGATGGATCTTGTAGGATAACATGGATAATCTATGTGATCTTTGAGGGCATCCGGGTTGCGCCAATCGGGTTCCCCTTTGGCTACGTAACGCATGAAGGGCGCCAGCACGGGCAGGAAATTGGCACGCGGATCCGGCGGCAGCCCGCAGGGGGCTGAAAAAGTGACCACCCCGGCCACCTCATAACGCGCGGCGGCCATCAAGGCCAAAACACCGCCCATGGAGAGCCCCATTACGACCTGTTGATCCGTGCAGCCCTTGAGCAGGTTCAAACCGTCTTCAACGGATGCCAGCCAATCGCGCCAGGTGGAACCTTCCATGTCGATAAGGTTGGTGGCATGGCCGGTGAGGCGCGGCGCGAGCACTGTATAGTGATCCGCGGCCAATGAATCACCCAGCATACGCATCTCTTTGGGGGTGCCGGTGAATCCGTGGATCAACAAACAGCCAACCCGGCTGCCGGGGATGAAAAAGGGTTCTGCGCTGGGGATGGTCAAGATCGTTTCCATGTTTCCTCTGATCAAATCAAATCTTTACAAAATCTGCAGTTCACGCGAAAAATCACTCAAGCTTTCACTGCCTTCGGCGGTGACCAGCACGTCATCTTCAATGCGAACGCCGCCCAGCCCCTCTAAATAAACGCCGGGTTCAACGGTGTAAGTCATGCCCGGCTGCAAAATGAGAGGGTTGCCGCCATACATGTAGGGAGGTTCATGGGCTTCCATGCCCAGGCCGTGGCCGGTGCGGTGATTGAAGAGCTTGCCAAAACCTGCCCGGGTGATCTCGGTGCGGGCGGCATCGTCCACAGCGCCGGCGGGCAGACCGGGTTTTCCAGCGGCCCGGCCGGCTTTATTGGCAGATAAAACAGCCTCATAGAAACTGGCCAATTGCGGGTCGATCTCACCCACTGCGAAGGTGCGGGTGAGGTCGGAAAAGTAATCGTTATACGAAGCCCCCCAATCGATGAGCACCAGGTCGCCGCGTTTGACCTTGCGTGAGGATGGGGTGGCGTGCGGGTTGGCGGAGTTCTCCCCGGCCGCCACGATGGGCGCAAATGGCAGCTCAGCCGAGGAACCCGCCCGGTATAGTTGAATGATGAGTTCCGAGGCGATCTGTTGTTCAGTGACACCGACCTTGATGAACGGCAGGGTGGCCTGCAGCGCTTTTTGGGCGATACGCACGGCCTGGCGCATACAATCCGCCTCGACCGCGTC
Organism: uncultured Anaerolinea sp.; assembly: GCA_964474095.1. GTDB lineage: Bacteria > Chloroflexota > Anaerolineae > Anaerolineales > Anaerolineaceae > UBA6107. The sequence continues at coordinate 9,208 of CAYYRU010000010.1, forward strand.
TTTTTGTAGACGCAGCCCGCCGATGGCTACGTCCGCAGGGATGAACTCTGCCCGAGGCAGCGCTTTTTGCACGTAGTTCAACTCCAAGAATCGCAACCGGCTCGATTCGACGCCAAAGGTCACTTTTTTATGTTTGAACGGCTGAAGCGCATGGTCAAATACCCCCTGCCAGGTGGCAGGGTCGTCGCCAAACATTGAAACCGTCATGGGGAAAGGAATTGAAGAAAGCTTGACCGCCTCGAGTTCTGGCAAGATCATTTGAGGCTGTTCTCCACGCCGGCAGATCAATAAAGTCGGTCGTTCCATCAGGTGAAAGTGCAACCCGGTCAGGTAAGTCAGGGTTGGCCCGGGGTTCAGTAGCAGTGCTTCCAATTTGGCTGCAGCCATGATCTGTTCCAAACGCGATAATCGACTCGTGAGCATATTGGTGATCTCCCGAGTCGATTATAGCTTTAAGTTCCAGACGGCGCAAAACCAAAATGGAACAGGTTAATTTAATGGTTCAAGATCTGCGACAGGAACAGTTTGGTGCGGTCTTGTTTTGGATTGGCGAAGAATTCAGCAGGGGTGGCCTGCTCGATGATCTGGCCTTTATCCATGAAGACTACCTGGTCGGCGGCAGCCCGGGCAAAGCCCATCTCGTGGGTGACCACGATCATGGTGATGCCGGCTTTGGCCAGGTCGAGCATCACTTCAAGCACTTCCTTGATCATCTCAGGATCGAGCGCGCTGGTGGGCTCGTCAAAAAGCATCAGCTTGGGATTCATGGCCAGGGCGCGCGCGATGGCTACACGCTGCTGCTGCCCGCCCGACAATTGGGTCGGAAAACAATTTGCTTTTTCAGGGATGCCCACGCGACTCAATTGCGCTTCGGCGTTTTCCACGGCTTTGTTCTCTGGCAGTTTTTTGACTATTCGCTGCGCGAGGGTGATGTTCTTTAACACACTCAAATGCGGATACAGGTTGAAATGTTGGAACACCATGCCGATCTCAGAGCGGATGCGGTCGAGTTTTTTGGAGTGCTTGTTGACCTTTTCGCCATCCACCCAGATCTCACCGCTGGTCATTTCTTCGAGTTGGTTGACACAACGCAGCAGGGTCGATTTGCCTGATCCGCTGGGGCCAATGATGACGATCACCTGCCCCTTTTTAACGGTCAGATCCACTCCATCCAGGGCTTCAATGCCGGTGAAGGATTTTCTTAAATTTTTTATTACGACCATATCTTCAACGTTGTTCATTTTTTTGGATCCGTTTCTCAATAAATTTCATCAAGAATGACAGCAACACAGTCATGGTGAGATAAAGCACTGCCAGGGTGATGTAAGCTTCTTCATACTGAAAGGTGCGGCCAGCATAGAGTTTGGAGATCTGAGTGATGTCTCTGACCGCCAAAACAGAAACCAGGGAGGTGTCTTTAAGCATGGAGATGAAATCATTCCCCAGAGCCGGCAAGACGTTGCGGATGGCCTGCGGCAGAATAATATAGCGCATGGCCTGCCAATAGCTCATGCCTTGTGACCGGGCTGCTTCCATCTGCCCACGGCCGATGGATTGGATACCCGCGCGAAACACTTCAGCCAAAAAAGCGCCGTAGGTCACCGAAAGCGCCACAATGGCTCTGATATTCATGGGGATGGCGTCCTTTTTCAGCCCAGCCAACCACGAACCGACAAAAGCCATCTTGTTTTCCATCATCCATTGACCCAAAGCGATCAAACCGTTCATGAAAGCGGGAACCCCCACCAGGGCGATGAAGAAGATCAACACCAGCATGGGAATTCCACGGACAATTTCAACGTAAAGAGAAGCCAGGTTCTTAAAAAAAGTATTGTGCGATATTCTACCCAGGCCGGTGATCAAGCCCAGAAGTAAAGCGATCGAAAATGCGAAGATCGTGGTCGAAATGGTAACCAACAAGCCGTTCTTGATCACCATGAATGCTTCGGTGTAATCTTCCTGGGTGGAGATGACCACGATCATAATTACGGCAATGATCACAATACCAAAAATCCACCAGGGAGCATTGCGGAGTTTTTCTTTCAGGTATTCTCTGTATTCGGGGGTGTTACCTATGGGAGGCTTTTTTCGTGATTCAGCAATATTGGCCATCCTAAACTCTTTCCAAGGGCTCCCGCAATGCGGGAGCCCTCATTATTGATTTATGGTTACTGAATATCGTCGTAGGTCAGAGTGAAATCAGGACCAAAGAATTTCAGCATGAGTGCGTCCATGGTGCCGTCTTCAATCATCGCCTGAATGGCCAGATCAACGGGGGCTTTCAACTCACTGCCTTTGGGATAGATGAAACCGAGTTCATCACTCGAGATGGCGGGTCCGATGAAATCGAGTTCGTCAGGATTGGTATAGAGATACCCCATACCAACGGTGTTATCCATGATGACGGCATCGAGATCGCCTGAGAGCAGGGCTTGCACCGCAAACGGGAAGGTGTCAAAAGCAGAAATGCGTTCTTCTGGCAGATAAGAGACTGCGGTCTCATAATTGGTGGTGCCAGTCTGGGTTCCCAGTTTGAGATCCGTATTGGCTACGATGTCTTCAATGCTGGCGAACCGGTCTTCACCCTTGCGGACGAGGAGTTTCTGCTCAATGCGCTGGTAACCGATGGAGAAATCTACCTGTTCGCGGCGAAGTTCGGTGTTGGTGACGCCGTCAGCGCCGACATCAAATTGACCGTTGCTGACCGATTCGATCATGCCATCCCAGGCGGATTCAACAAAGATGGGAGTGCAGTGCAGGCGGGTGCAGATGTCCGTCCAGGCTTCGTAATCCCAACCACCCACCTGTCCGTCCTTGGTGATGTAGTTGTACGGGAGGTAAGCGTTCTCAACCGCGATGCGGATTTCCTGGCAGTTGAGGTCAACGATGGCGGCGTCAGCGCTGCCCAGGCAGACATCACCATACGTGGTGGCTGCGGCCTCGGTGGCTGCTTCAGTTGCAGCTGCTTCAGTGGCAACTTCGGTGGCTGCGGCTTCCGTGGCGACTGCTTCAGTTGCGGCTGCTTCAGTGGCGGCGGTTTCGGTGGCGGCAGCGGCATTGCAGGCAGACAAGATGATCATGCTCAATGCCAAAACAAGGGATAATGCGGCGAGCTTGCGATTCATGATTAATCCTCCTTAGATTAATTTCTGAAAATAGAAAACACACATTGTGTGGGTTCATCAAGTATTTCTTCGCTGAAAAACAAAAACCTTCCCTTTGAAGGGAAGGCGGGAATTTTCTTTGCGATGTGCTTCAGTATTACAACTTAAGCCAAACCAGCGCCCGAACCCTTCAAGAGAGTGGCGATTGCCTTTCGATGATGCTTAGGAGTGTAGACCGAAATCATAGGTATGTTTATAGCAAATTCGAACCGATAAGTCAATGGTCTAATTGCGTTTTTCATAATATTTTCATTTTTTGTCACTGATTTTTCATTTTTGAAATTTGCCTGGCAATTAAACACTTAAGATTCTTTATAATGAACTTACTAATTAATCTTTGAGGCTGATACAGAAGGAGAGATCCTTGGATAATCAAATTGATTGGCTGCTGACTTCTGCCCCCTGGGTGGAATATCATACCCGCAGGAATCTGTTAGCCCAAGCTGAAGACAACCCCGAAGTAATAAGAGCCAGAACCGCTTTGCTCGAATCACCAAAGGTCAGGAATCTGATCTCAGAATTGTCCGATTGGCCGGGTTCAATCCTTATCAGCCATAAAAGCGCCGGGCATGCCCTGCATAAGTTGGTGTTCCTGGCAGACCTCGGGCTGACGCTGGGCGATCCCGGCATGGCAGAGTTGATCCAACGCGTTATGCAGCACCAGGAGGAAGACGGCGTATTCCAAATGCTCACCAACGTTCCTGTCAAGTTTGGCGGACCAGGCACTGATGTGTGGGCCTGGGCTTTGTGCGACGCACCTTCCCTGACTTACACCCTGATCAAGTTTGGACTTTTTGAGCATGCAGCGGTTCAAAAAAGCATTGAAACCTTAACCAGACTCGTCAGGCAGAACGGATGGCCGTGCGCGTGTTCATCCAGGTACGGCAACTTTCGTGGACCTGGCAGAAAAGACGATCCCTGCCCTTACGCCAACCTGATCATGGTGAAAATGCTGGCAGCCCACACAGATACTCGCGCAAGTGAGGCTTGCAAAACAGGAGCCGAGTCGCTGTTGGATTGCTGGCAACGAAGGCAGACTTTTCACCCCTATATTTTTTACATGGGAAACGACTTCTGCAAACTCAAAGCTCCGCTGGTGTGGTTCGATATTCTGCACGTGGTGACGGTGTTAACCCAATTGCCCTGGTTGAAAGAAGACGCGCGCCTGCTTGAAATGAAATCGATCCTCTTAAGTAAAGCCAATGCTGAGGGCACCTATACTCCCGAATCCGTTTGGCTGGCCTGGAAGGATTGGGATTTTGGTCAAAAGAAAACGCCTTCACCCTGGCTGACCTACCTGACATTGAAAGCCCTCGTATAAAAAAAGCCACCTTCTTTGACTGCCTGGACAGAAGATAGAAGGTGGCTTTCTTTCACGTATTTTGTTTAATTAATCTATTTCGCAAATTCAATGGCACGCATCTCGCGGATGACCGTGACCTTGATCTGACCTGGGTACTGCATGGATTCTTCGACTTTCTTGGCGACATCACGAGCCAGGCGGGTGGAGGCCAGATCATCGATCTCTTCAGGGCGCACGATGATGCGCACTTCACGTCCGGCCTGGATGGCGTAACTCTGCTGAACACCTTTGAAGGAGTTGGCAATTTCTTCAAGCGCGCGCAGACGTTTGATGTATTGTTCGAGATCTTCACGGCGGGCGCCTGGGCGGGCGCCTGAGATGGCATCGGCAGCTTCCACGATGACGGCTTCCAGGGTTTCCTGGTCTACTTCATGATGGTGAGAAGCCATGGCGTTTACGATCTTGGGATGCACACCGTAGCGCTTGGCATACTCCGCGCCCAACTGGGCATGGGTGCCTTCCGTGTTGTGATCAAGCGCCTTGCCGAGATCATGCAGCAAACCACCAGCGCGAGAAATTTCCACATTGGCACCGAGTTCGGCAGCCAGGACGGCTGAGAGTTTAGCCACTTCCACCGCGTGGGACAGCTGATTTTGTCCGTACGAGGTTCTGAATTTCAAGCGCCCCAGAAGCTTCAACACCTCGGGGTGCATGCCAGCCACGCCGGCATCAAAAGCGGCACTTTCACCGGCTTCGATGATGGCTTTCTCGACTTCCTTTTCTTCTTCAGCCAGGATCTTCTCGATGTGGGCGGGATGAATACGACCATCCACGATCAGGCGGTCGAGTGAACGTCTGGCAATTTCGCGCCGCACAGGGTCAAAGCACGAAATTGTGACTGCCTCGGGGGTGTCATCCACGATCACATCCACGCCTGCGGCTTGCTCAAAGGCGCGGATATTGCGTCCGTTGCGGCCAACAATGCGGCCCTTCATTTCTTCGTTGGGCAGGGTTACCAATGAGGTTGAAACGCTGACCACGTGTTCAGAGGCGACACGCTGGATGGCATCGGTGATGATCTCGCGGGCGCGTTTATCGCCTTCGGAGCGGGCTTCAGATTCGATCTGCCGGATGATGCGGGCCATGTCATTGCGGGCTTCTTTTTCAGCTTCAGCCAACAAGACCTGTTTAGCTTCGTCCATACTCATCTGTCCAATGCGCTGCAACTCTTCAAGTTCTTGTGAATAGAGTTTTTCGATCTCATTGGCACGTTTGTCGAGTGTACTCTGGCGCTTGTTGATATTTTGCTCGCGCAGTTCAAGGCGTTCGATGCGGTTATCGAGTTCCATGCGCCTTTTTTGAAGGCGTTCATCCTCGCGAACGATCTCGCTGCGCCGGCGTGATATTTCTGATTCATTTTCTTGCATTACTTTTAGTGATTTGTCTCTGGCTTCGATCTCAATCGTTTTGGCTTTTTCTAAAGCCTGCTTGACCAGATCATCCGCCTTGGTCTTTTGACTGTTCTTGAAATTGTTAATGGATATTCTGACCAGAATAAATGTCAGAATGGCGGCCAGGACAACCCCGGCCAATATTGCGATTAGTATCGTCGTGCCATTAATCTGTCCCATGGTATTCATCCTCGTTTTCCAGTTTGCGGCTTGATTCAGATGCGCGCGAAGCTAAAAAGTGGTTTACCACTGGCGCTACGGTTCCATAAGAGAAACCCCGCCGCGCCAAAAAGGCGCTCAACTTCTTGCGAAATTCCAGCCTGTCTGAAGGATCAAGTTTGAGCGCGTATCTTTCGGCGGCTCTTTTTGCCAACTCTGCTTCATCCAGTCCATCTGTCAAAGCCTGATCAATAATTGTTTCAGATACACCTTTGTTGCGAAGCTCATAACGTATCATTCTTTGGCTGCGTGGATGAAACTCACAACGATTTTCGACCCACATTTGTGCAAATTGCTGGTCATGTACCAGGTTTGCCTCGCGCAGCCGTTTGATCACATTTTCGATCTCTTGTGTGTCATATCCCTTACTGTATAGTCTTTGGCGAATCTCTTTTTCAGTCCTTGGGCGGTAATCTAGTAATTTCAAAGCACTTTGCAAAGCTTTTTCAGATGAATCCGCGCCCATGAGATCGGTTACTTGTTGTTCTGAGAGAGTGTCACCTACTTTCAACCAGGCGGCTACGATCCGCGAAAGGCCAAAAGCAAATTCTCCGTCCAGGTCGATCGAGAGACGATCTGGATTATGCTTTTGAACCTTAATTGCAGTGATCCTTCTCTCCATCGTCATTAAAACAAAACAGCCAATCTCATAAGGAAGATTCGGCTGCCGGAAGTATAAAGATTGGCTGTCTACCGTTCAGAAGTCCAATGTTTTCTGCACTTGGTCATTTTCAAAAAACAGGAATCGCAATGTGGTTCTATGTAAGGAAAACCGGGCAATCTTATAAAGCAGATTGGTGGTTTATTTTGCCATAAACAAAATCCCTTAGGTTAACCAACTGAATATTGCTTCCTGATAAAACTAAGTGAAAAAACATCCAACTCCTCGCGGAGTGAAAAATATTTCGAGCCAATATCGGAGCCGACCAGCTTCTCAACCCAAAGATTGCCAGGCTGAAATTGAATCATCCTATATTGCATTAATTATACATGATTTTTTTCAATAATGCTTATAGATTAATGAATAATGGGGAAACTCAATCCCTTGGAATCATGCTAAAATTTATACATGAGATCTAAACCTTTGCCAGTCACGAGAACCCCAGAGAAGAGTCACTCCGATCAATTCAAGTGGCACATACTGCTGCCGATCCTTTCCACAACGCTGGTATGTGTGGTGGTTTGCCTGATACTGTTGATCACCAGCACAGGCGAAGCAGGATCCACCCGTTTGTGGTCGGATATCTCGATCATTTTTCTCATGCTGAACGGCATTTTAGCCGGGATGATCATTCTGTTGGTGATCTGGCTGCTCTCCAAGTTGTTCGCTAAATGGAATCAGAACCTGCCCATCCCTATCCGCAATTTCCGCGAGAAAACCCTGCTTTTTAACCATAAAGTACGTAAAGCGGTACAGCCTCCAGCAAAAGCCATCATTGGGATCAAAGGGCTCGCAACTGGCATCAAAACTTTCTTTTCCAGATAAAATCAAGGCGAGAGGTGAAAAATGGCTGAAAACTCAAAATGGAAAACGCTGGCCTTCGTGATCGGAGGCGGCGCCGGTTTGTTGGCTGGTCTGGCCGCGGCCTACATTTTCATCCGCACTCGCGAGCAGTCTGATGAGGTCCAGCCCAAATTGACTTCGGGGCAAGGCGTCAAGATCGGCATGGGAATTGTCTCACTATTACGCATGATCGCTGAAGGCGGCTCAAAGTAGATCAAGTAATGAGCCTGAGGGGGAGTTTGGATTTATATTTAATTATATAATCCGATATGGTCAATCACCAGTTCTTCGATTTCATGGTCATTGGAAACATCTCCACTGAATACATTGTTGATCTGAATAATCGTGCACATAATGGTTTGTTGGCAGGATCCGCCTTGTATGCCGCAGGTGGAATTCGCTGTTGGAATGAACGCATCGCGCTCATCAGTAAAACGAACGAGAACCATCGCCTTGGATTACAACACTTACATAAACGATATCTGGTTGATATTGAAGGAGTCAGTTTTCCATCAAACATCCCCGAATCGCCGCATTTTATTGGCTATCTCTCACCCCATGAGGTTTTTTGCGGCAACCCGGTACCGTTTTACGCGAGCAGAAAGATCGAATTTCCAAAAGGATTGATTGGGGACAATTTGCCAACCGGCAGTGCTTTACCAACCCGCTCCATGAAATATCTGCGCCAGGATTTTCCAATTCATTATCGCGATATTACCGCCGCCCTGGTATGCAAGTCAGACTTACCCACACAACTGCAGTTGACCAGCCTTCTACAAAAAGGCCCAACCAAGATATTGGTGATCCAGGCCAGTGATGAATACATGCATAAGGATCAATATGAGAATATGCCGGTGCTGCTAAAAGACATTACGGCGTTTTTTGCCAATGAATACCAGTTAGCCAGCCTGTTCCAAAATCGATCACGCGATAAGTGGGAAATGATCACCATCCTGGCCGGCCTGGGATGTGAGCACGTGCTGATAGAAGACGCCAATTTTGGTTATTATCTTTTTGATCGGCACAGCGGCAAGCGTATTCACGTGCCTGCCTACCCAGCTTCGATCAATGACCCCACCGGTCATCAGGAGTCATTCTGCGGTGGGTTCATGGCGGGGATTAAAAGGAATTTCGATCCTGTGGAAGCATTATTGTGCGGGACTGTCAGCGCATCATTTACAACTGAAGGCAGCGGCCCTTTTTATTGTGCCGATGCGTATCCGTCTTTGATCCAGTCACGCTTCAATTTTGCCCGCAAATTGGTGAAGGTTCTATGAAAAAAAACGTACCAGAGAGAAATCCTCAAATCCTCACGCACGCGATTGATATTCGAGACATCCCCGCGTTGACTTTTTCAGAACAGGCACGCTCAGAATACATGCGCCAGCAGTTCGCCCTTACGGGCGTCAGTGAGGTTGAAATGGATGATCTCGGCAACGTATTTGCCTGTCTCAAGGGAGGCAGTCAAAATCCGTTGATCCTTTCAGCCCACCTGGATTCCGTGCTCACGCCGCAACTTCCAGTAAGACAACATGAAAACCGTTTGATCGGGTCAGGCATAGGAGACAACGCCCTCGGTCTGGCCGCTCTGTTGGAAATGCCACACCTGCTTGTCAGTTCAGGGTTTAAGCTGCCTGGCGATCTATGGCTGGTTGCCAATGTCTGTGAAGAAGGATTGGGCAACCTGCAAGGCATGAAAAAACTGGTCGAGCGGTTCGGTTCTAAAGTCAGCGCCTACATAGCTCTTGAGGGCATTGGTCTTGGAACCATTCAACAAGGAGCTTTGGGGATTTTTCGATATTGTATCGAAGTTATAACCAAAGGAGGTCACGCCTGGAGCCATTATGGAGACCCTTCCGCAATACACGAGTTGATCAAGATCGCTTCAAAATTAACTAACCTCAAACTGCCGCAAAAGCCGCGAACTTCACTCAACATTGGCATTATCGAAGGCGGCAACAACATCAACAGCCTGGCCAGCCAGGCGGCCATGCAGGTGGAGATCCGATCCGAAGAGCTCGAGACACTCAAGGCCTTGAACGGGATCGTGAGAAAAACCATTTTTGCTCATCAATCAGATCTGGTTCAGGTGAAGATGACTCAAATCGGAAGCCGTCCATCTGGCAACCTGCCGGATGACCACCCCCTATTGGAAAAAGCGGTCAACGCCCTCAAAGTGACAGGCATTAATGCCGTGCTTGTCAACTCCTCCACGGATGCCTCACTGCCCATCAGCCTGGGCTACCCGGCCACCTGTCTGGGCATCACCAGCGGAGGTGCAGCTCATTCACAGGAAGAGTTCATCGATATCGATAAGATCGAGTTGGGTATGAAACAATTAATGAACTTGATTCAAATGCTTTGGAATTCATAACCTTGAGTAGAGCGATCGGCAGGTTTCATGTACAATTAAACAGGAGTTAATTGAATCCTCAGTCATGGAAGGAAAACCACATGGAAGCCATTTTTGATTTTGAGATCGAATTTACCCTTTTCATTCAAAGCCTCGGGCACTGGTTACAAGCCCCTTTTACTTTTCTATCATTCCTCGCAACCGAGGAATTTTTCATCGTAATGATGCCATTGATCTATTGGTGCGTTGATGCGCTGCTCGGTTTGCGCCTGGCCATCATGCTGGTTGCCAGTAATAGTATCAACAGCGGTTTAAAGATGCTTTTTCGAACACCACGGCCTTTTTGGTACGATACCCGTGTGCAATCTCTCAGCATGGAAACCTCGTTTGGCATGCCCTCCGGTCATTCACAAAATTCCGGAAGTTTATGGGGCATGCTCGCACTACATGTAAAGAAACGCTGGATGACTATTATTACAATTTTGGTTATCTTCTTAATCGGTCTGTCACGCATTTATTTGGGAATGCATTTTCTGCATGACGTATTAAGCGGTTGGCTGGCCGCAGCCGCATTATTGGCACTTTACTTTTGGCTTGAAAAACCGGTGGGCCGCTGGCTGGCAAAACTGTCATTTGCCTGGCAGATCGTGTTCTTTTTTGCGGTTTCGCTTTTAGTAGTTCTGATCGGCATCGCGCCCACCTGGGTCAATCCCTCCTGGCAGTTGCCCGCGCAATGGATCGAAAACGCGGCCGCCACCAAAGGCGCGGTGCCTGACCCCATGAATTTCAAAGATGCCTTCACCCTGGCAGGAGTGATCTTTGGATTTGCCAGCGGATATGCCTGGTGGGTCAAAAAATTCGGCCAACCCAAAGTCGAAGGATCGTGGATGAAACGATTGGCGAGATATTTCGTAGGTATTGTAGGTGTGATCGCTCTCTATGCCGGGCTTAAAGCCATCCTACCCCAAGATCCCAACCTGCTGGGATACACTTTCCGCTACCTCAGGTATACCGTGATCGGGTTATGGGTCACGGCATTCGCGCCCATCTTGTTCATGAAACTTAAATTAAATCGTTGACCAAAACAAGAATAAGTCAAAATCTGAAAAAATACTTATAATTAATAGGCAATAAATTGACAGGAGGAAAAATGAACAAAATTGGAAGTTTCTTTTTTGGGATCCTGACTGGTGCGCTGGTGGGTGGCATTTTAGCTTTGTTATTCACTCCACTCAAAGGATCCGCGCTGCGCGCCAGGTTAGGCAGTTCGTTTGTTCACGTTCAAGATGGCGTCAAACAAGCAGCCTCCAATCGCATGAAGGAACTCAACGAACAATTGTCCAGGCTGCAGAATAAACCCGCAGCATGAGGCGCAACCAGTATCTCATCGAAGAATAGAAACAAAGGGAGTCTTCCAAAAGACTCCCTTTGCGTTTGACAGATCAGGATCACTCCTGATTGATGGTGAGCGAATAATCCGCGGTTTGCCGGGTGAAACGTGAAATACCGCTGACCAATAGAATGGGGTCCTCGGTCAGGCAGCCTGACGCGAAATGCAGGATCAACTCTTCACCCGGTTGGACCGTGTACTTTTGAATGGGTTCGTTATCATCCTGGGTGATGACGGTAACCAAGAAGGCTTGGGGAACCAGATTCTGCATTCTTGAAAAACCATCCAAGACCCAATCGCCCGATCCAGCCTCAAAGTCTTCAAAATATCCGATCTCTGGGATCGAAAGATTATCCACGGCAAAACCTTCATTGCTGATGGCGCCGTCGCTGATGGTTTCAAAACGCAAAGAGATCTTGTGACCCGCAAATCGAGACAAATCGACGGTTTCAGTGGACCAGTTGTAAGACGCATCATTGTATCCGCAGCCGTAATTGTTGCCCTTGGACTGATCTGGATCACAGGAGGTGTTGTCAAGGATTTCCCAAGCACCGCCATCCACCTGCGCCATGAGATAGGCATAATCAAAATCAGTTTCAAGATCCCACCAGGCATCATAAGTCAGGGTGATCTGGCCAGAAACATCAGAGAGATCAAACTCACGAGTGAGGGTCATGTCTGAGGTATCGGCCCGGTTGGACCACATAAAATAGGTTGAATTCTCAGAGTCATCAGGCAGGATCTTGTTAAAGGGATCTCCTTCAAAGGAGACTACATAATTATCAGAGCAACCCAACTCATAATAATCCGTACCGTATTGTGAGACTGTCATCGATTGACGGGTACCGTCACAGGAATCCAGCCATTCAGTGTCATATACACTGGGAGCGTCATAGTTGGTATATGAGTAGCGGCCATCCTGCATGAAGGGGTCGGCCAGATAATTGGCCAGAGTCCAATCCCTGAAGAATTCATCCGCGGTGATCAAGGCTCCAGTTTCAGGATCCGTCAGGTGATTTTCAGCGAAAACATTATCCAGGCTCACCAACCCGTTTGTTGGATCGTTAACCACCGCGCGGGTGAAATCTTCACCAAAGCGACTGGCCATGTAAGCTGTAAACATAAAGCTGGCGCCATAATTCAAATCATTCAGATCTGAATCGGTTGACCAGTTGGTAAGCTGCATGTCAGGCTGGTTTGTGAAATCATAATCAAACCCACCCTGGTCATAACCGTTGATCAAAGTGGCAAACTCGGAAAATCCTTCATTCAACCACAATTCTTCATTAGAATCCCTGTATCCCATAATAAGGTGCTGCATTTCATGCGCCATGGTGCTCAATGTGTAAGCATCGGTCAGGTAATCCACGTCTGAATTGATGACGAACATCTCGTGGGCATTCGAATATTCGTTCACTTCCGGCAAGACATAATCTTCACTCGAAAAATACCCGGCCAGGGTATCCCCCAGGTCGCCGGCGTAGAGAATATAAAGATGAGGATCATTATCCACCCCGGGGATCCATTCTGTGCCAAAAAAATCGTGGTTATTGGGGTAGATCTCATTGGCGAAGATATCCATCAAGGCATCCACTTCGCTTTGATCGGCGTAGACGCCTTCCTCGATCCAAAAATAGATCTCATCTGTGGCATAACGCAGAATGGCAGTAGTGGAAATATGGTTGTTATCTTCATCCAGTTTATAAAAGTTCAAACGGTCGCCAATTTCATACGGAATCGGCGGGGTTGTAAGCTGGGTGGGTACACTATCTAGGCCGTTTAACCTGGAATAAATCACGTTGGTATCCGCCACCGGGATAAAGGTTTCGGTCAGGGTTTGACTGGTTTCTTCAGCGACATTTAAACGCAAGGGATCAATATTGGCTTTCTTTTGCTCGACTCCCACCGGGAACTCACAGGCATCCAAAAGGTTTTCGTCCATCGGTAAAGGTTCAGGAGTAAACACGTCCACTTGAGGCGTCTCATAGGACGGAATATCTAGCGTGGGCAGACCACCGGTGATCTTGTTGGTAATGAAGAAGATGCCACCACAGAGGGCCGAAATGAGCAAACACCCAGCCACCACACCGATAAAAACAAACAAGATAACTTTTTCAGATTTATCCATTTTTCTCCCTGGCTTGCGATGGTATCCAACGTGAGGCTGCGACGACCAGGCCCAATGTGAACCAGTAGTACGGCAGCGCAAAACTATCCACGCTGAATTCCTCAAAGATAAAAGTGATCAACATGAAGATCCCCATCCACCCGATCGTTTTGCGCGTTTTCTCTGAACTTTTCAGCAGGTCGATGGAGGTGATCGCCATGACCACCAAGAAAACCACGAATAATGAAAAACCGATCACCCCGGTTTCGGCCATCAGGCGCGTCCATAGGTTTTTTATGTTCAATAAACCTGAACTCCAGCCGGTTAAGGCTTGAACTTCCGACAAGCGCCAGGCGTAATCTGGCAGATACTGCGGGAAGTAATAACCGGAGAAACCCACTCCCACCCCGGCCAGGGGGTAATCGTTGAAGATATTCCAACCCGTCTGCCAATAAACCACGCGTTCACCAAATTGGAGATCATCGGCAAACTTCAAGATGGGATTATCCGCCGCGGAGGAAAACTGAAAGACCTTTTCCATGCGCGGGTCGATCTTGCTTAAAACGAACAAGCCGCCAATAGCGATGCCCAGGTAAACGAAGAGCATGCCCAATGTCGTAAGCGAAGCGACCAAAACCCGGTTGCGCGCCTTCCACTTGCTCATCAGCCATTTGGCAAAACGGATGTTGGCCAGCACAAACAAGAATGCCAGCACGAACATGAACGAGAGCAATCCGCCGCGTGAAAAAGTAGCAAACAAGATCACAAACCCACCCACGAGTAACAGGTTCTCGAAGGTAAACTTCCAGATCCTGAACTTGTGGGCGCTGGTGCGGTTGAGGGTGGCAGAGATCCAATAGACCAGGTAAACCAGGTTCAACTGGTGCGCCAGCCACGAAGGTTCTGAGGCAAAACCCGTAGCGCGCCGGTCAAACAAGACCGTCGTGGAGAAAAAGTGCTGCAGGGTGCGCATGAACTCGAAAAAATCATTGAATGCGAATGAGACTGCCACTTGAAAGCCCGACCAAAGCAGGATCGCCAGTCCACCCCAGTTAACCACCTGCAAGGTTTTGCGCATTTTTTCATCCGAGTTGGGCAGCGCGCTGGTAAACATGAAAAACAATAATCCCAAGCCCAGGGTGGCAACACCTTCAGCCGCTGCTCTCAAGTAGGACGCATTTTTATAGTCTGGCAAATAGCGAAAGAAGGCCAATGCCACTGTTAAAAGGGCAAAAATAAAAAAGGCCAGCACTGGTTTTACCTGAAACGGGAACCTGCCTTTTTTGAGCACAAAAACCGGCAGCCAGAAGATCAACAGCAAAATGACAAAGATTCCCGAAGCTGGCGCCACCGAACTGGTGTGCAAGACTTTCGCAAACAACGGAAAACTCGTAAGGGGCAAAGCGGCCACCAATCCAAGCCACATCCACCACACCGCTTTTTGCCAAAGCCCTGCCAGACCCCATTTTTTGAGGATCATTTCGTCCCGCCCTTGCCAAAGATCAAAATGCCGAGAGCCACAAGCAAACCGGCGATGGCACCTGCCAGGGTGGTGAAATTGCGTTTAAATATCTCGGGGTTGGTCGGGAGATAAGCATTGTCGGTGATCTCGGTACTGATCTTTGATAACAGAATGGCATTAGGCTGAGAAACCTGGCTATCTGCAGCAGGGTTGGATGCCAACATTTCGCGGATGGTATCGATGTTTTCGGGTGAACAATAAGCCGAAGCCGGTTCAACCACGACCATCTGGCTGAAACAGTTCTGCAGGGCGATCTCAGCCGTGTGGTAGGCCACCGTCTCGAGCGTTTGGGTATGAAAATCAGCCAGAGCTGAATCGGCTGCTTCCAGCCAGATCTGTGTCAGCGTTTGGGCAAGCGCAGGGTCTTGATCTCTTACCGTGAGTTCCCAACGATAACCCTGCCTGGCGAGGGTAAATCGTTCTTCGATCTGCTGATCAGTCAAAGAGATGTCTCTTGAAGCTGCTTGTTCCTTGGCTTGCTTGAACACATCACTCGAGCTGATGATGTCTCCAACGGTCGCGATGAGGTTATCTTCTTCGGCTTCATTCAAACGGCCAGCGTAGGCAAAATCAATGGAGGTTGTGATGGACCCCTGGGACTCATAGAGCGGTTTTTGCAGTTTCACCAACAGCATGCCAGCCAACCCACCCAAAAGCATGAGCAGCAAAAGCATCCACCAGAATTTAAAAGTGCGTTTTAACAGTTCAGAGGGAACAAAATCATCCATGGAATCTCTCCCGATAATACATAATTATAACCATTAAATAAGAAACCCGGCTCACGGCCGGGTCTGAAAGGATGCAGGATCATTTTTGTTGAAAATTCAGTATCTCAAGATTCTTTGAGCAAGACGAATAAGTAGTCAATGGAATGAGATTGGTGACCTCTTCATAAGATGTGTTGAATATCTGGAGGAAGAGTTGGTTTTCAGAATCAACCGCCGTGGTGCCCAACACGAATTCGTAGCTGCCCGGTCCATAAGGCAGATTTTGGATAGAACCAGTCACGCCAATCTGGTTGACCTGGACTCCATTATAAGAACCAGTCAAGCGCAAGACATAGTTAACCATGGGTTTGCCATCAGTTCCAAAGATCTGACCGGCAATGCCCTGCCAGGCGCAGCCTTCCGTGGTGTGCACAAAATTCGGCATGAATACGGGGCTGCCCTCCTGGAACTTCAAGGTCTCGCTGATTAACTCAAAAGTTGGTGTCGGCTGCGGGGTAGCAGTCTCGGTTGGAAGTGGCGTGACAGTGGCAGTGGCTGTGAACTCAGGTGTAGGGGTGGGTTCAAGAGTCTGTGTGGGCAACGGATCAGAAGTGGCAACCTGTGTGAAAGTTGGCTCCAGTGTATCAGTGATGCCAATGGTTTGCGTGGGGAGCATTTCAGTTTCAAGCGGCGCCACAGTGGGGGTTTCCGAGACAAAAAGCGATAGGAATCCCTCGCCAAAAAGAACCGTCACGGCCGTGCCCGCCAATAGAACCACCAGCAAAAACAATTTCTTGATCATACCAACCTCCAAAGCGAAAAATACTAAGAATAGTGGTGCATGATTTATGCCAACAAGTTGTTAAACATCAAACAAGGAAATTCCCTCAAACCATCACAAAAATGGCGCGGATGGAATAGAATAGTAGGTAGAAAGGTGATGCCATGAAACAGATCCTGCAAAACATGCGCGATGGAAAAACCTCCATCGTTGAACTACCCATCCCCTCGGTCAAAGCCAGGACCGCCCTGGTGCAGACCAGGAACTCGCTGGTTTCCGCCGGCACCGAACGCATGCTGGTGGAATTTGCCGAAAAGAACCTGATCGGCAAAGCCTCCTCAAGGCCAGACCTGGTGAAACAGGTGCTCAACAAAGCTCGCCGTGAAGGATTGCTGCCCACAATTGAAGCAGCCTTCAACAAGCTCGACCAACCCATGTCATTGGGGTATTCCTCCGCGGGCGTGGTGGTGGAGGTGGGCGAAGGTCTGCAGGGATTCAAACCCGGCGACCGCGTGGCCTGCGCCGGAGGCGGATATGCCGTGCACGCTGAATACAACCTGGTGCCGCAGAACCTGTTGGTTCACCTGCCTGATAACGTGGATTTTGAGTCCGCGGCTTTCACCACCCTGGGGGCCATTGCCCTGCAGGGAGTGCGTTTGGCCGCCCCCCAGGTGGGCGAATCGGTGTGCGTGATCGGCCTCGGTTTGCTCGGTCTGTTAACATGCGAACTCGTCAAAGCCTCCGGTTGCAACTTGTTTGGCATTGACCTCGCACAGGATCGCATCGACCTGGCCGGGCGCATGGGGGTGCAGGCCGTGCTGCGTGAAGGTTGTGAAGATGCCGCCCTGGCTTTCACCCACGGACGTGGATTTGACCAGGTGCTGATCTGCGCTGACACATCCTCTGATGACCCCATCAACCTGGCCGGGCTGCTGGCCCGCGACCACGGCACGGTGGTGGCGGTGGGTGTGGTGGGGCTGGGCGTTATCCGCAAGAATTATTACGAGAAGGAACTCGATTTGCGGGTATCCCGCTCATACGGCCCGGGGCGTTACGACCCGGCTTATGAAGAAGGTGGGGTGGATTACCCCTTCGGATACGTGCGCTGGACGGAAGGCCGCAACCTGCAAGCCTTCGTGGACCTGGTTGGGCAGGGCAAGGTAAACCTTCAGCCTTTGATCTCACATCGTTTTTCGATCGAAAACGCCCCCCAGGCATATGAATTGATCACGGGCAAGACCGGCGAATCCTTCCTGGGAGTTTTGATCAGCTACCCCGAAAAAGAGACCAGTAATCTTGTGCGCAAAGTGGAGTTCAGCCGTTCGTCAACCCCTGTGGCTAAGATCAAACTGGGAGTATTAGGCGCGGGCAATTACGCACAGGCAGTCTTTTTGCCAGCCGTCAAAAAAACCGGCGGTGCCGACCTGGTATGCGTAGCCACCGCCTCGGGGTTAAGCGCCAGTCATGCGGCGCAGCGCTTCGGTTTCGCTTCGGCGTCATCCACTGAAGCGGATGTGCTGGAGAATCATGACATCAATACCGTGCTGCTGCTCACTCGCCACCAACAACACGCAAGCCAGGTGGTCAGCGCGCTCAATCATCAAAAAGCAGTTTACTGTGAAAAACCACTGGCCTTGAACGAAACAGAGCTGGCTGAGATCGAGAAAACCTTAAGTAACAAAGAAGCTCCTTTATTAACTGTTGGCTTTAACCGCCGTTTCGCGCCCCTGGCTGTCAAGTTAAAAGAATACTTCCAGAACCCGGCCGAACCTCTTTCGATCAGCTACCGCATTAATGCAGGGTTCCTGCCCGCCAATCACTGGTTGCATGATCCAGTTCAAGGCGGCGGCAGGATAATCGGCGAAGGCTGCCATTTCATCGATTTCATGACCTTCTTGTGCGGCAGTCTTCCCACCAGCGTGCAGGCTCAGGCACTACCCGACAACGGCAAATACCACCAGGATAATGTGGTGGTCACCCTTCGCTTTGAAGATGGTTCCATCGGCTGCATGACCTACCTGGCTAATGGCAACAAGAGTTTTGCCAAGGAAAGGGTGGAAGTCTTCAGCGGCGGCAAGATCGGCGTGTTGGACGACTTCAGGAGCCTCGAATTGGTGAATGATTCGCACCGCAAGGTGTTGCGCTCGCGCTTTAGCCAGGATAAAGGACACCAGGTAGCCTGGCAAAATTTCATTCGCTGCGTGATGGAAGGCGGTCAGCCACCCATCCCCTATGATCAGTTGATCGCCGTCCACAAGGCTTGCTATGCCGCTGTCAAGAGCCTTTCCAGCGGTATTGAAGAAAAACTGTGATACGCAAACCAGACCCACGAGAGCGGCTTTGAACCAGGCACAAAAACTTTTCCTTCTGGTAAAAGAGATCGGCATCCCGCAGCTGGCGGAATTTGCCGGCTACCAGCTTGCAAGAAAAGCCGGCCGGATCGAAAAAGCCACTCCTCCTGGCGGTCTGCCCTTTGATTTTGACGCGCGCATTTTCCAACTGGACGACGCTCTGCCTGCGTTTGGACGGAACACCACCTCCGGGCTGCCTGAGAAAGACATGCTTCAAAAAGCTGAAGCGGTTTTAGAAGGCAATTATCGTCCTTTCGGCGGGGAACCTCATCCGCTGTCGTTTGGATTACCGCAGTCCCCACTGACACATTGGACGAAGTATGGTGATAATGTTGCCGGTCTGGATATTAAATGGATCTGGGAACCGGCGCGTTTTTCGTGGGCATTCGACCTCGCAAGAGCCATCCAGCTTAAACCAGACCCACGTTACGCAGCTTATTTCTGGCAAAAATTTGAGGAATTTTCTGCCAAGAACCCTGTGAATCAAGGACCCAACTGGGTTTCCGCCCAGGAAGCCGCCATGCGCGTCATCACCTGGAGCCTGCTTTACCCGATTTTCAGTGCATTCCCCGCTGCTACCGCAGAACGAAAACAAAAGATGGTGGAGAGCCTCTGGCAGCACGCCGCACGCATTCCGCCAAGCCTGGGTTACGCCCGCTCGCAAAACAATAATCATCTACTCAGTGAAGCGTTGGGATTGATCATCGCTGGAGCGTTATTCTCAAGGGTTTCACGCAAAGCCAAAAAGTGGCTGATGTTGGGCATCAAGGAATTTGAACGCGGGCTTGAAAAACAGATTGAAACAGACGGCACCTACGGGCAGCACTCTGCCAACTATCAGCGCCTGATGCTGCACCTGGCGCTGATCTATCATTTCTACACGCAACGTTTGGGCTTGAGCATTCCTGAAGTGATCACAGAGCGTCTGGCGGCTGCCACACGCTGGGCGGTTGACCAGCTCGACCCGCTCAGCGGACGCCTGCCCAACCTGGGACACAACGACGGCAGCCTGCTGCTGCCCCTGGGCTGCAGCGAGTATCGCGATTACCGCCCCACCCTGCAAGCGGCCAGCCTGGCCTTCCTCGGCGAGGACTGCCTGCCCCCCGGCCCCTGGGATGAACTATCTGCCTGGTTGGGGATCAAGGCAGGGTCGGGAAAGACTCATCAGGCCTCCCCAGCCGTGCACAAGATTGTTGCTGGCAAAGCCTGGGCCAGCCTGCGCGGGGTGCGCTTTCGAGGCCGGCCCGCGCACGCCGATCAACTGCACGTCGAGTTGTGGTGGGAAGGCAATAACCTGGCTCAAGACGCCGGCACCTTTGCTTATAATGAAGCGCCACCCTGGCAAAACCCCTTTGACAGTACCCGCGCGCACAACACCTTGCGCGTGGACGGTACGGACCAGATGCAAAAGGCTGGCAAGTTCCTGTGGCTCGACCAGGCGCAGGCTCGCTGGCTGCCGGAGGTTGAACCCGGTGTGTTAACTGCTGAACATGATGGTTTTTTAAGAAAAGGAGTGCTGCACAGGCGCGCGATCCGTTTTGAAAGGCAAGACCTTTTTTTGGTGACAGACAGCCTTCTTTTAAAGGACTCGACACAACGCCGGGCGGATCTGCACTGGCTGCTGCCCGATTGGCAATGGTTGCTGACCGGACAGACCTTGCAGTTGAATCAACAAAATCGCCAGGTAACATTGGCAATTTCAGCAATCAATGCTATTACACTCAGACCACTCCCCGCCGCTGGAATTTCACTCGTGCGTGCCGGAGAAAACCTGCTCGGGCAGAAAGGCGATGCCACCATGGGTTGGGTCTCTGATACTTATGGTGACAAAAAACCGGCGCTTTCCTTCACCCTCACCTTCACGGCGAACGAGGATTTCACCATCCAAAGCCTCTGGACGCTGACTTCGAGGAAAAAATAAGCCATGCACATCCTGTTGATCCATCAGGCCTTCGCGGCCATCAACGAACCCGGCGGCACCCGGCATCACGAAATGGCCAGGTATTTGGTGAAGAACGGACACACCGTCACCATCATCACCAGCCCGGTCAGCTATTTAACCGGCTCCAGCGGCAGCAAGCATAACCGCTGGGTAACGCGTGAAACGCCCGAACCTGGCCTGACCATCTTGCGCACCTACACCTACCCCGCCCTGCACCGCAGCTTCTTCCACCGTGTGCTCAGCTTTTTCAGTTTTATGTTCTCCTCTTTCTTTATTGGCCTGGGTGTCAAAAATGTCTCCGCAGTCTGGGGTACCACCCCACCCATTTTTCAAGGTTGGACGGCCTGGCTGTTGGCCAGGCTGAAAGGCGTGCCTTTCCTGTTCGAGGTGCGCGACTTGTGGCCGGCTTTTGCCATCGCCGTAGGCGTACTCAAGAATAAAACCTTGATCAGGCTCTCTGAATGGCTGGAGCGCTTCCTTTACCGGCACGCTGACGGCATGGTGGTCAACTCACCCGGCTTCATCGAACACATCCGCAGCCGGGGAGGAAAGAACATCCAGTTGGTGGAAAACGGAGTGGATCTCGAGATGTTTGATCCGTCACAAGACGGCAGCGAATTTCGCAAAGCACACCGGCTTGGCGGCAAATTCTTGGTTCTCTACGCAGGAGCGCATGGAGTTTCAAACAACCTGGGCGTGGTGCTGGAATCCGCCCGGCTCACGATCGAAGACAAAAATATCGCATACGTGTTTGTGGGCGACGGCAAAGAAAAGAGCAACCTGATGCGCCAGGCTGAAGAGAATCAACTCAGCAATGTATTGTTCATCCCATCCGTGCCGAAGAACGAAATGAACCAAACCCTGGCCGCGGCGGATGCCTGTATCGCCATCTTGAAACCCATTGAAATGTACAAGACCACCTATCCCAATAAGGTGTTTGATTACATGGCCGCTGCCAAACCTGTTCTGCTGTTGATTGACGGCGTTATTCGCGAGGTGGTGGAAAAAGCCGAATGCGGTGTTTTCATCCAACCCGATAACGCCCAGGCGCTTGCAAATCAACTTAAAATCATGCAAAATGAAAAGAAGGCCACCACCCACATGGGAGGCAATGGTCGCAATTATGTAAAAGAACATTTCGACCGCGCCACCCTGGCTGCCAAGATGGAATCCATTTTTCAGGAATTAATCACTGATGACAAAAAATAAGATCCTGGTCGTGGAAGACGAACAAGCCCTGCGTGAAACCCTGGCCTACAATCTGACCAGTGAAGGTTATGAGGTTTCCACCTGCGCGGACGGCTTGGAAGCGCTCGATATGGCGAAGAACGAATCCCCAAGTCTGATCCTGTTGGATATCATGCTGCCGGGGATGGATGGTTTTGAGGTTTGCCGAAAATTACGGCGCGAGATGAACACCCCCATCCTGATGTTGACGGCGCGCGATGACGAGATTGATCGCATCGTGGGGCTCGAAGTAGGAGCGGATGACTACATGGGGAAGCCTTTCTCGATGCGAGAGTTGATGGCGCGGGTTAAAGCCATGCTGCGTAGGGTACGTTTAATGCAAGAAGAAACTCCACAACAAACGATTGAAGTGGATTCCAAAGAGGTCATGCGTTTCGGCGACCTCGTGATTGATACCATCCGCCGTGAAGCTTTATTGAAGGGCAGCATCATCGATCTCAAGCCAAAGGAATATGAGCTGTTGTCTTACCTGGCTGATCACCGCGGACGGGCACTCTCGCGGGATAAAATCTTGGAAGACGTGTGGGGCTGGGATTATGCCGGCGAGAGCCGCACGGTGGATGTACATATCCGCTGGCTGCGGCAAAAGATCGAAATAGATCCAGCCCAACCCAAGAGGCTGATCACCATCCGCGGTTCAGGTTATCGTTTCGAAGGATAAGTATGAAAGGCCTTTCGTACGTTCAAAAAACTGTTTTCCCCTACCTGATTTTATTGGCATGTTCCCTGCTTGCCATTGGCATCACCACCTCGCGCTTTTTTGAAAATTTCGTGATGGAAAACTGGGAACAGGAGTTGGCTTCTGAAGCCAACCTGATCGCCGGCCAGCTCACAGCGGATTTCGCAAACGCCGCACCCGGGAGCGACCTCTCCGATCTGGCCAGGCATTTTCAAACAGTGACTGACAATCGCATCACGCTGGTGTTGACCGATGGAACTGTGGTCGGTGAATCAGATTACTCCCTCAGTGACATGGAAAATCATCTGCAACGGCCTGAGATCCAGGGCGCGCTGCACGGCAACTTTCAACCCACCATCCGCTACAGCACCACCATGCAGCAGCGCTATATCTATGTAGCCCAGCCTGTCACTCAACGCGACGCGATCATCGGAGTGGTCAGGGTCGCCAAATCATTGGCTGAATTTGATGCCAGCATTCAAAAATTCCGCGTACTATTCTATGGTGTGGCAGCCATCAGCCTGGTGCTCTCGATCTTGTTTATGTTCCTTCAATCCACCCGACAGTTGAATCCGTTGCGTAAGATCAGCGAGCAAATCCACGCCTCGGTGGAAGGACAGCCTGTCGCGGTTAGCGGCAAGGAACGCAGCGATGAGATCGGACTGGTTGTGACAGCCCATAATTCGCAGGTGGAAAAGATTAGGCAGCAAATGCAAACCGTTCAAAATGAGCGCACCCGCCTCTCCGCCATCTTGTTCAACATGACAGACGGTGTGGTGCTGGTAAATGCCGAAGGTCTGGTGACCCTGATCAACCCCGCCGCTGAAAAGATGTTCAGCACAGATCTCGAAGCCGCCGACGGGGATTCACTGATCGAAGTGGTGCGCCAACACCAGGTGGTCGAGGTGTGGAAGAAAGCCCTCGAGACCCAGAAAACCCAGTCGGCCACCATTCAAACCAGCCTCGAAAAAGATAACATCCTGGTGATCGCCTCGCTGCTTGGACCGCTGCTGCCCGGAGAAGTGCTTCTGCTCTTCCAAGATTTGACCCTGCTGCGTAAACTCGAAACCATCCGCAAAGATTTTGTCAGCAACATCTCACATGAATTGCGCACCCCACTGGCTTCACTCAAAGCATTGAGCGAAACCCTGCAAGGAGGAGCGATCAACGATGCAACCGTCTCCACCCGATTTCTTAAACAAATGGATGTGGAGATCGACAATCTGACCCAAATCGTACAAGAGCTTTTGGAACTTTCCAGAATTGAATCGGGTAAGGTGCCTTATGTAAAAAAGAGTTGTTCAATCGACGAGATCATCAGCCATCCGGTGGAACGTATGCAGCTGCAAGCGGATCGATCGGGTATCACGCTGATCACCGAACCCGGCCGCAATTTGCCGCACCTCAAGGTGGACCTGGTGAGAATTCAGCAGGTCTTTGTCAATTTGATCCACAACGCCATTAAATTCACCTCCCCAGGTGGAAAGATCACCATAAGCGCGGAAAAAGTGGAGGAGAAAATCGTGTTCAGCATCTCCGATACGGGGGCGGGCATCCCGGCCGCTGATCTCGATCGCATCTTTGAACGCTTTTACAAATCAGACCGTTCGCGTTCCAGCGGCGGAACAGGATTGGGACTTTCGATTGCCAAGCATATCATTGAAGCTCACGGCGGAGAGATCTGGGTCGAGAGCATCCAGGGACAGGGCAGCACTTTTTCGTTTTCCATCCCGCTCAATGAACGAGCCAGCCTGTGAGTAAGCTCTTGATCGTCAGCAACACCCAGGATTGAGTTTTTCCTCGAAGGAACGAAAACGCTTCTGACTGAAAAAAGCACCCGAATTTCAGCCATCCACTTCAACCTGGATTATGTTATTATCATAAAACGATTTTTACGAAATAAAAGACTTGTGTAAGGGTTTTGTACTCCATGAGCGAACATGATGACTCACACTGGGCAATAGAAACTGACGACCTGGATATTTACTACGGTGATTTCAGGGCAGTGAAACATGTTGACCTGAAGATCGAACCGCGCAAGATCACCTCGATCATTGGCCCTTCTGGCTGCGGCAAGAGCACCGTTTTAAGGTCTTTCAACCGCATGAATGATTTCATCCCCGGCGCCAGGGTGAAGGGTAAAATTTACTTTGAAGGTGAAAACATCTATGATGACGACGCGGATCCGGTTCTTCTTCGGCAACGTATTGGCATGGTCTTTCAAAAACCGAATCCATTCCCAAAGTCGATCTATGACAATATCGCCTGGGGTGCCAAAGCGAACGGCTTTAAGGACCACATGGAAGAATTGGTGGAAGAGTGCCTGCAGAAAGCCGCTTTATGGGATGAAGTAAAAGACCAGCTCCAAAAACCAGCCTTGTCCCTTTCGGGGGGACAGCAACAGCGCCTGTGCATCGCGCGCGCCCTGGCGGTTAAACCCCAGATCATCCTGATGGATGAACCTTGTTCGGCACTTGACCCGATCGCCACATTGAAGATCGAAGATTTGATGCGTGAATTATCAAATCAATATACAATCATTATCGTCACGCATAACATGCAGCAAGCCGGGCGGGCGTCCGATTTTACCGCCTACTTTACAATGGATACGGATCGGGCTGGGTTAATGATGGAATATGGAGAAACTAGCCAGGTTTTTACAAATCCAACCAACAAGTCCACTGAAGATTACATCTCAGGGCGTTTTGGTTGATTTTTTTGTATGAGGTGAACATATGTCAAGAGACAATTTGATGTTGCAGATACACCTGGTTCAAGACGAAATCCTTTTGATGGGCAGCCTGGTGGAACAAGCCACCATGCGCTCCGTTGAAGCCTTAAAGAATCGCGATCAAAAGATCGCGCATGAGGTCTATCAGTCAGACCGGGCCATTAATGAAAAACGCTACGCCATCGAAAATTCCGTGCTCATCTTGATCGCGACTCAACAACCTCTGGCACACGACTTGCGGCTCCTGGCAGCCTTGCTTGAGGTCTCCGCTGAGATCGAACGCATGGGAGATTATGCCAAGGGCATCGCCAAGGTGGTGATCAAGTTGGACGATTTCGACATCCCTGTCCCCTTCAAGGATATTGAAACCATGGCGAACCTGGCTTTGAGTATGCTGCATCGTTCACTGAGCGCGTTTGTTGCTGAAGACGCGGCGACTGCCAAAGCCATCCCGGCAGAAGACGACAAAGTGGATGAGGTTTACAACAAGATCCTGCGTTATTTGGTAAATATGATGATCGAAAAACCGCAGATCATTGATCACGCCAACCTGCTAATGTGGGTGGCGCATAATCTTGAACGCATGGCCGACCGAGTCAGCAATATTTGCGAACGCACCATTTTTGTCACCACCGGTGAATTGATGGAAATCGAGTCAAAGAAGAAAAAGAAAGAGTAAATTCTACAAACCTATCAGCACAGGTTGGAGTTTATAAACTGGAGGAGATAAGCCCATGGCATCATCACAGGAAAATCCCGTTGAAAAATTGAAACAGGATATTGAATCTGTAAAAAGAGACTTCAATAGCGTGATTAGCAATACTGGTTTGAATTCAGTCAGAGATGATTTTTCAGAACTTGACACCAAGATCGCCAATCTGGGTTTGCGCGTCCAGAAACTGAGAGACCGCAAATACGCTTTTAACAAGATCATTGAAAAACAGGGCAGTGAATTTCAAAAACAATGGGCGTCAAAGAAATTCTCCATTCAGAATCAGATCAACGCAGAAGCCACCAACTTGCGAAATGCCGTACGTCCGCTCGAATTACGTGTTAATGGTCTGAGAGTGGGATTGACCTCTCAGGGGATGGTGGATGCGATTAAGCATGAGGTCGACAATTTTGAATCACGAGTTTCCTCTTCTGAACGCATGCTCAAGGATCAATTTGATGATCTGCAAACCGAAGTCGAGAGGCTTGGTTCTGAATTGACCAGGGTGGAAACCACCCTTGATCACTGCGACGCAGCCAGTTTTGGTTTTTTGCCAGGCGAGGCCGTGGTGATGGCTGTCAAAGCCGTCTGGACGCGTGATGATAAAAAAGAAGATAAAGACGACCCCGAAGGCATTCTCTTCCTGACCGATCAACGCCTGCTCTTTGAACAAAAAGAAGAGATCGCCACCAAAAAAGTGCTTTTTGTTACCACTGAGAGAGAATTGGTACAAAAACTGCAATTTGAGGTGCCTGTAGTTTCGGTGGAAAGTGTTAAAGCCACCAAACAGGGTCTGTTTAAAAATGAAGACTGGATCGAAATGGTTTTGGCCAGCGGAAGTTTTACACGAGAAGTAAAGCTACATCTGGATGGACAAGACAGCAATGATTGGCAAAAATTGATCACCAGGGTTAAGACTCATGAAATAGATGCTGACCGCGCCATCGCGTTGGATGCAACGGCGGTCGATAAAGCGAAATCCGCACCCACCCAATGCCCCAACTGCGGCGGCGCCATCACCGCCCCCGTGTTGCGCGGACAGGATACCATCAAGTGTGAGTTCTGCGGGAATGTGATCCGGCTGTAGTTTTTCGTAGTATCACTTTACACAAGAAGAGGCGTATG
>CAYYRU010000010.1:36596-43032 GCA_964474095.1 uncultured Anaerolinea sp.
CAGTCAATAAGGACCTTGCGGAACACAACAATAGGCTAAAACATAACAAGGAACATATTTCGATCCTGAAACAATTCCATACAAAAAAAGAGATTGCTTCGCCCTGACTAGAGTCCCCTACTCATAGAGTCACAACTAGGGGTAAATTTATCTCGGGTTAATTTAGTCTGGCAGGGCTCGCAATGACAATGTTTTATTTAAGAAAAATCCAGTCATTAAGAACCTTGTGGAGCACAACAATTGGTCTAAAAATGATACGGGATGTTTATCGATCCTGAAACAATTCTACGTATTAAAAAGAGATTGCTTCGCCCTGGTCACAAAGACAAGACAGATGATCAAATCCCCTCAAACAAATCTGTCTCACGCCGTTTCGTTGGCGGTGGATAAGCCCGCATGTACTGATCGCGGACGCCAAAGATCCGCCGCGCCAGATCCATGAAGCCGCCGGTGAGTTTTGAACCTCCCTGGCTGGCGTGGCAAAGCGAAGCTTCGTCACGCTGCTTCATGACGGTGCGGTAATCCACGGTGGCATTGAGCGGAAATTTCGTTTCGGCGATAGGCACCAGGTCAATATCCTGGTTCTTGCCCATCTTGTGTGGATCCTTGCCCACCAGGCGCATGAAGAATAAAGCGAGGCGCAAAAAATCTCGCGGAAAGATCTGGTAGTAGAGTTTTGTGGGCTGCCAGGCCGGCAGGTCCTGCGGATATCGCGTCGGGTCTCCCGCCTCGTAGAACGCTTGAGTGGCGGCCTTGTGGATGGCGATGTGATCAGGATGAAGATAGCCACCTATTGGGTCAAACGTGATCACCACCTGGGGCTTTAGCTGCCGGATGTAATGCACCACATCCGCGGCTACGACGTTTACCTCCTGGGCGGCCAGGGCGCGCGGATGTGTATTGTCGATGGAACCGGCCATGCCTGAATCACGGTAATCCAACAAGTGCACCCCGCTTAGACCTAAAGCTTTGGCAGCGTTGCTCAATTCTGTTTCACGCAATTCTGCCACGCTGGCAAACCCCTGCAGCATTTCAGCATCCACATCCCCGGCCTCGCCGCGAGTGGCACACACCAGGTGTACTTCCACCCCAAGGCTGGCATAATACGCCAGAGTACCGCCGGTGCCGAAGGTTTCATCATCCGGATGAGCCATTACTGCCAGTAATACACGTTTATTGTCTGTCATGTTGCCTCGATCCACTTCAAAATTTGGTTGATTGTAATCCCGATCGAACCTCATGATTCTTAACACTTTGTATGAAAAATAATTGGAGTTAACTCTTTTGTTTGGGAATCCTTAAATACCTTAATGTTACAATTCAAGCATGGAACTGATCTTGACTCACGAACAGGCGGATTTTGACGCGCTGGCTGCCATGCTGGCCGCGTATCTGCTTAATCAAAAGGCTCAGCCAGTACTACCCAACCGAATGAACCGCAACGTGCGCAAGTTCCTGAATCTTTATGGGACTGAACTGCCTTTTCTTGAAACCCGCGACCTGCCACATGAGAACATCCAGAGCATCACCCTGGTGGATACCCAATCGCTGGTCACCCTCAAAGGCATCTCCAAGACCACCCAGGTCTGCGTCATTGATCATCACCAGGAAAAACCCGATTTCCCGACCGCCTGGAACAAGCAGATCGAAAAAGTCGGCGCCACCACCACCCTGCTAGTGGAACTGCTGCAGGAAAACAGCATCAAACCGGAACCCATCCAGGCTACGTTGCTGCTGCTGGGAATATACGAAGACACCGGATCACTGACCTACGCCGCCACCAGTGTGCGAGACGCCAAAGCGGTGGTCTATTTACTCGAAAACGGGGCCAGCCTGCGCCTCGCCGCGGAATATCTCAACCCCGCCCTCTCCGCGGAGCAGCGCGACCTGGCCGACCGCCTGCTTAAAAATGCAAAAACCCACACCCTGCAGGGCAAAACCATCATCATGGCGCAAGCGGATGCCAGCGCCATGAACGAAGAGATCTCAAGCGTGGCGCATAAATTACGCGACCTGCTTGACCCAGACGCGCTCTTTCTATTGGTACGCACTCGTGAGGGCATCCGACTGATCGCCCGCTCCACCAGCGACGCGGTCAACGTGGCCGGCATTATGTCCGCGTTTGGAGGTGGTGGGCACGAACGCGCTGCTTCGGCACTGTTGGATGCCGACAATGCAGGCAAGACCTCACTTGACGACATCAGCACCCGATTGCTGCAAGAGATCCAGGCCAACATCCGCCCGGAACAGACCGTCAGCAAGATCATGTCAAAGAAACCCCTGCTGCTCACGCCTGAGACCACCCTCGCAGAAGCCGAGCGGGTGATGCAGCGCTACGGATACGAAGGCTACCCGGTGGTCGAGTCTGGTAAAGTAGTAGGGCTTTTGACCCGGCGGGCGGTAGACCGCGCCCGCAGCCACAAGCTTAACCTAAAGACTGGCAGCCTGATGGAAAGCGGTAATTATTGTTTGCAGCCTGATCAATCCTTGGGCCAGGTGCAAGATCTGATGTCGAGCACCGGCTGGGGGCAGGTGCCGGTCATCGACCCTTCCTCTGAAAAGATCATCGGCATTGTCACCCGCACTGACCTGTTGAAAAACCTGATGCCAGCTGGCAAACCTCAACCCAAAACCTCCAATTACGACAAATTGATCGAAAAGGCTCTTTCGCCCTGCCACCTGGCTTTATTGAAGAAGATCATTGAGATCTCCAAACAAGATCCGCAAGGTTTATACATCGTGGGCGGATTTGTACGCGACCTGATCCTGCACAAACCTTCGAAAGATTTTGATATTGTCACCGAGGGTGACGCCATCAAACTGGCCGGGATGATCTCAAAACATCTGGGCGGCCGGGTGGTGCACCACCGCCGCTTCGGCACAGCCAAATGGCAGATCAAAGACACCCGCAGCCAGATCGCAAGCCTGCTTGGATGTTCTGATAACGACGACAAGGATCTGCCGGAGGCGTTGGATTTTATCAGCGCACGCACGGAGTTCTACGAGCACCCCACCGCCCTGCCCACCGTCGAAACCTCCAGCATCAAGCAAGACCTGCACCGGCGTGATTTCACCATCAACACCCTGGCCCTGCGTCTGGACGGCCATCATTTTGGTGAACTGCAAGATTATTGGGGCGGCCTGGAGGATCTGAAAAAGAAGCAGGTCAAAGTGCTGCACTCCCTCTCCTTCGTGGATGATCCAACCCGCTCACTGCGGGCGGTGCGTTTTGAACAACGTTTTGGATTCCAGATCGAGAAGCGCACCCTGCAGTTAATGCTCGAGGCACGCGAAAATCTCAAGCAGATCAGCGGCGATCGTATTCGCCACGAACTCGACCTGATCTTCAAAGAAGCCGACGCGGTGAGCGTGCTCAACCGCCTTTTGGAACTTGATTTGCTCACTTCCATCCACCCAGCACTTGACTGGTCAACGAATTGGGCGCCTTCGCTGCGCAAGGTACTACAGGCTGAGCTCCCCTCCCCCTGGAAGCCCACCTCCCCCAGCGAAAACCTTCCCGTTCGAACGGTCATGGCGTATCTGGTTTGGTTTGCGCGCCTTGGTGAAAAAGAAGCCCGCGCGATCGCTGAAAGATTGCATTTTTCAAATCACCTGCAAACCGCCTTAAGCGAGTGTGGTCGTTTGGCTGCAATGCAGGAAAAATTGGTCGAGATGCCCCCCAGCGAGTTTTCTGAAAACCTCAAGGGGGCGGCTGACTACCTCCTTTACTCGTTGTGGTGTTTGAGTGATACCCCCACGCTGCAAGAAAAATTGGTCAAATACCTTACGCATTGGAGATCAATGGAACCTTTAACCAGCGGGGAAGAGTTGAAGGCCATGGGCATCCCGCCAGGTCCGCGATATGCTGAAATTCTAAAGGAATTAAAAACCGCCAAATTGGATGGCATCATCAAGGATGAAGCCCAAGAAAAGGTGCTGCTCGAAAGATTGCTGCGATCTTTTTGAGAGGGAACCCATGCCTGATACTTTTATTCATAATAGTGGGAACAGCGGTTTGCAAGAGATCATCATCCGGCCTTTGAACAAGAAAGATCTGCCAGCCTTGGAATGGGACGGGGAATATACTCACTTTCGCAACGTATTTGCCGATCTCTACAAGAAAATCGAAAAAGACACCGCCAAGGCCTGGGTGGCAGTCACTCGTGAGAATAAAATGATTGGGCAGGTTTTTCT
This sequence comes from uncultured Anaerolinea sp., assembly GCA_964474095.1. Classification (GTDB taxonomy): domain Bacteria; phylum Chloroflexota; class Anaerolineae; order Anaerolineales; family Anaerolineaceae; genus UBA6107. The sequence continues at coordinate 40,791 of CAYYRU010000010.1, forward strand.
GCAAATGACCAGTGAGCGCCTGGAACTCGCCAACGGCTGGGACCGCGCCTACCTCTATTCACTGCGTGTGCGGCCTGAGTATCAGAATCTGGGTATCGGCAGCAAGCTGATCTGGATGGTCGAAACCACCCTGTTGGAGATGGGGTTTACCCGTGTCACGCTGAACGTGGCGCGTGATAACCTGGCCGCCATTCGACTTTATAAACGTCTTGGATATAGGGTTGTAGCTGATGAGCCCGGCGTGTGGTCTTACCCTGACCATCACGGGGTGTGGCGCACGGTTTCTGAACCCTCCTGGCGCATGGAAAAGCAAATGGATGAAAACAACCTGCAACCCCCTGAAGACCTCACCGTACTCTAATCTCTATTCCGTTTTGCGAAACTTCAGCCAGGTTTAACCGTTCGCTGATCACTTCTCGCGTTTCAACATCTGTTATCCACTGTAGTTGTCTGCTCTCCCTATCCATCTCGATCGGAATGATCTCAATGCCTATCAGCACGCCATTTTGGATGGTCAATTTAACCAACGCCGAGCGCTGGGCGTCTTCGAGCATCCACTGATCTGAAAGCAGGTTGCCCAGGCTGTAAAGCACCAACACCTGTCGGCCGTCCGCGGCTTTGAGCCACTGCATGCGCTGCAAGACGTGCGGATGATGCCCCCAGATCACATCCACGCCGGCATCTGCCAACTGCTGCGCCAAGTGCTGTTGGCGCTCATCCGGACCTCCCTGGTATTCATTGCCCCAATGCATTGAAACAATGACCAACCCGGCCTGACCTTTGGCCAACCGAACAGATTCAAGCAGTGCCTCCACATCCAGTGTTCCAGTGATCACATCAGCGGCGATCACGGTCAACCGACCCTGAGGAGTCTCCAGAAAAGCAGGTTCCAGGTCTGAACCTGCGGTAAGTAGGCCGTTCTCGGTCAACACGGCTTTGGTTTCAGCTTCACCGCCAGGCGCGCAATCGTCCCGGTGATTATTGGACAGATTGACCAATGATAGGTGCCCACCCTCGAGCAGACTCACCTGTGATGGATCGGCGCATAAGTTCATTTCGTCCGCGGATAGGGTCGCATCCCCCAGTGGAGATTCGAGATTGGCAAAAAAGAACTCGTTTTGTCCTAAAGGCAGCACTTGAATCTGCTCCAGCTGCCCCCACGGATTAACCTGCTCGAAAAGCGGTTGACCCGCCCTTGACAACATGATATCTCCGCCCAGTAGGATGCTTAAGGATTGGGGTTTTTGCATACAAGAAGTTAACACAAGGAGCACCGCAAGCAGTGCTCCTTGTGAAAAGTGTCGTTTCAATCTCATGGGATGATAAAGGAACTCGTCCAATCAGGCATGGCCGGGGCGCTGCCAGTCTCGAGCATTTCACGCCAGGCTTCATCCGTCAAGCGCTGGTCGGCTGGCACGGTGAATTCATAATAGGTGTAAACACCGCCGGCAGTCAGGTGGTAGGGCTGGTCGGGTGAGATCACCAGGATGTTGGTGGGATAACCCACGCCCTGCTCCAACACCATGCCAAAACCAGAGGCCACATCCGCGACCAGGGCTGATTTTTGATCGTTAAGGTCTCCGCGACCCTGATATTCTTCAGCGGGGTCAGCCGCCGCCAGCGTCATGGATTCAAGCCAGCCACCGAAATAGGTCATTTGCCAATATTCATCGTCAGAGATCGAAGTGCCATTCAATTCCTTTTGGGAGATATCCAACAGGAACTGGAGTTCAACAATAAGATTATCGAGATTACCTTGGGTGATGTCATCCAAGAGGCCGCGATCTTGCAGTCCCTGGCGGGTCATCATGGCCAGCGCGAGCAAACGGGCAAATGCTTCAGGGTTGGGCTCCACGTAGCCATGCGGCGGTTCAGGGTCACCCCCCCCGCCCATCTCGGCCATGACCTGTTTGGCATAAAGAATAGTGTCGTGCTTCAGTTCCGTCCAGGTGGAAAGGGCGGTGGCCATGTCTTTGTGCAACCAGGCTTTGGTCTGCATAAAGGCCGGGTATTGTTCTCCTTTTTCAGCGAAAAGGGGCTGCATAGCATAGAGCCAGGACCAGTACAGGTTCTGCGTCCAAGAATCCTCACCGAAACCCGCCACCTCTTCTTTGACTTTGGCCAACTGTGTATCATAATTCTCGTATTTTGTTTCGCCCATCTCATCAAGCAAGGCGTAGGCCTCAGCGGAACCCATAGCCGCAAGCAGATCAAGACTTTTCGGCAGTCCGCGTGGTTCTTC
>CAYYRU010000010.1:43132-54835 GCA_964474095.1 uncultured Anaerolinea sp.
AGATCATCGGCTTTACCCACAATGAACACCGTTGGATCGTAGATGTTTTGCCAGAGTTCGAGCGCGGAGCGGCCGGATGTGGTCTGAGCATTGCGCATGGCTTGCACCATCAGAAGTGCGCGCTGGGTTTCAACAGTCATTTTTAAGCGGTAGGTCAGACGCCCGTACCACATCATGGTCTGGAAGTAACGTTCCAATTCGGGGCTGCGGGTGTAATGTCCGCGCGGAATGTACTGCGAGTAATCCTCATTGAGCAGCTCATCCTGCGGTTCGCTGCCCATGGTCCAGATCGGAGAAGCGGCGATGGGTGATTTTGAATTGATGAGTTCGATCTCCTGGTCGGCCAATGCCTGGGCTTCTGCCGGAACACTTGGATTCAGGTTGGATAGATCCGCGGCCACGGTGAAATACGCCAGGTTCCTGAGAGCGGCCTCTTCGAGGTCGCTGCCTTTGAGTTCATTGTATTGGTCCAGGCTGGCGTTCAGCATGGCAGTGGTTAATTCGTTCAAGATCGGAATGAAAGATACTTTCTCAAGGTCACGCAGCATCTTGTCAAAGAGCAGATGGTAAACGTGAAAAACCGAATCCGTGGTGATGAACACCGGTGTGGTGGAATAACGGTAAGATTCATACACCTGGTAAAACTCGGAATACATGCGATTGGGATCAGATATTGGCGGAATGACCACAAAACCGTTGGTCAACAGGCTTTGTTTCTGGGCATCGCTAATATCCACCATGTCCCAGCCGACCACCTGGTCTTCGGTCAGCGGCAGCGAATAGCCCCCGACGAACGCGTCAGGAAGGGTGACAGTCTGCTTCGGGTAAGACGCAAAAACCGTCCCATAGACCCCGCTGGTATCCACCTCGGGAAATTGGGTTGCCTCATCCGTTTCTTGTACCGGTGGCTCGTTTTGCGTCTCCTCAGCGGGGACATCAGTTCCGCGTGACAACAAAGCCGAAAGATTGCATGCTGAAAGCAGCATAGTTAAAACCAATAAACCACATACCAACTGCCAAAATTTTGGTTGTTTCATTTCTCCTCCTGATTTAAATCTGTCACGATCATGACGTCTTGGCCCAGCATTACGATCCCAAAATCGCTAAAATAGCCTAAGACACGGTCTCGCAAACGAAAACCAAAGCCGTTCCAATCCCAAATCGTCAGGCTGCCCCCCTGGTTTAATGTATCATATTGCCCTTCCAGGGCGGCCAGTTCCTGACTACCATCTCCGTCAAGATCAACAGCCTGGATGTTGAACACGGGATCGATCAAAGCCGAGCCCGCCCACAATTCGCGGTACACCTTACCGTCCCAGCCGACCAAAATGAGATGACAACTGAGGTTGTTGCGGTCGTGAAAATTAGAGATACGCCCGCCGTGCGGCATGAAGGTATCAATCGGCCAGGGTTTAAACGGACGCCAAACCACCAACACCAACTCATTTTGCCCATCGCGATTCAGATCCGCGGTGATGGCTTCTTTTACCTGCCAGGTATCCGCGCTTTGCCATTTGGGCGCAGCTTCAGGGGAATCACAATCCGTGATGCGGATGGAATTGTTCGACTGAAGAATGCAATGCCCCGCCTGTCCAAAGGTAAAATCTTGCAGCCCGCCTGTTTCAAGCAACTGCCAACCGGCGATGGTTTGAATCTCAACCGGCTGGAGGGCATCTTCCACACGCCATGTTTGCCAGGCGGCTGGAGATATAGTGATCAATGCCAATAAGCTGATCAGGCACAGTTTTCTGATCATATGCTTCCTTTCACATCCAATTTCATTTTACAACCATATTCTGGTTAAAAAACGAGGTTTTTTAAGGTTGGCTTTGACTTAAACGCCATCTTCCTTTAAAATGATGTGATTGAAATCATCTCAAATGAAGAGAAGGGCCATCTTTCATGAAAGAGTACTCGACTGACAAGATCAGAAATATTGTACTGGCTTCACATTCTGGTGCAGGAAAATCAATTCTTTGCGAGGCTTTACTTCATTTCACTGGCGCTACCACTCGCATGGGGAAAATTGATGATGGAACCACTGCATCCGATTTTGATGAGGAAGAAATTCGCCGTAAGATTTCGCTTTACACTTCCGTGATCCCTGTGGAATACGGAGATACCAAATTCAATTTCCTTGACACCCCTGGATATACTGATTTTGTGGGTGAGGTCATTTCGGCTATGCGCGTGGTGGAAGGTGTGGTGCTGCTGGTGGATGCAGTCAACGGTCTCGAAGTCGGTACCGAACTGGCCTTGAATTATTGCAGCAAATTTAAACTTCCACGCTTCCTGCTGATTAACAAAATGGAACGTGAGAATGCCAACTTCCAAAAATCCATGGCATCTGTGCAGGAATACTCCGATGTACGTCTGATTCCCATTCAGCTCCCCCTGGGTGAAAAACTGGATTTCAAAGGCGTGATCGATCTGATCAGCATGAAAGCCTATAAAGGCGACGGCAAAACCGCTGAAGAGATCCCCGCCGAGTTCAAAGCCCAGGCTGATGAAGCCCGCGCCAAGCTGGTTGAAGCGGCTGCCGAGGGCGATGATACCTTACTTGAAAAATACCTCGAGGCTGGTTCTTTGAGCGATGAAGAAGTCGCCAAGGGTCTGGCTGAAGTAGTCCGCAGTTGCAATTATATGCCCGTGCTGGTTTCAGCCGGACAAACCGGTGTGGGCGTCTTAAGGCTGCTTGAAGCCATCAAGAACCTCATGCCCTCCCCCAAAGACGTCGGCCCCATCGTAGCCCAGGGCAAAGCCGGCGAAGAGAAACTCGAAGCCAAAGACGACGGTCCACTGGCCGTGTATGTTTGGAAGACCACTGCCGACCCCTTCGTGGGAAAGCAAACTTTCTTCCGTGTTTATTCCGGCACCGTTGCTGCCGATTCCCGCATTTGGAATCAAACCAAGGATATGGAAGAGCGTATCGGCACCATCGGCATTCCGCGCGGCAAAGAAGCCATCTCCGCGAAAGTGGCGCACGCTGGTGACATCTGCATCGTGCCAAAACTAACCGAGACCTCCACATCGAACACCTTGTGCGACAAGGCTCACCCCTTGACCCTTCCCATTCCTGAATATCCCACTGCCCTTTACCAGGTGGCCTTATTCCCCAAGACCCAGGGCGACTCCACCAAGATCTCTTCCACCCTGCATAAGCTATGTGAAGAAGACATGACCCTGTCATGGCATAATGACGGCACAACCCTGCAGACCATTTTGTCAGGCATGGGTGATCAGCACATTGATGTGGCCATCCGCCGCGCCGAAACCAAATTCCAGGTAGGCGTCAACATTCAGGAACCCAAGGTGCCTTACCAGGAAACCATCACCAAGAGTGCCACTGCCATGCACCGTCACAAAAAACAGACCGGTGGTTCGGGTCAGTTCGGTGAAGTGCATATGACCATCTCGCCGATCACGGATAAAGATTTTGAATATTCATGGGATGTGTTTGGCGGCGCCATTTCACAATCCTATTCCTCCTCGATCCAAAAAGGTATCGCCTCCGTCATGAAAGAGGGCGTGGTGGCCGGTTACCCCGTATCCGGTGTGCACGTCTCGATCATCGATGGCAAGGAACACCCCGTGGACTCCAAACCGGTGGCATTTGAATCCGCTGGTCGTAAGGCCTTTGAAGAAGCAGTGCGTCAGGCTGGCCCGGTGTTGCGTGAGCCGATCATGCTGGTCAAAGTGACCGTCCCTGAAGCCAACATGGGTGACGTGATGGGCGACATGAACACCCGCCGCGCGCGCATCCAGGGCATGGAGACTGAAAAAGGCCATTCCGTGGTCACGGCTCATGTTCCGCTTGCCGAAATGTTGCGTTACACCACCACCCTGCGCTCCATCACTGGCGGTCGCGGCGTCTTCAGCATGGAATTCGACCACACCGAAGTGGTTCCGGCACACATCGCCCAACCCATTATCGATGCCCGTACCAAGGAAATGGAAAACCACAAGGAAGAATAACTTTCTTATTTTAATAAGGGATTGTCCAATGAGTAGTGGCGATTCACCCTGGCACTGTCCGCCAGGACATGTGTGAATCGCCCCTACTTTTTTGGTTAAAAACCAGCTAATGTAAAAATGCTTGTAAAGTGATTTTTACTTGCCTTCTGAGATGATCTCATTTATCAACTCCCTGCTTGACTGACCACTTCATGTCTGGTAATCTTAGAAAATCAAGTTGGCAGCCCTATGATTTTTAACGAATCCTTTCTCGAACAAGCCTGGGATGATCTGCTCTCGCGTGAGCCGGATAAAATATCCCGCAGGTTTGCCTCGCTGGATCAAGACAGCCGCCTGACGGTCAGACAGCATTTGCAGAAAATGGTCAGTGAAGAAGGCTGGCATCCTGAACAGGTGCTCTCCGCTAAATCTGCCATAAGAGTGATCAATAAAATGGACCGCTGATGGACATCAAAGAGTTAACCTTAGAAATGCACAAACTGGTTACTGCCAAGGGTTGGTATGAACCTGATAGCAAACGCCAGCAAACCCCGCGAAACTTAGCCATCTCACTTTCGCTTGAGGCTGCCGAGGTACTTGAGCATTTTCAATGGAAAGACCAGGCCACCAACTCAAAGGAATTCCGCGGCGAACTGGCAGATGTGGCACTTTATCTGCTGCAACTTGCCAGCGTCAGCGGAGTAGACCTCGAAAAAGCCATCCTTGAAAAAATCGAAATTAATTACGGCAGACAATGGGATCAAAACAAACCCAAGCTTGAGGGGGAGTCATGAAAATCGCTGTATACGGTGCAGCTGCACCCAAACCGGGGGATGAGACCTATATTGAAGCTCAAAAACTTGGCACCATGTTAGCCAAAGCTGGGCATGTGGTCATGACCGGCGGCTACATTGGCGTGATGGAAGCCGCCTCACGCGGCGCGCACGAAGCTGGCGGCCACGTCATCGGCTCCACCTGCCAACAACTGGAAGATTGGCGAGGTACCAAAGCCAACGCCTGGGTCAAGGAAGAGTGGAAACACCAGTCCTTGCGCGAGCGCATGTACGCCCTGATCGATCAATGCGACGCTGCCATTGTGATGCCAGGCGGAGTAGGTACCCTGGCTGAACTCGCCGTGATGTGGAACGAAGAGATCATTTCCTCCAACAAACCACGCCTGATGATCACGGTTGGCAAAGGCTGGCAGGAGATCATTAAGGTTTTCATCGCTGAACAAGGCGCTTTTTTGCACCTGCATGACCAAAAAAGAGTGTATTGCGCGGTTGATATCCACGAAGCTGTTGCCATCATCGAGCGTTTCGAGAATGGCACTTTAGAACTTATTTCACAACCAGGATTAATAAAATGAGCAATGAAAAACTAACTCCCCGCAGTGAAAATTATTCCGAATGGTACAACCAGGTCATCCAGCGCGCTGAACTGGCCGATTACGCCCCCGTGCGCGGATGCATGGTGGTTCGTCCGCACGGCTGGGCCTTGTGGGAAAACATCCAACAGGATCTCGACCGGCGCTTTAAAGCCACAGGCCACGTTAACGCGGCCTTCCCGTTGTTGATCCCTAAATCCTTCCTCGAAAAAGAGAAGGAACACGTGGAAGGTTTTTCTCCCGAGCTGGCCGTGGTCACCATCGGTGGCGGCGAGGTGCTTGAAGAACCCCTGGTAGTGCGCCCGACCTCCGAAACCATCATCGGATATATGTACTCCAAATGGATCAAATCTTACCGCGATCTGCCCGTGCTGATCAACCAGTGGGGCAACGTGGTGCGTTGGGAAATGCGCACACGCCTCTTCTTGCGTACCCTCGAGTTCTACTGGCAGGAAGGTCACACCGCCCACGCCACCGAGAAGGAAGCGGATGAAGAGACCATGCGCATGCTCGAGGTCTACACCCGTTTCGCCCAGGATGAGGCCGCCGTGCCCGTCATCCCCGGCCGTAAGAGCGACACCGAGCGTTTCGCCGGAGCCGTACGCACCTTCTCCATCGAGGCCATGATGGGAGACACCAAGGCCCTGCAATCCGCCACCTCTCACTTGCTTGGTCAGAACTTCGCCAAAGCTTTTGACATCCAATATTTGGATGTGAACAACACCCTGCAGCACTGCTGGACCACCTCATGGGGGCTTTCCACCCGCTTCATCGGCGCCATCATCATGACCCACGGCGACGATCAGGGGTTGGTGCTGCCTCCCAAACTGGCGCCCATCCAGATCGTGGTGGTGCCCATTTACAAGAACGACGAAGAACGTTCCAAAGTGATGCCCATGGTGGAGAAACTTCAATATGAACTCAAAGACTTCAGACTCAAGGTGGATGACCGCACCGAGGTCTCACCCGGTTTTAAGTTCAACGACTGGGAGCTGCGCGGTGTGCCCCTGCGTTTGGAAATCGGTCCTAAGGATGTGGAAAAGAACTCCGTCATGGCCGCGAGGCGAGACATCCCCGGACGCGATGGCAAGACCATTCTGCCGATGGACCAGTTGAGCGGACGCATCGCCGAACTGCTGACCGAGATCCACGCCAATATGTTTGAGAAAGCCAAAGCCTTTAGAGACGCTCACATTTTTGACCCCAAGGATTACGAAGAACTGAAACAAACTGTCGAAAATGGTTGGGCCTTCTCATGGTGGTGCGGTGACGCCGCCTGCGAGGCCAAAGTCAAAGAAGACACCAAGGCCACCACCCGTAACATCCCGCTGGAACAACCAGGCGGCAAGGGCAAATGTATCGTCTGCGGCAAAGAAGCCCACGAAAAGGTCTATTTCGCCAAAGCCTATTAAGGTGGCATGCCAGCGATCGAATTTTCACGTCTTCGCACCAAAATTGAACTGCTCGGAACAGTCTACGACCGACCCGGGCAGTTCATCAAGGATCTGACCGATCTATACTTTTTTTATTCTGATCTGACCTTTCTCGCCAACAACCCAAATGTTCCTGCCAACGTCCACCCAGCTTACCGCGCCCCAGCCATCATCAACCGCGAGTTGGAACGCGCCTTTCGTCCCCTGACTGCTTCTCAACCTGACCAAACCTTGATCATCATAGATCAACTTTGGAGTACCGGAGTCATGGAGCCATGTCAGCTGGCAGCCGCCCTGCTTGGCGATTTGCCCCTCTCTCACGCGGATGGCGTCCTTGAACGCATCCAGGAATGGACGCTGCACAGCAAATCCCCGGAAATGATCGAAACCCTGCACTCCCGTGGAACCCAAACCATCCGGCGCGAGAACCAATCCTTGTGGATGGATACCCTCAACCGCTGGCATGCCAGCCGCGAAACGGTGCTCAACAAATATGCCGTCCTCGGGCTGCTGCCCATGCTCGAAGATGCGAGTTTTTCGAACCTGCCCATCGTATTCGATTTTTTGCAGCCGATGATCGAAGACCCAGACCCAAAGTTGGTCTACACCCTGCTGAACTTGATCGAGAAACTGCAGCAGATATCCGAACCTGAAACAGTGTTCTTTCTCAAGCAGATCATCAAAACATCTAAATCCCCCACGCTGCCGCGCTTCATCCGGCGCGCCCTTCCCTCATTTACTGATGAGGCTCAAAGTTCGCTTAAAACGTGTTTGCGTGAATACACGCAATCCTAAACGCTCACCGTTTTATTCTCCATTTCACCCAAAATGAACCAGACAACTTTTTATACCCACGAAATCGCCGAACTGATCGGGGTGCATCCCAACACGGTGCGCCTGTATGAGAAGATCGGCTTCATCAGCCCACCCCATAGACAGACCAACGGTTATCGTGTGTTTACCTTGCTGCATGTCAGGCAAATGCAATTGGCCAGAGCCGCGCTGCGGGGAGAAGTGCTGCAAAACGGATTGAGAAAGAAGGCCGTCGAGATCATTCACCTTTGCGCGGAATGCAAGTTTTCAGAAGCCGTCGAGATGACGAAAGAGTACGACGCCATGCTGGCCAAAGAAATGGATCTCGCCCAGGCTGCCATTGACTTTGTGGAACACCATTTGCAGACTGATACCACCGCAGAACCTGTTTTGATGCGCCGCAGCCAGGCCGCCCAGGCGTTGGAGATCACGGTGGATACCCTGCGCAACTGGGAACTGAATGGTCTGATCAAGGTCAAACGCAGCAACAATGGTTATCGTGTTTATGACCAGGCCGACCTCGAACGTTTGCGCGTCATCCGCGCGCTGCGTTCGGCCAATTACTCGCTTTCGGCCATCCTCAGGCTGCTCAATCAATTCACCGAGGATGCCGGGGTCAAGGTCGAAGATATTTTGAACACCCCTGCGCAAAATGAAAGCATCGTTTCGGTCTGCGACCGCTTGCTGCTCTCTCTGGAACAGACCCGGCAGGATGCCGCCCAAATGCTGAACCTTCTCGAGCAATTAATAACGAATTCTTAAACCCTCCACTTAACCACCAACCTTTAAAGCTTGTTTATGATATGCCTGCAAAAATCATCTTTGGAGGTTATCAAATGCAAACAATCGCAACCAACTGGAAGAAAAGAACCATCTTGTTTCTGATCAGTCAGGCAGTCACCGTGCTCGGGTCCTCGGTGGTGCAAATGGCCATCGTCTGGTACGTCACCCTCGAGACCTCGTCAGGCGCCTGGGTCAGCGCCCTCACCCTGTGCTCCTTCCTGCCGCAGATGCTGATCTCTTTCTTTGGCGGCGTCTGGGCGGATCGCTACAACCGCAAGCGCCTCATCATTCTGGCAGACAGCGTCATCGCGCTCACCACCCTGCTGCTGGCGCTGGCCTTCCCCTTGATCAGCTCCAACAATGCCCTGTTGGCGGCTATTCTGGTGATCTCGATCATCCGCTCACTGGGCGCGGGGGTGCAGGCCCCGGCCATGTCAGCCATGATCCCGCAGCTGGTGCCCGAAGAACACCTGATGCGCTTTAACGGCATCAACGCTTCGCTGCAATCCATCATCCAGTTTACTTCCCCTGCCATCGCGGCCGCCGTCCTCTCGCTGGGTGCGCTGCGCAATGTGCTCTTTCTGGATGTGGCCACGGCTGTGGTTGGCATCGGCCTGCTGGCCGCCATCGCCATCCCCAAACACGCCGTGGACGAGGCCGCCGCGCAGGCCCCCTTCTTCGCTGAAATGAAAGCCGGCATCGCCTACGCCTTTAAAGACCGCCTGATCGGAAGATTAGTCCTGCTTTTTGGAGCCTTCATCTTCCTCAGTGTTCCGTCGGGGTTTCTCTCCGCGCTTTTGATCAGCCGCACCTTTGGCGAAAAGTACCTCTTCCTCTCCATCGTTGAGATGACCGGTTTTGTAGGTATGACCCTGGGAGGACTGCTGATCGGTGCCTGGGGCGGGTTCAAGAACCGACTCACCACGCTCATCGCGGGCATGGCCGCTTACGCAGGGTTTTCGATCTTGATCGGCTCCTTGACCAATTTTGTACTCTTCACCATCAGCATGTTCTTTTTGAGTTTCGCCATCCCCCTGGTGCAAACGGCTGTCACCACCCTGCTGCAGGAAAACACCCCGCCTGACATGCAGGGCCGCGTCTTTAGCCTGCTCAACATCGCCTACAGCGGATTCCTGCCCCTGGGTATGGCCGTCTTTGGCCCGGCTGCTGATCGGGTGTCTGTGCAGACCTTGATCATTGTGTGTGGTGTGATCTTAGGTGTACTAGTCTTGTTTTTATTGATGCGTTCAAGGAAAGTTGTCTCTCTAACCCAACCATCAAATGAAATTTAAAAACTGATTGTCTGTCAAAAAAAGGGTTGCCATTGACTGAAGAGCAACCCTTTTTTACTTATGCAATTTCGACGCTGCTACAGATCTTCAACTTCGAATGTACAAAAGCCAAAGACTGGCAAAATAAAACAGGATAATGGCCAGGGCATCAATTTCTACGAACCAGATGCGCTTTTCAAGCTTGATCAGGTTGCCAATTAACCCCATGCAGGTTAACAACAACCCCACAATGCCAATCAACAAGAAAGAAGGATCGATATCTCCTAAAAATCGACCTTGCGAGTAAAAGACATCTGTCAATCCCAGGGCGAACATATTGAACATGTTGGAGCCAAAAAGATTGCCGATGGCCATATCCGCGGCACCAATTCTGATGGCAGCAATAGTGGTCACCAACTCTGGCAAAGAGGTCACCAGCGCCACCAGCGTCGTGCCAATGAAAGTGGTACCCAGCCCCGTGCTTTCTGCGATCAGATTGGCATTCTTCACCATGACCGGCGTGATGAAGATCAACGCGCCAGCCGCGATCGAGAAACCGATGATCCCACGCAGTAAACTGGGTGTATTCGCCGGAATTTCGACACTCTCTTCTGCATGGGTATTGCTTTGATTGTCCTTATGAATCAATCGCACGGCCAATACATACACCGCAATGATGATCAGACTATCCAGGCCGACAAAACCGATCTTGATCTCGATGTTGGCCAGCATGAAAAAAACCACCAGGCCGATCATGAAAACCGTTAAGCTGCCCGTGACAGCATGCTTCAAGGCAGCGCTTCGAAGAATACGGCGATTTCGAAAAGCGATATCGATGATCGCCAGCAGGAACATGTTGAATGTATTACTTCCCAACAAGTTGCCGGCGGCCAGATTGGGGGCGTTCTGTTTAAGAGCGCTGATCGAGGTTAGCACTTCTGGCAAAGAAGTGGCCCCGGCCAATAACAATAGCCCAATGAACATGCCCCCCATTTTTGTGCGCGTGGCAATGATGTCGCCGTATTTGGCAAGCTGGGTGGCTGCCAACACGATTAAACCTGCAGTAAGAATAAAAATGACCCAAACCATGAGCTTTCCTTATCAAGTATGCTTAGTTGGTATTCCCTTAACCATCGTCAATGGCCAGGCGGAAAAGATCCCGGTATTGGGTTGATCAAGATCACCCACGACTTTTTCGACGCACGCAAGGCAACGTTTGACCATCTCTTCAGATTCAACCATCACAAAGAAGGTAAGGTTTCCCACTTCTTCAGTACCCTCACTTTGAAATGTATAGCGCATGGGTATCTTTTTTAAGCGGCGGTACAATCCGCTGCTCTCAACGATGGTCGCCCCATGTATGCCAATTTCTGACCAAGAGTTGAGAATCTCTTCTTCAAATTGAGTATCATCCAAAACAAACATAATCATGAACATAACTTCTCCTTATTGAGACGAGAAAAAGAGGAGTCAACCAAATTTGAAAAATTCAGTTTTCCAGGATTTAATTTTACCTGAATTTTTCAGCCAATAATTTACCGCGAAACACATTATTGACTATCGCGGTTTTTTACGGGCGGCCGGTCGCGGTTCCCCTGGCACAACCCGCCAGGGCGTGTGTAATTGCCCTTACGTCCATCCCATCCTCATCATTAGCCTTATCATTTATTGTGAGGATCACATGAAAATGGTTTGGCATGACCACGCTTCGCTCCAATGTTAGTTGTGGATAGCGAGTTTGCAGACTATTCCAAACATCTTTACCGATACGTCCTTCACGAGACAATTCCATCTGCCCATCGACGATCTCACCAAACAGAGAAGCCTGCTGATGCGTCACGAGCGTAATGAAATAACTCCCCGCCGCGGAATAGTCATACTCCTGCAGGCGGATCGATCTTCTGTGAAACCGTGGATCATTGGATTGCCCCATCATTTCAAGCTTATTCTATATCAATAAATTCAATTTATTCGATCTACCTTCTTTGTGGTAGTTTCGCCCCCCATATCCCCACCTTCTCACTCCCTCCAACCTCTGGTATAATCTGATGCTGTGACTCGA
>CAYYRU010000011.1:0-3303 GCA_964474095.1 uncultured Anaerolinea sp.
ACAGTTCACTCATCACTAATCACTAATCACTAATCACTCGTCTTTGGAGTTTTATGAATTTCCCTCACATCCTTTATGGTGGTGACTACAATCCAGAACAATGGCCTGAAGAAACCTGGCTGGAAGACGTGCGTTTGATGAAAGAAGCTGGTGTCAACCTGGTCTCGCTGGGAATCTTCTCCTGGGCCAAGCTTGAACCTCAGCCTGGAGAGTTTGATTTTGCCTGGCTGGACCGTATCATGGATCTTTTGCATGCCAACGGAATCTCCGTCAACCTGGCCACCCCCACCGCTTCTCCGCCGCCGTGGATGACAAAACTTCACCCCGAGATAATGCCCGAGACTGCCGCCGGCGAGCGGTTATGGAACGGCTCACGTCGTCATTACTGCCCCCATAATGCAGACTACCGCAACTACGCCTTGCGTATGGCCACGGCTTTGGCGGAGCGATATCAACAGCATCCAGCCCTGGCCATGTGGCACGTGGATAACGAATACGGCTGTCACGTCAGCGAATGTTACTGTGACACTTCGGCGGCAGCCTTTCGCGCCTGGCTCAAAGAGCGCTACGTCAGCCTCGATACACTTAACTTCGCCTGGGGCACCACCTTTTGGGGGCAGATTTATGCCGATTGGAATGAGATCAACCCGCCGCGCAAATCACCCGCGCACATCAATCCCACCCAGCAGTTGGATTGGGCACGCTTCTCTTCCGATTCGTGGCTGGCCTGCTTTAAAGATCAGAAAGAGGTATTGAAGAAAATCACCCCGCGGGTGCCGGTCACCACCAATTTCATGTGTTTTCACAAGGGGGTGGATTACTTTAAGTTCGCCCAGCATGAAGACGTGGTCTCGAATGACAGCTACCCCGATACCTGGCAGCCCGATTGGAGGGTACAGTCCGCCATGGCTTGTGACCTGATGCGCTCCGTGGGTCAGGGCAATCCCTGGATCTTAATGGAGCAATCCTCTTCACAGGTCAATTGGCGCCCCATCAACGTGCCGAAACGCCCGGGGGTCATGCGCCTGGGCAGCCTGCAGGCGGTGGCGCGCGGCGCGGAGGGCGTGATGTTCTTTCAATGGCGCCAGTCCAAAGCCGGCGCTGAAAAGCATCACAGCGGCATGCTGCCCCACGCAGGCACCGATTCACGCGTGTGGCACGAGATCAAGGCGCTCGGCAACGAACTGCCGCGACTGAAGCCAGTGTTAGGCAGCCGCGTGCAGGCTGAAGTGGCCTTGCTGATGGATTGGAACAATTGGTGGGCGCTCGAACTGGATAGCAAACCCTCCATCGATCTCAAGATGGTGCCGCAGCTTCAGGCTTTTTATCAGCCCTTCTTTGAGCGCAACCTGAGCGTGGATTTCGTACATCCGGGTGTGGATCTTTCTGCCTACAAGCTGGTGGTGGCGCCCAACCTGTATTTGATCGAGGATGTCGCTGTCGGGAATCTCATCAGTTATGTTGAGAACGGCGGCACCTTGTTGATGAGCTATTTCAGCGCCATTGTGGACGGCAACGAGCACATCCGCCTGGGCGGTTACCCTGCGCCGTTCCGCACGTTGTTGGGGTTGACGGTCGAAGAATACGTGGCCTTCCCGCATGGGACTTCGAACTCCGTGCAGACCACCGATGATCTGCGCTTTGAGAGCTCACTGTGGGCGGATGTCATTCGGCTGCAGGGGGCCGAAAGTCTGGCGGTTTATGAACAAGACTATTTCGCTGGTCTGCCTGCCTTCACCCGTCATAATTTCGGCAAGGGCACCGGTTTTTACCTGGGCACGCAGTTGAACAAGGAAGGCCTGAAATGGGCGCTCAACCTGGCGTGTAAACAGGCTCATGTCTGTTGTGAGACGGATGATCTGCCCGCTGGTGTGGAAAGTACACGCCGCACGTATGGCGCGCGCACCTGGCTCTTTTTATTAAATCACAACCCCGCCCGTGTCAGCATCCCCTTCAGGCAACGCGGGATCGATCTCTTGACCGGCTTGCACTTGGCTAATGACTTTGACATGGACGCGCACGGTGTGGCCGTGATCGAGTTGGAGTGAACATGGCACAACCCAAACCTGAACCTGGCCGTTTGATCAGTGTGCCCCATCCTTCGTTTAAAGAGGAAAGCCCGCGTCTTCCCATCCGCGGCGCGGATATCTCCTCCCTTAAAAAATCTGAAGACTGTGGTGGCGTTTATCGCGATGTAAAGGGTGTCCCCGGTGACGCCTTGCAGGTCCTCAAAGACCACGGTCTCAATTACGCCCGCCTGCGGGTTTGGCTTGACAGCCCGGATGGTTACCACGGTAAGCAACAGTTGTTGGAGATGGCCAGAAGGCTGCATCAAAAAGACATCCCACTGCTGGTGGATTTTCACTACACCGACACCTGGGCGGACCCCGGCAAACAGCCCAAGCCCGCCGCCTGGCAGGGATTGACTTTTGATGAATTAATAAAAGCCCTGCATGGGTACACTTGCGATATCCTCGGCGCGCTGGTGGCGCAGGGCACTCCCCCTGGCATGGTGCAGGTGGGCAACGAGATCAACAACGGCATGGTCTGGCCTGACGGCAGTAACGCGGACGGCTTTGATCGATTGTTTGAACTGGTCTCCGCGGGGGTGCTCGCGGTGCGCGAAACGGTACCGACCGCAAAGGTCATGCTGCATGTGGCTGAGGGTGGGCGCAACCACATCTATCGCTGGTGGTTTGATGAGATGACCGCCCGCGGTGTGGATTTTGACCTGATCGGCGTCTCTTACTATCCCTACTGGCACGGCACCCTGGCCGAGTTCAAGCACAACCTGAATGATCTTGCCGAACGCTATCAGAAAGATCTGGTTGTGGTCGAGACGGCTTACCCGTTTACGCTCGAGAGCAAGGATGACACCGAAAACATCACATTTGACCTGGTGGAAGGCTTCCCGGCAACGCCTGAGGGCCAGGCGCGCATGTTGACTGAGATACTTGAGATCATCCGCGCCGTTCCCGGCGGCCGCGGCCTGGGCTTCTTCTGGTGGGACGCCACCTGGACGGCCGTCCCCGGCAATGGCTGGGACGCCGAACATCCAGAATTGGGCAACAATTGGGAAAACCAGGCTTTGTTCGATTTCGAGAATAGACCTCTGCCGGCTTTAAGGTTGTTCAATAAATAACTTTATTCGTTGGTAAGGTATCCCTCTCCCAGTCATGGGAGAGGGATAAAGGGTGAGGGCGAGAACCAGGCTTTGTATGGTTTGATCGAAAATTCCCCAACCAGGGTTGCAATAATTTAGGGATCATTAGAAGATGGCAATAATTGGTATCCCTCTCCCAG
>CAYYRU010000011.1:3403-12755 GCA_964474095.1 uncultured Anaerolinea sp.
GCCTTGACAATTTGATCTGTGAAATTTCTGCATGCCCTTATTTAACTCGATTTCTATTCGATTTCCTCCCTCAAAGCTCGCAATGACAGATCGCAAAACATGATACTGAAAGCCGACAATTCTCCCGCACTCCCAACAAGCTTTGTCATTGCGAGCCCTGCCGAATTTGGTCAATCCGAAAAAGTCTTGGCTCAGCAAGCGGTTAATCAAACAATTACCTCTGGTCAGGGCGCGGCAATCCCCAACAAAATCCGCAAAACAGAGATTGCTTCGCCTTGACAATTTGATCTGTGAAATTTCTGCATGCCCTTATTTAACTCGATTTCTTTTCGATTTCCTCCCTCAAAGCTCGCAATGACAATCAAGTCTATTGTTATTCACAACAAACCCAACTAACTCTGTCATTGCGAGCCCTGCCGAATTTGGTCAATCCGAAAAAGTCTTGGCTCAGCAAGCGGTTAATCAAACAATTACCTCTGGTCAGGGCGCGGCAATCCCCAACAAAATCCGCAAAACAGAGATTGCTTCGCTTTGACTAAGTAATCGTTGGTTTAGCCTCAACCTTTGCCCAATTTAGATTCCTTATCCACTTTCCTCATCAAAGCTCGCAATGACAGCCAAACGAAGACTTATCTTTGCGACTCTCCTGGTATCTCTGTCATTGCGAGCCCTGCAAAACAAAATCGATCCGGTAAATGCTTGGGTTTACTGTCTACTCACAACAACTAATACCTCAGGTCAGGGCGCGGCAATCCCCAACAAAATCGAAAACCTGAGAATCCTGAAAAAGCATCCATGACATGTGCTTAATCTTGACACACCGCATTATGAAACACGCCATGCCCTTTCTTAATAGAACTCTTTATTGATTTCCTCACTCGAGGCTCGCACTGACATACATAGCATTTCAATAAAAGTTATACAATCCTTGTTATGGAAGAACTCTACCACGTCTACATATTGACAAATAAAAACAATACAGTCCTTTATACCGGGGTCACCAGCGACCTTCAAAACCGTGTTTTAGAACACAAGGACAAGATTCATAAGGGATTCACTGCCAAATACAATCTCAATAAACTGGTTTACTTCGAAGCATTTGACGATATAAACAAAGCCATCACTCGCGAAAAACAACTCAAGGCTGGATCACGCCAGAAGAAATTGGAGTTAATTAATCGAATCAATCCCGGATGGGTTGACTTGTATGATAAAGAATTCGGGAACGAGGCTGAATAAATCAAGTTGAGGATTGCTTCGTTTGGACAGTCAAAGATTCGGTGTATGATTATTAAAATTTGTTAGGTTTTGACCATCCTAGAACTCAAAATTATAAGCGCGCTATGACAACAATTTTCCATCCTTGACAACATAGAACAATCGTGCTATTTTTAACTCCGAATTCATTTCCCTAAGGGGGTAAAAATGACCGATTCTCAACCCACCAAACGCAAGAAGGGCGGACAGCCCGGCAACCGCAACGCCCTCAAACATGGCCGTTACATCGCCAAGGAAAATCTTCCCATTCCTCACTACACCACAGACGATCAAGTCACCGTCATTGACCATCTTATCCATGCCATCAAACGCCAGATGACGCGCACTTATGAGCAAGGGGACAAAGCTCAAACCTTAAAAGAAACATTGAAAACCATGAACACACTCTCTATGGCCGCCATTGGATTATGCCGCCTTCTTCACCTTTATAACCGCATGACCAGTCCTTCTTTGATCAATGAACAATTTCTCAATGACCAACTCTTTCTGGATCAACTCATGGCTTCCTTTGGCAAAAACCCGGGCGAGTCAATTCCAGGGTAACCCTCGATTCGTTCCATTCGACCCCGCATTTATGCGTAATCGGTTCGAATGCAACGAATAGGGCTGGAATATATCCATTCAAGCCGTCGAGTGTTTTAACCCCTGACGATTCTCATCGTCCAACGCCCTTCGTTTTGTGAGTGTTGTACAATTAACTATCTTATTCGTAATGAGGACAATCATGGACCATTTGCCCATTGACCATAGTGACGTTCCCATCCGGCTGTTCAAGTCTGACTTCCTGGAGTTCTTTTCACACATCAGCCCGCTGGCGGTGACCCTTATCTGGCTGCCGGTAGCCTTATTCTTCTTCATCCGCGCCATCCTGCAGGCACCAGATGACACCTTTCCGCTTTCCGTTCCGCTGGGTTTTGTCCTCGGTCTCTTCATTTGGACGCTCTCTGAATACCTGCTGCACCGTTTTGTCTTTCACTTTCAGGCCAAATCAGAACGCGGCCAGCGCATCACCTTTCTCTTTCACGGCATTCATCACGCCCAGCCCCAGATTAAAACCCGTCTGGTGATGCCTCCTGTGGTTTCCATCCCTTTGGCGGCACTCTTCTACGGCTTCTTTTACCTGGTGATCGTAGTGCTCTTCGAGTCGGCCTCCTGGTTTGGACCGGTCTTTTCGGGTTTCATCATCGGCTACCTGATCTATGACCTGACTCATTACGCCACCCACCACTTCGCCATGCGGCGCGGCTACGTCAAGTTCATCAAGCGCTACCATATGCAGCACCATTACAAGACCCCCAATCAGCGTTACGGGGTCAGTTCCCCGCTTTGGGATATCCTTTTCAGGACGAAACCGCAAACATGAACCCATTTCTAATTGCCCTCATTATATTGTGTCTGTTGCTGCTTGCCGTCAGCCTGGTGAGTTCCATGTTCTTGACCAAAAGACATGCTCACACCGGCGAAAGCACCCCCACCGATCTTGACCTGGAATTCAAGTCGGTGTACTTTCCAACCCGCGATGGATTAACCCTCTACGGCTGGTGGATCCCTGCGGGCAACTCGCCGCGCACGGTCATCTTTTTACACGGATTTTCCGGTTCCATGGACCCTGATTTGCAGTATGTACCGGCCTTCCACGAACGCGGCTTTAACATCTTCATGTTCGACTTCCGCGCCCACGGACGCAGCCGCGGCGACCAGACCAGCCTGGGTGCCATTGAGGTCAGGGACGTGATCGCGGCTCTCGATTTTGTGCGCGCCAGCGGCAGTTGGTCGGTGGGCTTGCTGGGATTCTCCATGGGTGGGCGTGCCGCATTGCTGGCCGCGGCCAAGTACAAAGAATTTGCAGCCGTCGTTTCTGATGGCGGTCCGCTGCGTCTTCACACCGCCATCTCTGCCGATCTCATCCGGCGCAAAGTGCCTGCCTTTTTAGCGCCCTTCCTGGCCGGCCTGGTTCTCTTTGGTGCCTCCCTGCGGCTGGGATGCAATCTCTTCTACAATGACCCCCTGGTGAAGGCTAAAAAGATCCCGCCGACCCCCACTCTCTTGATCCACGGCGACCTGGATGTCTACACCCGGCTTGAACAACTTGAAAAGATGCAGCGAAAAATGAACGGCAAGGTCGAGATCTGGCGTCAACCCGGCGCCCGGCACTGCGAAGTGGTGCTCAAAGATCCACAGGCTTACCGCCTAAAAATCACAAATTTCTTTGAAAAACACATGATTTTAGATCAAGATCCAGTGGAGGAAAAAGCATGAGTAACCCAGCAACCATTTTAGTGGTGGAAGATGTTCTTCGTTCGCGTGAGCTATACGAGAAGATCATGGGCTTAAAGGTCGAATCCGATTTTGGTATTTACAACGTGGGTTTTGAAGGTGGGTTGGGGCTGTATCAGAAGAAACTTTTTCAAGACCTCACTGGGGGGCTGCCTGTTTCACCCCGTTCCAATAGTTACGTGATCTATTTTGAGGTAAATGATCTTGATGGATTGGAGTCCGTCATTGCACAAAATGGTTTTGAGTTCATCCACCGCATTAAGGTGCAACCCTGGCAGCAGCGTATCTTCCGCTTCTATGATTATGATGGGCACATCAACGAGGTGGCTGAGCACATGCATGCGGTGATCCATCGATTGAGCCGTGAAGGCAACTCCTCCGAAAAGATCGCAGAAATGATCAGTTATTCGCTCGAAAAGGTGAACGAGATCTTGGCACAACCCGCAAGATAAACCATATCAATCAAAGGAGCGGAACATGAAACGTGTCAGCGGCTGGTATCTCTTCGTCCTCAATGCATACTGGATCGGGCTTTCCTTCATGTGGAACAGCCTGCACGTTACCATCTTGCCGGCAGTACTCCTTAATTATGTGCCGGATACCCAGAAAAATACCGCACTTGGCCTGTTGACCTTCTTCGGATTGATCATTGCCATGTTGGTACAGCCCATCTCCGGCGCCATAAGCGACCGCTGGCAAGCCTTGCTTGGGCGCAGACGTCCCTTCATGTGGTTCGGAACCAGCGGGGATCTGCTCTTTTTAATGGTTATGGGCTTCATCGGCGGCCTGCCCGCGCTCTTCATTGGCTACATTGGCTTGCAGTTCACCTCGAATATCGCGCACGGACCTGCTCAGGGGCTCTTGCCGGATGAAGTGCCCGCCTCGCAGTTGGGCATGGCCAGTGGCATCAAGACCACCATGGATATGGCTGGTATCATCATTTCGTCCCTCTTGATGGGCTTTCTGATCTCAGCCGAGGATCCTGATCCCAGGTTGTCCATCCTGGTCATCATCGCCTTTTTGGTGGTTTTTTGCGGGATCACCCTTGTTTTTTCGCGTGAGAAACCCACACTTGATGAAAAGTGGAAACGCATTGATTACGCGGCTGTGTTGAAGTCAGTCTTCACATTCAAAGCGGAAGGTGACCGCAGCTACTGGCGCCTCATCTTCAGCCGTTTCCTCTACCTGGTGGGCATTTACGGATTCCAGTCTTTTGCCCAGTATTTCATTCGTGATAAATTCCCCGACCAAAACCCCATCATGTTCACCCAGGTGGTTATGGGTTCTTTTGTGGCTGTGTTGATCGTTTTCTCGCTGCTTTCTGGCCGTTGGAGTGACAAGATCGGACGTAAACGTCTGCAGATCATCTCCTCCTTTGTGGGCGCGGCTGGTGCCATTTTGGTGATCTTCGCCACCACGCCTGTCATGTTGATCGTTTTTGGCAGCGTTTTGGGCGCCGGTCTGGGCATCTTTTTGGCTACCAACTGGGCGCTGGCTAATCAGATGGCTCCGGCAGGTGATACCGGTAAGTACATCGGCTTGACCAACCTGGCGACAGCTGGCTCGGCTGCCGTGGCGCGCCTTGAAGGCCCCATGCTTGACGGTCTCAACAACGCCGCGCCCGGCCAATGGTGGGGCTGGACGGTACTCTTCGTGGTCTCGGCCATCTTAATGCTCTGGTCCGCTCTGGCCATGCGCCGTGTACCAGAGTTCAAACTTTCTCCTGAAGAAGCAGCCTGAAAAGGCATCCATCCTTTATAATCAGGGCATGAAAGGTCGCCTGCTCAAACTAGCCCAGGGTGAGGTCAAATCACCCATTTACCTGCCGGACGCTACTTTTGGAGTGGTGCGTTCGGTGGATTCAGAGGACTTGCTTGGGGTGGGGGTGCAGGCTTTGGTGATGAACACTTTTCACCTGATGCAGAAACCCGGCTCCTCGACCATCCAGGCGCTGGGCGGGTTGCACAAGATGAGTCACTGGCAGCGCAATATCGTCACGGATTCGGGTGGTTTTCAGGCTTACTCGCTCATTCGTCAGAACCCCAAGTTCGGCACCATTCACGACAAGGGCATTACCTTTCAACCGGAAGGCAGCGAACGCAAATTCCAACTGACGCCTGAAAAATCCATCCAGTTGCAGATCGCCTACGGCTCTGATGTGGTCATCTGCCTGGATGATTGCACCCACGTGGACGAAGGTTACGAAGCCCAAAAACACGCCGTGGAACGCACCATCGCCTGGGCGAAAAAGAGCAAAAAGGAATACCTGCGCCTGATCGACCAGAAAAAAATGGACGAAGACACCCGTCCGCGCATCTTTGGGGTGGTGCAGGGCGGCGGTTTTCAAGACCTGCGAAAACGCTGTGCGGAGGCCTTGCTCGAGATTGGCTTTGATGGTTTTGGATACGGCGGCTGGCCGCTGGATAAAGACAACCATCTGTTGGCCGAGATCATCGGTTATACCCGTGAGGTCATCCCTGATGAGTTCCCCATGCACGCCCTGGGAATCGGTCATCCCGAAAACGTGCTGGCTTGTTTCCAAATGGGATACGACATCTTTGACTGTGCCATGCCCACCCGCGATGCCCGCCATGGACGTTTGTTCCTCTTCAACCATGCTGATAACACGGAGGACTTTGGCCTTTCGGGTGACTGGTTCCGATACCAATACATCAATGACGAAGAACATATCAAGGCGGATCTGCCCATCAGCGAACACTGTGACTGCCCTTGCTGCCGCCATTACTCCCGTGGATACCTTCATCACTTGTTCAAGCAGGGCGACACCCTTTTCTACAGGCTGGCCACCCTGCACAATCTGCGCTTTATGGTGCAGCTGTGTGAGCGTATTCAAAGGAGGTTCGCGTGAGCGACACCCAACAAGAAGATGGCCTGGACGAGTTGGTGCGGTTGGTACAGTCCTCTGAGAAATATCGCTTCATTTCAAGTGATCTGGTGCGTGAGCTTGGCCGAAAGGAACTTGCCAAACGCCGCAACCTGAAAGAGGCTGTTAAAGAGACGCGCACTAAATTGCATCAGATCGGCTCGGCTTACCAGGAGAAACCAATCCCTTACGCCAAATGGATGGAAGAATTGAAAAACTTACCCGTTGATCTGCATGATTCAACGACTCATCATGACCTGCAAAAATTCATGTCCATGCACGCTTCGACCAACGAGAGGCAATCCATCCTACCGGCTTTCTTTAATGGCGCCTTGGGCTCGCTGGCGCCCATCCACAGCATCCTTGACCTGGCTTGCGGTTTGAATCCCCTGGCGCTGCCCTGGATGCCTGTCACGGAGAATATCGAATATTATGCCTGTGACATCTACCAGGACATGACCGATTTTCTCGCGGCATTTTTCGAACATTTCCATGTAAGCGGTTCCACCGCCATATGCGACCTCACCATGCAAGTGCCCCCTGTGAACGCCCAATTGGCACTGCTGCTCAAAACCATCCCCTGCCTGGATCAGGTGGATCGGTTCGCGGCCGGCAGGTTGTTGGATGGATTACAGACCGAACATATTTTGGTTTCCTTCCCGGCGCACAGCCTGGGAGGACGTTCCAAGGGCATGCTGCGCAATTATGAAGCTCGTTTCGAGGAACTCGTTTCGGGCAAGTCCTGGCAGATCACTCGCTTTGAATATCCCGGGGAACTGGCTTTTTTGATCAACAAGTAGAAAACATGAAGCGCAAAAAGAAATCCATCGCCCAACCCATCAACTCAGCCGAATTCATGGCCGCGCAGCTTGCGCAGTTCAAACCGCTGCTTGATGAAGCGGAATATGCCGCTTTGTTGTCGGAAGTCGATAAGCCGTTGCCAGTAGCCTTTCGTCTCAACCCATTGAAGATGATCGCAGACGGTGCTCAGGGTCTGGCGCGGCGTTATGGTTGGTCACTTGCGCCCATCCCCTTTTGCTCTGAAGGTTTTCGGGTGATGGATGCGGCTTCGGTGGCTGTGAGTGCCACCCTTGAACATAAGAATGGCGCTTACTACATCCAGGAAGCAGCCTCCATGTTGCCGGTGGAACTATTTAACTTCATGGATTCTGAAGAGGATTTGACGCTTGATCTGGCAGCCTCGCCGGGCGGCAAGACCACCCACCTGGTGGCACGCCAGCGAGATCGTGGATTGGTGATCGCCAACGACTCCAGTCCATCTCGCATTCAGGCTTTGAAAGTGGTACTGCAACACTGGGGGGCTACCAATACCGCCGTCACGCGCTTCCCGGGTGAAAAGCTGGGCGGCTGGTTTGCCAACACTTTTGACCGTGCATTAATTGACGCGCCTTGCAGCATGCAAGGACTGCGCACTGCCGATTCGCATGAAACGCGACCGGTCACTGACAAAGAAAGCCGCGCGTTGGCTCAAAGGCAGACCGCATTATTGACCAGCGCCCTGCAGGCGGTCAAGCTGGGCGGGGAGGTGGTTTATTCCACCTGCACCCTGCTGCCCGCTGAAGATGAAGGCGTAGTGGATGCAGTTTTGACTCGCTTCAAGGGTGCTGTCAAATTGGTTAATGTGGCTAATAAACTGCCTTCGCTTGCGCCTGGCATCCAACGAGTCGGCGACCAGCCCTATCTGAACGACATGAGATCTGTGGTCAGGTTATGGCCGCATCGGATGCAGACTGCCGGCTTTTTTGCCTGCCTGCTTCAGAAAACGGACGAATTTGGGCTAAAAGAGGTTGATCCCCCCACACACTCCATGGAAGCCGCCGGGTTCTTTGAGCTGAATTCCAAAGAGACGGCTGCCTTTGCCGCGGATTTTGACACGCGGTTTGGTTTTGACCTGGCGCAGGATCTTGAACGATCAAGACGTGTTTTAGTCAGGCGCGATCAACGCGTGTTCATTTTTCCACGCCTGCTTTTGGAGCGTTTTCGCGATCTACCGGTGCAGTCTGCCGGCATGTTGTTGGGTGAATGGGAGGGGGATCAATTCATCCCATCACAAGAGTGGGTCACCCGGTTTGGGGCAGGTTGTGCCAGGGTGTTGACCACTTTGGAAGATGACTTGTTCAATCGGTTTTGCATGGGGGAGGATATCCCTGATTTTGCAGACCGTTCCGACAGCCCCTCTGACTTTCGCGTTGTCGTAGATTCCACTGGCCGTATCGTTGGGCGCGGTCGGGCGATGTCTGGCAAATTGAAAAACCTGTCCGCGAGACAGTTGGGCAAATGATCAAGTTGTTGAAGTTGGGAGGAGTCAACCCAATTCGTAGATGACCAGGCCCGCAGCGATCATGGCCGCGGTTTCCATGCGTAAGATACGTTTACCGAGGCTGACTGCCTTGAACCCGCAGGCTTTGGCATATTCCACTTCAACCGGTGAAAGACCACCTTCCGGACCGATCAAGAGGATCACTTCTCTACCAGTGTAGCTGGTTAAACAAGCCTTTATCTCCTGCTCAAGCTCTTCTTCCCACAAGACCAATTTCAAAGCCTTTGTATCAGTCAAAGAATTGAGAGCAGTCTCCAGCTTTTGAGTGCGGTGGAGCATGGGGAGCATTCCGCGGTGGCTTTGTTCCGCGGCTTCCTGGATGATCTTCATCCAGCGCGCAGCTTTCTCATCCGCGTCTTGGGGTCGCTGCACCAGGGTGCGGCTGCTGGTGAATGGCGAGATCGCTGAGACCCCGATCTCTGTGCATTTCTGCAGGATCAACTCGAATTTCTCGCGCTGCGTCATGCCAATCATCAAGGTTAACCGGGTGGCTGGCTCACCGTCGCATGGATTCTTGGAGATCAGGCGAGCTTTGCAGGCATCCCCTGATACTTCTTCCAGTTGGTAGTGAA
>CAYYRU010000011.1:12855-49790 GCA_964474095.1 uncultured Anaerolinea sp.
TATGGCTTTAAACGCTCCCGCCGTGTGATCTGGACGGGCTTTGGCTGTCTGGCGTTATCTTCCCTGGTTTTGTGGCTCGTTCGCGTCATGCCCGCCGAAGCCACCTGGCAGGAGCAAACCGGGCAAGCCGCATTTAACAATGTGCTGGGGGGTGTCAGCTCAGGCGGCATCGTGCTGGCCAGCCTGGCCGCTTATCTGGCTGGGGAGTTTGTCAACTCTGTGATCCTGGCCAAGTTAAAAGTTGCCACTAAAGGTCGTTGGCTTTGGCTGCGCACCATTGGCAGCACCCTGGCAGGCGAAGGTGTGGATTCGGTTATTTTCATTGGGGTGGCCTGTTTGGTGGGCGTATTCCCGTGGAGTCTATTCTTGACCCTGGTGGTATCCAACTACATCTTCAAATGCTCGATCGAAGCCTTGATGACCCCTGTTACATATTGGGTGGTTGCGAAATTGAAGCGTGCCGAGAATGAAGACTTTTATGATTTAAAGACCCGTTTTAACCTGATAGGCAGATAAATCAGGCTTCGGGGCTTCCGATCACCACCGAGAACTCGCCTTTCAACTCTATTTTTTGAAGTTCAGTGATCAGCTCGCTGAGCTGGCCTCTAAAGAGGGTTTCGAACTTCTTGGTCAGGTCGTTGGCTATCACAGCCCGGCGGTCGCCGTAGACTTCCAGCGCGTCCTGTAAAAAGGAAATCAGACGATAGGGGCTCTCGTAAAAGATTAAAGTATGCGGAGAATCTTTATCGATCTCCAACCAGCGTTTGCGCGGTCCGCTTTTGCGTGGTGGAAATCCTCTAAAGGTGAAGCTGTGGACGGGCAGCCCAGAGAGCACCAACGCCATCACCAGGGCGGTAGGCCCGGGGACAGCGGTCACTTCGAGGCCTTCAGCCAGCGCGCTGCGTACCAGGATGAACCCGGGGTCTGAGATCGAGGGAGTGCCGGCATCTGTGACCAGGGCGATATTCTTTCCGGAGCGCAGGATTTCCATGATTTTTGGCAGGGCGCGCGTTTCGTTGTCTTCGCGGAAGGAGAGTTGGGGTTTCTTGATCTCAAAATGTGAGAGCAGAAATCCTGTTTTGCGGGTATCTTCGCTAACCACCACATCGGCAGATTCAAGCGCTGCCAGCGCTCGTTGCGAAATGTCGCCTAAATTTCCAATGGGGGTGGAGACTAATACCAGCAAATTACACCTTCCTTTCTGATCAAAAGTATATCATGAACGAATTTTGATCGTTGTGACTTTCCAAGATGACTTGAATTCCAAAATTATACTGTTATAATACTAATAGATTACTTGCAAAGTTACTGTTTATGCGTATTTTACAATTTTTACCGAAAAACCATACGTACACAGGTAATAAACAGGTAAAATCACTGCCTTCGCAACTTGGAGGAATTACATGATAGCAACGAACCTAAAACCAAGCGAAGACAACGCGCTGCGAACCGGCAGCGGTGTGGATCTCGACGAGCTTGAACCAATCGCCCGGCGTAGGATCTTAGTGGTGGATGATGAACCCGATACCATCACACTGCTAAAGCATATTTTCATTAATGATGGTTTTAATGTGGCTGGGGCGTTAAGCGGCAAAGAAGCCATTCGCAAAATTAATGATATCAATCCATCCATCATCATCCTGGATTTGCTGATGCCCGAGATGGACGGAAGGCAAACACTGGATGCGATTCGCAAAGTAAATGACATTCCAGTAATCGTACTTTCAGCGGTAAACCAAAAAGAAGAAATCGTCAATTTACTCCAACGCGGGGTGGACGATTACATTACCAAGCCCTTTAACAGCGCTGAAGTCACGGCTCGTGTGCATGCTGTCTTACGTCGGGCAGATAAGCCGATCGTCTTAAACGTCCTTTCTTTCCCGAGTGTTGATTTGATCATTGATCTTCAGACGTATGAAGTGACCTATAAAGGACATGTGATTCAACTTACGGGCAAAATGTTCGAAGTGTTAGCCCTGCTGGCGAAATCCGCTCCCAAGGTGGTGAATTATCAGGAATTGACCGAAAAGGTTTGGGGTGAAAACTCAGCTTCGGTTCGTAATCGTTTGAAATACTTGATATACCTTTTGCGGCAAGAATTCCTAAAAGTTGACGAGAATGTGGAACTAATTGAGAACATTGATCGTTTGGGATATAAGCTGAACACTTGTGAATGAGTCTCACAATTAACTTGAAATCAACAAGCAAACTGATACAATGAGGACTATAACAAGTCCTTTTTGTTTTAAAGTGATCATGTAGACGATGCCAGCGCATCAACTAAGGGAGAATTATAGGTTTTATGTCATCTCAACAGATAGACTTAAAAGAAGGTGTTGATCTCGACACGATTACTTCCAGTGAGCGTCCGCGTATCTTATTGATTGATGACGAACCTGATAACATCATCCTTTTAAAGCAGATTTTTCAATTAAAAGGATTTGATGTAAGCGGGGTTATGAATGGAAAAGATGCACTCGCCAAGATCAGGGACGTTTGGCCTAATTTAATCATTCTCGATATCATGATGCCTGAGTTGGACGGCTGGCAAACCTACCAACAAATTCGCATGTTCTCAGAAGTTCCCGTCATCGTTCTTTCAGCTTCCAGGCAAATTGACTTTATTGTGAAAGCGCTTGAAATGGGCATGGATGATTACATTACTAAGCCATTTAATCATGAAGAAGTGGTTGCAAGGGTCAATACGGTCTTAAGACGCAGTAGCCGCTCAAAACGTAACACCCGGATGGGTTTTTCTACCATCGATTTGATCCTTGACCTTGATACTCAAGAGATCGTTTATAAAGGGGAGCACGTTCAGCTCACTGGCAGGATGTTTGAAGTATTGTTATTGCTGGCAAAAAACGCTCCCAGAGTATTAACCTATGATGAGATCACAAATGAGATTTGGGGCGAAGATACCATCTCTGCCCACAATCGCTTGAAATACCTGATCTATTTATTGAGGCAGGAATTTTCGAGAATTGATCCTAAAACCACCGTAATCAGAAACTTCGACAGGGTTGGGTATAAACTGATTACCGAAGATTAACAAGGTTTTGTGTATGATGTCAGGTTATAATTCGGGCAGGAGATCTTATGCCCTCAAACCCGACCCGTGACCGCCTCAACACCCAACAACAATCTCCAAAACCACAACGCCGCCCTGAATGGATTAAAGTGCAAGCTCCAGGAGGTGACACTTACGCCTGGCTTCAATCCCTGATGAGAAAGAAAGAACTGCATACCGTATGTGAAGAAGCCGCCTGTCCAAACATGGGGGAGTGCTGGCAATCCGGCACAGCCACCTTTTTGGTTTTAGGAGATATTTGCACGCGTGCCTGCCGTTTTTGCGATGTCAAGCACGGAAAACCAGCCGAGCTGGATTGGGAAGAACCTGAGCGTGTCGCACAGGCAGTCAAAGCCATGGGATTAAAGCATGCCGTGATCACTTCTGTCAACCGTGATGACCGCTTGGATGGCGGCGCCCCTATTTTTGGTGCCATCATCCGCAGAATTCGTGAGCTGGCGCCGGGGTGCTCGGTGGAGGTGTTGATCCCTGATTTTAAAGGCAACCTGGCTGCCTTGAAAATGGTCATGGATGAACGGCCTGAGATCTTGAATCACAACATAGAAACCGTTCCCTCTTTGTTCAAAATGGTTCAACCACAGGATCATTATGAATGGTCAGAAGCCGTTTTGAGAAACGCGAAATCCATGGATGAAGAGGTCTTAACCAAATCAGGAATCATGCTTGGTTTGGGAGAAACCCTGGATGAAGTGAAGCAGGTGATGCGTGATTTGCGCACCTGGCAGGTGGATATTCTAACCATCGGCCAGTATCTTCAACCCAGCCGCCAGCATCTGCCGATTGCCAAATATTACACTCTTGAAGAGTTTGCCGAACTCAAGCAATTTGGCCTGGAAATTGGATTCAAGTGGGTTGAGAGCGCACCCCTGGTGCGATCTTCTTATCACGCTGTTGAACAGGTCCAAGTGTTAAGCAAAATCCGAAAGAAATGATAATGATTGAAAAGGGGGATAATGTTAGGCGTTTTGTCATTTGGATTTAATTCCATAACTGTTACAATTAAATGACCGCAAGGTTTACGCATGAGAACTTTTGAGGCGATGGATTATTTATCAGTGATTTAACTTTTAACTGACAAGCAAATTAGTGGTCTCTCAATTATTAAGTGATAAGAGTCAGGCAAAAATGGACAATGACAAGCGGCGCATCGAATGGTTGGAAGAACTGGCCACTCTGAAACGACGAAAAGCCGAACTGGAAAAATTGATCGCGCAAGAAGGACACCAGGAAAAGCCCAGCGCGGGTATTCTTTCGAGTGAGGTTTTCAACCACCAATCTGTTGAGATTGAGAAAATTTCAAAACAGATACCGGTAATCTATTTCATAAAAGATCTAAAAGGCTCATATCTTAACGCCAATCAAGCTTATTGTGATTTGATCGGTACAACACCAGAGCAAATCCTTGGCCGATCGGATTTCGAACTTGTTGAGCAAAGCAAGGCAGAGAGGTATCATTCTGAAGATCAAAGGATCCTTTCGGCTTCTGAACCTTCGGTTGAGATCATTGAACGCATTGATCATCTTGGGCAATCGTTAATCATCTCGTATCGCAAACTACCCATAAAAGATGGCAGTGGGAGTATTGTTGGATTAATTGGGATGGGTTTTGACATCTCTGAACTGGTACAGACTAAAGAGGAATTAAAACAAGAGCGGCGTCTGATTCGAACCATCATCGATATCATCCCGGATCAGATCTTTGTGCGTGACAGGCAATGCCGGTTCATCCTCAATAATAAAAGTGATGCACAAAAAATGGGTGTCTCTGACCCTGAATCCTTGGTCGGAAAGAGTGATGATGATTATTTTCCACCAGCGCTTGCTGCCCAGTACCAGGCTGATGATCGAATGGTCATGGAGACAGGGCAAAGCTTGATCAACCAGGAAGAACCACTCATTGCGGTTGACGGTCAAGAGTACTGCATCCTCACTTCAAAAGTTCCTTTATACAACGATCAAAAACAAGTGATCGGTTTGGTCGGAATTTCACGGGATATTACTGAGAGAAAACGTGCTGAACAGCAACTTATCCAGGCCATGGAAGAGAACCGGGCATCTCGAAATTTTTTGCAAAACATTTTAGATACTTCACCTTCTTATATTCGCTGGAAAGATAAAGACTTGCGTTATCTGGGGTGCAATCAAGCCTTCGCGAACCTATTCAACCTGCAGTCGCCTGAGGAGGTCATCGGAAAATCCGATTTTGATTTCATCGAGTCTGAGGAGATCAGAGAAGCTCAAAAGGCATCAAGCACAGCCGTTCTGACGAGCGGTCATCCTGAGTATCACATACAAGAAAACATTCGAGATAAAGATGGCAATTTGTTATGCCTGGATACCAATAAAATTCCATTGCGAGATCTATTTGGGGAAGTCATTGGTATTCTCATTTTTAGTGTTGACATCACCCTTCAAAAAACAATTCAAGATCAGATTCAACAACTGAACCTCGAACTGGAATCGTTCTCGTATTCCGTTTCTCATGATCTGCGCGCTCCGCTTCGACATATTAACAGTTTCAGCAGTTTGTTAAAAGAAGATTATGCTGACCATCTGGATGCCACTGCCCAGGATTATTTGGAGAAGATCATTCTGGCGACCCAGCAGATGAGCCAGCTGATTGAGAACTTGTTGCGCCTATCCAGGGTGACCAGAGGAAATCTTCAAATTAGTGAGGTTGATCTTCGCGAAGTGGCGACAGGAATTTTTGATGATTTACGAACTGAATTCCCAGACCGTAAAGTAGAAATTGTCATGCCAGAACGTATGTTAGCGCGCGCGGATGAACCCTTGATGCGCATCGTCTTGAAGAACTTGATTGACAATGCCTGGAAATTCACCAGCAAGACAGAACACGCAATCATTGAAATGGGATCAATGGAACAAGAGTATAAAACTGTTTATTATATCCGCGATAATGGTGCGGGTTTTGACATGAAATTTAGCAGCAGAATCTTTGATCCTTTTCAACGCCTTCACACGGATAAAGAGTTTTCAGGGACGGGAGTGGGATTGGCTCTGGTAAAACGCATCATCAGCCGGCATGGGGGTGCAGTTTGGGCTAATGCTGAAGTGGATAGAGGGGCAGTATTTTACTTTTCGTTGGAATAGATAAGTAATCACCTGTTTGTCTTGTTCATGATGATGTGTTGCGTGAAGCGCAATACATATGACAAAATTGCTATTTTATACGATAAATCCTATAAAAATCATGCCATCTGTTATTGATTTCATGACTTCTTTTCGCTACGCTTAACCTAGGTCATTGCAAATCACAATCAAATCGGAGGGAATATGAAACACAATTTGTTGTGGTTATGGATTGTATTGGGGGTAATCGCCCTGATCGCCATAATCATCCTGTGCCTGCCAAAATCCAAAAAACGCTATCTCAGTTATTTTTTACAGCAGCTTCCGTCATTAATCGCGCGTTATTTTGTTTAGGGAGGAACACATGGCAGACTATGATGTTGTGGTAATAGGTGCCGGCCTGGGAGGGCTGACAGCCGGAGCGATCTTATCCAATCGCGGAAAAAAGGTGCTGGTGCTTGAGCAAAGCGGGCAGATCGGCGGTTGTTGTTCTACTTATGAGGTCAATGGTTATAAATATGACATCGGGGCTTCTGTAGTTGAAATGATCCCCATTATCGAAAAGACTTTCGCCGAATTTGGCACTTCTTTCATGAAGGAAGTTGACCTCATCCAGTGCGACCCGATCTATTCGGTGATCTTCCCCGACAATACCCGTTTGACCATCCCCATGTCGGTGGAAGGAGCGGCTGATGAGATTGGCAAGATTTCTCCGGAGGATAAGAAGAACTTTCTGGAATACGCGAAAAAGTTCGAAGGCTTTATAGAAGGCCGTGGCTTGGATTTCTTCTCCATGCCCATGAATACTCTTGGTGATATGCTCAAGGCTTTTAAACAAATCCCTGCCATGTCAAAATACGGCAGTTTTTTTGCCATGACTTACAACGATGTGTTGAACAAGTACTTCAAGAATCCCAAGATCAAACAGAGTATGGCTTACCAGTCCTTCTACTGCGGACATTCGCCCGAACAGGCCGTTGGTTTGTTTGCCATCATCCCTTACATGGAACACAAGGGCATCTACTACCCGCGCGGCGGCATGATCAAAATCCCAGAGGCTCTTCAGCGTCTTGGAGAAAAATCAGGCTTGCAGGTAAGAGTCAACGCTCCTGTAGCGAAGGTGTTGGTGGACCAGAACCGCAAGGCATACGGTGTGCAGCTCAAGGATGGGCAAAAGATCACCGCGGAGATCGTGATCTCCAATATCAACGCTCGCAAGCTTTATCTTGACATGGTTGGCGAAGAACATCTTTCAGGTATCGTTAAACGGGGAATCAAAAGCTACAATTTGTCCAAATCGACCCCCTACATCTGCCTGGGCGTGGATTATGACCCACCGTTGGACGCTCATCACACACTGGTGACGCGGGATGTGGAAGAGATCAACTCTTTCTGGTGGAACAAGTACCGCAAAGGCTATTTGCCCACGCCACAGGAACAATTTGGATTGATCTGCTGCCCAACCAAAACTGATCCAAGTATCGCACCAAAGGGGCATCATATTGTGGCTCTCGATTTCCAGGGTCCCTCAAAACTGGCAGGGCAAACCTGGGATGACGTCAAGGAAGAATTTAGCGAAAGCCTGGTGGATTATCTTTCTGAGCGCATCATCCCCGGATTGAAAGATCATGTTCAGAATATGACCGTTTCCACACCGCTTGATTTTGAGCGCAGGTTGCAAAATCCTGGTGGCGCTTTCTATTGTTTCCAGCAGGATCTATCTGCACAGACGGTTTTCAGGCCGGCTTCCAAATCGAAGTCGATCAAGAATCTATACCTGACCGGCGCTTCCACCCATCCGGGCGGGGGGGTGCCGACGGTAATGGCCTCAGGAGTGATCGCGGCCAATCAGATAACGGGTGCTGCGTAATAATTAATAAAAATAGTAGGGGCAATTCATGAATTGCCCCTACTTATGGGACAGCCTCTACAAACAAACTATTTTTAGTTTTACAACTCCAAGACGGCTTTGACGGCCATCTCAAACATCAGACGGCGGTCATCTCCGCGTTTATGCCACGCGCGTCCATCCCAGCCTTCTGGGATGACCAGGTCGCCGCCGTAAACCACCTGCCCGAAGACGATCTCACGGAACTGCGCAACGGCAAAGAAGGCAGCGGCTTCCATCTCAACAACCTCGCAACCTTCATCAAGTCTGAGCTTTCGCCTTCCACGGGTTTCGCGATAAATGGCATCGGTGGTCCAGGTTTTGCCCAGACGATACTCGAGCTGTGATTCCTTGAAGACTTTTTCAAGCGCCGCTATTGCTTTTTCATGCGGTTTTACTTCTCGGCTTGGCGGAATGTAATGATATGAAGTGCCTTCATCTCTGACCGCCGAGGTGAGGATCACCGGGTGGCCGGCCGCGATCTCTTTGTTGATCACTCCGCAGCCACCGCAGGCAATGTATTTGGTGACGCCCACAGCGATCAATTCTTCCAGAAAAGCAGCCGCGAGCGGGGCACCCACACCTGGATGAAACACCACAACCGGTTTACCCAATTTGTCGTAACGATACACCGGGTGCGCCCCCATTTCTGAGTGCAGGTCCCCCAGTTGTGTCAGTTCCCCGGCATCCACCAGATCCTTGATCACATCGTAAAAGAAACACAAAACGCCCCGATTGGGGATGGGACCTTTTTTTGCAAAACGATATGGATCAGGCAGCAATATGGCTGCCCGATCCTCATCAAACTCCAGAATGGGTGCTTCGCGATTCGGTTCAGTCATTAGTCGTTGGCTAACACGATGATCTTGTCGTTTTCGCCAAATTGTACTTCTTTTGATTTATCAGGGTTCAAATGAACCCCATAGGATAAATCTGCTTTTCTCGCGTCAGCCATCAAACGATATCCGATGGCTGTCTCGTTGCGTAGTCTGGCAGCTTCCACAATCGTGTAGAAGTTCACTGGTTGACTGGTGGAGACGTAAGCATGGATGGGTTTCAAGTAGATCTCGGAACCATCTGGATCAAAAATATCCTGGAAAACGGTATTCAATTGTTTGTTTTCTGAAACCTGCGCCATCATCAAACTGATCAATTTATCACTGACGATGAAATCGTCGGCTTGTGAGACCTCTGCCAGGTTGCGGTTGCGAATATCAAGCATCTCGCTTACGATCGAGAAATCTTCATTCTTCTTCTCGGAGATATCTCTCAAGTGCAGCAAGGTGATCATGGTGCGGGCATCCGCTTTTTGCACATCCAGATCATCTGAATAGCAAAGTAACACGATATGGTCGTAGGTCTCTAGCCTAAGGGATTCCAGTTGTTTACGATCGGTGATGTCACCATCAATAAAGGTAAGTTTTAGGTTCTCAAGTTCTCGTGAGATGGCGCTGAGTTTCTTATCGATGCCATCGCCTGAAGCAACCACACTGATGCTTGAACCGGCTGGCACATAATGATCCAATTCGCGGATGATGGTCGGCGCTTTCCAGTTCCAACCCATCAGCAGGGTTTTTTCTGCCTTCATGGCTGGCAGGGGTGTTTTTAAGATTGCTTCCGCATTCAGGCTTGCTTTGCCATCCAATAGGATCTTGTCGTCATCCTCGGCGATGATCACCAAGGAATCCTGATCAGTCAGCACAGTATCCATTGCGGGGTTTAATTGGGCAGCCTGGCCGTCTTTCACAATCCCCATGACTACGTTTTTGTTGAAGGAATTGAGAATATCGCCGTAAGTTTTTTGCGTTAGTGTAGGGAACTTTTTCAAATAGATCTCATCACCACCGAAGTCCATGAGCTCAGTGTAAACCACTGAAAGACCTGATTGCCGGCAGGTTTGGGCGATGATGCGGGATACGATCTCACCGGTTTGGATCAGTTCCAATTCATCCTTGCCGACAATTTTGGCCACGTCTGAGTTGCGCACGTCACGGATCTCAGCGATGATATGAAACGGAGAGGTTTTGCGGTCTGGATGATTGGTAATGGCCAGAATAACCTTGATCACCTCGGCATCCGGATCCTGACTACCTTCAGGGGAGAGAACAATGATGGAACGGGCGGAATTCAATGAGATAATACTGAGATCATTGATGTCCATGGGGTTGCCGTTGCGGCAAACGATGCGTGTGGTGCCGGTTTTCCCAACCCGGTCGTTGAGGGCGTCTTCCATTTCTACTTTGTCTTTTTCGCTCATTATCGCGATGCAAGCTGATTTCAGATTGGAATTGGCCTCCACCAGTTCAGGGACGATGGTGTAGATTTGTTCGGTCCAACCCAGAATAACGGTGTGATTTTGTTCAAGCAGGCGGGAACGCCCCTTGCGGAGTTCATCCAGTTTGCCTTCGACCGCCGAGGTCAAGATACCGATCAAAGTGCTGATGACAAACACGCCGCCCAGTGTAACCACGAACATGATGATTCGATAGACCCAACCCTCATCGGCGCCCATGGTTCCGGCATCGAGGGTGCGCATCAGACCCCGCCAAAAAGCCTCAAAGAAATTTAAAGGTTCCGATTCTCCGCCCGGCACGATTTTCACCAGGGTTAATAACAGGGCAATAGCGCTAATGATGATGACAGATAAAATCCCTAACCAAAGAATAAGTGCGCCTGAACCTTTTGAAAAGGTATTATCCACTGCATACTTCAAACGATCTTTGAATTTGACCTCAGTCTTCATTGTTACCTCCAAATTTTAGATTAAATTCCTTGATGGCATCTTTTGCGATCCAACGCGCAGAAGCTGCTTCATTCACTAATAAACGATTTGCACAAGCGATCGCTTCTGAACGCAGAGAGGGTTTCCATTTGCCAATATTCCGCAGAGCCCAATTAACTGCTTTTTTTACGAAATTGCGATCGTCTGAGGCGGCAGTCTCGATAAGCGGAAAGTACCCACGAACCACTTCGTCGGGGATGTCTTTGCGGTGCACCACCAAGGCGGCGATCATGGCGAAGGCAGCCCGTTTTACGAATTCTTCTTCGCGAATCGCCCAACATGGGATCACCTGAATCATATCCGGCGTGTGGATGAATAATTCGTCAGAGACGATATCACAAATATCCCACGAATCGAATTCGACCACCCAGGCTTCCAACTGTGCCAATGACGCTTTCTCAGGTTCATCGATCATGGAGGCCAGCATGCGAGCCTCATGGATGCCGCTTTGCCAAAGTTCTTGCGCCAGATCATGATTTTTGATCCCTTTGGACATTCTCCGTAATTCATACAAGGAGATACCCAAACGTTCTTTACCCCGAATGCCATAACGAGTCTGGCTGGCATGCGTGGCAGGATCTGCGCGTGAGCGCAGAGAAAAGATGATTTCATCGGCAGTCTGCAGGCTTTCGCTCATGATGAATCCTGAAAAGAGATTAATTATCGATATGGTATATCATAAATATCGAGTGAGGAAAAGTATAAACGAAGTAGTAGTTCTCATTCAGGCAAAAAAAAGTGGAAGTAAGTGGGTATGGCAAAGAATGCTACCTTCGTGATTTAAACAAGGTTTTTGTTGATTTTTTTTCTGTAGTTGAAGTTATCAATCTGCCCTGAAGGATGTTATTCAGGGCAGAGGGCAAATTCGCTTTAGAGATGGGGTTAACAACTCTTTTCGTTCAGGCGCTTTTTGGTTTGAGCGTCAAGGTATGTCTTTGTTGATCACCGGGATAATACTTTATTTTTTGTTGGGAGGCATCTACTTCAACCCGGCCATCTGAAAGCTGAATTTCCGCTCCTTGAGGATAATGATAAGCTGGGAGGAAAAGTTCACTTGGTGCAGTAATCGCCGTATTTCCAACAAATTCCAATTGATACATGCCTGTAAACGGATCGAATTCCGATTTGAGCGGCTCGCCAGCCAAAGCCATGGGAAATGGACGTATGACGGCTTTCAAGGCGCGTCCGCCTGAGTTCAGATCTGAAGTATCCGTTTGCTGGTCGCGGCTGAAAATGGAAAGGTCTTCGTCATTCCACAAGTCGCCGCGTTCGTTGCTGTTATCAGAGGCGTAGTTCCAGATGGTGTAACTGAGAAGGTTGGATTCCATATTGACCATGCTGCGATTCATGGCCTTGTCATGGTCTTTGAAATCACCGGTTCTAAAAGCCTTCTTTTTGTCGAGGTCATACGGGATGCCAAACTCACCCACCAAAATGGGAATGCTGCCCATTCGCTCTGTAGTAAGCTGCTTTAATTCCGCCAATTGCGCCTTGTAGGCGGCATCCACTTTTTTCTTGCCTATGATGACCTGTTGTGTGATCTCATTAAAGCCCACAAAGGAAAGATACTTTTTCAAGTACAGCAATGGACCATCATACCAGTGGGCGGCGTTGGTCACGTTTTCGTGGGCGGCTTCGCTCCAATAGGGTGGATAATTGTTTACCTCTCCCTCTACGAAAATGATCCAATCAGGTTTTACCTCTCGTATCGCAGCCATCATTTTCTTGATGAAGGGCAATAGATAATCCTGTAAGAAATTGGCTTCCTTGCCATTAACCTTATGAAAATGATCCGGTTTGAGTAAAACGGGTTCACCTTGAGCATCCAGATCCCAGACACCGTTCTCTTTCCATACGCACTCGCGTCCAGGCAGCCAGGCGGATTTCTTTTCAGCGTTCAATGTTACCCAACCTTTAAACCAGGTGCCCAGCACGTCTCTTTCCAAATGTTTCACCTTGCGTGTGTAACCCGCCCCCAATTGGATAGATTCCCAGGGAGTGGGAACAATCCCAATATCCATCATGCCGTACAAAGGGCGCAAATCTTTCAACCCCACATATCCGCGTTGGGGTTCATTCAGCGTGTCAAAGCCGATGACGCATTTCAAGTCTTTGACCTTTTGTGCCACCTTCTGCATGGCATTGAAGTAATGCTGCTGCAAGTAATCCTGGATGGGCATACCATCGACTTTTGTTTTTGGCGCAAAATCATTGCCCGCGAAAAAGAGTGTGAACATGGTGGCGGCAGCCAGCTTCCAGGCGTTGGTAGGCCAAACCATGCGCGGGAATGGATCCCCGTGAGTTTGATGGACAATGGCGGCACCGGTCTCTTTGAAATTGCGGATGTCGAACCCGGCGGCTTCCAGCGTCCAACCCGGGGCGCCGTCTCCACCCGAAAAACGAGAGTATACATCTTGATGCGGATCGATGAAAACAAAGAAACCGTAATCTCCGGCTTTTTGTAGAATTTCATGGAGGTAATCGAGATATTCTTCGTCGTAGATGCCCGGGCCGGCGTGTTCCACAGCCTCCCAGGTGATCAAAAACCGCAGACAGTTGAAGCCCCATTGTTTCAGGCGGCCGAAATGTTCATCCGCTTCGGCGAGCGGGAAAGGTCTGCCCACAAAGGTAACGTTTTGATGATCGAAAAAGCCTTCGGGGTTCCAGGTGGCACCGTTTGGTCGGGTGGGAACCTTGCTGCTGCCCCCCAAATTGACTCCACGCAGCATCACAATTCGATCGGTATCATCAACGAACCAGGCGCCTTTAGTTTTTATCATCGCATCCTCTTGTTATTGTGATTTCTTTCTACCTAGCCGGGTGATCAGAGCCGTAAAACCTGCCAGGATGGGAGTCAATAAGGCAATAACCAAAATCTGGATCAAGCCGATCAAGGCCAGAAAACTGGTCAGATAATCGGGAAGCGTCCAGGCGACCAACGGCCCGTTGAGGAAGAAACTTACGAGCACAGGTAAACCACAGATCAGGATGGTGGTATAGCCCAACCAAAGGGTTTTTAAGCCGTTTTCGCCGGGTTTGCCGCTGAAAGTTTTGTTGTACAAGTTGATGATCAACCAGGCGATGATCAGCGCCACGGCGGAAGTGGTGGCGATGTAAATGATCAGTTCGTTTTGGCTGATGATGGAACTGAGGGAATAAGCTCTCTTGTCCAAAACGGCGTATCTGAGGTTGAACAATAAGGCAAAGAGCAATCCTCCGATGATCCACGAAAGTGATCCGTTTTTGCGTTGTCGAATCAACAAAGCCGTGGCAACCGCCAGAAGCAGCGCGCTGGGAATGGCACGCAGCGTACGCTCACCAAACTGGCGGTTCGCCCTCAGTTTTTGGATCACGGCTTGAACATCTGCCACCGAGTTGGATGGAAGCATTTTCAAAGCCGCTTCATTCTTGTTTAGCGAAGTAGAATAAGCATTCAACAAACCCAACTGTTGTTCACTGGTTGCATCCGGCAGGGTGGCGAGCATTTCCACGGGCAGATCAAGCATTGCTGTCTGGACGCTGCCTTGAGTGGAAGCCGGTAAATTGAGGCCTAAAAGAGCTGCCATGGTCGGCGCCACATCCACCATTTGGATGTCGGGATACTGACCCGGAATAACGCCTGCTCCGACCATCACAAATGGTTCGAGTAACACAATCGGGTCTTGACCACCATGGCCGCCGGCATTGATCTGACCGTGATCACTTAAAATGACCAGGGTGTCTATTGAAAAATCAAGAGTGGCCACGATCTCTGCCAGCATGTCATCCGTGCGTTTGGCGGCCGCGTCCCAATTGGGGGATTGTGCACCACCTTCATGGTGACCGGCGTAATCCACCTGATCGAGGTGGATGAGCACGAATTGGGTCTGGTTGTTGACCAGCCAGGGCAGGGCGGCTTTCATTACTTCAATATCTGCCGCGTTGTCTTCTCCTGGAGTGTAAAACTTGAGATCCACCGCGTCTTGGGGTACCAATTCTTCAAACCAGTAATAGCCAGAAATGGCGGTGTGGATGCCCTTACGGTGGGCGGCGCTGAAAAGATTATCCTGGGTAAAGGTGGGGATCTCGCCGTACTCCAGGTTAAAGACCGGACCGTCATTGATTTCAGGCCAGGCACCAGTCAGGATGGTGGAATAGCCGGGTTCAGAGAATGAAGGAGGCTGGCTGTGCATTAATGCAGAAGCCCCTTGTTCTCGTAACATATTGAGAGTAGGCATGACCTCGGTTTTGAGCGAGGTGTCATAGCGCAGAGCATCTATCAGTACGATCACCAGGCGCTCGGTGGAGGGTTCTCCGAGGGCTTCTCCAGGGGCAGGTGGATTGTCTTTGATCTGTGAGCGATAATTGAAATTGGAGGCGATCTGGGCGGTTGCCAAAAAATAGGAACCCGCGGTCATGCCCAACAACAACACGATTCCGATGATCCATTTCAGCGCATTTTTCATTTGCATCCTCAATGTGCAATTTGATGATTGAATTGGTAATCACTATTCTAGTATAAAAGAAAAATTCGTCAAAATTAAAAACCTTCATCTTGTTGTTATCT
The DNA here is from genome assembly GCA_964474095.1 of uncultured Anaerolinea sp. Taxonomy (GTDB): domain Bacteria; phylum Chloroflexota; class Anaerolineae; order Anaerolineales; family Anaerolineaceae; genus UBA6107. Next base: position 28,253 of record CAYYRU010000011.1, read on the forward strand.
TTTAAAAAAGGATCACACAGGTGAAGGCTAAGTATTGTTTTGGAGGATCAATCTACAGGGTTCATGCTCCGGCTGGCGCAAATGTTAACGCCAGTTCCCAGGGCGTTTTCCACCAGTACCTGGTCCATGCTGACGGGGGACTCGACCTCAATCTCGCGCAGTAATTTGAGTAATTCAGGGATGCGCGGTTTTGGAAAGGGTGCCGAGGTGTAAACCGGCAGCAGGGGATGCAGGCTGCCCTTGAGACGAACCGAACTGGCCACCATGCGGCGGGGATCAGCAAGTTCCTGTTGCGCATAGGTGGGGCCGCGTTTGCAACCGTTGCCCGTAACATCCAATACGGTCTTCCCGTCCCGCTTGACCCACAGGGTGCAGCCCTTGGGGCAGGTGACACAGATGACTTTTTCATCAATGGTTGGCATGGGATCCTACCTTTTCACGATCGCAACGGTTAATTCACTGGCAGCTTTCACTTCATCCAGCAGGTCGGGTTTGAGCGGGATGGTGACCATCTCACCCGGTCTGGCATATGGTTCACCCTTGCGGGTCAGCAAACTCTCACCGCTGCGAACCTCCACCCAGACGGGGGCTTCTATGGGTTGTTTCACCCGCATTTGAACGCGGATCTCACCCTCCGCCAGATGGTCAGGGTCGAGCGTGTGAGGAACCACATAGCGCACGTTCTCACCTGCTTTCACTGGTACGGATTTGACTGATGTGGGTGTGCCTTGTTGCACCAATCGGGCGGCAGACTTACCGGCGATCAGACCAGCTTCGGTGACCCAATCCACCAGGTCGTAAACGTGCACCACGTTGCCCGCAGAAAACACACCGGGGATGTTGGTCTCAAAACCATCATTCACGTAAGGCCCGGCAGTAATGGGGTCGATCAATACGCCCACCTGTTTGGAGAGTTCATTCTCGGGGATCAATCCCACGGAGAGCAGCAGCGTGTCGCAGGGGATGATCTCTTCGGTGCCCGGGATGTAATTCCATTTCTCATCCACTGCCACTGATTCAATGGCTTCCACGCGTTTCTTACCGATGATGTTCTTGACGGTATGTTGAAGCTGTAACTCAATATTGAAATCCATCAAGCACTGCACGTAATTGCGGGTCAGGCCTGAAAGGTAAGGCATCACTTCGAGCACACGTTCCACTTTGGCGCCTTCAAAGGTCAGACGGCGCGCCATGATCATGCCAATGTCGCCCGAACCTAAGATGACAAAGTTCTTACCGGGCATAAAGCCTTCCACATTCACCCAGCGTTGGGCGGTGCCGGCGGTAAAAACCCCTGCAGGACGGGTGCCGGGCAAACGCACCTGGGCTCGCGTGCGTTCACGGCAGCCCATGGCCAGCACCACGGCTCTGGCCTGAATGGTCAGAAATCCGTAACGTTTGCTGGTGGCGGTGATGCGATGATCGCGGGTGATCTCAAGTACCATGGTATCGAGCAAAAAGTCGACGCCCACCTGCATAGCTTCATTGATGAAGCGCTGGGCATATGATGGTCCGGGAAGGTCTTGTTTAAAGGTCTCCACGCCGAAACCGTTATGGATGCATTGCAACAAAATACCCCCCGGTTCGACGTCACGTTCAATGATGAGCACGTTCTGCGCGCCGTTCTTCTTGGCTGAGATGGCAGCCGCCAGGCCGCCTGGGCCTGAACCAACCACCACCACATCATATTTATCCTTGAAGCTCATCTCAAGCCTCCACTTCTTTGGTGGCACGGTAAAGGAATTCAGAGCCTGGGCCTTTTTTACTGACTTCCTGCAGTGGGATGTTCAACTCGCGCGAAAGCAGCTCCACCACACGCGGCATGTCAAATGATCCAAGGCAGCGCCCGGTGCCAAGCCAGGTACGGCGTTTGATGGCGTCATAGGTTTTGGCGGGCAGGGGAGCGTGTATTTCGGCCACGATTTCGCCTTCGGTGATCATCTCGCAGCGGCAGACGATGCGTCCGTAACGGGGATCCCCGGCTACCAGGGCGGCTTGTTCTGACCTGGTCAGGTGATTAAAGCGCGGCCGTGCGACGCGAACCGGATTCCAATTTTTCTTCTCGGACAGTTTTTCACCTGAGGCTTGCAACAATTCAGTCACCCTCTGTGCGATGGCTGGAGCTGCCGTGAGCCCTGGGGATTCAATTCCTGCCAGATTGATCAAGCCGGAAACCTCTTTGGCGACCTCGATGACAAAATCATGAGAATAATCCACTTCAGGGTTTAGGCAGGCGGCATTGCCAGAAGCGCGCAGCCCGGCAAAGACCGCGATGATCATTCTGGGGCTGATGGAGGGCACCAGTTTTTGCGCCCCCTGCCAGATCTCGTTCAGTCCTTCGGGGGTGACGGCTTTGTTTTCTTTGTCGTTGGTTTTCTGAGAATTTGGACCTACCAACACGTTGCCGTGAGTACTGCCCAATACCAAAATGCCTTTGCTGACCTCGCTGGGGACCGGAAAGAGGATGTTGTTCATGACGATCTCGGATTTATCCAGCAGGTAATACTCTCCGCGGCGCGGATTGATCTTGAAATCCTGTCTGACCTCGGCAGCGTGCATCACCTGATCTGAATAAGTGCCCGCGGCATTGATCACCCAGCGGCACGCGAAATCACCGCGGTTGGTATGAATACCACTTACCTTGCGCCCGTCCAGGATGAAACCCGTGAATTCGGTTTCGGTGAGCACATCCACCCCGTTTGTGATGGCGTTTTCGATGGAAGCCACACAGGCGGCAAACGGATCGACCATGCCGGCTGAAGGAGTGAACAAGGCTCCCGTGGTCGCAGGGTTTACCAGGGGTTCGCGTTGGCGCATTTCATCCGCACTGATGATCTCGGCTTTGACGCCATTTCTTTGAGAGCGGTCCTTCAAAGGGGTCAGGCAGCCAAATTCCTGTTCGCCAATGGCCACGATATAAGCACCGCTGCGCCTGAAAGGGATACCCAATTCTTGACTAATCTGATCCCACATGGGGTTGGCCAGGCGGTTCATCTCGGCTTTCAAGGATCCTGGAAAAGGATCATGCCCGGCATGTACAATGGCTGAATTCGCCGAACTGGCGCCCATGCCGATATCTGATTCGCGTTCGATGAGCAGGGTTTTCAGATCATATCGCGAGAGGGCGCGTGCGGTCATACACCCCACCACCCCTCCACCGATGATGATGACGTCATAGTCTTTCATGGATTTTTCCGATCTGTAAATAGTATGGTCAGTTCTTAGGCGGGTAGCCGGTAATGTTGCGGATCTCGTCATAAAGCGGTTTCAAACGGCTGTACATTTTTAGATAGACCTTGTTATACAGCTCATCGTATATTTTATGGTTCTCAGCGATGGGTTCATAGGTGGCGCTGACCCGGGTCATCTCTTTGACGGCGGTTTCAAAATCGGGGTGCAGCTTCAATCCGACGGCTGCATCCATGGCGGCGCCCAAGCCACTGGCTTCGTACACATGCGGATTAGTGGTCGGCAAGCCGAAGATATCTGCGGTGAGCTGCATGGCGGCTTTGCTCTGACTGCCACCACCCGCCACGCGTACCTGGGTGATGGGAGTGTGCGTGCGCTTCACGGTGCGTTCGGCGCCTTCACGCAGAGCATAGGCCAGCCCTTCCAATATGGAGCGGTACATGTGGGAGCGGGTGTGCACATCGCCAAAGCCGATGATGGCGCCTTTGGCTTCAGGTCCGGGCACTTTCAGGCCAGGTGACCAGTAGGGTTGCAAGGTCAGACCGAGTGAGCCAGCGGGAACGGAGTTCACCAGGTCATCAAACAACTCCTCGGCTTCGACGCCGCGCTGCTTGGCAAGCCGTTCTTCGTTTTGGCCAAACTCACGTTTGAACCACGAGACCATCCAATAACCGCGGTAGATCTGAATTTCAAGCGCGTAAGCATTGGGAACCGCGGAAGGGTAGGGGGGGATCAGCGGAATGACTTCAACGTATTTCTTGTGTGTGGTGTTGATGGTGGCGGTGGTGCCGTAAGACAGGCAGGCCACGCTTGGGTCCACACAACCGGCGCCAATCACCTCACAGGCTTTGTCAGCAGCGGCGGCAATGACAGGCAGATTCACAGGGATGCCGGTGGCGGCGGCCGCATCCGCGGTAATGACGCCCATTTGCCCGGCGGGGGGCACCAGATCCACCAACATGGAGGGGTTGACCGGGACGGCCTGCCATTTCCAGTCAGATTTGGCGCTCCACTGTTGCGATTTATAGTCAAAAGGTATGTATGCCACCTGGGAACCAACGGAATCTTTAAAAAGTCCTGTCAGTTTGAAGTTCAGGTATCCCGAAAGCATGATGTACTTGTATGTTTTATTCCATACCTCGGGTTGGTTTAATTGCAGCCAGTTCGAATCCGCTTCAGCCTGCAAATAGGCAACAGTTTCGCGCATGCCGGCCAGGCTGAACAGAAGACCCCAAAGACCTCCAACCGGTTTTAAACCGGGTGTGCGGCGTTGGTCAAGCCAATGAATGGCAGGGCGCAGAGGGTTGCCCTCTTTATCCACGTTGATCATGGTCGAACGCTGCGTGGTGACAGCCACACCCGCGATGGCGGATTTATCCACGTTGGGTTGTTTCCATAATCCCTGGCAGGCCTGGCAGACCGCGTCCCAAAACACCTGTGGATCCTGTTCAGCCAGACCAGGAGCAGTGGAGAAGTAAGGCTCGATGACTACGCGGTTCTTGGCGATCAAATTGCCGCGTAAATCAAAGATCAAGGCACGTACTGATTGTGTTCCAGCGTCGATTGCAAGTAATTGTTCAGGTGCCATGTCAATCCTCCAGGTTTTTGCTCCAGCGTCTCTCGCGTTGCTCCGGGCTCATATCCAGGCCGAGTGTGCCGCCGGGATTCATAATATTGTGCGGATCAAAATGTGCTTTCAAGGTGCGGATGACATCCATTTGCGCGGTGCCGATCTGGTCTTCCAACCAGGGTGAGGATTGTTTTCCCACCCCATGATGGTGGCTGAGGGCGGCGCCGCTTTTTTGAATGGCTTCCAGTACTCCGTATTGTAAATCAAGGTATTCCTTTATGCTATTCATTTTAGCAATAAAAATAAAATACAGGTTACCACCTTGCGGATATGCGTGCGAAAGGTGGGTCATGCAGATCGTGTTCGGGCGGTTCTTGATAAAGCCGCGCACCTGTTTATGAACACTTTCCATTTGAGACCAGGTCACGGCACATTCCAGGGTATCGATCAACACGCCAAAATCCTGTAGATCCTCGCGCATGTAAGGATCTCTGAAACGGCCTTTCTCCCAATTCTTGGTCACGCCCGCAAAACTGAGTTCAAAGGCGTGGTATTTTGAGCAGATACGGCGAACCTTGCGGTCGATGTTGGCTGAAAAGCCGCGTTCGCCATCGGTGTGACCCAGCAGCAGGCACTTTTCCATTGGACGGTAACCAAGTACTTTGAGCACCGTATCGGCGATGGTGCCTTCGATGTGATAGAGCTTCATGGCCACGTCAGTCTCTTCAGGGTCAGACAGCCGGAACACTGAAGGCAGGCCAAATTCAGCCTGCATGATCTCACGACAGGCTTCACGGGCATCCTGCCAATTTTTGAACATGTAGCTGTAGCGTTTGCGGTTTTGCGGCTGCCAGCGGAAGACTTTCAGGGTGACGTTGGCGAGTACGCCAAAGGCGCCTTCGCTGCCCATCATGAGTTGGTCAAAATCAGGACCGTTGGCGCTGCGGGGATGCTCCGTGGTTTTAAAGAGTCCACGTGGGGTGACATACTCCTGGGCGATGACGATGTCTTCGATCTTGCCGTAATAAGTGGAGTTTTGTCCGGCACCGCGCGTAACCACCCAGCCGCCAACACTGGAATATTCAAAAGACTGTGGAAAATGCCCACAGGTGTAGGCGCGTTTGGCGCCCAGTGTTTTAGGAGCATTGTTGAGTAACGCTTCAAGCTGCGGGCCAGTCATACCTGCTTGAACGGTGATGGTCTGATCGATCTCGTTAAATTTGACCACCTTGTTCATGTGTTTGCTCATATCGATGGCGATGCCGCCTTTGACCGCTTCCATGCCGCGCGTGACCGTGGAACCTGCTCCGTATATATAAACTGGAATACGTTCCTGGTCACAATATTTTACGATGGTTTCAATTTCGGCCTGGTCGCGAGGAGCCACCACGGCATCTGGGATATTTTCAATGATGTGTTTTCGCAAACGCAACGCGTCGATCATCCCGCCGCCGTATGATTTGGCAGTGCGTTCTAGGGTATCCGTGTGCACGTTATCAGTACCACAGATTTTGATGAACTCTTTGAGATGCTTGTCGGATATTTTCGTGGGCACGGTGTCAGGGATTGGATCAAGCGCCAGATCGACCGGCTTACTCAGATCCTCTTTTTTTAGATCAAAGGTTTCCATCACCAGTTTCACCAAACCGCTGTTGGGATGTTTGAACCCGGCGGGATCGCCCCATTTGAAGAGTGAACGATATGTACCGGCGGGGGTAGGTTCTGTGTACCAACCTGGAACGAATTTTTGCTTGGACATTTTATTCTCTCCAATCTCTCGTAAGGATCAGTTTAAAACCCTTTTGGGGCTGCGCTGTATGAATTTTGATAGATCTCGCGATAGCGTTTTTCTTCCTGTGCCCATCTTTGATCGTTCCAACCCAATTCGGGTTGGGCAATGGCGCGGATGCGTTCCATTTCGGTGCTGGCGCCATCCGGCAGCAGCATGCCAATGCGCACGCGGCGCAGTAGCAGGTCATCCAGGTGTTCCACGGCACCAAAGCGCGCCGCCCACCTGACCTCGGACCACAAATTGGGAAGGTGCGCTATGGGTTGGTTTTCGTTTTCTTGGGCAGAGTCCACCAAGGCTTCGGTTTCGCTTCCATAGCGGCCGAGTAGATAAGCCAATTCGTTTGAGAGTACCCGGCCGTGAGGTTCCACTTTGGGTAGGGGATTGAAATATCTTTTGCGTTCCTCCAACTGGGGAGGGTGCGGCAGCCGCGAAGAAGCTTTATGAAGTGCTTCTTCGGCCATGATGCGGAAGGTGGTCAGCTTGCCGCCAGTGACAGTGATCAACCCTTCTTCTTCCCAAACTACATGGGCGCGCGATTCCTTGGAAGGATCGGCCTGGCCGGTGTTGATGACCGGTCGCAAACCGGCAAAGGTGGAAATGATATCCTTTTGTTCGAGTTTGGCAGAAGGGAATGTGGCATTGCCGGCTTCGAGAATGTAATCGATCTCTTGCTGCGTGCAGAAGGGTTCGCCTTTTGAGAGCGGTGCGGAATGGTCCAGATCGGTGGTGCCGATCATGGTGGTGCCTTCCCAGGGGATGCCGAACATGGCACGTCCGTCACGCGGATTCAAGAGGGTGACGGCGTGGGGCAGCGGTAATCGTTCGCGGGCAAAGATCAGATGAGATCCGCGCAGGCGGCGCAGGCGGGCTGGAGCGTTGATCTGCGCTCGCAGGTCGTCACTCCAGGGTCCGGTGGCGTTGATCACCACCCTGGCAGCCACTTCGAGATCTCCGAGCTCTGAGCTTGCCTGATCTCGCAATTGCACACCGCAGACAGCGCCTTTGGCGTCTCGCAGCAGGCTTTCGGCCTTGCAATAATTGATGGCCGTGCCGCCGGCAGCCACCCCTTCGCGGATGATATGTTGCACCAGCCTGGCATCATCCATTTCAGCGTCGAAATAGAGGAACGCTCCCATCAGATCGGGCTTTTCGATCTCAGGGCAGATATTAAGGACTTTGCTACGGGAAAGCCTGGAATGTTTCCATTTGGGAGCGAGAAGGTCATAAAGAATCACGCCAATGGCAAACATGTTTTTGGTTTTCTTATTATCAGTATAGGGCATGATGAAACCCAGAGGGGTGACCAGGTTTTTGGCTTCCTTTAGCATCCACTCGCGTTCACGCACCGATTCACGGGTGACATCAAACTGCTTGTTGCGAAGGTAGCGAAACCCGCCGTGAACCAGTTTGGAGGAACGCGAAGAGGTGCCGAAAGCAAAGTCATTGCCTTCGACCAGCAAGGTCTTGTATCCCTCTGCCACAGAACGCCTGAACACCCCGGCACCGGTGATCCCTCCGCCGATCACTATCACATCCCATTTTTGATTGAGATCTTTCCAGAGCGTTTGTCTCCATCCTTTTTCCCACATGCTAATTCTCCTCGTTCCGTTTTTGTTGATCTGAAATGGCTTTATGCATCAGCTCAATACTGTCTTGCATCACCTGCCGGGTCACTTCTTCCGCTTTGAAAAAGTCATTGGAGAGGACAGCCGACAGGAGTTTCTTGTAAAAAGATCGGGAATGGTCGCGAGATTGGGGGTCTTTGAAATAAACCAATCCCATTTTGACATACAAGTCACCAAAACCATTCAAGATAAGAGTGAAAATGGGGTTGCCTGAAAGAATGGTGAGTTGCTTATGCAGGTTAAGGTCGCGTTTGGTGAATTCTTCGGGTGTGTCTTCAATCACCAGGAGCGATTCAAGTAAATGGATCACTTCATTGAGCGAGTTTTGTATCGCCAGGCGGGTATATGTAGGCGCCATGGTGACCCTGATCTCAAGCAGGTTGGTCACAAAATCTGGGGGGATGCTTTCTTGGTGTTGGGCAATGGCAGTCAGGATGAGCAAATTGCCGTCCTGCCAGTAGTTTTTAACCCTTGTGGATTTGCCGTGATGGATCTCGATCCAACCGTCGCGCGAGAGTCGCTGTAAGGTTTCTCGCAGGGTGGGGCGGGTAATTCCTAATTGGTCGGCCAGTTCTCGCTCTGGAGGTAAATTTGAATCAACCGCGAAGGTGCCATCCAAAATCGCCTGCACCAGGCGTTTTTCGGCCAGTTCGGCTGGCTTGATCGGAACATCCCAATACACCATAAAGAGAAAACTCCTGTAAAATCAAAAATTGGTAAGAGGTCATACCAGTTCATATTATTGTAGCGATTTTTGTTGGTTAATTCAAGTGGGTTCATTGAATCAGAATTAAATTGTGAGTTTTATCCACAGATATATACGCAATTTTCCTGATTTTCTTCCTTGCATATGGCAGCACTCTACTGACGAGCCCCCATATATGGCGTTTTCGACTTTCATCGAGTTGGCTTTATAATCATCTGATGACACACACTAATCGACGCTTTTTTGAGATTCTGCCGCGCTGCTTGATCAGCATTGTGGTCTTCTTTAATTTGGATGCCGCCTTCGCGTTTCTCTTCATTCCACAAAACTTTTCCAACGGATTTGAATTGACTGGTGAAGCGGGCAATGCCATGATCCAGGGGATGGGATTACTTTTCTTGATGTGGAACATCCCTTACCTGGTAGCTTTGGTGAACCCCTTTCGATACAAGATCTCACTCATCGAAGCTGTAATCATGCAGGCGATTGGCGTCGTCGGAGAAACGATCCTGCTCCTGAATCTTAAAGGCGAACACCCGCTCATACAAGCGAGTGTTCTTCGTTTCATCCTGTTTGATGGGGGAGGATTGATCTTGTTGGGAGCGGCCCTGTTGTTGGTGTTACTGAAGCAAAAACAAGTTGTTAAGCCATCTATTTGAATAGACCATCGATCAATGGATTCATCAGTTCCCAGTTGGGAAGCAGTACTTGCGCGCCTTCATCCGTCACCCAGGGGGTAATGGCGCTGCGGTCAAAGGTGTGAGCGTCAAAGCCTGTCACAGCTGAATAGATGAAACCAGAGCCCACCCTTGGCCACAACCAGACGGGCAGGTCTGTCTCGATGGACTTACTGACTGCTGCAGCCACAGCTGGAATGCGAGGCCACTTGATGGGGTTCAGCATTTCCTTGATGGCGGCTGCAATGAACATTTGACCTCTTTCCTGTCGGAAAAAATCATCGCTTGATTTGCGTTCACGCACAAATTTGAGGGCTTCAGTACCATCAAAGTGATGGCGCCCGGCGGTGAACCCAGCCATATCTTTGGGTAGGTCAATGGTGACTCCACCCATGGCATCCACAATATCCACAAAACCGTCAAATTTAATGCGCACTACGTAATCCACATCAATACCGAAATTCTCTTCCACGGCCACCTTGGCGGCTTGCATGCCGGTGCCGGGAACTTCAAGTTCAGCAAAATAATGGGCGGTGTTGATGCGGTTTTGATAATGCCCCGGAATGACCAGCCAAAGATCTCGCGGAATTGAAAGCATCGAAACCTTTGAAGACAGGGGCTTGAGTGTGGTCAGGATCATGGTATCACTACGTCCGATCCATGTGCCTTCAGGTGGGCGGTCAATGCCCAGGATCAAGGTGGTGACGCGAACAGGTGCAAAGAGCGCGGGCAGCAGGGCACAAGCAAGCACGATTGCCAGAATTGCCCAAAGCCAACCCAGGCGCTTCTTCTTTTTCATCGTCGGCTTGGAAGGTTGTAACGGAGCCATAACCTGAGCAGGCGAATTGCTAATTTGGGCTACCACCTGATTGGGTTTGGTAGGCTGCTCCTTTTGGGTTTCATCATCTATGTGGATGGGATTGGTGTATTTCGCTTCATTTTGAGAAATCCGATTCAGGCGTGAGAGACTGCCGTCTACATTCTCTTGAAAAAAATCATTTTGGTTTGTCATGCAATTCGTCAGTTTCCTTCTTTACTACCTATCACTTGCCCGCTTGTGGGGGCTCTCTATTCTACTCCATTTTTAATCGATTCTCCATTAACCCAAAAAGGAGGATGACCCCTCCTTTTTGGGTAACTACAGATAAGGTTAATGCAATTCTAGATAAACAAAGTTTGGGCGCCGTCGGCCATTTCGATGAATTCCATGGCTCCGAGAACTTTTGCGCCATCGACCAGGTCTTTTTCGGTCAATTTCATCATATCCATCGACATCTTGCAGCCGTAGACATTGGCACCTGCATCCATGACCAGTTGAACGAACTCGCCCACCGGGGGGAAATCCAGTTTCTTGATCTCGCTGCGCATCATGGCAGAAGCGGCAGCCGACATGCCTGGAATGACACCGAGCAGGGTGGGGATGTGGAACCAGGGGTGCATGCTGGGGTTGCCAACCACGGCCACGTTTAACTTATCCATCTTTTTCTTGGTGATGATATCTAGCCCCCAAAAAGTGAAAAATAGATCCACTTCAACGCCAGACATGCGGGCAGCATTAGCCAGGATCAAAGGCGGGTAAGCCATATCCAGGGAGCCTTTTGAGGCGATGATTGCCAGTTTACGTGCGGGTTTCTTCTCAGCCATTTGTGATCTCCTTTTTTAGTTCTATTGGGTTAGATGCAGCCAGTAGGTTTGTGTAAGCCGGCAATTTTGGCAGCCAGTTTGCCAGGTCCACCCGGGAAGAGGCTGTAAAGTTCCTTGGTATCCACATCGGTGTTCTTGGTGATATTGCGCAGGGTGGGGGCTTCACCTTTGGTTTTGAATTCGTTACGAGCGTAATTGATCACAACCCATGAGCGTTCAGTTAATGTGACTTCTTCACGCTTGGCTATGGCTTCGCCGATTTCCGGAGTCCAGGCGTTGGGATCTTCCATGTATCCATCAGTATCAAATTTCACAGTATTTAAGATTGACATTTTTCTCTCCTTTTTATTATTCAGGTTTGATTTTCCCCGCCGATGAGTAGGCAGGCGGCAGCGGGAAGGGAATCCCGCGTAACATGATGTTCCAGTAGATCCACTTGAAGGATAGTTTACCAAGATAGTTAAAGAAGCTTTCTTTCAAGAGCGGGAAGGGTCCTACCACCGGCATCGGGTAGACCCCTGTGAGAGGTTCCACGTCGTAGCTGAAATCGATCAGCAGGCTCTTGTTGAAGCCAGACATGATGTGGCAGGTGGAGTGTCCGTCAAACGCAGCCGGCAAATCCTTGCCGTCAATGGCGTGCAAGATGTTTTCGATCAAGGTCTCGGCTTCGTAGTGGACAACGGAGCCGGCTTTCGAAGCCGGGACGTTGGCGGCATCGCCTATGACCCATATGTTTTGCCATTTGTTGGATTGCAGGGTGGCTTTGTTGGTTGGCACGAAGTTCAGATCATCCCCCATGCCTGACCTTCCGATCACATCCGCACCCATGTTGGTGGGGATGGTGACCAAGAGATCGTAATTGATCTCACGACCATCATACGAAGAAATAGTGTTCTTGGCGGCGTTGACTTCACTGATGGCGAAATCAGGTTCCACGTGAATGTTTTTCTTTACCAAAACATCTCCGAGGAGCTTGGAGGCGACTGGTTTGGTAAAAGCACCTGATAGTGGAGTGGAATAGATTAGCTCCACTTTATTACGGATCCCTTGCTGCGAGAAGTAATAATCAGCCAAAAAAGCGAACTCGAGCGGTGCCACAGGGCACTTGATCGGCATTTCTGCCACATTAACCACCACTCGCCCGCCTTTGAAATTCTGGAGAAAATTTAATAGTTTGACGGAACCTTCAAAGGTATAGAAATCAAAAATGTTCTTTTGCCAACCTGCACCCTGCATGCCGTCGATTTCCTCGGGGTGGATGTCGGTGCCAGTGGCGATAAGCAATTGATCGTAAGAAATAACGCGCTTGCCCTCTGTCAGGGTCACGCGACTGGCATCCGGTTCGATCAATTCGATATTTGAATTAATGAATTCTACGCCTGCCGGCACGAATTTGCGCTTCGGTTGAACCACAGCTTCGGGTTTGTAATATCCAAATGGGATAAATAAGAAGCCTGGTTGATAGTAGTGTTCCATTTCACGGTCAACCAGAATGATCTTCCAGGTTTGCGGGTCTAGGCGTTTTACAAGTTTGTTTGCCATCATGGTACCACCGGTGCCTGCGCCTAAAATCAAAAACGTCTTCATATGTTCTCTCCCTTTAACCGACTAAGTTAATGTTTGCCTGACGTGCCAACAAGGCCTGGTCGCTTAATTGATCTGCCAGGGCAGATCGCAACAGGTCCAGAGCCTGGATATATCGAGTATCTGCCAGACTATAAATAATGGCCTGTCCGTCGCGCTCCGCTCGAACAATACCTCTTTCCCGTAATACTTTCAAATGTCTTGATATGGTGGGTTGGGGAAGTTCCATCATGTTGGCAATATCATTGACGCATTGCGGACCATCTTTAAGCGTATAGATGATCAAAATCCGGTTCGGATCGGCCAGTCCGCTGCATACCTGAGCGTGCAGTTTTACGACTTCTTCTTTCAAATTTTCGGCCATCGAATCCTCCAGAATTGCCATATATACATATGCGCTTATGCATATATATTACAACAATTAATTTGCTTTGTAAAGCGTGACAATTGTCATATTCAAAGATTTATTTACGGAGGAGGTTTTTTGAGGGCGAGACGTTCCCGATCACTTTGACCGGGGTCGCACTGGCCATTTCAAGTGGTACCAGGTTTTGTCGAGCCAGATCACGTACGTTGTTGACGCCCGCGAAGAACTCACGCATCATCACCAATGAGTAGTACTGACCACGACGGGTGAGTTGGCTGCGATCACTACCTTTGAAAGACCTCATTAGGTTCAGGAATAACATTTCAATGGGCAATCCATTCGCCACAGATTTTTTAAACCTTGTCAAAAAGGCTTGACGGTTAAAGTGTGTGCTGAAGAGGTTCATCATGAACCAATATCTCATTTGCGCGGGAGTATCATATCTTTTCAACCCATTGATGGCGGATTCTTCGTTTGTGATGGAGCGAATATATTCATTAACGGAGAAATTGTTCACATACAAGGTGCCATCCAGGTAACTGAAAGCTCCTGAGCCGATCCCAACGTATTCCTCGCTGTCAACGATGTATTCATCCAACATGCCGGCGGTATTCCGCACGAAAGTCCAGGCACTGAGCGGTGTGAACTCTCCGGCCAACCGGTCATTGATCTGATTGAAGAGAGCCCATTCGCGATGATGGGTGGGCTTGCCAACACTTCTGGCCATGGATTTTTCCACAGAACTGGAACTCATCAACGGATAGAAAGTGACCTGCTGCGCGCCAGATTGGAGAACTGCCTCCAGATCGTGTTCCAGAATTTCTGGGGTCTGGTTTGGAAAATTAAAGATCATGTCAACATTGAGTGAATCAAAGAAAGGCGCGGCATACTTGATGCGTTCAACGATCTCCTCCCCGCTGCCAAATTTTTCCAGGCGGTTCATCTCTTGCAATAGCGTATTATCAAAGCTTTGAACCCCCACAGACATGCGTTGTACGCGATCTTTTAATGCCTCGACATATTTCGGTGTCAAATGATTTGGGTTTGTTTCACAGGATACTTCTTGAATGTCGAACAGTTCACGGGCAAGATCGATAGTTGAAATCAATTCTTCCAGGTTAATGGTGGGGGTGCCGCCCCCTATGTAGAGGGTTTTGAAATCATATCCCATTGCTGCTATTTTGCGCATTTCTGCGCGCAGAGCGGCAAAGTAGTCAACGGCTTTTTTTCCTTCATACAGGAAACGGTTGAATGAACAATAGGGGCACAGGCTTTCACAGAAGGGGATATGCGCGTATAGGGTATAAACCGCCCCATTTCTTGGAAGCGGAAAAGACACATCTTCACCAGGGTTGCTGGTTAAATTGGTCTTGATTTGCGATCTTAACACTGCGGTTAAAACGCGTTCAGATACCCTGACGAGGGCCGTCTCAAGTTTCTTACTGATCCCAGAATGGTTGGGTTGTCTTTGGGATGAGTGTTCTTTGATCATGCTGCGTATTTAATCTCCAATGGGCTAACTTCACCAATAATCAGACCAATTTTATCATAATAGAGCGCTGCCATTAGGCACTGGAATTTGTCTGGAAAAACTAAAATCTGAAGGGGTCAATCTTCCATCAGGTTGGATCCGTCTGCAGGGTCAGAAGAAAGTGGATGTTTGAGAACCCGATTCAGCAACAGGATCAGCATTTTTCGCAGCGGAAAACGATCCGTCACGGTATGGCTGACCATGCCCTCGTGAATCAGGCCGACAAATCCGTGCACGAGTGACCATAAAGTGATGGCCGCCAGGTCCGGGTCTCCTTGATCGATCAAGTTGGCGTGCTGGCAACGGATGATCAACTGCCGTAACTCATTAAAAGTTCTGGCGGTGGCTTCCACCAGAGCAGGATATTCCTGTTGTGGCTCCACACTGGCTGAAAAGGTGATTTTGAAGTGAGCGGGTTCTTCGATGCCAAATTGAACGTACGACCAGCCGATTTCGATCAATTGCCGCAGCGGCTCATCCGGGTGCGAAGTGATCACCTGCATGAAGCGATGATAGACCTTATCATAGCCATCCGTTGAGATTGCTGCAATCAAGGCTTGTTTGTCTTTGAAGTGGGCATAAGGCGCGGAATGGGTTACACCGGCGAGGTGTGCCACCTTGCGCAGACTAAGGCCATTGACCCCCTCCTCGGACAGAAGTTTTATGCCTGCCTGGATTAATGCGTTTTTTAAGTCGCCATGATGATAGGCTTTTTGCGTCGTCATTTTTCACCCATTTTTGATGTCGTTTCATTTTACCATTTTGTCGAATAGGCGTAGCCGGGTTGAGCAGAGCGGGTTCTTTAAATTGTTCGACGGTATTAATTCATAAGGATTAATGTCATTTCCTGCTTGACAACGGGTTTCGTTTTTTATACAATCTAGACAGTGTAAAGATTTATTTTGCGAGGAGCACATGAGCGAATACCTGAAATACAAACAAATGATCGTAGCTTCTGCCCAAAAATTGACAACCATGGGATTTCTCATGGCAACTGGTGGTAATCTGTCGCTGCGGGTCAAGGGAAAAGAAGCATTTGCCGTCACGCCATCCAATTTTGATTATATGAAGATGACCGCGGAGGATATCTGCATACTTGATTTTGATCTGAACGTATTGGAGGGAAGCCACAAGCCTTCGGTGGAAGCTGCCATGCACTGTGCCATCTATCAAGTTCGTTCAGATGTCAACGCTGTAGTTCACACCCATCAGGTTTATGCCAGCACGTTGGCATTGCTTAATAAACCCATCCCCGCTCTTTTTGATGAACAGACCCGTTTTCTTGGGCGCAGTGTCAAGATCATCCCCTACGCTCCCTCCGGAACTGGCATGCTGAAAAACACCATCGCCAAAAATGTTAAGGATCACAACAATGCCTATATCATGCAAAATCACGGAGCGTTATGCTTTGGTCATGATCTTGAGCGGGCTGAGCACAACGTGGAGATCCTCGAAAAATGTTCCATTGCTTACCTGTTGGCTTTGTGCAGCGAAGAAAAAGTAGGCAAGATCCCACTGGCAGTGCGTGAGATCGCCTTTTCGAAATTACGCAAAGACCAGAAACGCGTCAGTGCCGGCAATTTAGAAACCGGCGGAGAATAAATCCGCAATTATCAACAAATAAAATGGAGAGATCATGACCGACCAAAAATATGCCATTAGCGAATATCCTGATACCACCGCGGTTTACGCGGCTCTTAAGAACCTGACCGATACCCCTTTACGCCCCCTGCGCGAAGAGAAAATGAAAGAGATGTTGGGGTATTTTGATCAAAAATGCAGTCGGTCAAAACAATTGACTGACGAAGCCAAGAAATACATCCCCGGTGGAGTGCAGCATAACCTGGCATTCAACTACCCCTTCCCGATCGCCATCGAAAAAGCGGAAGGCGCCTATATGTGGGATGTTGACGGCAACAAGTACATCGATTTCCTGCAAGCGGGCGGCCCGACCGTGCTTGGCAGCAATTATGCTCCCGTCCGTGAAAAGATCATTGAAATGCTGCAGACCTGCGGCCCTGTCACCGGGCTGTTTCATGAGTATGAATTAAAGCTGGCAGAACTGATCCATTCTTATATGCCCTCCATTGAGATGTTCCGCATGCTCGGGACGGGAACTGAAAGTGTGATGGCGGCCATCCGTGCGGCACGTGCCTTTACCGGCAAGAAAAAAATCATCAAATCTGGCGGCGCCTATCACGGTTGGAGTGACTCAATGGTTTATGGCTTACATGTACCGGGCACAGGCCGCTTGGAAGCCAAGGGCATCCCCATGGGCGCCACTGGCAATACGCAGGAGTTCTTTCCAAGTGACCTGGGTTCATTAAAACGCAAGTTGATCGCCAATCGTTTGTTGGGTGGAACTGCCGCCGTGATCGTTGAACCTGTTGGCCCCGAATCTGGCACTCGGCCAGTGGCACACGACTTTAACCAGAAGGTCAGGGAATTGTGCGATGAATTTGGCGCCCTCCTGATTTTTGACGAAGTGGTCACGGGCTTCAGGCTTGGCTTGGGCGGAGCCCAGGGCTACTTTGGCGTCAAACCTGACCTGACCGTGTTTGGCAAATGCATCACCGGCGGGTTCCCCATGGCCGGTGGCGTGGGCGGACGCGCCGACGTGATCATGCGTTTTGCTGCTGGCATTGGCGGAACAGGAGAACGCGCTTACATTGGCGGTACTCTTTCCGCGAATCCGCTCTCTTGTGTAGCTGGCTACTATGCCCTCAAAGAGATGGAACGAACCAACGCGCCCGTGATCGCAGGCAAGGCCGGTGACCGGCTGACAGCGGGATTGAAGGCTATTATTTCAAAATACGGACTGCCCTTTGTGGCGTTCAACCAGGGGTCGATCGTGCACCTTGAGACCTCTGGTGTGATGTTGCTAGATCTGAAGAATCCGGTCAAACTGCTGAAGGAATTGAAGCCGCGCAAGCACATGATCGAACAGATGGGCGCCGCGTACATGGCCAATGGTCTCATCACCCTGGCTGGCAGTCGCATGTACACGAGCATGGCTGACACGGATGAAGTGATCGATGAAGCCCTTTCAAGGTTTGATACTGTCTTATCGAGTGTTGAAGGTCTATAATTCAATCAAACCCTGGAGGATTCATGAGCAATGAACCGGTCATCCTGGCGGTAGATCTTGGTACTTCATCCATGAAAGTGGCTTTGATCTCCATCTCTGGAAAGGTGATTGATTGGGATTCACAGCCCATCGGCCTGATCTTGACACCGGATGGTGGAGCGGAGCAATGCCCTGAGGAGTGGTGGCAGGCGTTTGTTAAGGTCAGTCAACGTTTGATCATACGTGGATTGACCTCCCCCGGCTCCATCAAGGCGGTGTGTTGTTCCACCCAGGGTGAAGGAACCATCCCCGTCGACCACGAGGGCAAGGCCTTGATGAATTGTGTGCTTTGGATGGACATGCGTGGGGCGGAGATTCTTAAAAAGCATTTTGGTGGTTTGATCAATGTGACCGGCGCGGGGTTGATGAATACCCTGCGCTGGATTCGTTTAACGGGTGGCATGCCCTCCATGACGGGCAAAGATCCTGCCGCCCACATGCTGCTGATCCGCGAAAGATTCCCTGATGTCTATGCCAGGACGTATAAATTCCTAAACGTGCTCGATTATCTAAACCTGCGCCTTACTGGAAGGTTCTGCGCCAGTTTTGATTCCATTCTCACTTCGTGGGTGACCGATAATCGCGATCCTGACAAGATCCAATACTCAAAATCATTAGTGGATCGTTGCGGGGTGGATGGTGATAAACTTCCAGAGATCATCCCTTGTACGGCAGTGGTTGGCACCCTTAAACAGGATGTAGCTGAAACACTCGGACTACCCACCGATGTCAAGGTGATTGCCGGTGCCATCGACAACACCGCCGCGGCGATTGGCGCGGGGACGGTCGATGATTTTGCCACTCATGTCTATATCGGTACCTCATCGTGGATGTCGGCTCATGTACCTTTCAAGAAGACGGATGCGGCTTCCTCCATGGCCTCCGTACCGTGCGCCATACCCGGACGTTACTTGCTAACAGGCTTGCAGGCCACCGCGGGCGGGAACCTGACTTTTTTACGAGATAATGTCTTGTACCACAAAGACGAATTACTGCAGGAGGCTGACGTACCGGATATCTTTAAAGTGTTAGACCAGATCACCGAACGTACGCCAGCCGGCAGCAACGGGGTCATTTACACTCCTTGGATCTGGGGAGAACGCGCCCCAGTCGAAGATCGCACCTTGAGAGCTGGCCTGTATAACTTGTCCCTTCGCAACCAGCGCGAGGATATCATTCGCGCCTTCCTCGAAGGGATTGCCCTCAACACGCGCTGGCTGTTGCAACCGGTCGAAAAATTCCTCGGCCGAAATGTGCAAGAGATCAACATCGTGGGCGGCGGAGCTCAATCCGATGTTTGGTGCCAGATCTTTGCGGATGTAATGAATGTATGCATCAACCAGGTGATGGATCCTGTGCAGGCAAACGCACGTGGGGCAGCCTGGATCGGAGCGGTGGGTTTGAGAGAGATCTCTTACCCTGATATTAAGCAATTCATTCGTTACAAAAAGACCTATCATCCTGCCCCAGAGAATCGGGCACTATACGACTCAAGGTTTTACTTTTTCAAAAAAATATACAAACAAATGAATGGTATTTATCGTCAATTAAATGGTTGATCGATTATCTGAACCAGAGGAGAGCGCTCATGCCTGAAAAGGATTTCAAACTCTATCCGTACCGATGGATCGTTCTGGCAGTATTCATGTTTATCAACCTGACCATCCAGATCCTTTGGATCTCTTTTTCACCCATCACCGGTCAGGCCGCGGTTTTCTATAAAGTCACCGATGGCGCGATCATTTTTTTGGGTATGACCTTCATGATCGCCTTCATTCCGCTTTCCATCCCGGTTTCGTGGGCGATTGACACCTATGGATTCAGGAAAACAGTCAGCCTGGGTGCCATCTTGATGAGCGTGTTTGGTATCCTGCGCGGTATCACGGGCGATAATTACACATGGGTACTGATCAGTACCATCGGTATCGCGATCGCCCAACCTTTCTTATTGAATGCCTGGACGAAAGTACCCGCGCAGTGGTTTAGTGTCAACGAGCGTGCCACCGCGGTTGGTTTGATCACCTTATCCAATCTGGCTGGCACTGCTTTGGGTTTCCTCCTGCCACCAGAATTGATCAAGGTCATGCCGATCCCCACTGTGCAGTTGATCTTTGGCGTGTTCGCGGCTTTTTCAACAGTTCTTTTCATCCTCCTTGCTAAAGAAAAACCAGCCACGCCACCCTGCCCGGCCGGTCAGGAAGTGCGCTCACTAATGCTGGATGGGTTGAAACACGCCTTTAAGGTTAAAGATTTCTGGCTTTACCTGTTTGTAATTTTCATCGGTATGGGAATTTTCAATGGCATCAATCTCTTGATTGAACCCATCGTCCGCGGAAGGGGATTTTCCGCTCAGGCGGGCACCATGGGAGCCTTAATGGTGGTTGGAGGAGTGTTGGGAGCGGTTCTGATCCCGCCGTTTTCAGACAAATCTCGCAAACGCAAGATCTTTCTATTGTTGGGGTTCATTTTATCGATCCCTGGTTTGATCGGATTAACCTTCGCAGCCAGTGCCTGGTGGCTGTATGTTTCAGCCTTTGCCCTGGGATTCTTCATCGTAAGCGCCAGCCCGGTTGGAATGCAGTATGCCGCTGAAATAACCCAACCTACCCCGGAGGGTACCTCCAACGGCATCATCCAGCTATTCGGGCAGGCTTCCGCGTTTTTGGTTTACCTGATGCAGATCATGAAAGGCGCTGATAATTCCTTGACGCCGGCCATGCTTTTTTCATTGGGACTGGTGGTTGTCAGCGTTATTCTCATTCTCAATTTGAAAGACCCAGTCATCAAAAGCAATCAATAGCTGGATTGTTGGTGGAATGAAGATGCCTGTCCGTAAAACCCAGGCATTTTGTTTTTTTGGATGATCTTTATTGGGATTTTATCCGATTAATGTGATGATTGTTCATATTTTCAATATATACCAAGGGAGAAATAAAGATGGGATGCAGTGAAATCATTAAACACAAAGACAAGAACATTGTATTGGTGAACCTGGCGAATTGTTCACCGCAAAGCACCTTCAGCATATTGGATGAGGCGCACGCCATCATTGCCAAACACGCGCCGAAATCCGCCTTGATCCTCACGGATTCAACCGGTGCGACTTACAACTCAGAAGTCTCGAATGCCATGAAGAACTTCTCGAACAAGAATACACCCTATGTAAAAGGTTCCGCGGTGGTAGGGGCGGACGCCATGCGCAAGGTGTTGGTGGCGGCCATCCGCGTGGCTACCAAGCGCGACATTCGCACTTTTGATACGCGTGAGCAGGCCATGGATTGGCTGGTTAGTCTGTAAGGTCGATGTGTGAGACGAGAGAGTCACCCCGCGGGGTGGTCTTTTTTATCCACCACCAAATGGGGGCAAAATGGATACATCCGCGTTAACTGGCAGCACCTCTTCGGGGATGAACACCTGTCCGCCGTTGGCGGTGACCACTACCTTGTTGAGATGAAAGGCCAGGGCGGGGTAATCCGCTTTAAGCCTGGTTCGTAATTCAGACACAGTGCACGTGGTGGGTACTTCCAACTTGAGCGTATCGCTGCCGGCACGTTCTTTCAGGTTGGCGTAAAGATGGATGGTCAGGATATGAGTGGACATAATCTACTTTTCCTGAGTTTTATTTTAACACGGTCACCAATCAAACATCTTGTTGGTTTTTATTGGGCGCGATACGACCACCGGGAGCGCAAAGCGGAGTGAGAACCTAACAAAAAAACCACTCAA
>CAYYRU010000012.1:0-34329 GCA_964474095.1 uncultured Anaerolinea sp.
ACCCTCTCCGCCAAAAAACGGCTACTAGGGTGCACAAACCGCGACCCTCTCCGCCAAAAAACGGCTTCTAGGGGGCTTCGCACCCCTCAACCGGTAATATAAAAGAGAGTTTAGAGCAAGTTCCCGAATCCTTTCTTAGGATTTGGGAACTTTTATTTTCATTTGGAGAGAATTCGAGACCCATAGAGGTAACGGGGGCATGCCTTTTCTATTGAACTAAATAGATGTACAACCTTAACTGTTATTTAGATATTTTTTATCATATTTCTTATATTTATAAGGTATAATATTCATAAAGGTTGACAAGCAGGAGGTTCATATGAAACTTCAAAATAAAGTGATCGTGGTGACCGGTGGTGGTAATGGCATTGGCAGGCAGTTGGTATTAGGTCTGGTGCGCAGAGGCGCCCGCGTGGCTGCCGTGGATATGAATGCTGAGGCACTGCAAGAAACCGTCAAGCAAGCCGGAGAGTTGGGCGGCAGCATCTCCACTCATGTGTTGAACATCACGGACCGTAAAAGCGTTGAAGCCCTTCCCTCTGAGGTGATTTCAACTCACGGCAGTGTGGACGGGTTGATCAATAATGCTGGTATCATACAGCCTTTCGTCAGAGTCAATGACCTGAACTACGAACAGATCGAAAAAGTCATGCAGGTCAATTTCTACGGTCTGCTTTACATGACAAAAACCTTTTTGCCATTCTTGTTGAACCGGCCAGAAGCCCATCTGGTCAATATAAGCAGCATGGGCGGGTTTCTTCCTGTCCCCGGGCAGAGCATTTATGGCGCTTCCAAGGCCGCTGTCAGCCTGCTCACTCAAGCTTTATATTCTGAATTACTCGATACCAATGTGCATGTTACTGTAGTCTACCCCGGAGCGATCGGCACGGATATCTCGATCAACTCGGGCGTGATGACACGCGAACAATCTGAAAAGATCGACCGCGGAAAAATGAAAATGACCGCGCCTCAAGAAGCGGCGCGCATGATTTTGGACGGAGTCGAGAAAAACAAATTCAGGGTGATGGCCGGCAGTGATGCCAATTTCATGGACTTTTTGTTCAGGTTAAACCCCAAATACGCCACTACATTCATCTTCAAACAGATGAAGTCCCTGCTCAAATAATTAGTAATGACCTAATCCTATTAGAAGTATTCCTTCCTTAGTAAAAGACCGGAATCCTTGCCAGATCCGGTCTTTTGTTTCACTCTCTAATTTCTGTTTCACCCATCAGGTAACGATCCACTTCACGGGCAGCCCCGCGGCCTTCGTGGATAGCCCACACTACCAGGCTTTGTCCACGGCGCATGTCGCCTGCCGAGAACACGCCTTTGACGTTGGTGGCATACTTATCTGCGGCCGCAAGCACATTGCTGCGGGCATCGCGCACCACTCCCAGTTGATCCAACAACTGATCCTCTGGACCCAAAAAGCCCATGGCGATCAACACCAGTTGGGCTGGCCAGACCTTCTCTGTGCCAGAGATCT
This sequence comes from uncultured Anaerolinea sp., assembly GCA_964474095.1. Taxonomy (GTDB): domain Bacteria; phylum Chloroflexota; class Anaerolineae; order Anaerolineales; family Anaerolineaceae; genus UBA6107. The sequence continues at coordinate 1,490 of CAYYRU010000012.1, forward strand.
CTCTTGGAGAATAACGTCCTTTATCATCTGCAACCCATTCCACCTGAACGGTGTGAGCTTCTTTAACGAAGCCGTTCTCATCACCGACCAGTTTCTTGGTCAAAATGCCAAACTGGCGTGGGTCATGCGAGTATGAGGAGATGGCTTCTTCCTGGCCGTAATCAGTTTTCAACACCTTCGGCCACTCTGGCCAGGGATTGTTCGCCTGCCTGGCAGACGGGGGTTCTGGCAAAATTTCAAACTGGGTTACACTGTGGCAGGCATGCCGCAGAGAGGTACCCAGACAGTCCGTGCCAGTGTCACCGCCTCCGATCACCAGCACCTCTTTGTTGCGGGCTGAAATCGTGATGGATTCCGCATCACGGGTCAAACCGCCCAACAAATTATGGGTGTTGGCTTTCAAGAAGTCCATCGCGAAATGCACGCCCTTCAATTCACGACCTTCCACTTGCAGGTCGCGCGGTTTGGTGGCACCGCCGCACAGCACAACTGCATCAAAACTTTCCAACAGTTCAGAAGTTGGGATGTCTTTGCCGATCTCGGTTTTGGTGAAAAATAGAATGCCTTCTTCAGCTAGAAGATCGATCCGCCGTTGCACCACGGTTTTATCCAGTTTCATGTTTGGAATGCCATACATCAGCAATCCGCCGATGCGATCAGCCCGCTCATAAACACTGACAGTATGCCCCGCCCGGTTGAGCATATCCGCGCAGGCCAGCCCGGCCGGACCTGAGCCGACCACCGCCACTTTTTTTCCGGTGCGCCGAAGCGGCGGCCGGGGATAGATCCAACCCTCTTGAAACCCGCGCTCAATGATGGTTTGCTCGATATTCTTGATGGTTACAGGGGAATTATTCAGACCCAAAGTACATGAGCCTTCACAGGGCGCAGGGCAAACCCTGCCTGTAAACTCAGGAAAATTATTGGTCTTCAACAAACGCTCGAGAGCTTGCTGCCATAATCCTCGATAAACCAGGTCATTCCATTCGGGGATCAGGTTGTGGATCGGACAACCTGAAGCCATACCCGCCATCATTGTTCCGCTGTGACAAAAGGGGATACCGCAATCCATGCAGCGGGCAGCCTGCTGAAGTAATTTTTCTTCAGACAGATGTTGGTGAAATTCCATCCAGTGCAGAATGCGTTCCTGTGGGGCATAATCCCCGGGGATCTCCCGATCAAATTCCAAGAAACCAGTAGGTTTGGCCATAAGTATCTTCTCAGTTCCCGCTGACGCGTGAAAGTTCCTTGCTGTTCAATTCAAAGGCAGCTTTGACAGCTTCGTCGCCGCTCAAGCCGGTTGATTTCACTTGTTCAAAAGCTTGCAGCATACGGGCATAATCCATGGGGATGACCTTGACAAACATGGGGAGCACTTGCTGCCAATCAGTCAGGATCCGTCCAGCCAGAGGGCTGCCGGTGAGAGTCTGGTGACGCTGGATCATGCTCTTTAGCTCACCGATCTCGAAGGCATCTTCCAAACCCAAGAGGTTCACCATCTCCAAATTGCAACGTGATTTGAAATTGCCGTCCCAATCAATGACGTAGGCGATCCCGCCAGACATACCTGCCGCGAAATTGCGGCCAGTCTTGCCCAACACGATGACACTGCCGCCAGTCATATACTCGCAGCCGTGATCTCCAATGCCTTCCACAACCGCTTTGGCGCCGCTATTACGCACGCAGAAACGTTCACCAGCCAGGCCACTGATAAAGATCTCACCTGAGGTGGCACCATAAAAGGCCACGTTACCTACAATGATATTCTCATCAGGGGCGAATTGGGACCCTTTGGGTGGATAAACCACGATGCGACCGCCAGACAAGCCTTTGCCAATGTAATCATTGGAGTCCCCCTCGAGTTCCATGGTGACTCCTCGGGGAATCCACGCCCCAAAACTTAGCCCGGCTGAGCCGGTGCAATGAATGTGGATGGTGTCATCGGGCAAACCCTCAAGCCCATAACGCCGGGTGACCTCACTGCCCACCTGAGAGCCGATGACGCGGTGCACATTGCGCACAGGTAAATCCACTTTGACCGGCTCACCCTTTTCAAGCGCGGGTTTACACCACTCCAGCAGAAATTTTTGATCAAGTGATTTTTGCAGGTTATGTTGCTGGGGGGTGGTGTAGCGTTGCTCAACACTCACATCCACAGTGGGGCGATAAAGAATGGTTGAGAGATCCACACCGGCAGCTTTCCAATGCGACACCGCTTTCTTAGGTTCCAGTTTATCGGTTCGGCCGATCATTTCATTGATCGTTCTGAAACCGAGTTTCGCCATCCACTCGCGCATCTCGCGCGCGATGAAGTACATGAAATTGACCACATAAGCCGGGTCACCTGTGAAATTCTTGCGCAATTCAGGGTTTTGGGTGGCGATGCCGGTCGGGCAGGTATCTTGATGGCAAACCCGCATCATGACGCACCCCAGGGTCACCAGCGGAGCGGTGGCAAAACCAAATTCCTCGGCTCCCAACAGGGCGGCCACCACCACATCACGGCCGGTCTTTAATTGGCCGTCCGTTTCAAGCGATACACGGCTGCGAAGGTTATTCAATACAAGCGTCTGATGCGCTTCAGCGAGACCCAATTCCCAGGGCAAGCCGGCATGCTTGATGCTGGTCTGCGGAGAAGCCCCCGTGCCGCCGTCATGACCGCTGATGAGGATGACATCCGCGCGCGCCTTGGCTACGCCGGCAGCCACCGTACCCACCCCCACTTCTGAGACCAGTTTGACGTTAATGCGTGAGGCTGGGTTCACGTTCTTTAGATCGTTGATCAGTTGGGCCAGGTCTTCGATGGAATAAATATCATGATGCGGCGGGGGAGAGATCAACCCCACGCCCGGGGTGGAATGCCTGGTCTTGGCAATCTCGGGGTAAACCTTTCGCCCGGGCAGTTGACCACCCTCACCGGGTTTGGCACCTTGCGCCATTTTAATTTGCAGTTCACGCGCATTCACCAGGTAGTAACTGGTGACGCCAAAACGCCCAGAAGCCACCTGTTTGATGGCACTGTTACGCGAATCGCCGTTCTCATCCATCACGTAGCGCGATGGATCTTCACCTCCTTCACCCGTGTTGCTTTTGCCGCCAATGCGGTTCATGGCGATGGCCAGGGCTTCATGCGCTTCTTTGCTGATGGAACCGTAAGACATGGCACCAGTCTTGAAACGCTTGACGATGGATTCTTCAGATTCCACTTCTTCGAGTGGAACAGGTTGAGCAGAAAAATCAAAATCAAGCAATCCGCGCAAGGTGGTCAACGCCGTGGATTGATCATCAATGATCTCGGAGTATTTTTTATATAAAGCATAATCATTAGTTCGGCTGGCCTGCTGCAGATAATAGATGGATTCCGGGTTAAAGAGATGCCGCTCGCCATCCGCACGCCATTTGTACTTGCCACCTGCATCCAGACCATCACGATCCACTGGGCGTTTGGGGTAAGCCTGCGCGTGGCGCATGGCAGCCTCTTTGGCGATGACTTCAAGACCCACTCCGCCAATCCGCGAGGGTGTTCCGGTAAAATAACGTTCAATCATGGTTTGATTCAAGCCGACGGCCTCGAATATTTGCGCACCGCAGTAGCTTTGCACGGTTGAGATGCCCATTTTGGAGATTACCTTGACAATGCCCTTAATGACCGCCTTGCGATATTTCTGCGCGGCTGACTGGTAATCCATGCCAGCCAAAATACCCTGGTCAATCATCTCGCGAATGGTGTCAAATGCCAGGTAAGGGTTGATTGCCACGGCGCCATAACCAACCAGGGTGGCAAAGTGATGCACCTCACGCGGTTCCGCGGATTCAACGACCAGACCGATGTGCGTGCGCGTGCCCTGTCGGATCAGATGATGATGCAAGCCAGCCACCGCCAACAGAACCGGAATCGGCGCGTGTTCTTCATCAATGCCGCGGTCAGAGAGAATGATGATATTGGCTTCGTCGTTGGTGATGATCTCGTCTGCCCTGGCAAACACTCGTTCGAGCCCTTTTTCCAACCCTTCACCGCCTTCCGCTGGGTTAAAGAGCATGGGAATGGTGGCAGTGTGAAAATGCAGGCGGTTCAGCTGCCTGAGTTTCTCAAGTTTCTCGTTGGTCAAAATGGGATTTTTCAGCTTGATCTGGCGACAATTTTCAGGTCGGGGTTCAAGTAGATTTTGTTCCGACCCGATCATCATCTCGGTGGCAGTGACGATCTCTTCGCGGTTGGCGTCGATGGGCGGGTTGGTCACCTGGGCGAATAATTGCTTAAAATAATCAAATAAAAGTACGGGCTTATCTGAAAGCACGGCCAATGGCGTATCATTGCCCATTGAACCGATGGGTTCCACACCATTTCGCGCCATGGGTTCGATCAAAACTCGTAAATCTTCGTTGGTGTACCCAAAAGCCCGCTGTCTCTTTAACAAGTTTAAGCTGCGTTCTCCCTGATTCCAGTTTTTAAAATCATCAAAATATTTCGGATCAGGCAGGTCTTCGAGATTGATCATAAACTCATCCAGCCATTTGCGATATGGACGGGCGGTGGTAATTTTATGTTTAATCTCGTCATCACTGATAATGCGGCCTTCTTCAGTATCGATCCACAACATGCGGCCTGGTTCCAACCGGCCTTTCTTTATCACATTTTCGGGGGGTACATCCAAAACACCCACTTCTGATGCCAAAATCACCAGGTCGTCTTTGGTAACATAATAACGTGAAGGACGAAGCCCGTTGCGATCCAGGCAGGCACCGATGCCAACCCCATCCGTAAACGTCATGGAGGCAGGGCCGTCCCAAGGTTCCATTAGCGTGCTGTGATATTCGTAAAAGGCTTTCTTCTCCTCGCTCATACTTTCATGCTTTGACCAAGGTTCAGGGATCATCATCATCATGGCCTCTGGCAGCGAACGCCCGGCCAGCACCAACAATTCAAGAACATTATCAAAAATGCCGGAATCAGATCCATCCTTGTTTATGACCGGCAGGATCTTGGACAAGTCATTACCAAAATGGTCCGAGTGGAACTTAGTCTGCTCGGAGTTGAGCCAATTGATATTGCCGCGCAGGGTATTGATCTCTCCATTGTGCGCCAGCATGCGGTAGGGATGAGCGCGATCCCACGAAGGGAAGGTATTGGTGGAAAACCGGGAGTGCACCATGGCCAGAGCGGTTTCCATATCCGGGTCGTTCAACTCGGGGAAATAGGCCTCCACCTGTTTGGAGGTCAACATCCCCTTGTAAATGATCGTCTTGTAAGACATGCTGCAAATATAAAAATGATCTCCACCCTGAAGACCACCATAACGGATGGCGGCTTCTGCCCTTTTGCGAATGACATACAGCTTGCGTTCAAAGGACATGCGGTCTTTGATCATTGGATTACGCCGCAGGAAAACCTGCCGTACCACAGGTTGGGCGGCCTTGGCTGTGGCGCCCAGGGTGCCGTCCTCGGTGGGGACGGTGCGCCAGCCGATAACGCTCTGGCCTTCTTCTTCCGCAATGGTATCAAGCAGATGCTCAAAATTCTCACGTTGCTTCACTTCTGCGGGCATGAAAAGCATGCCCACGCCATAATAACGTGGATTGGGAAGATCAAACCCTAAAGCGGCACATTCACGAACAAAGAATTTATGTGGAATCTGGATGAGAATGCCCGCGCCATCCCCGGTTTCACTTTCAGAGCCAGTGGCACCGCGGTGTGCCAGGTTATTGAGAATGGTCAAGCCTTGGCCAATGATCTCATGCGACCTGACTCCTTTGATGTTCACCACAAAACCCGTTCCGCAGGCATCATGCTCATAATAAGGGTCGTAAAGCCCCTGTTTGGCAGGTGGAAGAGATTGAATTTGTTCCTGTGTTTCTCGCATGATCAAAATCCTTCTGGTGAACCTGATTTGAAATCAAAATAACCTGCAAGCAGGCATCAAAATTTTGACCGAGTTGGCTATTAGTGCGAATCGGAGAAGTGTAATAAAAAAGGGCGTAGTAAAACCAATCTATGATTGGTTAACTGAATAATGAAGTGTTTATACCACTATTAGCAGGGTGATGATTCGTTTTTTATGAAATTTTGATAAATTAGCCAGCAGTCTTCATGATTTCCCGAGATTTTTGTCAGGCAAACCCATCGCGATGCACGATCCCACGCTGCCAGGCATACACCGCCGCCTGTGTGCGATCTGCCATGTGCAGTTTGCTTAGAATGTTGCTCACATGCCCTTTGACGGTGTTTTCGCTGATCACCAGTTTTTCAGCGATTTGACTGTTGGTTAACCCGTTCGCAATAAGCTTCAGTACGTCGGTTTCACGGTCGGTTAATTCGGTGAATAAGGGTTCAGCCTCAGGGTTTTCACCGCGGATGTTCTGCAGAACGCGAACTGCCACCCTTGGGTGCAATGTCACTTCGCCTTGAACAGCTCGCTTGAGTGCTTCCACCAGTTTATCCATCTTCATATCTTTTAAGATATATGAAATCGCGCCCGCCTTGAGTGCCGGAAAGATGTTGGCGTCTTCATGAAAGGAGGTGAGCACCACCACCTGAGTACGTGGACTGACCTGTTTGATCTGACGAATCGTTTCAATACCGTCCAACCCGGGCATGATCAGGTCCATGAGCACCACATCAGGGATCTTTTCAGAGATCAATTGAACGGCCTCTTCACCGCAGCAAGCCTCGCCAACCACTTGAAAATCCTTCACTGTGTCGAGGTAAGCTCTGACGCCGTTGCGAACGACCTCATGATCGTCCACCAGAATAATTGTGAAAGGATTTGTCATTGTTCTTCTCCTTGCCCGGTTTTTATGGGGGCGATCAACATCAAGTTGGTGCCTTTGTTAACAACACTTTGAATCTGCATGCTGCCGCCCAATGTTTCCATACGTTCTCGAATGGTTCTCAATCCCATTCCTGTTTGACGTGAATCAGGATTAAAGCCACAGCCATTATCTTCGATGGTCGCTGCGATCTGTGTGTCTGAATAGTCCAGCTTTATTTTAACAAAAGTGGCTTTGCTATGGCGGGCAATATTTGAAAGGGCTTCCTGAATTGCCCGATACACGGCTTGTTCAACATCCAATTGCACCCGGCGGTCATTTTCAATGGACATTTGCACCTGGATATCAGTGCGCGCTTCCCAGTCAAAAACATATTCTCTCAAGCTGGTAGCCAACCCTTTCTCTTTCAAGGCCAGCGGATACATCTCCTGGATCAGGAAGGTCAATTCTTCGATCACTTCATAAACCAGGTTTTCGGCTTCTTGAAGATGCGACTTGGCGCTTTCAGGCGCATCGGGAAGCACCCCATTAGCCGTACCCAGTTGAGCCAGGGCGGCAAATGCCTTTTGTTTAGCGCTGTCATGCAGTTCGCGCGCCAAACGGTTCCGCTCTTCCACTACCGCGAGTTCCTTCGTTTTGGTAAACAAACGTTCGATCTCTTTGGTGCGTTCATTAACCTGCTGCTCGAGTTTTTTGGTGTTGGCTTGAATTCCAGCGTTGCGTAAACGAAAAACCAAGAGGATGGTAGCAAACAGCAATACTACAGTCCCTATTTGAAACCAAAGCCTCTGCCAGAGCGCCGGGATCACCTTTACGATCAAATAATCTCCTTGTTCATTCCAAATTCCATCCTCATTGGAACCTTTAAGGCGCAACGTGTAGGTTCCACCAGGAAGGTTGGTGTACCTTCCTTCACGCCAGGACCCGGCATTGATCCAATCTTCATCAAAACCATCCAATTGGTAGGCATGTTGGTTCTTCTTGGGATCCGCGTAACTTAAAGCGGCAAAAGTAAACTCGAAGCTGTTGTAAGGCCATTTTAAGAGGATCTGTGGTTGGTTTTTTGAATTTTGCCCAAATTCCATTGGCAACCCATTTTGAGTAACTGACAGCAATTTGACCGGTGGAATAAATGTACTGGCTGTGATCTGCTCTGGTTTAAAAGCGGTCAAACCGTTTACACCTCCAAAATACAGGGTACCATCCTGTGCTTTGGCATAGGCGTTCATGTTGAATTCATTCCCCTGAAGCCCATCTGATTCTCCAAAATTTGAAAAATCACCTGTATCAGGGTTGAAGCGTGATATTCCCTTATTAGTGCTTAGCCAAAGATTGCCTTGTTCGTCTTCCAGGATGCCATAGATCACGTTACTGGGCAACCCATCTTTTTCAGTATATGCAGAAAAAGTATTGTTGGTGGTATCCATTAAATTCAGGCCGCCCCCGTCTGTTCCGATCCAAACCCGGTCTGCATGGTCTTGAAAAATAGAGAGGACGGTGTCATTGCTGATGCTCGAAGGGTTCTCAGGATCATTCAGGTAGCGAATGAATTGATTTGTTATTGGATCATACCGATTCAATCCTCTTGAAAAAGTGCCCAACCATAAAATCTGAGAGTGATCGAGGTAAACCTTTGTTACCATGGAGTCGCTCAAGCTATTTGGATCAGCCGGGTCATGAGCAAAATGAGTGAAGCGATCTTCTGTGCGGTTATAACGGTCCAAACCGCTTGAAGTACCAAACCACAGATTGCCAGATTGATCCTCGGCCATATCATAAACCAGCCCATTGACTGACACCCCGGTATATGTTTCACCTCTTGGATAGTAGATGAACTCCTGTTCACCCGCATCCAGGCGATCCAACCCAGCTCGGGTTCCAACCCATAAGGTGCCCGCGCTGTCTTTGAAGACCGACCAAACCTCATCAGAAGAAAGACTGCCTGTCTCATTATCACTATACTGATAAACCTTAAAATGACCAGTGGCCGGATCAAGGCGACTTAAGCCACCATCCACTGTGGCAACCCACACGTAGTTATCTTTACCAGTGAATATTTTAAAGATGATGTTTCCACCGATCGACCAGGGGTTTTGCGTGCTGTAATGGTAATAAGCAAAACGATCCATGCCACGGTAATATTTATTGATATACCCGCCATATGTGCTGACCCACAAAACGCCATCATCACTCTGATAGATGGCTAGTACTGAATTATTGCTCAGACTCTTAATATCCATGGGGTCGTGGTTGAAATGGATAAAACGATTCTTTTTTACATCAAAGCAGTCAAGACCGGCTGGTGTACCAAGCCAGAGTATCCCCGAATCGTCAAGATATATGGTGCGGACAAGATTATCAGCGATTGAATCTTCTTGTGATTCAGAGTGCTCATAACGGATGAATTTCTCCTCCGAGGGGATAAAAAGGTTCAACCCCTTGTCGGTGGCTATCCAGAGAGAGATATCCCCAGCCGGTAGTATTGCCCGGACGTTTTCACTGCTGATGCTATTCAGGTTGGCCGAATCTGGTTGAAATTGGGTGAAAGACCCTGTGGAAGGAACCAACTTGAATAACCCCGATTTCTGCGTTCCAACCCATAAATTGCCCTGAAGGTCTTCATAAAACGCCGTAATGGATATTGTTGAAGAAGGTCTGGGGTTTATTTCATCCAGGTAGTAATGTTTAAACTTCCTGGTATCAGCGTCAAATAAATCCACTCCCTCATTGGTGCCAACCCAGAGACGCTGAGAGCGGTCAAGAAAAACCACGTTCACTAAATTACTGTTCAGGCTGTCGGTATCTGAGTCATCATGCAAGAATTGATCAAAAGTGCCCGTTTGACCATGATAATAATTAACTCCGCCTTGCCTGGTTCCCACCCAAAGATCACCCCCACCAGCGGAAACCAGGGAAGTGATCCAGCGATCGCTCAGTGAAGTTGGATCATCGTTTTGAGGTTGAAAAATGGTGAAATTAAGACCGTCATAACGATTAAGCCCATCTTCAGTACCAAACCACATAAAACCGGATTCATCCTGGACGATCGCATAGGTCGTACTTTGAGGGAAACCCTCATCCGCGCCAATCTTCGAAAAACGAATGCTGGTTGGAATAGACTGGGAGCCTGATTCAAAATCGGGAACCTGAGTCACTACTGCTGTTGGAGTGACGGGCGGTTGGGTCTGATCCCTTGATAGCGTACAGGCAGCCAAAACGATTAGCAAACCTGATGCGAGGATGCCGCACGTCCATTTGGTAATTTTGGTTTGGTTTTCTGAATTAGTTAGAGAAATGCCCATTGATGCGACCCATCTTCATTATACAAGTCATGGAAATAATTCCTATTCCTAAAGTATAGCCACAGAACCGTGTTTTATTACTAATCTGAGGGAGGAATTGGACACACTCTTCTGAATGCCTTCTAAAGAAAAAAAACGACCCTGCAGTATGAGCCGCTGATTTGAAATAAAGCCGAAACACAAGAGGTCACCCTACCAGGATAGGGTAAGTATGCCCTACTGCAGGGTGGAGAAAAACCCGCCCGCGGGTTCGTGTATCAGAAAAAACAAATTGCTACTCTTTAGTTGTCACACCACATGAAAAACATCGAATGAGCAGAGACCAAAAAGGTGTCCCGGAAACTCCGATTGATCCGCTTCTCCTCTTGTGATCGGAGTAATTTTACAAGACAACCGCTCGAAAAAAGTCAGCGTGACCGTATCACTCAATTTCAGGCTTACACAAGCCGATACGCATTCATTGAAAACGGTCGATTGCCTGACTCGCGGAATTCAAAAAGCCTGCTGGCACAGGAATTGAATTTTTGTGTAAATATCCGGGGCACCTGTTTGGTCTTTACAAATCCAAGGAGGTGGCCGGACAGATTAATCTTACCGCTTTTTCCCGAATATACAAAACTAAGGAGGATACCTGAAATGTCAAAGAAACGCTTGACTCACTTGTTTGGACTATTGATTATCGTCACAATGGTCCTATCGGCCTGTACCAAGACACAGACACCCGTCCCTTCGGCCGCAACCGAAGCCCCTTCTGAAGGTGCGGCTACCGAGGCCGCCGAGACAGAACCCACCACCGTTGTCACTGAAGCACCAGCCCCGACCACCCGCAAAGGCGGTTGGCTGGACGAGATCAATTTCTCAGTGGTAGACAGCGACTCAGCCATCACCCAAATCCAGGCGGGAGCGATCGATATTTACGCTGATGGCCTGGCTGCGTCTGATTTTCCTGCCATTGTTGAAGCCGGTTTGCCCTACGTGATGAACAATGGGCTTCAATACGACCTGCTCTACAACCCTGGAGTCTGCACAGACACTTCCATCTTAAATCCCTTTTCAGATCCCAAGATCAGAGAAGCCACAAACTACCTGTATGATCGCAACTACATCAATCAGGAAGTTTATGCAGGTGTCAACCTGCTGAAATGGTTCCCGATCACCACCGAGTTCCCGATGTATGCCAATTTGGCAGACGTGGCTGCCAAACTTGAGGGTATCTACGCGTATGATCCCGCCAAAGCCGAACAGATCATCACTGAACAGATGACGGCTCTGGGCGCGGCAAAGAACGTAGATGGAAAATGGGAGTACAAGGGTCAATTGGTGGTTTTGAAATACCTCATCCGCACAGATAGTGACGGTACCCGCAAGCCAATTGGTGATTACACGGCAAATCAGCTTGAGAGTATTGGCTTTACTGTAGAACGCCAATACAAAACCGCTTCAGAAGCCGGTCCGATCTGGCAAACCAGCACTCCATCCAATTGTGAATGGAATATTTACACCTCAGCCTGGAGCGCCACCATCATCGACCGTGAAGAGAAAACCCTCTTCCAGCAGTACTACACCGCTGAGACTTCTCAGGGCGTGGAACCGATCATCTCCGCCACCCCGGCTGAAGACTTCAGAGTCTTGGCGAATGATCTGGCCAATGGTGATTTCTCGACCCTCGAAGAACGCGATGCCATGATCGCAGAGGGTCTTGAAATGGCACTGAAAGACTCATTACAGGTCTGGTTGATCGATGGCAAAGCCTTTATCCCCTTCAAACCAGAACTACAAGTAAGCTATGACCTGGCAGCCGGTGTGCAAGGCGCCCAGGTGTGGCCGTTCACGCTGCGTTACAAAGATAGTGAAGGCGGTATCTTGAACGTTGGTGAACAAGATATGTTCGCCCAACCTTACAACCCCGTCGGCGGATCAAACTGGGCTTTTGACCAGATGGCCATCCGTGCCACTTCGTCTGGTGGAACAGTGAACGACCCCTACACCGGCCTGGTATGGCCTTTGAACATTGAGAAGGCTGCTGTGACCGCCAAAGAAGGAATCCCTGTCACCAAGAATCATGATTGGCTGACCTTGGATTTTGCTCCTGAGATCACCGTTCCTGAAGACGCCTTCATCGATTGGGATGCCACAACTCAAAAATTCATCACGGTCGGCGAGAAATTCCCCGAAGGCTTGACCTCAAAAGTCCGCAGCGTTGTCACTTATCGTGCTGACTTCTTTGACGCAATCACCTGGCACGATGGCAACAAAGCCAGTGTTGCTGATATCCTGATGGGCATGATCATGCAGTTTGATCGAGCCGATGAAGCCAGTGCCATCTATGACCCGCAAGCGGTTCCCAATTTTGTAGCTTTTGCCAACGTTTTTAAAGGTTTCCGCATTACTTCAACCGATCCACTGATCGTCGAGTTTTATACTGACTCCGTCGCGGCGGATGCCGAGTTGAACGTTTATCCACTCTGGCCCGGATCTGCTCCTACCGCTTTCCAAGTCTATCCCTTTGGGGAAGGGGCCTGGGACGTTTTGGCAGTCGCGAACCTGGCTGAATCTGCCAAAGAAATTGCCTACACCACCGATAAATCCACGGAATTAGAAGTGGAGTGGACCAACTTCATTGGCGGCCCGAGCATTGAGATCTTGAACAAATACCTTGATCAAGCGATTGCTGATCAATACATTCCCTACGCGCCGACTCTGGGTGAATACATCACTCCTGAAGAAGCCGTGGCACGTTATACCAACCTCAAACAATGGGCCGCGGATCACGACAGTTTTTGGGTAGGCACAGGACCTTACTATCTTGATAAGGCATACCTGACCGAAAAGACACTGACCCTCAAACACTTTGCCGATTATCCCGACTTGGCAGACCGCTGGTCAAGTTTTGGTCAACCCAAAATCGCAACTGTCGCTCTGGATGGTCCCGCCCAGGTAACCATCGGACAAGAAGCCGAGTTTACTGTGGATGTTATGTTGAATGAGGCTCCTTATCCATCCGAAGACATCAAGTCGGTCAAATTCCTGGTGTTTGACGCCAACAATAACATTGTGGCGGTTGAACCCGCGGAACTTGTAGCTGAAGGGCAATATCTCGCCAAACTTAGCAGTGACTTGACTGAAAACCTCGCCACTGGATCCAACAAGCTGACTGTGGCCGTTGTGCCCATCCCGGTCGCGATTCCAACCTTTAGCAGCATCAACTTCGTTTCACTGGCTCCATAATTTTCAGCAGCTCATCGTTTGGGCAGGGGTATTCCATATACTCCTGCCCAAGCTAATTAAGAGGATCATTATGACCGCAGATGCACAATTAACTACGAAAGAGATGCGACGCGTTGAATTAAGGAACACAGTCGGCAGGGTGTTAGCGTACATCGGATCAAGATTCCTGACCCTCTTCCTGACAGTGGTGGTGGGAATTTATCTCACCATTATGATCGCTAATATGGGGGGGTATGTGGATAACATCATGCGTGCCCAGATCAGAGAACAGGTCATCACCCAATTAAATAGTAATGCCGCTTTTAAACTGCTCAGTACAGACGATCGTAGGGTAATGATGAACGAAAGGGTCGCACTGGAAGAACAAAGGCTCGGCCTGAACACCCCCTTCATTGTGAGATCTTTCCGTTTTCTGGGTAACGCCCTCACATTAGACCTTGGAAACGCGCTTTACATGACCGCCGACAGTGGCTCACGCATGGTCAGCCGAGTGCTGGCTGAAAGAATTGGCCCAACCCTTCTGTTGATGGGAACATCTCAATTGATCTTGTTTATAGTAAGCGTGTTGGTGGCACTCAACCTCTCACGGAAATACGGCGGTTTTTGGGATAAACTCACGATCGCCCTCTCACCCACCTCAACCGCACCCCCCTGGTTTTATGGAATTTTCTTAATTTTGATTTTTGCTGCCATTTTACGGGTCTTACCCTTCAGCGGCATGATGAGTGTGCCACCCCCTGAGACCAAATGGCTCTACACTCTCGGTGTGCTAAAGCATTTGATCCTGCCTGTGGCTTCATTGGTATTAAGTGGATTCTTTTTAAGTGTTTACACCTGGAGGACTTTCTTTCTGATCTACTCCAGCGAAGACTATGTTGAAATGGCTAAAGCCAAAGGCGTTGCAGACAGGAATGTGGAGCGCCGCTATATTTTACGCCCGACACTTCCCAATATTGTCACCTCATTTGCGCTCGGTCTGATCGGTATTTGGACGGGCGCCACCATCACCGAAACAGTTTTCATCTGGCCAGGGCTTGGGCGCACCCTTTACACAGCCATTGGCCTCTATGATGTGCCAGTGATCGTTGGGGATACCATCATATTTGCCTATCTACTCTCGATCACCGTCTTCATCCTGGATATCGTGTACGTATTGATCGATCCACGCGTAAAGGTAGGAAGGTGAGGCAATGAAGAGTCTACAAAAGAATTTTAAGGAATTATTGCGCTATCCTTCCGCAGTGATCGGATTGATCATGATTTTGATCCTGGTGATCGTGTCGGCATATGCCATGATCTCCATCCCTTACGAGCAAGCTATTGTTTTTTGGCGCGGCGGAGAAGAGGTGTGGTACCAAAACCCCAAAAACGTGCCGCCTGCCTGGTTCAACTGGTTCACCGACAAGAAACAACCCGAATCCTTCTTGATCAATGAAAAAACAGGCGATTTCAAGAAGCAGGTAACCGAAAACAGCGATGGCAGTTCAATCATCTCACTGACCTACTCTTTTAATTACCAATACGATGACTTTCCACAAGAGATGATCCTATACTTTAAATCCACTTTTGGCGATAAGAATCCATTTGCGTCCATCACCTGGATCACTCCCGACGAACGCCAGATCAGGCTTGGTGATCTGCGTTTGGATTCTGCCACTACTTATCGCTTTTCACAGGACCAGAAGTTAAAAATAAAACTCCTTGATAAAGATCCACAAGTTGGTCTTTTCTTGCCAAAGGAAGCAAACGCAACAGAGCCGGTCAAAGGGCTCTACCAGGTCATGGTAACGATTGTCACCTGGGAACCCAATGAAGACGTGAATGCTGAATTCGTGTTACACGGCAAAGTATTTGGAATTGCCGGCACGGATCTACAACGCCGCGATCTACGAGTGGCTCTCTTATGGGGTGTGCCCGTGGCGTTAGCTTTTGGGCTGTTGGCAGCCTTGGGCACAAGCATCTTGACCATGGTTTTTGCGGCTACCGGCGCGTGGTACGGCGGCTGGGTGGATGGATTGGTGCAGCGTGTTACCGAAGTCAACCTTGTGTTGCCATTCCTTTCAATATTGGTAATGGTGGGCACATTTTACAGCCGCAGCATCTGGGTGATCCTGGGGGTGACCATCATATTGAGCATCTTCACGGGGCAGATCAAATCGCTGCGCGCAGCTTTCATGCAGGTCAAAGAATCCACCTATATAGAAGCCGCCAGAGCTTATGGCGCCAGCAACTCGCGCTTGATCTTCCTATACCTGATTCCGCGCATGGTTCCAACCCTGATCCCGGGGTTGGTTTCTTCCGTGCCGACTTTTGTGTTCCTCGAGGCTTCGCTGGCGGTCTTGGGGCTGGGTGATCCCACCCTGCCCACCTGGGGAAAGGTCATCAATGATGCTTTCGTCAATGGCGCCTTGTATAAAGGTCAGTATTACTGGATCCTGGAGCCGGCAGTCTTGCTGATGTTCACCGGCCTGGCCTTTGCTTTGCTGGGTTTTGCCCTGGACCGCATCTTCAATCCAAGATTAAGGGAGGCCTGAAATGGAACCCCTGCTGCAAGTAAACGATCTGAAATTACATTTTCGCACCACCCTGGGTGCGGTGCGCGCCGTGGATGGCGTGAACTTTACCCTGCCGCAAAACCGGGCGGTGGTCATCCTCGGAGAATCAGGCTGCGGAAAGAGTTCACTCGCCAAGGGCATTTTACGCTTGCTACCCAGAAATGTTGAAAAGTATTCCGGACAGGTTCTATTAAATGCCAAAGATATCATGCCCCTCAATGACGAGGATTTCAGGCAAAAGATCCGCTGGATGCAGATGTCGATGGTGCCACAGGCTGCCATGAACTCACTGAACCCAGTGCTGAGGGTTGGAGACCAGGTATGCGAACCCGCCATGATCCACCTGGGAGTCACCAAAGAGGAAGCTGTTCAACTGGCTTTAAAAATGTTCAAACACGTGGGCGTACCTGCTGATTTTTTGAGCCGTTATCCATTTGAGCTTTCCGGCGGCATGCGCCAGCGCGTGGCAATTGCGATGGCGTTGGTCACCTCCCCGGGGTTAATCATTTTGGATGAACCCACCTCCGCCCTGGATGTGCTGACTCAGGCTAATATCTTCAATGTGTTGAAACGCATCAAAAAAGAAATGGGAACCAGCTTTATTTTGATCACCCACGATATCGCGACCTCCAGCGAACTGGCGGATGAAGTGGCGGTTATGTACGCCGGTCAGATCATCGAAACCGGATCCGCCAAAAGTTTCTTTAGCGAACCTTTCCATCCCTACTCGAAAAAATTGATGGCCAGCGTTCCACGACTGAACGGAAAGGAAAAACTGGATTTCATCAGCGGACAGCCCCCCAGCCTGGTAAACCTGCCTACTGGATGTCGGTTCATTGAGCGCTGTTCCTGCAGTTTTGAGCGCTGTCATAATGAGCCGCCTACCTTTCAAAAGAATGGCTCGACCGTAAAATGCTGGCTGTATCAATGACCCCGGAGGTCTCAAGATTATGATGAGCAACCCAACCCTTGTGTCAGAAGAACAAGTTCCAAACACTAAAGAAAACCAACTTCTTTCGATCCGTGATCTCAAAGTGTATTTTGAGTTGCGCCGTTTTGGTTTTGGGCGCGCTGGATTAGTGCACGCCGTGGACGGCATCAGCTTTGACCTTGAGAGCGGTGAAGCCATCGCCATCGTTGGCGAAAGCGGATGCGGAAAATCAAGCCTGATGAAAACCATCCTGGCTCTTTACAAACCCACCAGCGGCAAGATCACTTTTGATCAACACGACCTATCCAAAGTCAGCACAAAAGACCTGCAATGGTACCGCAGTCGGATCGGCTACATACAGCAAGATCCATATGGAGCACTGGCGCCTTTCATGACGGTCAGGCGCATCCTGGAGGAGCCCTTGATCATCGGGGGGGTCAAAAATAAGCGAGAGCGTGAAGAGCGCATTCGCAAAGGTCTTGAAGAAGTAAAGCTTTTCCCGGTGGATGACTATTTGGACAAATTCCCGCATATGCTTTCGGGCGGGCAGCAGCAGCGCCTGGTGATCGCCCGAGCCATGATTATGGAACCCCGATTACTGGTTGCGGATGAACCAGTTTCCATGTTGGATGCCTCTGTAAGGGTGGAGATCTTGAAACTGCTGCGTAATTTGCAGGAAAAACACAATCTCTCGGTCATCTACATCACACACGATCTTTCTACAGTCAGTTATTTCGCAGAACGTATCTTCGTAATGTATGCCGGCCAGGTGATCGAAAAGGCCAGTGTGGAACGCCTGCTGACCGAAGCCTGTCACCCTTACACCCTGGCACTGTTGAACGGCACTTCCATCCCGGATGCCGCCAACGCCGAGACGTATAAAGAGGTGCCCCCAGGGGAACCACCCAGCCTGGTCAATCCACCACAAGGCTGCCGCTTCAACCCGCGCTGTTCAAGATGCATCCAGGGTTTATGCGACGTGGAAGAGCCTGATGAATTCAAACCTGTTCCAGGTCACCTGGTGAAATGCTGGCTGTTCAAATGATCCATCTTCGACCCGCGCAAATGATCTGGATCGGTTTGATCCTCCTGGTTTTGGGAGTGATCCTTCCCCTTTTTATGGTGATCAAGATCCTGCCATCCTCCATTTTGCTTGGAATGTTCTCTTACACCCTCTCGGTCATCGGCATGTTCGTGGGGACGATCGGGGCCTTTACCTACGTCAAGGAAAAGCGGAAATAGCCAAAAAAAGCAGGAGCAACTCGTAGATTGCTCCTGCTTTTCATTACCCCCTTTTTTCAAATCTATTGATATCTGTTCACATCCAGCGTGTCCCAGGCCAGGTTCGAGAATTCTTCCACATCTTTATTTTCCATCAAAAGGATTGCGATGCGATCTGCTTCTTTGGCAACATCCGCCAGGTCACCTTCCACGTAGGGGCTGACCCTCAGGATCTCAGCATAAGCCGCAACTGTGGATGCCAGTTGAAAATACGGGGTGGTCTCTTTGAAGGTGGCGGCCAACTCATTGGTGAAGAAATCGCCGTTGATTTCCACCACTTCCAAAGTGTCGGCATCCTGCCAGCGCAACTGGGCAGTAGCAATCCGACCCTGAGCGCCCTCTTTAAGTTTGATCTCGTAGAGCGCGGCAGCGGTCATACCCGCACCCACCTCGCCGGCATCCACGCTGTCATCTCTGAAATCTTCGTCAGCGATCTCGCGGTTTTCATATCCGATCAGGCGGTATTCTTCGACCACTTCGGGGTTGAAATCGATCTGGATCTTGGCATCATAACCGATGACCTGCATGGTGGAGGTCAGATTATAGACAAACAGGTCACGGGCTTCATCACGGCTGTTGATGTAGTAGTAATTGCCATCGCCATTGTCGGCCAACTGCTCAAGCAGCACATCGTTGTAATTGCCCATGCCCACACCGATGCCCGTCAAGGTGATGCCTTCATCCGCGAACTCCCGCACATACTCAAGCATCGAATCAACACTGGTATTGCCCACATTGGCCACCCCATCCGAGCACAAGATCACCCGGTTGACCGCATCAGGGTTCAACATGCGGTAGGCATAACGGTAACCCAATTGCAGGCCGGCATCCGCGTTGGTGGAATCCATGGGATAGAGACTGTCAATGGCATTTTCGATGGTGCGCTGGTCAGAAGCATTGGTGGGACGCAGCACCATCCAGGCGTCGGTGCTGAATTTGACGATCGTGACCGTATCACGTTCATCCAACTCATTCACCAAAAGACGAAGAGCGTACTTGACCATTTCCAAACGGTCGCCATCTGCCATGGAACCGGATGAATCGATCACAAAGGTCAGATTGAGGGGTTTGCGTTCGCTGTCAGGCACGCTGTAGCCTTGCACACCAAAACGCACCAGAAAGTTCTGATCATCAATAAAGGGTGAAGGTCCGCCGTCGGCGTAGACGGTGAAGGCTGAACCTTCAGGGCTGGCGTAACCCTGGTCAAAGGCATTGATGAACTCTTCCGCGCGGACGGCATCCATGGGCGGCAGGGCACCTTGATCAATGTAAGTACGGGTGATCTCATAAGACGCGGTATCCACATCCAATCCAAAAGTGGAGAGGTGGTCACGTGTTGTGTTGGTCGGAGGGTTGACCCCATAATCCTGAAAAGTGTTATCCAACCCATTCCCCGGCGCGGGAACATCTATTGGCGGCAGCAGTGGTTCTTCTGCGGTGGAGGGGGCCCCGTTTGGCAAAGTCTGCGGGCTGGTAGCAATGGGTGCCGACTGAGTAGCAGCCGGCGCTTCGAACGCAGGAGCCTCGGTAGCCGCGGCGAATGGTTCTTCACCACTGTCTACATATGGCGCCTCGGTCGCCGCGTATGAGGCAATAGGGATGGGTGTGGCTGCCTTGGCACAGGCGCTGAGTGCCACCACCATAATCACAAGTACAAATCGGGTAAAAGTCGTTTTCATCTTCTTCCTCCTGAATAATAGGCTGATTACAGGGTAATCTTTTTCAGGAAGGAAGTCGTGACATTCACCTGACAAGCGGCTGACACTTTGTTGACATTATTAGTTTCTTTTGTGGAGGAACTTGATCTACAAACTTGATCCGTGGAAAGCCGCCGCAAGGTAAAGCAGTTGCCTGGCATTTTCGGGCAGATTCTGATATTTTAAAGCCCCCAGACAGGAAAGCGTCACGGCCAACAGAAATTCTCGCTGGTCAATCGGATTGAAGAGGCAGTGCCAGGAGATGGAAGTCAATTTCGATAGCAAGGGATCGCTGCCTTCGCGTAGCATCGAGTGGAACTGTTCAGGGGATGGATCGCGACGACTGATGACATGCGCGATGACCTCAGCATAGAGATGTGCAAAATCGTATAGCGGAGGCCCTTCACGCGTTTGCGCAAAATCGATCAGCCATACCAGATTACCCGGCCCAACCAGGATGTTTTCAAGGTTCAGGTCGCCGTGAATGATGGAACGGGTACCTTTGACTGTTTCGCGCAGCCAATGTTGATAGCGTGCCAATGGGTCTGGCAGGCCGCACAAATCATAACCTTTAGTGAGCTGTTTCAACAAACCAGAACGGTCTTCAATGATTGTGGCCGCGGTGCCATTTGGGGGTGTGGATTTCAGCCATCGATAGCGAAAAGTGGTTTTACCGGTTTGCGGACCACTAAAAAGTGTTAGCGATTTGCCATCCGCTCTAGATTCGTAGTGAGTAAAAGCCGATACCACCACCTCATCTCCGACGGAAAGTTTATTCTGATCTGGTTCCAAAACCGGACTGACAATCTTCTTGGGGTGTGCTGCTCCAGGCTGCAGCACAAAATGCGGCGGCAGCAGCCTGTCATACTCATGCCCCATGCAAAACGAATAAGGCTGGCGCTGCATCCACCAATATGGACCAAAGAGTTCAAACAACTTCTGCAAATAGCCGGGGTCGGGGTCAGACAGCAAGGCCTGCCGAAGACTGGTGGGAGATTTACCAGGTTCAGAAATGCAAGTATATTGAAGCGCCGCCTTGTGACTGCCGGTCACCGTGATGGGCACACTTTGGATGCGCGCGGTTACAGGAGGAAGTCGATCTTTGACATAACTCTTGTAATGTCCAAATTCTTCCTCAATATCCCGATTTGGACCGATCTTGACGATGGTTTCGGCGTCTGACTGTCCGTTGGGATGCAGCGGCTGCACTAAAAAGGTGCGCGCGCCTGAGTAACCTGACAGGAATTCGCTTTTCAAGATCAGGCGCTGATATTTCTTAAACAAGGTTTGCAGCAGAGTTCGCTCAATGATATCCAGTTGCAAAACAGGTGTCGCCTCAATGGAAAGCCCTCCGGCAGGTTTCACAGAAAGCAGATCCTTGCCGGCCTTGCGCCGGCTGCTGTTGATCACCCAAACCCCCAAAACGCCACCCACCAGCAGACCAGAAAAACCAAGTGTGACGGCATCCGAACGGCGTAATCCTAAGAATGAGATCACTTTGACTTCCAGGTTACGATCAAAAATGACCGAATCCCTGGGCTGGCCGAAAACAGCCGATTCAGGCTGCCAATGCAGCAACAAGAAAATGGAGATACGCTGTCGGCCGGCGGATATTGGGGAGAGACTCCAGCGCCAGGTGATCTTCTCACCCCGTTGAACCAGAATGGTTTGGTCTCCAGCTGGAGAGATAGTAAACCCCGCTCCATCCAAACGGGCTATTGCACTCAGAGTATACCCATCAGGCCTGGTGATCTCTACGTTTTGATTGGCAAGGTTATGTTCGTTGTAATCCGCTTGAGCGGTATAACCATCTTCGGAGGGGATCAAGGCCAGGCGAATGACATCCGAATCTCCCAGGCGGATGGTGGAAGGCCATTCAAGCTCAATGACACGCAGTTCGGTCATGGGTTGCGCGGTTGGGCTGGCCATCGTGGGGCTTGGTGAAATTGGGGTACCAATTGAAGGGGCTACTTGTGTTATGGCAGGTCGTTCACTGGTGGCTAAAGGCACTTCCACCGCAGGCGCTTCAGTGGCAACCGGTACCTCAGAAGCCGCAGGTGCCTCAGTGGCAGCTGGAACTTCTGCCGCTGATTGGGTGCCCTGGTTTTCTGAAGGAGCTTCACTGACAGGTGTCGCTTCGGTGGAAGCAGGGGCTTCTGTGGCCATCTGAGGGGCACTGGCACAACCTGCGAGAAAAAACAATATCACCACCACGCACAGTGATAACCAAGCAAGTCCGCGGGTGAAAGAAGCGGGTTTCATGGCAATCCCCCTGGCGGCGTCAGATACGTTGGCGTAATTGGAAAGATCTCTTTTACACCTTCGATTGGCATCAAGCCATAGATCAGCAATACAGCCGCCAGAACCAACACTGACAACATGATCAATAGGAGGATGCGTTTTCGACTTTTACTCATTATCCCTCGATATTAGAAGTATATATCAACTCGCTTCAAATCCAAATGTGGCGGCTCAGGTATAATTCAGAATAATTTCTCTTCTGGTTAAAGATCGGAAACACCATGTCAGTTTGGGACTCATATCCTGAGAATTATCGTTCTGCAGAGATCCACGAGATTTTGACCTCCACCCAGGCTGGTGAATGTGTTGCGCTGATCGGTTTAAGCGGCGCAGGCAAAAGCAACCTGTTAGGGTTCCTAATTCACCGGATTACAAGCGAAGTGCGCTTCGTGCTGATCGATTGTAATCACCTGAGCGCCGCGGACCCAAGCTCGTTGTTATCGGCCATCCTCGAAGGATTGGCGGCTCCAATCTCCACACCCACGACCCTGTCTTCAGTAGTCGATACCATGAAAACGGAGCTGGAAACATCAAGCCGTAAACTCTGCCTGGTCTTTGACCGTTTTGAATTGTTTTCATTGCAATCCGAATCAGGCAGGGTGATCGCCAACAACCTGCGCGCCTTGCGTGACAACTTTAAATACGATCTGACATACTTACTCTCCATGCGTCGTCCGCTTGAAGTAGAGAACGAATTGGCCGAGCTGTTTTTAGCGCATACCCTTTGGCTCGGTCCCCTGACTGACTCCGATGCCAGGTGGAGCGTACTGCAGTTCGCCGCTCGTCACAACCTTCAATGGAAAGACGAAATCATGGAAAGAATTGTTTCCCTCTCTGGTGGTTACCCATCCATGCTGCGGGCGGCCTGTGAAGCCGCAGCGGCAGGCACACCTCTCGAAGTAGATGCGTTGCAGAACTCTCGCCCCGTCGAGCTGCGCCTGGCCGAATTTTGGGCGGACGCGCCGGATGAACATGCCCGAAAAGAATCACGTCTCGACGGATTGGCACTGTTGATAAAAGGGGCAAGAATCACCAAACTCAACCAGGAGCTTACCGCGGCCGAACAGCGCCTGCTGGAACACTTTGTTGCTCGCAGTGGACAGATTTGCAGTAAGGAAGAATTGATCCAGGCCGTATGGCCTGAAGAAAAACTGGTGGCCGGATTGAGAGACGACAGTTTAACTCAATTGGTTCACCGTCTGCGGGAGAAGGTTGATCCGGAAGGCAAATATTTGATCCAAACTTTGCCAGGTAGAGGATATCGCTATAAAGGCTGAGCAAGCTTTAATCAATAAAGCCCCGACTGCATCCGCGGTCAGGGCTTTTGATCGAACTTACGGGGGTACTAAGAAGCGACGGGAGCTTCGATTGGTTCCACCATGGCATCCAGAATGGTCTCCAGTGACATGGTGTGAACGCAGCGACCGCGAGTGATAAAAAACTCACAATCGCAAGTCCATTTGCCATCCTCGTATTTCACATCGTGAGAATTGTTATCCCCTTTGACAGTAACCGAAAATGCATGAAATTCAAAACGCTGTCTTTCTTGAGCATATCGTTTTGCCTTTTCAATTTTGCCGATCATACTGTAGTCCATGAGCTGTGTCTCTCCTTTTCGGGGAAGGTAGGTAACAAAAAGCACGCAGACAGACCGCGTGCCTTATATGAACTCCTCAATTGTCCTTGCAGCTAAAACTCGCATACCGATCAATACTCCTGTAGGAATATAGTATAACTTCTTTGATGGATTGTCAATCAATCTTATTCAACGATTTCCCTACGATTTCGCAAGGTTTCGTCAGACCAAACAAAACCTTCCGAATTCTTAGCGTTCCTCCTGAAAAGGCTGGTTTTGTGCGATAATTAAGCACACCCAACCGCACCCAAATGTCGTTGGAAGGAGAGACCACAATTAATGCCGCCTGATCGTATTCTCGTCACTGATTCCGATTCCAAAACCATCCACTTGCTGCGCCAAATTCTTTCGACTGCGGGGTTTGACGTAATTAGCGCCAACAAGATGGAGCGCGCCTTGCAGTTGGTCGCTGAAGAAGCTCCCGTGCTCATGATCACAGAATCCATGCTGCAGACCAATCTGGACGGACTGGACCTCATCCGCCGGATCAGGGAGTTTTCAGAAATCCCTGTCATCATCCTTTCGGAACACGCTGAAACCATGGATGTTTTAAGTGGATTTGAAGCCGGCGCGGATGATTTCGTGATTAAGCCTTTTGACTCGCGCATCCTGATGGCTCGTATCAGAGCCCTGCTCAAACGTTGTTCCGAAAAGGCTGCCCCCATCGAGACCATTACATGCCAGGGGCTATCCCTCGATCCGGTGTCAAGAGTGGTCACACTAAACGGGGTGCCGGTTTACTTAACAGAAACGGAGTACAACCTGCTGCTGGAGCTCGCCAAGCATCGCGACCAGGTCATGCTTCATGAACAACTGCTGATCGCGGTGTGGGGTCCGCAATACCGTCATGAAATGGATTACTTGCGTTCTTATATCCACACCTTGCGGCGCAAGCTTGAAGATAACACCTCAAAACCCTCTTTGATCATCAGCCTTTCAGGGATTGGATACAAACTGGTATCCGCCCCCCCACAAAAAACTGAGAAATAACCCATGGAACCCAATTCAACCTTTAACCTGTTTGAAATGGCTCAAAAGCAGTTTGATCACTGTGCAGACCTGCTCAGCCTGGATGTTCCTGTTAGGGAGTTCTTGCGGCTGCCGATGCGAGAATATCAATTCAGTCTGCCGATCAGACTGGATAATGGTGATACCAAGATCCTGCGTGGATATCATGTGCAATTCAATGACAGCCGCGGCCCCACCAAGGGCGGCATCCGTTTTCACCCGCTCGAGACGCTGGATACCATCCGCGCCCTGGGCATGTGGATGACCTGGAAGTGCGCCATCGTAAACCTTCCACTGGGCGGAGGAAGCAGCGGAGTGGCATGTGATCCACACAGTTTGAGCCCATTTGAGATGGAACGCATTTGCCGCGGGTTTGTGCGCAAGATCGCCCACCAATCCGGCCCAGAATGGGACGTACTCGGCCCGGATGTCATGACGGGTCCACAACAGATGTTATGGATGCTGGATGAATATGAGACCATCGTGGGTCACAAGAGCCCCGGTTTTGTAACCGGAAAACCCATCCATCAAGCCGGCTCACACGGCCGCAAAGAAGCCCCCGGTTATGGGGTGATGATCACCGTGCGTGAAGCTTTGAAAGACCTGGGTACTTCTGTGGATAAGACACGTGCCAGTTTTCAGGGGTTTGGGCTGGTTGGTAAACACGCCGCTCAACTATACAGTCAAATGGGCGGCAAGATAATTTCCGTGGCTTGTTGGAATCAAAATGACCGCACCACCTACACCTACCGTAAAAAAGATGGGGCTGATTTTGAGCAGCTCAATTCAATTACTGATCGTTTTGGTGAGATAGATAAGCAAAAAGCCCTCGAATTGGGATTCGAGTGTCTTCCCGGTGAAGCCTGGATCACCCAGGACGTCGATATTCTGGTGCCGGCCGCACTTGAAAATCAGATCAGACCCGATAACGTCAACCGCATCAGTCCCCAGGTCAAGATCATCGCTGAAGCGGCCAATGGGCCGACCGACCCGGCGGTGGACCCTGAGCTGGTAAAACGCGGGATCCTTGTCATACCAGACATCCTGGCGAATTCAGGTGGGGTGATCTGCAGTTACTTTGAACAAGTGCAAAGTAACATGAACTATTTCTGGAGCAAGGATGAGGTTTTAAGCAAACTGGACTCTTTGATGACTTCCGCATACATGGACATGGGCACTTTTGCCACGAAGAATCGCCTGACTTCCAGAGACGCGGTGTATATGCTGGCCATTGACCGCGTGGCACGCTCCTGCCTGGACCGCGGTTTAATTTAGTTCTGGACTACTTTGAATGATCCCGATCGCTGAACATTTTCAGTTAATTACCATGCGCCGTGGCAGCGAACTTGAGCAGGCAGCCATAACCGGCCGCAAGGAACTGGGTGGTAAGGCCCAGGGGTTGCTTTCGGTTCACCAGACGCTGGCAGAGTTGGACGGTAATAACTTTCCAGAGATCAAGATCGATATTCCACAATTGATCGTGGTGGGCACGAGCGTTTTTGAAGCTTTCATGGAACGCAATCATTTATCAGAAATAGCCTATATGGAGCTGCCCGATCCACGCATCGCCAACGCTTTTCAGAGGGCTGACATGCCCTTCGAAGTTTTGGGGCAGTTGCGCACTATCTCGGATAATTGGATAACCCCGCTGGCAGTTCGTTCTTCAGGTTTACTCGAAGACATCACCCAACGCCCGTTTGCCGGGGTTTATCTTACCAAAATGATCCCCAATAACCAAGCCGATGCCGATACACGTTTCAAAAAGCTGATCGAAGCCATCAAATTTGTATGGGCTTCCACCTATTTCAAGATCGCTCGCGATTACTGCCAGGCCACAGGGCTGGAGATTTGCAGCGAAAAAATGGCAGTGGTCATCCAGGAAGTCATCGGTCGACGCCACCAGAACCGCTTTTACCCTGAGTTGTCAGGGGTTGCTCGCTCTTACAACTACTACCCACTCAAACCCGCCAAACCTGAGGATGGTGTGATAAACCTGGCCTTGGGGTTGGGTAAAACCATCGTGGATGGCGGCCGCTGCTGGATCTATTCACCGGCGTACCCTGAAATGCCTCCTCCTTACACCTCCTCCAAAGATATGCTGGATGAAACTCAGACCAATTTTTGGAGTATCAACCTGGGCGAGCCCGAAGAGTACAATCCCATTAAAGAAACGGAATTCATGCAAATTGAAAACCTGATGGTGGCCGAAAAAGACGGCACCCTGGTCAATCTGGCTTCCACCTACGATCCACAAGCTGAACGCTTCTCGATTGGCACAGGCTCCAAGGGTATTCGAGCGCTGACGTTTTCACCCTTATTGGTGCTTAAACAAATCCCATTCAACGCCTTGATCAAGAAATTACTGGCAAGCTGCGAATCCAGCTTGGGTGTGCCGGTCGAGATCGAATTTGCCATGACCTTTGAACCGGCGCGTTTTGGCTTTCTGCAAGTACGGCCCATGCTGGTTCCCACTGAAGACCTGCAAGTTTCAAACGATGAAATGCAGAGTGAAAAAACTCTGGCAGCATCTGAGAGTGTTCTTGGTAATGGGGTAATCGAAAGCATTCAAGATATTGTTTACGTGATCCCTGACAGATTTTCACTTAAATTCACCCGCAACGTTGCGGAAGAGTTGGAACAATTCAACCGAATGCTGCTGGATGAAAATCGCCCCTACCTGCTGGTGGTTTTTGGTCGTCTAGGCACATTAGACCCGTGGCTTGGCGTTCCAGTCACCTGGGGACAGATCTGCGGCGCCAGCGTGATCATCGAGGCCACCCAGGAGAACGTGCGGGTCGAATTAAGCCAGGGTTCACATTACTTTCACAACATCATCAACCTGGGGGTAATGCATTTCTCAATGCCGTTTACCAGCCCTTACCGCTTTGATTGGGAGTGGCTGCTCAGTCAAAAAGCCGCGCACGAATCAGGTTATACCCGTCACATCCACTTGGATAAGGCGTTGTACATCAAAGTGGATGGCCGGCGTGGAAGAGGCACGATCCTGCACCAATAATACACAGCTGTGATTTTCATTACTTTTTCATTTTATTATGACGATTTTTTATTTTTTCTTCATCCCCTCCATGCTATAAGTACATAACTAAATTTACCGGGAGGGGTAACATGTCTTTAATTGAAGAGGTCATCGGCAGAGTGCAAGAAAAAGATTCCGGCCAGCCTGAATTCTTGCAAGCTGTTCAAGAAGTATTACACTCTCTCGAACCGACCGTCAAAAAACATCCTGAATTTGTGAAGGCCAAAATCTACGACCGCATCGTGGTGCCTGATCGCGCCATCCTCTTCCGCGTACCGTGGGTGGATGACAGTGGAGAAGTTCAGATCAACCGCGGTTTCCGCATCCAATTCAACAACGCCATCGGCCCATACAAAGGCGGGCTGCGTTTTCATCCCTCGGTGAACCTTGGTATTATCAAGTTTTTAGGGTTCGAACAGATCTTCAAGAACTCGCTCACGACCCTGCCCATGGGCGGCGCCAAAGGCGGCTCAGATTTTGACCCTAAAGGCAAATCGGATAACGAGGTCATGCGTTTCTGTCAGGCCTTCATGCGGGAACTCTTTCGACACATTGGCCCAAACACGGACGTGCCGGCTGGGGATATCGGTGTGGGTGGACGCGAAATCGGCTATCTCTACGGCTACTACTTGAAGATTGTCAATGCCAATAACAGCGTTTTGACCGGCAAAGGGCTTGAGTATGGGGGCAGCCTGATCCGCCCTGAAGCCACCGGCTACGGCGCCACCTATTTTGCCGCCGAAATGCTGGCCACCCGTCAGGAAAACATCAGCGGCAAGAACGCAGCCGTCAGCGGTTCGGGCAACGTGGCTCAATACACGGTTGAGAAAGTGAACCAGTTGGGCGGCAAGGTCGTCACCCTATCTGATTCGAATGGCACCATCGTGGATGAAGCGGGTATCAACGCCGAAAAACTGGCCTTCGTGCTGGAACTCAAGAATCAACGCCGCGGACGCATGAGCGAATACGCTGAGAAGTACAAGGTGCCTTATTACGCCGACAAGAGCGTTTGGGAAGTCATCAAAGAACACAACCTCAAGGTGGAACTGGCCTTCCCTTCCGCGCACGAGAACGAGATCCACAAAGCCGAAGCTGAAGCCATGGTCAAAAACGGCTGCTACTGCGTTTCTGAAGGCGCCAACATGCCCTCCGATCTCGAGGCTGTGCAGGTCTTCTTGGAGAATCATGTGCTTTATGGACCGGGCAAGGCCGCCAACGCCGGCGGCGTGGCCGTCTCAGGGCTTGAAATGTCGCAGAACGCCATGCGCATGACCTGGTCGCGTGAAGAAGTGGATCAAAAACTTCAGGTCATTATGAAGAATATCCACCAGTCCGCCCTCGAAGCGTCGGAGGAATACGGCTGTAAGGGCAATTATGTGATGGGCGCCAACATCGCCGGTTTCATGAAAGTGGCCAAGTCCATGCTGGCTTACGGGATCGTTTAAATTCTCTCTCCTTTAGAGTGCAAAGAACGCCGGATAAATCCGGCGTTCTTTGATTAATTTAAAGTCTTGTTATTTCAGATCGTTACACGCTTTCACTAACGCTCTGACACTGCGTTCAATATCCTCTTCGGTGGTTGCCCACGAACACACGCTCACACGGATGACCGGCGTGTTGTGCCATTTGGCTCCGCCGCACCAGCATTCCCCCGATTGTTGAATGTTTTTCAGGGTTAGTGTGGTTTTCTCGGGCGTCTCACAGGCCACCAATACCTGATTAAAAACCACGTCGTTGAGGATGCTGAACCCCTCCGCTTTTGCCAGACGGGCAAACTGTTGCGCCCGGTCACATAATCCATCCACCAGTTCTTCCACGCCAAGCTTGCCCAGCAGTTTTAGGGTAGCCCACAACTCCACGGCACGTCCGCGGCGGGACATGTCTGGCGAATACAACATGCCGTCGCGCTGGTCGCTGTAAAGAATGTACGATCCGCTAGCCTGCATGGCCGAAACCAGCGCGTCCCGTTTTTTACAGATCACGATTCCGCAGTCGTAGGGAGTGTTGAGCGTTTTGTGCCCATCCACTGACCACGAATCCGCTTTCTCGATACCTTTGGTGAGATGTTTAAATTTTGACGAAGCCGCCGCCCACAACCCAAAGGCTCCGTCCACGTGCGCCCAGGCGCCTGCGGCGTTGGCCAGGTCGCAGAGTTCGTCAATCGGGTCAAAAGAGCCTGAGTTGACGTTTCCAGCCTGCAAGATCAACAGCGTGTTGTTGTCTAGGGTAGGCAATTTTGAAGCGATCATGCGCCCCTGCTCGTCCACGGGGACGATTTCCACGCGGTCTTTACCAAGCCCAAGCAGTGCCAGCGCCTTGAAAACCGAGCTGTGCGCCTCTGCCCCCAACACCACGCGGATGGGCGGTGCTCCAAACAACCCTTGACTGTTCACGTCCCAACCCGCCCGTTTCAAGAGTTCATTACGGGCGGCCGCGAAACCGCACAAGGTCGCCAGGGACGTGCCGCTGACCAACCCCATGGCGCATTCCGACGGCAGGCCTAGAAGCTCATTCATCCATCCCTCACATACAGATTCCAGCTTTGCCATGACTGGTGAAGCCACATATAAAGGCGCGAACTGATCCCAGGCGTCAGCCAGCCATTTGACCGCCATCACCGGGGGGAAGGCTCCACCCGCCACAAAACCGAAATAACGTCCACCAGTGCTTGCCACAGTCGCCGGGGAACCAACCTCATGAAGTTGTCTTAATATCTCGGATGGAGCAGCTTCCATTTCGGGCAAGCATTCTTCAAAAGCGGATAAGTTTTTAAGTGCTGCCTCTTCTGGGAAGACCCGCCTTTCAAGAACCTGTTCCAGATAATCAAAGGCGTAGCCTTTAGCCTGCTCAAATAAGTCATGTTCGCGCAGTAATTTCAAATTTTCGTTTTGGATTTTCGCCATCATCAACTCCTGTCCTGCTTACTGATCGATCCCCCGCCATTTGAACAACAGCGCGGACCATTTTTCATCAATGCTGCAGATCTTGTAATCCACCATACCGGCCCGCATGGCAAGCTTTCGCACCACCACCTGGTTCAGATCACTGACCTGGCCGGCTGTTTTCTTTGGCCAGGCAATCCAGGTGGGAGCATTGCGGCTGCTTTCAACCAATTGATCCATCTTTCGTTCCATTTCATCAACCGAAGACAAGAACCAGACAAACAAGTTCGCAAACTGGTTTTCGCTTTCCACGATTGCTGCCCCCTCCGGCAGCTCGCCCATTTTCGCGATCAGACTTCGAGGCGCACCCATCAGGCAAACCTTGCTGCCCGGTTTGATACCCAGTTTCGAAGCCAGGGGTCTGTCGGTATACGCCGCGAACACCGAATCCAGGGCGGCGTATTCCTTAGGGGGCGACGAAAGTACGACGGACAATTCAGACAGGATATGCTCCCAATCTGTGAAAACAGCGTCCGGGAGCAAGTCTTTGATCGCCGCAGCTTTTCCAGGTTCCCCGCCGAGAAAGAGGATGGGAATGGAACGCGTACTTTTTCGGGTGCGCAGCATCACCGCCACTTCGCGTCCGTTGGAGGGCAGACGCGACAAATCGATCAACATGGCTGTCGGAGCCTTCTCTTCCACGACGCGAGTAAACCCGGGTCCTTTTGGAAGGTCGCAGATCACTTCGTAGCCGGCCTCTTCAAGGAAAGGGATACACTCTTGCCGCTCATTTTCATTCCAATGGATCAGGAATAAGCGCATTTTATTGTCTCTGGATGCTTTTACTGTGGGGCATGAAACAATGGAATATGTTCCACAATTCTTTACTGGCCAACCCCAACGGGATGGAACCAGGTTGTCGATAGCCGTAGGGATAATAACTGTACATCTCCTGCTTTTGCAGGTCTAACAATATCGTTTGACCGACCTCACCGCCGATGAACGGACTCTGATATTCATGGAGAGCGTAATCGACCGTTTCTTTGTCAAACCCTTCAGTGGATACGACCGCCAAAACGATGTTGGGGATGGTCATGCGCCAGCTTCGGGCGACCTTGAAATCTTGATTGACTATCTTACTGAGCGTCTGATAAGCCGGTTTGAGTTGATCAATTCTGCGCAGAAGGTCATAATCCCAATCTGAGAAATAATAATAGTTGATGGATTTGGTGAAACCGGTTTTGATCTTTGTGGTGGACTTGGCAAACAAGAATCCTCTTAACCCAGGAAGGTTGGGCTGCTCTGTAACCTGATAGCCACAACTTTTCAATTGCTCGCTGATAAATTGTTTAAACTCATCGATCATGCTTCCCTCTCCATGTTTATTTAGTAACGATGGGTTGGATTCTTCAGGCTGCGGTGTAATTCAAAACATAGTTGCTTTCCATGCATTGCATAAAACCATCAAAATCCGTGTATTGTTCCGCGTGCCAACCTTGTTCTCGCGCGGCTTTTACGTGTCTGGGGGTATCATCCCAAAACAGGATCTCCGCAGGGTTGCACCCCAGTTGCTTTTGGATGGCTTGATAATACGCTGGTTCAGGCTTCATGCTGCCAAATTCACAAGAAATGAACAAATGGTCAAATAGATCTTGAAAAACCATGCGCTCCCGCATATATGCCGCGCGGTGTTTTTCTTGGTTGGTCGCCAGGCAGCATAGAAGTCCTTGCCTTCTCATTTTCTGGATGAATAACATCAATCGCTCATCGATCACATGCTCCGTCTCGTGCCAGACGCGAATGAATTCCCGCGTGGATTCCTGCCAATGCCAGGCTTGCAAGTATGACGGCAGAACATCCAGCAGATCGGTTTTTCCCTTCAGACAATCAAGAAAAACCCCATTAAAGAAGGGTTCGGTCATCTCAGGTGTCATTCCATACTGCTTTTCGCGAAAGATGGAGAACTGCTTCTTGGGATTCACCACCACCCCGTCCGCATCAAAACAGAGCACTCTAATCCTTGGTTTCATGAAGGCACCGCTTTGGGCTTGCGATGCCTGTTGATCCCAAATATGAGGATGGGGATGCTCCCGGCAAATAGATCAACACCAATGTCAAACAAGGAGGCCTTGATCAACCAGACGTGGGCGCTGATCAACTGGATGCTCTCTTGCACCAGCGCCACCACGAAAACACTCCCCAGGCAAATAAGGG
>CAYYRU010000012.1:34429-39424 GCA_964474095.1 uncultured Anaerolinea sp.
CACGGCGGCGATGGTGCTCTCACCAAAAAGCCCTCCAAAAGAAACATACTCTCCGGCTTCCTTGCCCGGCACGGGGATGACCCTGACCGCGGTGGTCTTGCCGTTGATCATGCCAATGGCCATTTCGTCCGCGATGATGGCTGAGATGGTGGCGGCATCCACCGAACCAGGGATGGCCACCATATCCAGACCGACGGAACATACGCTGGTCATGGCTTCCAATTTTTCAATACTCAGGCTGCCTTCTTTGACTGCATTGGCCAACAATTGATCTTCGCATACGGGGATGAAGGCGCCGCTCAGTCCGCCCACACTTTGACTGGCGAATGTGCCGCCCTTTTTTACCGCGTCATTAAGCATGGCCACGATGGCCGTTGTGCCTGGCGCGCCAATGGCATCCACGCCCAGGATCTTCATGATCTCACCCACACTATCACCCACGTTGGGGGTCGGCGCCAAGGACAGGTCCACCACCCCGAAAGGGATCTTCAGTTCCGAGGCCACACGGCGCCCGATCAGCTCACCACAGCGCGTCACGCGAAACGCGGTTTGTTTGATCTCTTCGGCCAAATCATGTAGCCCCAGGTTCTGGCTGCCTTCGCGTTCGATCTTGCGCTCAAGAGCCCTGGCGATCACACCCGGGCCGCTGACACCCACATTAATCACCACCTCACTCTGGTCCAGACCGTGGATGGCACCTGCCATGAACGGATTGTCTCCCGGTTGGTTGGTAAAGACCACAAATTTGGCGGCGCCAAAACCGCCGCTTTTTGCACTGCGCTCAGCCAGGTCCTTGATCACCTTGCCGATCATGACCACCGCGTCCATGTTGATGCCGCTGCGCGTGGTACCCACATTGACCGATGAACAGATCTTTTGGGTACGTGTGAGCGCTTCAGGGATGGACTTGATCAGTTCCAGATCACCTGAAGTGAAGCCATTGGCCACATCCGCCGAGTAACCACCCAAAATATCAATACCCACTTTGTCAGCCGCCTCATCAAGCGCTTTGGCGATCTCGACAAACCCGTCCGCTTTGAAACCCGCGCCCACGTGTGCAATGGGGGTTACAGAAATGCGCTTATTGACCACCGGGATGCCGTATTCGCTGCTTACCTTTTGGCAGGTCTCCACCAGCTTGCCGGCGTAACGGGAGATCTTTTCAATAATCGCCTTGCCGGTTTGAGGTGCGTCCGCGCGGTGACAATCCAACAGGCTGATGCCCATGGTCACGGCACGCACATCCAGATTCTCTTTCTGGATCATTTCAACAGTTTTTAAGATCTCAGCCGAGCGCATTATTGTTCCTTCCGATTGGTGCGAAGCGGAAGACTGATCTCGTTGACTGCCTTGAAAATATCGTAATGCTGCATCATGATCTTCATCTGTTGAAGCTCTCCAAATTCAGCCAACGCCTTGCGGACCTCATCCACGGAAGCGCAGCGGCTCAGATCTACTTCAAGCATCATCATAAATTCGTTGTCTTTCAAAGTGGTCGAAAGATCGAGTATGTTGATCTGGTAGGTCACGCAAAAACTGGCCACCCGGGCCACAAAACCGATCTGATCTTCGCCGCTGGCGGTGATAACATAACGGTTTTCAGGGGAAGTTTTGGCTGGCAGCGCATCTTCCACTGGTTGGATCAGGATATTCAACGGCGTGGGGCTGGCGGCATCCACTTCAGCCAGCTTGCGCTCGATCTCTTTGCGTGTGCAGGTAGCTGGAAAAGAAGTGCGGATGATCATGGTGTAATACCCACCCATCACACCCTGGTGGGAATCGGCGATATTACCCTTTAGTTCTGCCAGGGCGGTGGCGATCTCATAAACGATGCCAATGCGGTCACGCGAGGTGATGGAAATGATATATTCTATGGTTTGGGGTGTCATATTGAAATCCTGATAAGAGTATTGAACTTGTCTAAACAAGAAAATAATCACTCAATTATACTCAATTGTGATTTGGGAGTCAGCGATCAATGGTGAAAAACAAAAACCACAAATACCCAAGCAGGTAATGGTAAACAACATCAGATGATCAGGCGAGTATGCCAGCAGATTATTGTTTCAAGCAATTTGTTTTTCTGAAGACCCACCCTCTTCTTCAGCGAGGATGCTGCTTCACAAAATCATGGATGTAATCCATCACATCCAGAGTGGGAGTCCAACCCAATTCTGCGCGCGCCTTGGATGGGTCGTTGCTGGATTCTTCGCGCCCAGGATAACCCTCCACTATTTGGATGGGACCGCCAAAAGCTTCAGCAATCTCCAGAATGGAGTAACTCTCGGTGACCCCCAGCGCGTACCCATCCCCCCAGCCCTTCTCGCCAGCCAACAGAATGCCGCGTGCCAGATCTTTGACGTAAGTAAACGCCCGTCTTTGCGTGCCAGGGTTTACCACCGGCAACGGCTTTCCTTGAAGATAAAGCTGTTCAAACTTGGCGATCAGGGTGGCATATTTTCCCTCCCCTTTTTCGCGTGGACCGAAACCGTTATAGAAATAACAAATGGCGTACGGCAGCTGGTACCACTGGCCATAATCCTTGATCAAATCCACGTTAACGGCCTTGGTAAAGGAATAGGGATTTTGATGGCGGCCATTGCCCTCGATGGCAAAACGCGTGCTGCTGGCGGCGTAAACCAACTTGGGTACTTTATGCTTGCGGCAGTACTCCACCACAGCAAAGGTGCCGGCTATGTTCATATCGTAAACCAGTTCCACGTCTTCAAAAGAAGGGGTGATGCGGGCAAACTCCCCCAGGTGATACACAAGGTCCACTCTTTCGGGGATCAGGCTCTCAATATCTTTAGTGTGCCCGTGGCGATAGTCTGCGCCGGGCAGGTGATTGGCTTCACTGCCGTTAAAATAGTTATCCAGTGAGATCACCATGTTGTCGGGGTCAGCTAAAAGTTGCTCGACCACATGCGATCCTACGTGCCCCGCGCCACCTGTTACCAGTATCGTTTTCTTATCCATCTTTGCCTTCCACGGTAAAGGATCCATCCGGCGAGAAAATCGCCACCTTGTTAATCATACCATCCAAGGCACACCGCCGAAATGCTGTGTGGCTTTCTTTCCGCCCTGAGCGCCTGCCAACAACGCCTTTTCGACATCGCGGTCTTTGAAATAACACAGGCTGAAGGCCGCCTGAAAGGCGTCACCACATCCGGTGGTGTCGGTCACTTTTGACACCGGCAAAGCCGGCTGCTGGTATTCCCTGCCATCCACGAAAGCCAGGCTGCCTTCCGCCCCCAGTGTTAGGACGATGATGCCCTGCCTTCCCATCGACATGCGCTTCAAATCATCAGCCATGTCAGGGGTGCCGCCAAAGTAAGCCACATCAATGATATCCAGGCTGTCGCGCAAAAGCTCATAATCTTTGAAATGCAAAAAATCTACGCCCATGAAAACAGAAGCTGGTTTGCGTTTGAGCGCTTCACGGTAATTGGGATTATTGGCATGTGTGATCCATATTTCAAAGCCAGTTATGTATCTCCAATCGCCTTCAGACAGCAGATAAGTTTCATATACTCCGCCGCTCCAGGCGTCATCCACACCATAGCGCTCACCTGCCTCATCGTTGAGGATGCGGTTGGTGGCGGTCTTGCCGGGCAACCGGTGCGTGTGAGATACATCCACCCCGTTGCGCAGCAGCAGGTCGAGAATGCGCTCGCCGGCCACGTCCATTCCCAAGGCACCGATAAAGGCGGTGTCAACCCCTGCTTGCCTGAGGCGCACGGCCTGGTTGAGTGAATTGCCACCCGCGAAATGCTCGTTCTGCTGCGGAAAGTAATCCAATGCGGCGACGGTGAAACAGGCTACTTTCATTGTCAACACCTCTTCCTGACTGCTTGATTCAGAGAGTTTGATAGATAAAGGTGTGGCGTTTAAGGATCTTTTCATCCTTAATCACGAACATGGCAACACCTTTATAAAGCGATAGTTCCCGCCCTGGTTCTTCACGAAACCATTCCAGGTAGGTTGTGATCACACCATCATGGAACAATCCATCCACCACCTTTACTTTGATGCATGGATCCAACTTGAACAGATCCTCAAGGTACTCTTTTGAGTTTTGCCGGTGATCCACGGATGGATCACCGATGTCGTCGTCAAAATAATCCTGATGTAAATAAACATCAAGTGCTTCCAGTCGATGCAGGTCGAAAAGTTCGTGAAAGTAACCACGGATGAATACCAACGCTTGTGTCTGATCCATGGGTTGCCGCTACTTTTCTGCCACTAAAAGCAAATATCGATCCAAATCAGACAGTTCCTTGACCGGCCAGGCAAAATAAGTTTCAGTTTTACTGAACCCGCAATCCAGACTCATAGTTTTTATTTCGTCGTCAGAATAGGTCTGGTGGTTGTCGGCGCATTGGGTGACCTCGCCAGAGGCAGCATCAATGATATAGATGCGTTGGGTGCTGGCTTTGAGCTCTTCATCCCAAAAGTTTTCGGTAAGAATCAGGTGGGGATTTTCTGAAAATAGACCGCTCTGGCATGAACTCCAGGCGGGGGGGTGCATCCCATAATCGTGCAGACAGGTGTAAGACTCAAGTTCCAAAAGCAAATGTCCGTGAGGTTTAAGAGCATGCAGCGCGTTCGACAGGATCTCTTTGGCGACTGGTTTACGAAAGGTGTTGAACTCGCCGTAAAGCAGCATGATGAAATCAAATCCCTCACCAAAATCAGCCTTTCGTAGGTCGTTTTGGACGTAAGTGCAGCCAATCGTGTCTTGTGCATCCATTTTCCGCGCGTATTCGATCGATGCGGGTGAAAAATCAATGCCTGTGCAGGTATGACCCAATCTGGCTAACCTTGAGGTATAAAGCCCGGGTCCACATCCCAAATCCAGGACTTTGGATGGTTTTTCTCGAAGCAATTGTTGATGAATCCAGTTAACCTGCCCATCAATGATCTCAAAGCGCCGGCTGGCGGCATCATGATCTTGTGAGAGATGTTCCTTCAACATGCGCTTGCTAAATTCCGGGT
>CAYYRU010000012.1:39524-41466 GCA_964474095.1 uncultured Anaerolinea sp.
GCCCAATTCAACTGGATCAGCATTAAGGCCATATCTCGCGACAAGCCGGTGGATGTGCCCATTACGCCGTCAGCCTGATATGCCAACTGTTCATTCCATCCCAATCCGATGGAGTTGAGCAGAGCTTCCATCACCTGTTGAGGGCTCTCAAATTGCTCACTGGTCGCGGTGGCGCTGAGACGGCAGCCCGAACCTCTTTCGCCACTGATAAAATCAGAAAAGGGAGTGCTCTCTTCCAGTGTGAAATCCAGGCCCAGGGCTGCTGAGGCCTCTTGTTGCAGCATCTGGCATATGGAGGCATCCAGGGGTTCATACATGTCAACCCCTGTCGGGGTTGACTCAGGTTGCGGCGTCATGGATTCAACACCCTGGGGGTTTAGCTCCATTACGGCCTGGGTTGCGGTATCTGGGGCGGTCCGCGTGCATCCCGTGAGCATTAGGATAACAATTAATCCAACCCAAATCTGTGTTTTCCTAGATAAGATCATGATCATTTTCTCCAAAAAGCAAAGATAGCGAATGAAATAATGCAGTAATCAATATAGTAAGCATTTTAGTCATCATAAAAGCGAATTAATCTTGTTTTTATGTCGTTGTAATGTAATTGTAATGTCTAAACCTTGATTTTCGCTTTTTTCTATTTATAATGAATTTAACATTTATTCTTAGAAAAGGAGTGATATTATGTTATTCGCACCGAAAGAAAAAGGACAAGGTTTGATTGAATACGCACTGATTCTCGTGCTCATCGCTGTGGTTGTGATCGTGGTTCTGCGAATCCTCGGACCCCAAATCGGCGGTGTCTTCAGCAAAGTGAACTCTTCACTTTCTGGCGTCTAGTTTTTCGCCAAATCAAAACCCAAACACCTCGTGAATTCACGAGGTGTTTTGTTGTATCTGTAACTGGGTCAACACTTGCATGGCCGCATCGGCTTGCTCTACCGGCACAAACAAATGATCATGATAAGCGCCGGCTACCACATTACAACCGATACCTTGAGCGGCCAGCGCTGTTGAGAAAGCCGCGGTGAACCCGGTTGCCTCAAGGTCAGAATGAACCTCGAGGGTGATCCAGACGCTGCGGAAGAAAGGTTCAAGACCCAAGCGCAAAGCGTCTTCTTCACGGATGACCGCCGAAAATCCCTCCCTCTCACGCATGGAGGAGATGATCTCAACTGAATCCAAACTATGCTCATCCTGGATCGAAACAAAAACATAAACCCCTTCGTGCAGGATGGGGCGCATATTAACAATAAGTTCCTGTAAAACCCGAATAGGAGGGGAAGTATTGGTCATATTAAGGATGCTCAAGAAGCCAAAAATCGCTGCATAACCTGGATGGCTTCGGCATTAAAGGGAAGCGACAGGTGGCTACTCTCGATAATTTTGGTCACCTGCGCGTTTGGAATGTGATGGACGATCTCCAAAATGTGTTCTTCGGTGATCATGTCTCTGCCGGCATACAACATCAACACTTTTGACTCAATCTTCTCAAGCATTTCATATTCGATGCCCGAATCGGTCAACATGAGTTTAAAGCGCATCAAGTTTTGACGTATGGGCGGAATGATTTTGCTCATCCAGCTCATTGTGTTGACAGCCTTTTGAATGGCACGCATGGCACCCTCCGTGGTGCCGCTGGCCTTGATGTTCGGAGAGAGTGTTACCACCTTGTCAAAGAACTCAGGTGCCTTGATGGCAAGCCACAAGGCCAGGTTTCCACCATCGCTATAACCGATCACTGAAATACGCTGAAGGTTCCTGTTTTTGCAAAAATGTAAAACATCAAGACTTTGCTGCTCGTACGAAAGGGTGTTATCCTTCGACCGGCTTTTGCCGTGACCCCGGCTGTCAATGGCAATGGTGTGATAATCCGCGAAATGTTCAAACTGATAGTCTTTAAAGAACTCCTTGGAGCCCGAGTTGCCGTGCAACAAGAGCA
>CAYYRU010000012.1:41566-47975 GCA_964474095.1 uncultured Anaerolinea sp.
TTCCACTTTTATGCAACAAATTGAGCCGCATAAATCAAACGATTCAGATCACGCAAGCCGATCGACCCCTTGAAATACTTGCTGCTCTGGTTGACGTTTCTCAAGCGCGTGTCCATTTCATCTACATTCGCACGAGCCACCTCTTGTGCGCTCTTATAACCAGCCTCAACCAACCACATGGCAAAATTCAAGCTAACCCATTGCACCCTGGCCAGATCAGCAAGCTGGAAGATATAGGTCAACTTGCCTTCAGCAATGCCACTCCTCTGATGGAGAGAAGTCACTCCATTTTGCGAGATCACCTCTTGATACAGATCAGCGGAGGTCTGGATTTTCTCATGTTGAAGGAGTTGGATATCCTCTTCTGTCAACACCAGCGCATCTCTTAGCTTAAATGGTTTTGGTTGATAACCCTCGATCTCTCTGCGTAAGAGGGTTAGATATTGGTCAGGAACACCACTTTTATGAGAGAGCGCCAGTAGTTGTGCGGGTGTCTTAATGGCTGCTTTTAGTTCACTCAGGCCATCAATCCCCGCAGCTTGAAGGCGCGTGAACCACACCTCAATATTTTCCACCAATACTGC
Organism: uncultured Anaerolinea sp.; assembly: GCA_964474095.1. Lineage (GTDB taxonomy): Bacteria > Chloroflexota > Anaerolineae > Anaerolineales > Anaerolineaceae > UBA6107. The sequence continues at coordinate 42,151 of CAYYRU010000012.1, forward strand.
CCGGCTGGGTACCAGGTCGGTGTGGAGAATGCGTTCCCTCAACATCGCCAGCGAAATTGTTTTCTCTTCAGGTTGATTAGTCATTTAGCCGCTCCTGCAAAATTATATTAATGATCATCAGATATTGGCAATAGTATGGAAACCGGGCTCAATTCAGACCAATCTGCATTGTGCCGGATGGTAATTTCCATCTCACTGCTGGTTTGATGCCCCATACCCGGCAGCCAGGTGGATCGTAAATAGCGGATGGCTTGCTGTTGGTCTTTCGCAGAGATCTCCATTTTTGCGAAATCACCGGCTGGGATTTGCCTGCTTACCATTTCAGCCGGAAAATGATCAAAAAATTGTTCTTCGGCGCCAATGAACCAGCCTTGATCGTGGTGGGTTGAGTTAAACCTGGAAACGATCTCAAAATACCTGGTACCAAGCTCGCTTTTTAGAGCCTCTTGAAAGATACGTCTACCTCTCTGTTGTTGAGAGGTGGGGCTTACGGAATCAGGATCCAGCAAGGTCATCAAACCACGCAAATTAATGGTTTCGAATTGTTCGATCTGTGGAGAGTGTCCCTGATAACGGTTGATAAATAAAAGGTCATCCAGTGTTTTGGCCACACAAAACCGAAAAGAGGGGATGACCCTGGTTTTGCGATATTGACTGGGCGTGATCTTGAACATCTTGCGAAACATACGCGAATAGGTTTCCTGGTTGTTAAAACAGAAATCCTGAGCGACATCAATGATCCTTTGGTCTTGAGACACCATCGCGACCGCGGATTCGGTCAACCTGCGCCGCATCAGATAGTCATAGGGAGTGTGGTGCACCACCTGGTTGAAGAGCCGGATGAAATGGAAGACGGAATACCCCGCGCTTTCAGCCATATCGGCTACGCTGATATCCTCCTGGAGGTGACTCTCAATGAACGCGATCGTTTGATGGATCGCTTCTATCTGGTCCACTTTCATTTAGGCCGCTTTTTTAATGGGGACATAAACATCCAAGACCGATTCTGCCAGACGATCCACGCCTTTGAAGCGCTCATCGTAGAATTGGAAGTTATAAGTACCACCGCTCTGGTAAGTGGATCCCCGCATCCAATCTTGTAAAAGTTTTTCCCAATCCGAGTTGATTTGTTCTCCGGCAAAAGTGAAGATGGCGTACTGCACTGAAGGTAAATTCTTTACCAGCATTTCTGGTGGCAGGTCATTGATCTTATCAGCGGCATATTCCACCCCCACAAAAACCTCAAACAAGCCCTTTTCCCGGGTTTCATGGCCATAGAGATGAACTTCGTAGTAGTTTTTGGTTTTGAGAAGAGGTTTGAGGTCAGGGCGATGTTGAATGAGAGCAAACAATCGCTTCCACAACAGACCGATCTGATTATCTTCATCCCATCCAGCGTGCGTGTCAAATGGATCGCCATAAAAGGAAACCCCCGCCAGCGTGATGGTTTTAGGTTCAGTTATTTTAGGATTCACCATTGACCTCTCCTTAAATGAAGAATCTCCCTCTTTTCAATTTTAGTCGAAAAGAGGGAAGATGATTCACAACTACGAGCCAAAATTGGTTTCATGCGAGGCAAAATAAGCCCCCGCGTCTTCCATCCAGACCGGCCAATCGCTCAACCAATCAGCCACTTTCACCTCCCTGATGCGATCAGACACCGGCATATAGGGTTTCAGATCAAGGATCGGGGATCCGTCAAAGGCATCGATCCACGGCAGCACGACCAGGCCTTCCTTCTCATCCACAGAAAGCATAGGCATGATGGTGATGCCGATGGGATTTGGCCGGTACTCGCTGCGGCAGGCGAAAACCCCCGCCTCCACACCAGGGGCGTAGGGCAGTTCAGTGGTCAGTAATTGGCGGTCAACGGGGTTATCATGCCGGTCTGCCCACCAGATGACCATCACGTGGCTGAACTGATCCAGCTTCTTTAATGCGTTGATATATTGGGGTTGGATACGTAAGGCATAAATGCCCTCCTGATCGGATGCCTGCACAACCCCGATCGGTTTCAATGAGATCGCTTGCGTGGTTTGTTGCTCATTCATGGTGCCCTCCAGATGGATAAGTGGAATCGACTTGCCGTTCCAATATACCGTCTTGAAGGCTGCCGCTCCTGATAAATAGTGCTGTAAACCGAAGGGAAATCGCTACGTCAATCTCAAACTTTGACGAAAATTGCGAAAACAGTAACATTTTAGCCCAACCACTATATCATTGCCTAAACGCTAATTTGTTTACCTTAGAGGACTGCCCGACAATGGCAACTTTTGTGTTCTATCATGTACTCAGATTGGGGATCAAAAAGTGCTCAAAGAAATCATCCAGTGTTTCTTGCGAGAAGTGAATCTCACTCTCGTCGGTGAAGAACCTCGCGTCAGGCAGCATTTTTGAAGTGATCAACGCAGTTTCATAAGGTACCCCGTGATCTTGTCTGGCATGACGCATGAAAACGGGCTGACGTACCTGATCCAGGGTGAATCCCCAATCGCAGCAACGCAGGAGGAAGTCCTGGGCAATACCAAAACCGTCATTGGACATCGAATCGCGCACATCATCATTGGCCAGATCTTGCGCCGAAAGGTTTGAAAAAAAGAGGCCGTGGGCGAGTTTCTTCATTTCCTCAAGATTGCTGTCTTTCTTGATCTCAAACGGCCATTTGGCGAGAACAGCGTCATCATACATGGCCGGGATGCCACTGAAGATGTACACGTGCCGGACTTGCTCCGGGAAGCTGTCCGCGATGGCGTAGGCATAAGGTGCCCCGGAGGACATGCCCAGCACGTCAAATCTTGTCAGCCCCAGGTGCTTGATCACCACCCCCACCAGGTCGCCCCAGTCGCCTATATTGTGCAAGGTCACGGGCGAACTATCTCCGTAACCTGGTCGGGCAATGCAGATCACGCGCGCTCCGGCTTCAACCAGACGCTGAAAGAGATCCCCGTGCTTGATGCTGGCGATCAATCCATGTTGCGCCAGGATCGGAAAACCATCCCTTGGGCCAAAATCTGTAAATGAAAGAGCCTCGTTAGCCTTGTTTACTGATATCAGCGGCATGCTCCACCTTTTCCAAACTTAATCATAGCGTATTTGATAATTGTAATGCCTGATGATTTGAGACTTGGTCGATACTGTATAATTTTGTTATGAAAAAACTTCTCCCAAAGATCATCCTGGCGATCATCCTGGTCATTCTGGTCTGGGTGGGCATATCGACCATCCTCAACAACATATCCACTGCCTTGAACCCACTCAAACAAGCCAACCAGGCATTGTCCACCCAAATGGCCGACCTGCTGCACCCCACCCCCACTATCCTGCCCGATCCGGTTACCATCATCCATGACGTGCGCGCCCTGGCGCGGCTTGAGACCATCCAGTACACGGTTGAAAAGGTGATCACCGCCGAGGTGAGCAGCCAGGCCTTCGCCTGGCTCAACCAGGACAAGCTGTTGTTGGTGGCTCACGGTACAGTCCTCGCGGGCGTGGATATGCAGAAACTGGGACCCGAAGACATGTGGCTAGAAAACGGAGTGCTCAAGGTGCGTCTACCGGAACCCGAAGTGTTCATTGCCACCCTTGATAATGAAAAAACTTATGTTTTTGAACGCGAAACCAGCATCTTCAGACAATCAGATCAGAATCTTGAAACCCTGGCACGTAAAGCTGCCGAAGAGGAGATCGAAAAAGCCGCCCTTGAGGACGGCATATTGGAGACAGCCCGACTCAACGCAGAGACTTACCTGACCCGCTTTTTCATGGCCCTGGGATATCATGATGTGATCTTTATCGAAGAGGTCCCCGCCCCATAAAGGGACCCAAATAGTCGAGACACAGTTTAATCTATTGGAGAGACTGCCAATCTGATCTCAGGAACTCCCAGACCACCTGTTCATCAAAGCCGGGCAGATAGTCAATGACCTGATTGCGCAGCCCCAGGTTGCGAAAGCCTAGTTTCTGCAACACCGCGTTGGAGGCCGGGTTCTGCGGATGGGTGGAGGCAAAGAGGCGTTCCTTTTGTGCGCTTTCAAACACAAACCGCATTAACGCCAGTGTGATCTCGCTGGCAAAACCCCGCTTTTGAAATTCGGGCAGCACAAACCAGGAGAATTCAAACCCGGGTTCGTCCGGATTGGTGTCTTCAGTGATCCCCGCGATGCCGAGCGAGGCGCCGCTGCCTTTTTCACTCATCACCCCATACCAGTAGTTGTTCCTGCCCCATTCGCGCTGCCACTCTTCCAGCACTTCGTCCACTTCCGCTTCCGTCCATGGGTTACCCAGATACTGCATCATGGGTTCGTCGCAAAACAAACGTATGAGAAGTTGGCGGTCTGAAGCCTCAAGCCGCCGCAGGTCAATGCGCTCGGTGGATAGGAATATCGTTGGGGAGGAATTTTGCGGTTCCATGACGGTTATTGAGAAAGGTGGCTGGTGATGCGGATGGTCTTGACAGTCAACCACCAGTTGAGGGCCAGCACCGCCGCGCCTCCCACCAGGATCAAGGTCAGCACCATCCCCGGGGTGACCACGAAGGGCAGGCGAAACATGCCCTGCAGATTGGCGCCCGTGGTTGGGTCGCGCAGGGCAAAGTAGGCCGAAGCCGCGCAGATGAAGAAAAAGACCAGGGTGGTAAAACCCGCGGATTCTGCCGTCAGGCGTTTTTGGTCCTCAGCGTTGGGGGTTGAATGTGCCAGCCGCCGGCCGATGTAAATGCCCGCCAAAACTGCCAGACCGAGGTTCGGCACAGGCACGCCCATGAAAAAACCAAAGGTGCAGACCGAGTAAAAAATGAAGATCGCCATCCAGATCCACAGGCGGGTACGCCAGGCAGCAGCCATCCACTTTTTTATGAAAATAAAGTCCAGGATCAATCCCAGCAGCAAACCAACGCTGGCTGCGACGAAAACCTGGCCGTTCTTCAATATGGGAAATGTTCCCCACCAACCGGCCAGAAAACCGATCAAAGGGAAAATGGCACCCAATATTAAGGTTAGAAAGAGTTTTTCAAGTTTAGTAATGGCTCATCCGGTTCAATCAATAGAAATTAGAAATTACATTGGTCAAAGATTCAATAAATCAATTCTATGATCAGAATACCGGCAAGTACTCGCAAATCCTCTCAAAGGCTGTCAGCTTTAGAAACGGTTGGGAATTTGCGGCATGACAGCTGCTTGTTTTCTGCCCACGAAGATGGAGGTAATGATCAATCCCCAGCAACCGGCGCCAAGGATGTTGAATACGATGGTTCGAATGCCCATCGCGAGACCAATATTCGCGGTGGACATGCCTTGTTTGTATAAATCCATTGACAGGAAGGTGGTGGTGTAAACACTGATAATGTTAAGGATTAAAATACCAGCCAGACCAATGGTTGCCAGCAGACTGGCTTTGGGGTGTTTCTTCCAAAAGACAATTGCCAGAATGATACCCACCAACCACACCAGGTAGAACGGAAGCTGTACCGCGTAAACCGTAAGGATGGTGCTTAATCGAGTGACCATAAAATCCTCCTGAGTGCTTATTTCACTTCATCATATATATCGGATATAAAAATTATAGTCCTTTCGATTATCAGAATGCAAGCAGCCTCTCTTGATGACTATTTCCGGACTGATCGATCCTGATAATTCAAGTTTGCCCATCAGGAATTAAGATAAATGTCACTATTTAATTACATGATGTAAAAAATACTTGACATTATGTTTATTAAGTTGTACTATTTGTCTACAATAACAAACAGTCAAAAAAAGGAGTTGTAACATGTCTTACCAGGAAAAAAGAACCATCACCACCATCGTCACCGGGCTGCTCGTTTTGGCAGC
>CAYYRU010000013.1:0-11519 GCA_964474095.1 uncultured Anaerolinea sp.
CGTTTTAGAGTCAAAATAGAGGAGGTTCATGAACCTCCTCTACGATGCATTCCTATTGTTTGATCAAATTGAGCAGGTCCCTGGCCGCGTTAGATGGGCCGTCATGCTCCCATCCTGCCACGCCAAGCTGCGTCAGCATTTCACCTACGTAAACCTTGTTGGTGAATAGTTTATGAAAATACTCTTTTGCCAATATCTCATGCAATTCCTGATATTGGTAGGGTCCAAAAATGTTGGCAAAATAGGTCTGCACAATGCCGGTTGTGGTGGTGGTGCCCTTGCTCATTACCCGGCCTGATCTGAAAACATCCAACGCGGTATCCACATCGTTGATGCGGCGAATAGCGGAATCACCTTTCGCGATCGTATCATAGTTGTTGGCATACAACACGTAATCGATCTTGTAACCGGCAGTGACAACCTCATATGTCGTTACAGGGATGACCACCCTGGCATTGACCTGATTGGCATTCATGAGCACCGCCCGGTCCATCTGGCCAAAGGCGTAGCCTGGCTGTAGATCGTCCAGCCTGACAAAGGCGCCAATTTCGGTGCCGAAACCGATGACTTCACCCTTCTCGTTGATCGCCAGAGATCCCATGTCATCCGCGATGATGGTGATATCTTCGATCTCCTTCGATGCGATGGATCTGAAAGCTTCCAACGTCTCCGATTTACCGGCGCCGGTATCTCCCATGACTAAAATGCTCTTGGCTGGATTGTTGGCTATCTTCAATTGGAACAAGGCGCCGTGGAAGGGCAACCGGCCGATTTTCATCATGCGTATGTTATGCAGGGTCAGGATCAACTTCTTGAGATAGCCAAAATATCCAAACATGTCATCTTCAGGGACGACGCCGATCAACATTTCATTCTGTTGATCATCATAATAGAAGGACTTCTTGCGCAGTTCTTCTGGCAGATCTTTTTCTTCAGCACCAAAGAACATGATGGCATCTGGTTTGCGGTGCAGGTCAGCACCAGACGCCAATTCAAACAGGTTGCACAACGCAAAATTGAGCTCAAATTCATCGATAGAGAAGTAGACCAATACCAAGAGTGGACCCACCATGGCAGGATAGCATAACCATTTATTGGGATCTGGATTGATCATCTCGATCGGATTCGACTTCACCGGTTCAAAGTAACCGGTACGCTTGTTGGTCTTCGAATTGAAGATCATGGGTGGGTAGAGCAACACCTGGCGGATCAGGCCAATATCCTGCAGTTTGGCTTTGTAGATGGCAGGGATATCCAGATTCTTCACCTTGGTGATGGCCGCGATCTCGGCGCCCGCGCTCACCTGTCGGTAGATGCGTGGGTACTTGCCGGTGATGTTAACTTGAATTTCCCGGTAGGTATTGCGAACCAGGGTCGTTAAATGCTCGATCGTTCTCGCGAAAGTGGTATTTGGCCTTAAATCCACATTATCCGCGTCGGTTTGACTGATGATCAAGCGTTGGAAATGCCGCCAGTAGTTATATATATACTCGACAAGATTATTAAAAAGGCTGGGATCCTTGAAAAAGACTTCAGAACCATCCACTAATTTGACTACATATTCAGCGGAAAGTCTTGATAGAAATTTTAAGGTAGTGATCAATTTTTGCTCATCCTGATCAGTGATTACAGGATGCCCAAATACACCGACCAAAGTGGAGTTCTTGGCCTGCAGATCTTTCAGACAGCGATTGAGAAATTTCTTGAATTGATCGCTGGAGAGTAGATCATCCGGGTCTTCACACACCCTATCACGCAGCCACAACACAATTTTTCCGTCGAGCATAACAAATGATGTCTTTTTCATGGTCCACCTTCTTAAATTCTCACTATTATATATACAAACTGTATATTTGTTTAGACAAATGAAAAAGACACTCCTTTGGGCTGGAGTGTCTTTTGGATTTCACAAAAACATTATTCCAGCTTCTTGAGAGCCATCTTGATTCGAGTTAAAACATTATCCTTGCCGATCACTTCCATGGACTCAAAAAGCGGCGGACTGACACGTTGCCCCGTAACGGCTACGCGAAGCAAGCCAAAAATTTGCCCTGCACTGAAGCCGCTTTTCTCAACCAACTCCCTTAGTGAAGGTTCTGCTGTCTCTTTTTCTATCATGGTCAGTTTATTGAGGACATCATATATTGTCGCGAGCAGATCAGCACAGATACCACGATCAAGACCCTTTTGTATCAGGTCTTCAACGCTGTAATCAATATCCTTTTTAAAGAAGAAACCTGCCATGGGTACGACTTCATCCAGGGTTGGCAGACGCTCCTTCAGAATGGGTGCGATCTTCTCAAGAACCTCAAGCGATGGCTGATAGCCCTCTTGTTCGAGGAATGGCTTGACCCTTCTGGCAAGTTCAGCGTCACTTAGGTTACGAATATGCAGACCGTTGAAATAATCCAGTTTAGTATAGTTAATGGCCGCAGGTGAAGGATTTAAATGATCTATGCTGAATTTCTCCACCAGGTCAGGTAAAGTGAAGAATTCGGTATGATCGTCGTAACTCCATCCCATTAGTGAGATCCAATTGACCACTCCTTCAGGAGTATATCCCAATTCCTCAAGGTCTTTGACGAAGATCGAATGCCCATCTTTGATGGCTTCGGCTTGTTCACGCTTACTCATCTTGCCTTTTCCACTTGGTTTGAGAAACACCGAAAGATGGATGAAAGTGGGTTCAGGCCAGCCAAAAGCGCGGATAATGTTCATATGCAGCGGTAAACTCGGCAACCACTCCGCTCCGCGGATGACGTGCGTGATCTTCATCAAATAATCATCCACCATGGCGGCCAGGTGATACAGAGCCCAACCATCTGATTTCACAAGGATGCTGTCATCCAGTTCGCGATTCTCTGTAGTGATCTCGCCTCGCAAATGGTCTCGCACCGTGGTGGAACCGCTTTTGGGCATTTTGAAGCGGATGACATGTTTCTCACCATTGGCGACGCGTTTTCGAGCGTCTTCCAGTGGGAGATCCCGGCAGGTGCCATCGTAATGCAAGGACTCCTTGTTCTTCTGTTGTTCTTCTCTAACCTTTGCCAAGCGCTCAGGGGAACAGAAGCAATAATAAGCGTGTCCTGATTCCACCAGCTTTTCAGCATATTCCTGGTAGATGTGTTTTCGCTCAGACTGCCTGTAAGGACCGTAAGGTCCACCTTTACCAGGCCCCTCATCGTAATCAATCCCCAGCCATTTCAGGCCGTTGATCAGTTCCTCTTCCGCCTCAGGCACATAGCGTTTGGTATCCGTATCTTCGATGCGTAATATAAAGGTACCTCCTGATTGCCTGGCAATCAGGTAATCATATAAGGCGGTTCTGGCACTTCCCAGGTGCATGTGGCCGGTTGGTGATGGGGCAAATCTCACCCGGGCAGGTTGATTGTTAGCAGTCATGATTTTCTCTCGCTCATTTTTTCTGATGTAGCAATACGCTTTCAATTAATCCAATACCAAGCATTAATGATAACAAAGAACTGCCACCATAGCTAATAAATGGCAGCGTTTGGCCCGTTACCGGGATTAATTTAAGATTTACCCCGATATTCACGATCGTTTGGAAAAAGATCAAGGTTGAAAATCCGTAAGCGATCATCGCCCCGTAATGGTCATTTGTGGTCCTGGCAACCCGTAGGCAGCGAATGATCACAAAAGCCAGCAAGGCGATGATCAGGATGGTCCCCACAAAGCCAAATTCCTCTGCCATCGCGGAAAAGATGTAATCGGTGGTTCTTACTTTTAGAAAACGCAGTTGAACCTGGGTGCCGTGACCATATCCCTGACCCAGCAAACCGCCGCTTCCAATGGTGATCAAAGCCTGTTCAATATTATAGGTATTACCATAACGCGCGTTAGGATCTGGGAATAAGAAGGTGGTAATCCTTTGCTGTTGATATGGTTCAAGGAAAGGAAACGCTGCCACACCGAGTACAATTCCAGCGATTGCCATGTAAAGAATATACTTGGGCGGCAAACCGCTGATCCATAACATGGAAAACCAGATGACCAACAGTAAAATGGACGTACTCAGGTTCGGTTGAAGCAAGATCAAAGCCACCACCCCGCCCACAATTGCCAGGCTTATTGCCATCCATTTGATATTCTTTTCTTTCCGATAATTCTTGCCAAAGTAATCAGCCAAAACCAGGATCAGAACAATCTTGGCGATCTCAGCAGGCTGGATGTTGACCAAACCCACTTCCAACCAGCGTTGAGCACCAAAACTAACCTTGCCTGCCACCAGGATTACACCCAAAAATGCAACAGTGACAATATAGAACAGTTTCGAGAAACTTCTCCAATAGCGATAATCGATCAGAGAAGCAATGATCATCACGCCCAAACCGATGGCCGCGAAAGTGGCTTGCCGCTTGACATATCCAGCTAGTTCGATGTTCCCGGCAATGGCAGATCGGATCATGATCAACCCAAACACGGTCAAAAATATTACCGCACCGAAAAGCCAGAAATCAAAGTTGCGCCACAACTCGCGTTTAAACATACCTATCCGATTCGCCGCCGATGGGAAGTTTTTAGCGGAATATCCGCGGTAAGTTTTTGCTCACGGCCATCTTGTTTCATACTGATTTTTACCGCTCCCGGATCAATTTCTACATGCCGTGAGATCACATTCAGCAGTTCGTTCTTCATTTCAGTCAATTCTTCTTGTGAAAGGTCGGTGCGATCATGGATCAACACCAATTTCAGGCGTTCTTTGGCTTCATCAGCACTTTGTCGATTTGGTCTTCCCCAGGCAGCCATCTCAGTCTCCTCCTTGCCTGAAGAGCCCAGCCACTTTAGACAGGAAATCACCCTTGTCGTCAATGTTCATAAACGGCACACTCTCCCCTTTTAGGCGTTTGGCTATGTTTTTGAAGGCTTGCCCTGATTTGCTTTTTGCATCGAGAGCCACTGGTTGTCCGCGATTGGTGCTGATGACCACATTCTCGTCATCTGGAATGACTCCAATCAATTCAATGGCCAATAATTCGATCACATCATCCGGTGTTAACATGTCTCCCCGTTTGGTTAGGGATGGATTGACCCTGTTGATCACAAGTTTCACAGGACCTTTTTCTTCCGCTTCAACCAGGCCAATGATGCGATCTGCATCACGAACTGCAGATACCTCAGGATTGGTCACAACCAATATGATATCGGCCGGCGCGATGGTATTACGAAAACCGCGTTCAATTCCGGCAGGAGAATCGATCAGAATCCAATCCACTTCCTGTCGAAGCTCATCGCAAACCCGGATCATATCGCTGGGTGAAACGGCGGATTTGTCACGAGTTTGCGCGGCAGGGATCAGGTAGAGTTCTTCGAGCCTTTTATCGCGAATCATAGCCTGTCGCAGGCGGCAGCGGTTTTCCACCACGTCAACCAGGTCATACACGATCCTGTTTTCCAATCCCAATACTACATCGAGATTTCGCAAACCGATATCCCCATCAATACACACGACCTTTTGCCCATCTTCGGCCAGGGCTGCCGCCAAATTTGCGGTGGTGGTGGTTTTTCCGACCCCACCCTTACCTGAGGTGATCGTCACAACTGTTGCGGTCATATTCTATTTTCCCTTTTCTTTGTTCCAGAGTTCAATTCTGACTTCATTGTTTTCTATGTGAGCTGCTTCAGGGAATAATTTTCCTTTTCTCATCATTGGCAAAAGAACGATCTCCCCTATTCTCAATTGAGTTGGCCTTAATTCTAAAGCACAAACAATAGATTTTGGGTTTCCTTCCACGCCGGCACACGCAGATCCCATCAGTTTTCCCCAAACGATAATATTACCTGCTGAGACAATCTCAGCCCCCGGATTAACATCTCCCATCACGATAACATGTTCACGCGCTTCCACCCGATAGCCAGCGCGTAAGGTACGGTTGATCAAAACTGCTCTCTCTCCGGCGTCTTCTTCTTTCTCCGGCGGAGGTTCTTTGGTCTCTTTTTTGGATGGTAAAGAGGTTTCAATCCCAAGTGCCCTGGCATTATTATTGGTCACCTCAGATTGACTTAAGATGGCCCATAAATTTACCTTCAAATCAGATAATTGGTCGCGCAAGGCCGTGATCTCTTTCACTCTCATCAATGTCTCGCCAATATCCAGGCATAATTTTGCACCGCTAAAGAAAGATTCTTGCTCGTGCACAATTCGCAGAAGCTCAGTTTTACGAGTATCCCAAGTTCCTTCGACGGCAGATACCAGCAGACCTTCGCGAATTCCTTTAATATTTATTACAGGCTTGGTTTCCATTAATAATTCCTGTTCATTGGATCGGCGTATTCGTTATCGCCGCGGAATCAATGGCTTTTAATTCAAAGTAAGCCTCAAGGACTTTGGCAACGATCGGCGCAGCCACTTTGGCACCTTCGCCGCCATTGTAAACAAAAGCCACTACCACAATCTCGGGATCATCAAAAGGAGCATATCCGACGTACCAGGAATGCGTAGGCCATTGTTCCGGTTTGCAAATGCCTTTCGCCTGGGCAACATCATCGCAATATTCCGCAGTTCCAGTTTTACCTCCAGACGGAATGGTTTCATCCTTGAAAGGCTCTTCTGCGGTTCCATCCACCACAACTGCCCGCATGCCTTCTTTTGTCTTTTGAACTACCCAGGGTTCCACGATAATTTTTTCGCCGGTTGGTTTTTTATTCTGATCCAGAATGTTGATCACCGGGTCTTTGGTAATATCCCAAACCATGGTTGGTTCAAAGGGTCTGATCACGTTACCTTGAGAATCGGTGATTTCCTTTATTATGGTGGGCTGCATGTAACGACCATCATTCGCCAGAATTGCAAAAGAAGTCACCACTTGCAAAGGGGTGGCCAAGACGTATCCCTGACCAATAGTGGTGATATAGGTGTCACCAGTGGACCAGTTTTCAGCCTTATAGATACGCTTCCAGGTAGGGTCAGGGATCAATCCGCTGACTTCACCGGGTAATTCAATGCCTGTCAGACGGTCATATCCGAGGGCTTTGGCGTACTCCGCTAGACGTTCGGCTCCCAACCCTCCATTGGGCACTTCCTGTTCAAATCCACCGCCAATTTTGTAGAAATAGACATCGTCAGATAATTTGAAACCTTTGAGAAAATCACAAATTCCATGGCCAGCACGGTCGTAACTATAATAAAGTCGGGGGGTTCCGGGGTCATTTTCATAAAACTTTTGGATCACCGAAATGGTACCGGGGCAGTCCAGCTGCTGTTCAGGGGTGACTACACCTTCATTCAACGCACCGATGGCAGCCGCGATTTTGTAAACCGAACCGGGGGGTTGTTGTGCCGCGATGGCATAGTTAAGCATGGGTTTCAACGGATCCAGTGAAAGCTGATTATAGTAATAGGCGGGGATCAAACGCTCCATACGGTTGTTTTCATAATTTGGGTAAGACACCATGGCCAATACTTCACCAGTTTTTGGGTTTAAAGCCACCACAACACCGTTTTGAGATTGAATTCTGCCCAAATAGGTATTCCAGTACTCAATTTCAGAGATCAACGCCGTCCTCGCCGCGGATTGTAAGCGGGTATCGATCGTCAGGGTAACGTTGGCGCCTGGCACTGGTTCTATTGGAGCAATCACATCTCGCATTTCCTGACCGGCATTATCCACTTCGATTACGCGCTGACCATTTTTTCCCATCAAAATGTCGTTCAATTGCCTTTCGATCCCCGCAAAGCCGATCTTGTCACGGTCTGCTATAAAACCACGGTTGGTGTAGTAGTCTTCATCTTCAGCGGTGATCGGTCCCAAGAACCCCACTACTTCTGAAGTCAGATTACCAGTTGGGTACTGCCTGACCTGAGTTATCTCAATGCCAACTCCCGGCCATTCATCGCCTTTTTCCATAATCGTCATGGCAATGGTTTGACTGACGTTGCATTTGATCCGAACCGCTGAAAATGGTTCGTTGGTGTCGCCAATGACCACAATTTCCTTGATGCCAAAATCAGTTTGACAGGGGGTAAAGTATTTGACAGTCGTATCGTTAAAAATCCCATTGGTGACTGGAACACCGATCAACGTGGAGAGTTCGCGGAAGATATTCTCCATAGTGCCAGTGTCGGTGGGCAAATATGCCGGCGTTATGACAACATTATAAGATGGCACATTTTGAGCCAAAACAATCCCGTTTCGGTCGAAAATATTGCCTCTTTCGGTGGCCTCACTCACGTTTCGCAGTCGGTTCTCTTCCGCTTGTGCCAGATACTCCTCACCTTGGATCACCTGCAGGCTGAAAAGCCTGATTACGTAAATGATTAGTATCACCCCTAATAAAAGATAGATCGCTTGAAAACGCCAGGCTTCAAGACCTTCGGATACTTTTTTCTCGTGGATCATTCTGCAGCCTCCAACGGATATACCCATTGGGCAGTATCCTTGGCAATCGCGTAGATCGGCAGTGATAACAATAAATTGATCAATAGTGATGGAATGATCACCTGAACCAATCCATCAGATAATGGAATTGAGACTCCGGTTATCGCCAAGGTGATGTAAGTAAACGAGTTCATAAACAAGCTGCCTAGAATTGTAACTAAAAACATCATTAACAAGGGAGATTGCCAGACGATTTTATTCACAAACCGCGTAATCAAAGTGATCACCATATAACTGATCAAAGGCACAAACCAGGGTACCGCAGTCAGAAAAGCGACAGCGATAGCCGCCAGGCCTGTCCAAACCCAGGCGGATTTTACTTGTTTTTGAAGTCCCCAGGCCGCCAGCCACAACAATATCAGATCCGCGCTGCCGCTTAACAAGGTAATTTGGCTGGCAAGCGTGGTCTGCAATATCAGCAAAATAAAAAGGATCGGAAAGGCCAGTACGATGCCCATTTTCCTCTCGCCCTACGGCTAAGGAACCAGCGGTGAGTAATCTACCGCTTTGAAATTGGTGATGATCAACACAGCCCTCAAGTTGACGAAGTCCACCACAGGTTGAACTGAGGCTCCTTGAAAAAGTTGGTTGGCTTCTTGTTGGGGCGAAAGTATCTGCCCGATCAAGATGTCTGAAGGATAGGCGCCCCCCAAACCAGAGGTCAAGATCAAATCACCTTGAACCAGGTTAATGTTTGGGCTTACCATATCCAGAGAGATGTCTCCAGTCACAGATCCGTTTACCTGTCCATCCGTTTTTGCCGTCTGCAATTTGACATTGATCGAAGAACCCGGATCGGTGATCAACTGCACGCGAGCCGCCGTGGCGGTGACCGCGTCCACCCTGCCAACCAATCCTTGTTCTGTGACCACAGGCATGCCTTTTTGAATGCCATCATCTGAGCCGTGATTGATGATGATGTACTTCACGAATGGGCTTGGATCCCTGCCAATTACCGAAGCTGCCACATACTTGTTCTCAGGTTTGGCACGCGCATAATCCAACAGAGCATAGAGGATATCCGTTTCAGTTAACTGCTGCCTGGCCTCGAGCAGCTCGGATTGCAGCTGTGAGACCTGGTTTTTGAGTGCGGCATTCTCCTGCCGCAATGTGGCAACATCACGTGGAACCGTAAAAAACTCAATGACGGCTTGAGATCGGCTGGCAAACCAGCTCTGAACCGAAACCAGTGGGGTGATGGCTTTACCCACGATCTGATTTAACATACCGCTGACCGCCATGATCAATATTCCGACCACGATCAGAATGATGGTGATTGTTTGCAAGGTGCGGGGAGAGAGTCTCTTCATTCAACCTGAATTGGATCTATCTTACCCTCGAGACTTTGGACGATCCATTCCAACCATGAAACGCTCGTATTCACTGATGTTCTCGAGCGCCAGCCCGGCGCCGCGCGCCACACAGGTCATCGGGTCATCCGCCACCCAGACTCGCAGGTTCAATTCATCCTTGAGGCGTGGAACAATACCCAGCAATTGAGAACCGCCCCCTGCCAGGCAGATGCCTGAATCCAACAAATCTGAAACCAACTCTGGCGGAACTTCATCCAGTGCGTCTCGGATGGTATCGATGATGACCTGTACCGAAGGAGCCAGGGCATCGCGGATCTCAACGGAAGAGACTTCCATTGATCCGGGCAGACCTGTGACCAGGTTGCGGCCTCTGACTACGTGCGTCAATTCAGTTTGTAGTGGAAAAGCTGAGCCAATTGAGATCTTAACCTGTTCTGCCATGCGTTCACCGATCAGCAGATTGTATTTCTTGCGAATGTATTGCAGAATATCTTCATCCAGCTCATCCCCGGCCACCCGTAAAGAGCGCGAAACCACCAGTTCACCCATCGAGAAAACGGCCACTTCGGTGGTTCCACCACCGATATCCACGACCATGGTTCCGGTCACCTCCCCGATGGGCAAGCCAGCGCCAAGCGCAGCCGCGCGCGGTTCTTCAATCAGATACGCTTCACGTGCGCCAGCGGCCATGGCTGCATCATACACAGCATGTTTCTCCACCTGGGTCGCCCCGGAGGGGATGCCTACGCACACCCGTGGGCGCGGCATGGGCACGATGGTTTGTTGATGCACTTTACCAATGAAATATTCAAGCATGGCTTTGGTGATCTCAAACTCAGAGATCACGCCATCGCGCAAAGGCCGGATGGCCGAGAAGTTTTGAGGGGTTCGCCCAACCATCTCTTTAGCGGATGCCCCCACGGCGATGGTTTCGCGTGTTTTTTTGTTAACCACCACCCACGAAGGCTCATTCAGTACGATGCCTTTGCCTCGTACGTTTACCAGTGTGTTTGCGGTTCCCAGGTCAATTCCAATGTCGAGTGAAAATAAACCCATCAACCAACTGAAGGGATTGGCTGCCAATGTTTGCTCCTGTAATCGTTATCGCTTAATCAGCAAAAATTATACCATAGGCTGTTTAGTCAACCTTTTTATGAAGACTGCCCATGGGTCTCTGCGATTAATAAAAGACCTAATCTCTGTTATCCATAAAACATTAATCGAGAGTAAAACCCAGTTGAATCTGTACCGCCTCAAACATCCTCATTAGGATGGGAATGAGCACCCACAGGTAGAGTACGGTTAATCCTAACCCCAATCCACCCAATATCAATCCGCAGATTGCCATCGCCTTGCCGGCTTGCTCTTTCTTCTTGATCTGCGCGAGTGCTGCAATACCCGTAACGATCGCCAGCACCCCAAAAAGCATGGGAATCCAGCCCGGGTTGGGCAGCAGCAGCATCTGGCTTAACAATCCGATAAGCATCAACACAAAACTGATAAGGGATAGGCTTCCGAAGATCAAACTGAAAAGAGGCAAGCATCGATTTGTTTTGGTTGGCAGCATTGAATTTTCCAATCTAGCAGTGAAGTAAAAAATGATATAATGGCGATGTTACCATGTTTTTGAACGCGGGTGTCGCCAAGTGGTAAGGCACCACCTTCCCAAGGTGGTATCCGTGGGTTCGAATCCCATCACCCGCTCTTTTTATTTCTTCCCACAATTTCGAATCTCACCCCCCTTCGGGGGGCTTGTCACCCGCTCTTTTTATTTCTTCCCACAATTTCGAATCTCACCCCCCTTCGGGGG
>CAYYRU010000013.1:11619-46745 GCA_964474095.1 uncultured Anaerolinea sp.
TTCTTCCCACAATTTCGAATCTCACCCCCCTTCGGGGGGCTTGTCACCCGCTCTTAATGCTTTTTGCCAAGAACCAAACACCTTGGCAAGTTTTTTTATCAGCACTCCCATTTCTGTTCTATGCTACAATTTTAATCAACGGTGAGATGAATACGACCATTCTTCACATTGAGGACAATCTCGATAACCGGGTGTTGGTACGCAGATTGCTGTCTGCCGAAGGCTACCGGGTGGTGGAAGCCGTGGATGCCTACGAGGCCGTTTCTGCCTTGAGACAGAACCGCCCCGCCTTGATCTTGATGGATATCAACATGCCTGAAGTGGATGGTTACACGCTGACTGCCAAGCTGAAATCCCTACCGCGCGTGAAGAACATCCCCATCGTGGCGCTGACCGCCAACGCGCTGCGCGGTGACCGCGAGAAAGCGCTGCGCGCGGGTTGCGATGGCTACATTGAAAAACCCATCGACGTGGATAGTTTCATTTCGCAGGTGGAGTACTTTTTGCAATTTAAACCCTGAAAAAGGTCCGATTATATGGATGTCTTTATCGCTGGGATTAGATCATTATCCGTTGTCTTATTGAATGGACATGCATGGGGATCCACGCGATGAAACGCCTTAACCTCAGTCTCAAAAAGCAATCTGCAAACGCTCCTGACCGGCAGGCTGCCGCCCGACAGGTGGCGAAGCAGGTTCACGCGGTTGAATTTGACCTTGAAGATACGATCACGTGCTTGTTGGAGAAAATGGGAGCCCTTTTGGGGTACCTCTCAGTGGCCTTTTATCTAGTGGATGCCGGCGAAACCGGCGCGAGCTTAACTCACTTTTGGATTCAAAATGAAATAACTCGTGTCAACCCTGGATGGCTCGTCGAACCAGGTTCAAAAACGTTCGCGGCGATCTGTCTGCACAAGAAACAGCTTCAAATGATCAAGAAGAGCGTCTTGTCATCAGGCGATCCCCGTAGGGACAGGCTCGAGCAGGGATTGTCCGGCGCTGTGATACCGTTGTTATCCTCAGACCGCCTGATCGCAATGATCGAAGTCCTTGGCCCAAACTCTTCATTTTTGAGTGACTCTGAAATTGAGTTATTAAATGAATTATGTTCATGGCTTTCTGCCAGCCTTCAAAATGCCATGCGATTTGAGCAGTTGCGAAGCAATTTTGAACGTTATCGCGGCATTCAACAGATACACATTAGTACTGGAGATACGCATACCACGGAAGAAGTGCTACACCGCAGCGTTCAGGCATTATCAAAATCCCTGCCAGGTTCGCGCGTCGCTTTCCTCACCCCCGAACGGCGTGGCAACCTGCGCGTTAAAGCCTATGCAGGGTTTACAGATGCCGATTCAAACACCTTGCGCTTGAAACCGGACGGTGGCACAGCCGGTTCTGTTTCACGCTCACGCACTCCCTTATTAATATCAACGTTTACCAATGCCGAAGGAAGCCAGGGATTATCGCCTGATACGCAATCCCTGATATGTGTGCCTGTTCTTTTTTCAGACCAGCTGCTGGGAGTACTCAACGTGGAACACCCGCAAATGAATCGCTTTAACGAACTCGACCTTGAGTTCGTGACAGCCCTGGCCAATAATGTGGCTTCCATCCTTTCAAATCTTGCTTTTTTAGAGCAGATCCGACAGCAGGTCGAAAACCAAAAACAGCTATACGAAATTACCAATAAAATCAGGCACACAGTGGATTTTGATCTCATCTTACGCACCGCGGCGGAAGAGATCTGCAATTCGCTTAACATACGTAAAGCCACCATTCGTCTGCACCCTTCCTCAATGCCAAACCCTGACCAAACCTTACCCATCTCAACGAGGGAGGATTAATGCTGAAGCGCTTTGGGCAGTACTTCTCAGCCACACCCGTTGATCCTATCCTCCATTCCGAGCTACAGGCGCGTTGGCAGTATAAGATACTTCAATCCACTTTGGGCGCGTTGGTCGTCCTGGCGGCCTTGATAGTCGTTCGTTTTGTCAGCCAGGGTTCCTCATGGATCACGGTGGTTTTTTCAACACTATTTGTCGTGGTTTTTCTGGTCATTTTCTTACTCAAGAAACTCGGTCAAACAGCACGAGCTTCGATCACCCTCGTCTGTCTCTTTCTTTTTGCCATCGTGCTGGCTTATTTTGAAACCTGGACCGAAGCTCTGTTGTTATTGGTCGGTTTTACGGTTTTGTGCTGTGCGCTCCTTCAAAAAAAATGGCTGCCTTGGGCTATCATGGCGGCTTTACTGACCCTGCTGGGAGGATCCATCACCTTCGCGCTTCGTCAGCATTTGGGCGCGCTTGACCTCATCTCGCGCGTCTTGGTATCAATGATCATGGTTGGCTTGGGAAGTCTCATAGTGGTCACTCTGCATGAGCATTGGAACGAAACCCAAAGGCAATTGTCTCTTTCTACACAGCACATTATTGAGCTAAATGAAAAGATTGCTATCGAGAAAAAAGATGTAGAGAACAGCCTTTCACAAATGCGAATTGCCACTGGTTTGGCTCAGATTGCCGCCACTGCATCAGATATGCACACCATGCAAAAACGCATGGCCGACTTGATCCAGGAACGTTTTCAATTGTATTTTGTGGGCGTCTATCAATTGGATCGGAGCGCGGAACACGCCGTGTTGCAATACGGCACCGGTGAACAAGGCAGGCGTATGTTAACCGCCAGCTACCGCCTGACGAGTGGAGGTTATTCGCTTGTCGGCCGCGTCATCCATTCACGCCAGGCAGCCATGGTATATCAGAATGATTCTGGCGCCACCATCTTCGAAAATCCCTTCCTTCCAGAAACACGCAGCGAACTCGCCATCCCTTTGCTCAGTGGGGGCGCGATCTTTGGCGTGTTGAACGTGCACGCCATCGAACCGGATGGCTTTGATCTCAATACCCGCCTGGTGCTGCAAGAAGCAGCGGATATGCTGGCGCTGGCTTTTGACCGTGATACACAAAAAATAACTCCCCAAAAAATTTCTGGCAGCCTCAAGGCGAAACCACTTTTAGAACGAGAGCTAGCATACACGCATGAGAACCCGGTGGCTGGTTTGCGAAAAAACGATCCCACGATCGTGCAAATTCCTCTGCGTCTGCGCGATGAAACCATTGGCAGTATTGAGCTTGAGATTGAAAACAAGGAATTGAGCAAAGAGAAAACTGAATTCCTTAACACCATAACCACACAAACGGCCATCGCGCTCGAGAATGCCAGCCTCTTAAACCAGACTCTGCAACGCGCTGAACGAGAACGAAAAGTGCTTGAGATCACTTCAAAGATCCGTTCCACCAACGATTCTCAAGAAATGCTTCAAATTGCCCTGAATGAACTAAGTCAAAGCCTGGGTGTTGATAAAGCTCAGATCATTCTCAACATCCCTGAAAAAATGGAGCCCGAAAATATGGATGAATCTGATACGCGCTCTTTGAGACGTAAACACACCACCGGGCATTTACGGGAGCTCTAAGAAAAGCATGACCAGCATTATATCGGTCGCGAATGAAAAAGGCGGCGTTGCCAAAACTACCACAGCCCTTTCTTTGGGAGGATCTTTGGCTGAATTAGGCAAACGTGTTTTAATGATCGATCTTGACCCACAAGCAAATCTTTCCCTGGCGTTGGGTATTGAACCTTCTGTGAAGCACCAATCTTTCATCAATGTGATCATGGAAAACCTGTCCCTGGAAAAAGCCATCCTGCCTACAGCAGTCGAGCAAATATCTCTCCTACCAGCCAATAATGAGATCGGCTTGGCTGAACGGGTTCTGCCCACGCGTGCTAATTACGATGCGTTCATGAAAATTCTATTGTCTAAAGCGAATGCTTATGATTTTGTGATCATTGATTGCCCCCCCTTCTTGGGAACGCTCACCCTGAACGCCTTGACCGCCTCTTCACTGTTGATCATCCCAACACAGGCGGAATACTTCTCAGTTTTTGCCCTGCGCAACATGATGGGTTTGATTCGCCAGGTCAGGCAAAATGGTAACGCGAAACTGCGTTATCGCTTGTTAATCACGCTCTTTGACAAACGCAATGGCATTCACCGCACCTTGGCGGCTCATCTGCGTAAAACTTTTGCCGGTGGCGTGCTGGATTCGGTGATCGAAGTGGATACCAAATTACGTGAGAGCCCAATTGCCGGCTTGCCAATCAACTATCACGCCACAAACAGCCGTTCTGCCATGCAATATCGTTTTTTGGCCCAAGAGGTCATTCGTTATGTCAAAGAATAAGATCAACGTCCGCCTCGACCAGCTTTTCTCAGGAATCCATGAAAATCAAGAGGTTCCTCGCTCCGGCTTGCAGGAATATCCAATTGCAGGATTTGCTTGGGAGACAGACCGAAATGGCCTCTACAGCACTTGCGATGAAGGAGTACGTCAGGTTTTAGGGCTTGATCCAACAGCCATGATCGGGAATCCATTGGTCTCCGCATTCATCGCCGCTGATGATCAATCAAGATTTCGCGAAGCACTCCACTCGCAAGAATTTCCAGTCAGCGTGGAATTGAGCGGTATGGACACACAGTATCATGAAGTCTACGTCAGATTCACTATTTTTCAAAAACTTGACGCAGATGGAAAACCAGCCGGTTTCAGAGGGTACTGTGAGAAATTGGAAAAAACCATTTCATCCGGCCAAAAAAAGAAGAAAACCGCCAAGTTGAAACCTACCGCCCCCCTACAGGCGGATAAAACCGGTTCACTGGAACGTCTGAAACCCACCGAGGAAGAGTTAATATCCCTGGGCTTGAATACCTCCCCATTGGATGGCATTTCAGCTGAATTGGAATCCAAGGCAGCAACTTCCAAATCTGAAAAACCGAAGAAAAAAGGTTCAACCAATAAGTTGGGCGATACTGGCAAGATTACCACTGGCAGATTAAAAGATGCCCAAACAGAAACCGGCAAGTTGGAAGCGAAAACACCCCCCACCGGCCAGCAATCAAAAGATAAAAAAGTAAAAACAAAAACGTCTCCTCTCGCTCTCAATGACGCCGAAACCGGGCAACTCGATGTAGAGCTGCCTGCTTCGATCAGCAGACTAAATGGGCTTTCCATCATCGACCAGAGAATTTCGCCATCCAATTCAGTCTGGACGGCACAGGCACAAGAAGGTTACGAAAAAAACAAGCTGGTTTCCATCTCTTCCACAGATGGAACCCCAGCCATCTTATCGATTCCGCTCTACTTGCGCAATGAAAAAAGCGGGTTGATCGAGATCGTTGACAACCATCCTGATCGCGTTTGGTCTGCTGAAGAACGTGGTTTATTAAAAGAAGTAGCTCATCAATTGGGGCTGGCGCTTGAAAACAACCAACTCAATACGACCCTGCAAAAAGAACTTGCTGAACGTGCCAAAGCGGAACGTGAAACCTTGCGCCGCAACAAAGACCTTTCAAACCTGAACCTGTTAGGCCAACAGTTAAATCAACTTGCCAACCGCAAACCGCTCTTTGAAACCATAGCCGAGATGACTAAAAAGATCATGGGGGTTGAGAATTTATTGCTCACGCTGCATGATCAAGAATACGGCCAATTGAGTTTTCCCGCTTGCGTGGTAAACGGTATCAATGTAAGTCTGCCCCCAAGACCACCCCAAAATGGCTACCTGGAAGATATCCTCAACAATCACGAACCTCTACTGATCAATCGAAACCTGGCAAAAACCTTACAGGGACAGAAATTCGATCATACCAACTACTTGCCTTACTCCTTGCTGGCGGTTCCACTGGTCATCGGTGAACAGGTATTAGGTGTTTTATCAGTTTATGATTATCAAAATGAAGACGCTTTCGATCAAATGCAGCTTGAATTATTATCAAGCGTTGCTTCTCAAGCCGCCATCGCTCTTGAAAATGTGAATTTGTTTACCGAGATCAATGAAGCTTTAAAACTAATCGAGAATCGTCAACTTGTTCAATCCAATGTGACCAAAGCGGTGGCTGAGTTATCCTCAAAAGGCTCTGAAGCGATCTCCTTTTTGCTTCAATCTCTTTCTCAAGCCACCCTCAGCGATCGAGTCTTCTATGCGCGCGGAGTGGAATCCCCTGAGGGCGAATACGTTTGGCAAGCCCAAGCGTGCCATCTGTCGGGCGATAACAAGCGATTCCTTGATGAACAAGCCATCGCGCAAATAAAATTCAATGACCATCCAAAGTGGGCAACCCGGTTGCGCGCCAATGGCTGGCATGCCTGTTCGATCCACGACGCGAATGATGACGAAAAGAAATATCTCACAGATCACCACTTGCAATCGCTCTTGCTGCTTGCCGTTCACCGTGAATATGAACCTGTTGGCTTCATCGCCCTTGAAAGAATAACCTCCCCCCAGGATTGGAAACCCGAGGAAATTGACATTTTGCGCATCGCTGGGGATGCTTTATCGAATACCTTGTTACGAGAAAACCTGCTTGAACAACTGCGTACTTCGCTAAACGAAACCGAAAACCTGTATTCTACTTCTCACCAACTTGCACTGGCAGAAAATATGCAAGAGATGATCTACGCGGTCTTATCTGGATTCTCTTCTCAAACTATTGAACAGGGTGAGATCGTCCTTTTTGATTACAATCTTGAAGGAAAACTATCAAGAATCACCACTGTTTCTCATTATTCGAATGCGCAAGTTGCTTCAACCTCCAAACTCGGGCAGGCTTATCCGGTTCAGTTGTATGAATCTCTCTTTTCATCTCAACTACCGGTGTACTATGATCTTGTAGGTAATGCACCACTTTCGGAGGAGCTAAGAAAAGCGCTTGAAAATGATTCCATTCGCTCATTGGCAGTGCTGCCTTTATGGAGCAACAATGTGCAGATAGGCGCGCTGCTGTTGCAAAGCGCGAAAGAACACCATTTTTCAGCTCTTGAGATCCGTTCTTATCCGCCGCTGGCAGATCAGATGGCCTCAGCTATTCAAAACCTGCGCCTCTTTGAAAGTACTCAAGCAGCCCTGGCTGAAACCGAACTTCTTTACAAAATCTCAAGTGGTATTTCCAAATCTTCCAGCCTGGACGAATTAACTCTCCTAGTCGGAGAAAATGTCATACCTACTGGTTGCAGCACGCTTCATTTATACCTGGTGTCTACTGAACAGCCTTCGGATGTGTTGGAATTTAACCATTCTGGTGCTTATTCACAACACGACTTGACCCTGCCTGTAAAAAGAATTTCTGCTAATGCGTTGCCTTTCTTAAAATTGCCCGGCAGCGTACCTATCGTAGTATCAAATTGGGCTGAAGCCGGTTACTCCGCGGAAGCGCAAACCTTTCTCAAAAGTCTTGGTTTACAATCTTTTGTAGTGATCCCCCTCCAAACCTCTGACAACCCTGTCGGGTTCATGATCGCAGGCGCTCAAACGATAATTGAAATGGACGTGAAAGAGGTTCATACTTTACAGATTATTGGCAACAGTATTTCAGTGGCCATTGAACGCCAACGCTTGTTATATGAAGCACAGCGCCGCGCCATAGAGCTTCAAACCGCTGCCGAGATCGCGCGAGACACCACCAGCACCCTTTCACAAGAGATCCTGCTTGATCGCATTGTAAACCTGCTAAAAGACCGCTTTGGTTATTATCATTGTTCGATCTTTTTACTTGATGAAACCAATACATATGCGGTCATACAGGAATCCACCGGTGAAGCCGGAAAACTAATGAAACAAAATAAACATAAATTGGCCGTTGGGTCAAAGTCCGTGATCGGAACTTGTATTGCCAGCGGTCAGGTTGTGATCGTTAACGATGCCAACCTTAGCCCGGTTTTCTATCCAAATCCGCTACTGCTTGAAACCCGGTCTGAAATGGGAATCCCATTAAAGATTGGCGGCCGTATCATAGGCGCACTTGATCTTCAATCCACTGCCATTAACGCCTTCTCAGAGAATGAGGTCGCGGTCATCAAGATTCTTTCCGATCAAATCTCAGTGGCCATTGAGAACGCTCGGGCTTACGCCTTGTCGCAGCAAGCCGTGCAAGAAATGCGGGAGCTTGACCGGGTAAAGAGCCAGTTCCTGGCAAACATGAGTCATGAATTGCGCACTCCTCTAAACTCGGTTATTGGTTTCTCAAGGGTGATCCTTAAAGGTATCGATGGACCGATCAACAAAGTGCAGGAGCAAGACATCACCTCGATCTACAACTCAGGCATGAACCTGTTAAACATGATCAACGAGATCCTCGATCTTTCAAAGATCGAAGCCGGAAAAATGGAACTCCAGCTCGAAGATATCAACATCGCGGAAGTGATCCATAAGGCAGTTTCAACCGCTACTGGTTTGATTAAAGACAAACCCATCCAATTGATCGAAAAGCTTCCAGATAACCTGCCTTCTGTGAAAGCGGACTCCATCAAGATTGGTCAGGTTGTTCTGAATTTACTTTCGAACGCCATCAAATTCACTGATAAAGGAACCGTGACTATTGAAGCCGCATTGAGCCAGGGGGCAAACCTGAACGCAGAATTGAAGATCCTCGTCTCGGATACAGGCACAGGCATCGCACCTGCTGATCAAGCCAAGTTGTTCCAGCGTTTTTCACAAGTGGATGATTCGCCCACGCGAAAGACTGGCGGCACCGGCCTGGGACTTTCGATCAGCCGTTCGTTGATCGAACTTCATGGCGGCAAGATCGGCCTGCAAAGCAGCGAACCCGGCAAAGGCAGCGTATTTTTCTTCACCCTTCCCCTTTCACATTTCATCATCGGTCTGGATGCCAGCCAGGCCGGTCATGGTGAGAATGTCATCTTATCGATCGATGATGATCCACAGGTGATCGCTCTTTACGAACGTTACCTGAAAAATTATGGTTTTGAAGTGGTTGGGTTGACCAACCCGGCTCGGTCTGTTGAAAAAGCCGTGGAATTGAAGCCTTTTGCGATCACCCTAGATATCATGATGCCCCAGGTGGATGGATGGCAGGTATTGCAAGACCTACGACAGGATGAACGCACCCGCGATATTCCCATTCTGGTATGTTCCATCCTTGAAGAAGAGGAAAAGGGATTCAGTCTGGGCGCATCGGAATATCTGGTAAAGCCCTTTTTGCAGGGTGATCTCATCAATGCCATTCGACGAATTCACAAAGACGATTCAGCTCTTCAAGTCTTGATCATTGACGAAGATCAGAATGACCTCAAACTGGTCAAAAAGATGGTTGAAGGCGAACCAGGTTTCCATCCCATCCTTGCCCAGGGCGGCAAAACAGCCCTTGAAATTCTGAACAATCTTACCCCTGACCTCATTATTCTTGATCTATTCATGTCTGACATGAATGGATTCGAGCTTTTGGATCGTTTCAAATCAGAACCCAGGTGGTCTCAAATACCGGTCATCCTGTTGACAGGCGCAGATCTGACCCCCGAACAAAAAAACCAATTGGCAGAATCCAGCAAGGCGCTTTCCACCCACGGATTGCTAAAGGAAAACGACATCCTCAAAAACATGGAAGAAGCCCTGCAGAAGATCAAACCATTAGCCAGTAAACCCGAACCAAAAGCAGAATAGTTACAGATTACATCATTCCAATTCAACAATTCAAAAAACTCATGTCATCATCCGGATAATTAATCCTTATAATGAAGATAATCTTCAATTCCATATTTTTATACTGACAATCGCATAGCGGCTGCAAATCGCAGACAGGTTGAACAAGTCTTTTTGTAAAATGGGAGGGTACCATGAACAAAAAAGGCAAAAGAACCCTGATTTTAGTAGTGTTGCTTGTGTTTATTACGGCAGCCGCGTCTTGCAATCTTCCTATGAAAGTTACAGAGATCTCGAAGAATACTCAACCCCCTCTTTCTACCACACCTCCCCCACCAGACGAAAGTACCACCGCTCCCTTTCCTGAAACCCCCACACCTGAGATCGCTGCCGCACCTGAAGAAGTTGTTCCGGTAACGGGTTCGATATTGAGATGGATTGATTACAGTGATTTTGTGTACGTTCCATCCGGCGCTTACCAGATGGGACAAGACAGCAACACTCCATCCGATCATTCTCCGGCTCATAATGTCAATGTGACCGGTTTCTGGATCCATCAAGCCGAGGTGACCAACCAGCAGTATTCTGCCTGTGTAGCCGCTGGAGAGTGTACCCCGCCTTCACGTGAAATTGACACCCCCTATTGGTATGGCATGTCTCAGAAGGGCAATATGCCAGTGGTGGGCGTCAGCTGGTTTCAGGCACAGGAATACTGCCAATATATCGAAGCGAGACTTCCAACCGAATCCGAATGGGAAAAAGCCGCCCGCGGATTGGAATCCAAAACTTACCCCTGGGGCGAAGATCTACCCAACTGTGAACTGTTGGATTTCAAAGATTGTGAGGATCCCGCAGAACCAGTGGATGTGCGCTCCTTTAATAACGGAGCATCCGATTATGAAGCCATGGATCTATCTGGCAATGTATTCGAGTGGGTTGATGACTGGTACGCTGAAGATTATTACGCTCAAACACCGGCTGAAAACCCTTTGGGACCGGAGGAAGGCATTTATAAGATCTATCGCGGCGGAAGTTATCTTTCTCAAGATGAACAGGTAAACTCGATCGACCGCTACTTCGCCAAACCAGAAGAACACGCTGCCGATATTGGTTTCAGGTGTGTTTTAACAGGTGATTTCTATTCCGAAGAGAATGGTCAACAAGTCCCCCGGCCATGTGAAGCGCTGCCGATCAACAACCATCAACCTGAACAACAACCTACGTGGACGCCATTCCCATGTCAATCACCTTATATCGCGGGCAACTGTTATCTCAACGCAGGTGGTGGCCCGGTCACTTCCCTTTATATCGCTCAATCAGGTTGTCAATCCAACCGATTGGTTGATTTTTCCTCCAACACGATTATTGATCTGAATTGTACTGGTCCGACTCCGGTTGGAGATTACAAAACCTATACTTGTAATGGCAAGAACATGATCCAGGGGGCTGTGGTGGATCTTACATTCTGCCATAAGTATTCTGTTCAACTGATGTCGCCCCAATGTCCCCAAGGGTATGAATATGATTCGACTTCCCAATACTGTCTTCCAACCGGTTCCTGGCTGCCCGATCCGCCCTGCCCGGTGGGGTATAAGGAATATGACGGCCAATGTCTTCCTGATCCGACGGTTCAACAAGGCTGTCCGGTCGGTTTTTACTATCAGTTGAATTTAACCGGACCGACCACCTATGAAGAGGTTTGTATTCCGTTGGATGACTGCCTTTTGAAGAGCAACCAAATTGAATGCCCACCGCCAACCTGTCCGGCTGGTCAAAATTATGACCCGAACCTGCAGTGTTGTTCTCTTCCAACCAATTTACGCCCGGTCTGTCCAGTAGGGTTTGGTGCTCAGGTGGATTCCAACACCCAACTTACTTTTTGTGAATTACCGGATCTCTTTCCAGTCCAATGTGAAACCCTGAACGTGGTCATGGATTACTGTCCCACCATCACACCCACAGCCACCACGAAACCCAATAATCCTGATTGCGGATCATACTCCAATCAAAAAATCTGCGAAGTCAATGGATGCACCTGGGCCAGCACCGCGGCGATATGCTATTAAGTTCGAAAAAGTGAAAGGTGAACAGATTGAAGTAAAAAACCTGAAAACTGGGTAATTACTCTTTACAAAGACATTTCCACAACAGATATTTCCGTTCAGCGGATCTCATTATCCTCAATCCACGGAATCATCACAACCAAATTACAGTCAGGATCCGAATCTGAGTTTATCATCGGGAGGGATGAATGAATAAAGAACTGAAAGGTTTCCTATTTGCCATGCTGGTAATCATGTTGATCATCAGCATCGTCAGTTGTAATTTGCCCGTAAAAGTCATCACCATTGAGATCAGCTCCACCCCGGCGATTATCGCCAGCAGCCCACCACCCAGTGAAACTGCTTTGCCCGAGGAGAACGAGATCACTCTCGAAGACCTTATCATCCCTGTCGCAGGCGATGTGTTGACCTGGATCGATCTCAGTGAATTCGTCTTTGTGCCTAAAGGAGAGTTCACCATGGGTCAGGACGGCGACATTCCCACTGATCACGCCCCCGCCCACACCGTGACAGTCGGCGGCTTCTGGATCCACAAGGCGGAGGTGACCAACCAACAGTATGCCGCCTGTGTGGCTGCTGGAGTATGTACCCCACCTGCTCAGGAAGTGGGCACTCCCTACTGGTATGCACAATCTTCCAAATGGAATGCTCCCGTGAGCGGAGTATCATGGATCCAAGCCAGCCAATATTGCGATAACATCAACAGCCGCTTGCCTACCGAAGCCGAGTGGGAGTACGCTGCTCGCGGTTCTGAGAACCGCACCTACCCCTGGGGTGAAGATCAGCCCACCTGTTCCTTGCTGAATTATGACAACTGCCTCGAACCCTCTGAGCCGGGAAACGTGCGCAGTTACAATGACGGTGCCAGTGATTATAAGCTAATGGACATGGCCGGCAACGTCTCAGAGTGGGTCAACGATTGGTATGATTCTGAGTACTACACTTCGTCGCCTGCTTCCAACCCGGTCGGGCCTGTGGATGGCACCGAGAAGGTCTATCGCGGCGGCAGTTATCTGTCGTCAGTAGAAGACATCAATCCGGTCATGCGCTTCTCTGCTGAACCCGAAAAACACGCTGCCGATATCGGTTTCAGGTGCGTATTAACAGGCGATAATGTGAATGCTAACGGTCAATATACTGGTTCATACGTGCCAAGGTCCTGCTCAGCCTTGCCAGTCGCCGTCAACCAGCCTGAGACACAGCCGACATGGACGCCTCTCCCGTGCGAATCGGCAACAATTTATGGCGAATGTTATTTAAATCAGCAAGGGAAGCCAATAACAGATATTGTGATCTTACAGAAGAATTGCATGACCAACATTTTGACCGATTTCACATCAAACATCAGCGAAAACCTTCAGTGCACCGCCAACATTAGCGGCGAAAGTGCTTCTTACATTTGTGATGGCAAAAACATGTTTCAGGGTAGCGAGGTGGATATTTCATATTGCCATGTTTATGCGGTCAAGGAACCAAATCTCGTTTGCCCTGCCGGCTATCACCTGGATGCCCAATCGTCTGTATGCGTTGCTGACAACACCTGGGTACCCTCGCCGCCTTGCCCCAAGGACAATTTTGAATTCCTTGATCAGTGCTTTAGTCCCTACCACCAAGGTAATTTCTATGGCTGCCCCGCCGGTTATAAACAAACGACCTTGTGGGGTGATGATTATTGTGTGCCGTTTGATAACTGTATAGTAAATAATGCCAATCAGATCTGCGAACCTCCGGTTTGTCCAGGAAATGCGCAATTCGACCCAGTTAACAATTGCTGCGCCCAGCCGATTAACAATCTTCCGGTCTGCCCGGCAGGCCTGGCGCTGTTCACCGACCCCAACAACAATATCTCGCATTGTAAAACCCCTGCTACTATTACGTTGGCATGCGAATTGAGATACGTCACCATGCCCTATTGCCCAACGCCTACTAGCACTCCGACAAAAGAACCAAATTGCCATGAGGAGTGTGATCCAGCTGGAGTGTGTTCCACAGTCTGTGATTAATCAAACAGATTACTGATTAAAAAAAACCAGACCTTTATGCAAGGTCTGGTTTTTATTGGGGTGGCTGATGGGGGTCGAACCCACAACCCTCGCATCCACAGTGCGATGCTCTGCCATTGAGCTACAGCCACCATGAACGAACCGATTTTATCACAGCACTATGGGCTTCGCAAGTTTTTGCCTGAGTTTCTCGACTGCTTCTTTTTTGGTGAGCACTTCCTGAGTGCCGTCAGCCAGATTTTTAAAGGTGACTTTGCCTTGTGCTTCCTCATCCGGTCCAATGACGATGACCGAACCGATCCCCAACCGATCCGCGTATTTAAACTGCTTTTGCAGTTTGGCCGCTTCAGGGTAGCAGATGGTTTTAATGTTGTTTCTTCTCAGTTCCGCGGCGAAGGATATGGAACTTCCCATTAAGGATTCCTCAAACACAGTCACCAGCACGGTGTCAGAAAGACTTTTCAGTTCAGGAATCTTGCCATATTTGGAGAGTAAAATGGTCATCATTACATCCCCCATGGCAAAACCAACCCCACAAAGCGGATTTCCGCCAACGTCACCCACCAGGTTAGCATAATGGCCGCCTCCACCTGCCGCCCGGCCATCACCGCCCACATCCCAGGCTTCGAAGACAATTCCGGTGTAGTAATCCAGGCCGCGGACGATCTGCGGGCTATATTCAACGTATTGTGACACTCCCATGGTCTCAAGTACCTGGAAAACACGCACCAGGTCAGAAGATTTTTGCCACAGGTTTTTAGCGTCCATCATTGCGGCAAGGCCGTTCACCTGGTTCGGGGTCAGTCCTTTTTCAAGCGCGGTGGCCGACCAACTTTCGGCAGACATCTTGTCTCGCCGGTCAATGAGATGGAACACTTCTTTCTTCAACACAGAATCAATACCAAGCTGACTCAGTTCTGCATCAATCAATTTTCGATCGTTAACAAAGATCTTGATCTGCTCGGGGGTGATTCCCACCTGCTGCAAAAAAGTGGCGCAAATCCCCATCAATTCCGCGTCCGCTTCGGCTGAGTCCACGCCGATCAGATCGATATTCCATTGAAAGAATTCGCGCGTGCGTCCTTTCTGCGGCCTTTCATATCGCCAAAACGGGCCAAACGACCACCAGCGCAACGGGAAAACCAACTCATTTTGTTTCTGTGCCACCATGCGTGCCAGGGATGGCGTTAATTCAGGGCGCAAGGTTACCAGATCTCCACCCCGGTCAGGGAACACAAAAGACTGTTCTTTAACCAGCTCTTCACCAGACTTGGCGGCATATAGATCGATCTTCTCAAGAAAAGGACCATCCCATTCCTGATATCCAAATGTGGTGGCCACTTTTTCAATATGTGCGTACAGCCATCTTCTGACAGCCATTTGCTCTGGATAAAATTCGCGAGTTCCTTTAACAGATTGGATGATCGGTTTCATATAAGCTTCCTTTTCAGCATGAATGCATCATTTTAACATGAATCCATGATACGGTTGACAAAACGGCTGATTCAAGGAAGCTATTCACTTGTCAATAATGACCTGAATCAAGTATCATATCAGTGGTAGTTTACCGTTACTTATTCTATTATCAGGCTGGTTTGTTTATGAACGTTAGGGAACTAATTCACTTGATCGATGGGCACCTTTACAATCCTTCTGCCAATCTCGATCGCGAGATCAAGGGAGGCTGCGGCGCCGACCTCATGAGCGACGTTTTAGCCTCCATTCAACCCGAGGCAGTACTATTGACCGGTTTGTGCAACCCCCAGGTCGTCCGCACATCCATGATGGCCGATGTTGCCGCCATCATCATTGTCCGCGGCAAGACGCCTCCTCGAGAGACCATTGACCTGGCTTCACAAGAAGAATTGGCGTTAATCTCATCTCCCTTTGGTATGTTTGAACTTTGCGGACGCTTGCATCGCGCCGGTTTGCCGAGTCTTGAAAGATCGGTCGGTGACGAATCCTGTTCATGTGACGAATAGATCGGAGAAAAATGGGCGATATCTCTCACATTCGTGGACGTACCATGACGGATCAAGATGCAGAGAATATCACCCGTGTAGAAGAACTCGCGTATGAGTTAAAAGTTGAATCGGTCATGGCCAGCAACCCTATGACCGTTACGCCTGAAACGAACATGCAGGAAGCGCTCGAACTTTTCAGACGATCCAGAATCTCAGGAGCACCTGTTTTACAAGAGAATAAATTGATCGGCATCATCAGCATCGAAGATCTTATTCGCTGCTTGCAAAAAGGTGATCTCGCCTCCCCCGTTGAAAACTACATGAGTACCAAACTTTTAACCGTGCATGGCAGCGACCCGGTCATTGAGGCCTTAAAACTTTTCGTCAGCTCCCACTATGGCAGGCTGCCCGTGCTGGATCAAAACGGTTTATTAATAGGCATCATTACAAAAGGGGATATCACCAGCGGTATCTTGCGTGCCTTGCAAAAAGATTACCACGAAGAAGAAGTCAGGCGTTACCGGGCCAGCCACCTTTTTGAAGACATCAATTCAGACCGCTCCAGTTTGATCCTGCGCTATAACATTAAACAGGGTGATTTCATTCACGGCGGCGCGGCCTCATCAGCGATCAAACGTGCCCTGCTACGTCTGGGCGCCACACCGCAGATCGCCAGGCGTACGGGCATCGCCATCTATGAAGCGGAAATGAACTTGATCATCCACTCCACCAATGGCGGCGTGATCCGCGTGGAGATTGAACCCCACCAGATCTCGATTAATGTTTCTGACGACGGCCCGGGCATCGAAGACGTGGAATTGGCCATGCGCCCCGGTTACTCCACTGCCAGCGAAACCGTCAGGGAGCTTGGCTTTGGAGCCGGTATGGGATTGGTTAACATCCAGCGCTGCGTGGATTCGATGCGGCTCGAGTCTGTCTTTGGTAAAGGCACCAATTTACGTTTGAAAATATTGCTGCACAGTGAAGAATCCGTTGGTGAAGGCACCAGCCCTAACAAGGAGAATTAATATGAACATCCAGGAAATCATTTCGTTATTAGACCTGAAAGTGCTCACCACCCCCATGGATTTCTCAACCATCACGCCCGCTTGCGGATATACATCTGATTTATTGAGCTGTGTCATGGCTGGTGCCCAGCATAAATCCATCTGGGTCACCCTGCAGGCTCATTCCAACATTGTAGCGGTTGCCACCCTGCTGGAGATTTCAGCTGTGATTATCACTGAAGGCGCCACCCCTGAACCTGAAACCATCGCAAAAGCCAATGAAGAAGGTGTGATCTTGTTAAGTTCTGACAAACCTTCGTTCTACGTGGCTGGAAAACTTTGGGAGTTTGGGCTGCGCTGTCAATGAAGTGATCTCTCTTGAGTAAGCAAATTCATCCTTTTCGAACAGATCTTCATGTTCACACAGTGCTTTCACCCTGCGCTGAAGTGGAGATGATTCCACCATTAATCGTGGAATATGCCCTCGACCTTGGCATTGAGCTGATTGCCATCACTGACCATAATGCCTCTGCCAACATCGCCGCGGTTCAAAAAGCCGCCGCCAACACCCCCTTGCACGTGCTTTGCGGTATGGAAATTCAAACACGCGAAGAAGTGCATTCCCTGTGCCTTTTTGATTCATTGGAGCAAATCGATCAATTACAGCGCCTTGTCAACTCCACTTTGCCAACAATTGCAAACGATCCCGAGCATTTCGGCGAACAATTCGTGGTGGACGATACTGGGGATTTTATCCGTCGCGAAGACCAGCTGCTACTGGTCAGCTCCAGCCTTTCGTTGAGCGAAGCCTGGAAACATGTGTACAAATTGGGTGGATTATTCATCCCCGCCCACGTAGACCGTAAAGCTTTTGGCCTGCTTGAAAGCCTTGGATTGGTTCCCACTGATATTCCAATTGAAGCCCTCGAGATCTCACGTCACTTGAAACCAGATGACGCTCCCCAAAAATATCGTCAGATCAGCGGATATCCATTGGTTCAAAATGGTGACGTGCACCGTTTGGATGAGTTTAACGGCAAAATGACCATGCATCTGGCTGAACGAACCATCGCCGAAATTCGAATGGCTATCGCCCATGAAGAAGGTAGAAAGATCACATTTGATTCTACAGAAGTACAAAAATAGGGTAAAATTTATCGACAGATTTTACTTTTTGTACAAAATATATACTTTTCTCAGATTTGTCTCTTCACAATGAAATCTCGCGTTGGCACAAGATTAATCAGCCAGACCAGGATGAAAATTGTAATGAGAGGATAATTGGGTTTTGACAACCAACAGTTTTATGAATGACATTCATTCATTGCGATAGCTGACACCATTCGCTACACTCATTATGGCAATTTGTGTGGTTTTTTTCATGAATTGTCTGATTATCAAAAACCTTGGAGTAATTAATGGCAACCGAAACAGCAGTAAAACCAATCAAGAGAAACGATCCGCTGGCTGATCCGATCAGAAAGAAAGTCATTGATGGGATCATTGATCAAAATAAAGAACGTCCAGGGGCCACAATGGTTGTCTTGAATGAGATTCAAGCAGCCATTGGTTTTATTACCCCCGAAATGCAACAATATGTGGCAGATAGAATGCAGGTGCCAGTCTCTCGCGTGCACGGCGTGGTTTCTTTCTATTCCTTTTTCACCACCAATGCCCGTGGAACCCACACCGTCAAATTCTGCATGGGTACCGCTTGCTACGTTGGTGGAACAGATGCCTTGATCGAAAAAACCAAACAAATCCTTGGCATCAAACCCGGACAAACCACCCCCGATGGCAACATCACTGTTGAGATCTGTCGTTGCGTGGGTGCCTGCTCTCAGGCGCCTGTAATTGTGGTGGATGAAGATGTGGTCGGCAGGGTTAAACCCAACAAAATGCCCCAGATCTTAAAACCGATCATGGAACAGGCCGAGTAAATTGCGCGAATTATCACTTCATTTGCTTGATATCGCTGAAAACAGTATCTCTGCCAAAGCGCGAAACATCGTTATTGAAGTGATCGAAGATATCAAGTCTGATCTTTTACAACTGAGTGTTCAAGATGACGGCTGCGGGATGTCACCAGAAATGGCAGCCCAAGTGGTTGATCCTTTTGTGACCACCCGCACCACTCGCAAGGTCGGCCTTGGGATTCCCCTGCTCAAAGAAGCTGCGGAAGCTTGCAACGGCAGCCTCGATCTCGTGTCAAAGCTTGGAGAAGGAACCAAGATCACTGTCAGGTTTCAACATAGCCACATTGATCGCATGCCCCTCGGGGATCTGGTCACGACCATGCTGCATCTTGAAGTCGCCAATCCACAAGTGCACTGGCTGTTGAACTACCGGTTCAATGACCGCATTTTTATTTTTGACGACGCACCAGTGAAAGCCGAACTTGAAGGCGTGTCTTTGTCTGAACCAGAAATACTAAATTGTTTGCGGGAAATGATTCGATCTGGTATTGATGAAGCCCGCGGAAAAAGTCAATCGAATTCAAATTAGAGTCTGCAGGAGAGAAAAAAATGTCCACCATCAAAAGTCTTGAAGACCTAAAACGTGCACGAGAAGAAGCGCTCAAGAAACGCGAAATGAAAGCTTCGTCAGGAACCATCCAGGTCATCGTGGGTATGGGCACGTGTGGAATTGCCGCAGGCGCGCGTGACACAATGAAGGCCATTCTGGAAACCATTGAAAAAGATTCCATGAACGGCATTGTGGTCACCCAGACCGGCTGTATTGGTCTCTGCGAGAAGGAACCCATCGTGCAAGTGGTCGTGGGTGAAGCTGCAAAAGTAACTTATGGCAAGGTTAACCCTGATGTTGCCAAAAAAATCCTCAAAGAACACGTCGGCAATGGCAAAGTTGTTACAGATCATGTCTTAAACATCTAATTGTTGTTCGCGGTACGTGAATTTCAAATTATAAGGTGTAACTAATGGCGTATTTTCGTTCCCATGTTTTAGTATGTGTCGATCCTGAGTGTTTGCACAAAGGCGCCCATGAGGTATTGGATGCACTTCAGGATGAAATAGTTGCGCAAGGTTTAATTGATGAAATTCAGGTTCTTGAAACTTCAAGAATCGGATCCTGCTCAGACGGCCCAGAAATGATGGTCTATCCTGAAGGAGTGCATTACGTGGGTTTAACCCCCGATGACATGCCCTACCTTGTGGAAGAACATTTCCTCAAAGGCCGTGTTGCAACTAAATTTGTCGTTGAAGATAAAAAAGCGGTCGATGAAGAATTGAGCGCTCCCACTTCCAAAGAAGTGCGCATCGTCTTGAAAAACTGCGGCAAGATCGATCCTGAAAACATCGAAGATTACATCGCTGAAGATGGCTATTCTGCCCTTGCCAAAGTCTTGACCGAGTATTCTCCCGAGCAGGTCATCGATATCGTTTTACGATCAGGTCTCGGTGGTCGTGGCGGCGCGGGTTTTCCCACCGGCAAGAAATGGCAATTCTGCCGGGCTTCCGTGGAAAAACCGCATTACATGATTTGCAACGCGGATGAAGGTGATCCGGGTGCATTCATGAACCGCCGTGTGCTCGAAGGAGACCCTCATGCCGTCATCGAAGGCATGATCATCGGTGCTTATGCCGCTGGCTCAAACCAGGGTTACATTTACTGCCGCGCGGAATATCCCATCGCGGTCAAAACTTTGAACATTGCCATCGACCAGGCCCGTGCCCTAGGTTTGTTGGGCAAGAATATTCTCAATTCTGGATTCGATTTTGACCTTGAGGTTCGCATGGGTGCCGGTGCTTTCGTTTGCGGTGAAGAAACCGCTCTGATGTCTTCCATCGAAGGCAATCGCGGTGAGCCGCGCCCAAGACCCCCCTTCCCTGCGGTTAAGGGTTTATTCGGCAAACCCTCCAACGTCAACAATGTTGAGACCTACGCCAACGTACCTCAGATCCTCATCAACGGACCTGAATGGTATGCCAGCTACGGCACTGAAAAATCCAAGGGCACCAAGACCTTTGCTTTGGCAGGCGATGTCAAACATACTGGTTTGATCGAAGTGCCTTTCGGCTTGACCCTGCGTGAGATCATTTATGATGTCGGCGGCGGCATCAAGGACGATAAAGGTTTCAAAGCTATCCAGACCGGTGGCCCCATGGGAGGTTGTTTACCCGCTGAATATCTTGACCTGCCGGTAGATTATCAGGAACTCGCCAAAGCTGGTTCGATCATGGGTTCAGGCGGCTTGGTCGTTATGGATGAAGAGACCTGCATGGTCGATATTGCCCGATTCTTCATGGACTTCGTGCAAGACGAATCCTGCGGCAAATGCGTTCCCTGCCGTGTGGGTACCCGCCGTATCCTCGAGATCCTCGAAGGCATCTGCGAAGGCCGTGGCAAAATGGAAGACCTCGATACCCTCGAAATGCTGTGTGAACAGATCCGTGAAGACAGTCTGTGCGGTCTCGGACAAGGTGCCCCCAACCCGGTCGTCAGCACACTTAAACACTTCCGAGCGGAATACGAAGCCCATATCAAAGAAAAACGCTGCCCGGCCAAGGTTTGCAAGTCTTTGATCCGTTACGAGATCATTGACGGCACCTGCACCGGTTGTACGGTTTGTGCCCGCAACTGCCCTGTCAGCGCCATTACCGGAGAACGAAGACAAACTCACGTCATTGACCCGGATGTCTGCGTACGTTGTGGTATTTGTATGCAAGTGTGTAACTTCAACGCGATCGTTATCAATTAATTTTGTTGAAGGAGAAATTTGTTTTTCCCTTCAACTTGATTGAAACCATCTAAGCCGAGGAGGAGAAACATGACAATTGAACCCAAAGACGGAAAACTTGTACTGGAAGCAGTACGGGTTGCCGTCGAGCGTTATGGTGCGTCGCAAGATGAATTAATACCCATTCTCAATGACGTAAACCGGGCAATTGGTTACTTGCCCGGCGAAGCACTGGATGAGATAAGCCGTTTAATCAAGGTTCCAAAAAGCCAGTTGTTTTCTGTAGCCAGCTTTTACAGAATGCTTTCAACCAAGCCAAGAGGAACACACGTCATCCAGTTTTGTGAAAGTGCACCTTGTCATGTGGCCGGTGGCCGAGAGGTTTTTGAAGCGATCAAGAGAACCTTAAAAATCGAAGAAGGTCAGACCACTCCTGACGGAAAATGGACGTTGATCACCACCAGTTGCCTGGGTGTTTGCGGTGTTGGCCCGGTCATGATGATCGATGAAGAAATCATTGGCAATGTGGATCCCAAACAGATCCCATCCATCCTTGCGAAATACCAATAAAAGGAGACAGACATGAAAGCAATCCGTTCCATGGTTTTAGTCTCCAGTGATCCGCAAAGCATCGCCAATGGAGCTAATGATGTTTACCAGGCCTTACAACATGAAATTGCCGCGTTTGGCCTTGAAAATGAGATCTCTCTGACAATGGTTGGAGACGTTGGCCGACATGACGCTTCACCATTGGTCATCATCTATCCAGAAGCCACGATCTACGGTCCGGTGCGCAAGGAAGATGTCCACTTTTTGGTGGAAGAGCATCTTTACAAAGGCCGTGTGGCCGCTTCCATGCAGGCTCCGGTTCGTGAATTGAGCGGCAGAATCGCCTGGCTGGCAGCTCGCAAAGGCACTTTGCCTGCCGAACAACGCATCGTCCTCGAAAGGGCGGGCGTCATTGATCCTGATTCGATCGATGATTACATCATTCACGATGGTTACCAGGCTTTTGCCAAAGCCATCACCGAAATGACGCCAGAACAGATCTTTGACACGCTTGAGAAATCCGGCTTGCGCGGCCGTGGAGGCGCGGGTTTTCCAACGGGCACCAAGTGGCGCTTTGTCTATAAAGCCAAGGGTACCAAGAAATACGTCATTTGCAATGCCGATGAAAGCGAACCTGGAACTTTTAAAGACCGCTTGATCCTTGAAGGTGATCCTCACGCCATCATCGAAGCCATGTCCATCGCGGCATACGCCGTCGGCGCGGATGAAGGATACTTTTACATCCGCGGTGAATATGCTCTGGCGCAGGAGCGTGTCAAGAAAGCCATTCAACAAGCCAAAGACATGGGTTTTCTTGGCAATGACATTTTTGGTACAGGATTCAATCTGGAACTCCATGTCCATTCAGGCGCGGGTGCTTACATCTGCGGTGAAGAAACTGCCCTGATCGAGTCCATTGAAGGCAAACGCGGTGAACCGCGTGCCAGGCCGCCTTACCCCACCACCAACGGCCTGTGGAACAAACCAACGCTCGTTAACAATGTAGAAACCCTGGCGAATGTCGCTCCCATCCTCCGCAATGGTGCCGACTGGTATCGCAGTTTTGGACCGAAATCCAGCCCTGGTACCAAGGTATACACCATCCTTGGTAACGTCAATGTCACAGGCCTGATCGAAGCCCCAATGGGCATCACCTTGCGCGAGGTCATCGCCATTTACGGCAAGGGGATGAAGAAAGATAAGCCCTTCAAACTAGCTCAAACTGGCGGCTCTTCAGGTTCGATCATACCAGCCGCCCTGCAAGATACCCCCATGGATTTCGACTCCTTCAATAAAGCGGGTGTGTCATTGGGCTCAGGCGCCTTGTTGATCTGCGATGAAGACACCTGTGTGGTCGATCTGGCCAGGGTGCTGCTGAACTTCTTCCGCAAAGAATCCTGCGGAAAGTGCAACCCCTGCCGCATCGGAACCCAAAGAGAGTTTGAGATCTTGACCAACATCTCTGAAGGAACCGGCACGTTAGCCGATTTGACTGATCTGATGAACTTGAGCGACAACCTGTATCAACTTTCTAACTGCGGTCTTGGTCAAACCGCTGGCGCGCCAATTCGAGACATTTTGAACCACTTCCGCGCCGAAGTCGAAGCACACATTCGTCTAAAAGTCTGCCCAACGGGCGTCTGCCCAATGAGCGGTAAAAGAATTTAGAATTTTGCAATTTTTGATAGGAGAATAACAATAATGGCGACAATTACGATCAACGGAAAACAATTGGATGTTCCGGATGGAATGACGGTCTTACGCGCCGCCCAAGCCAATGGCATCGATATTCCCACCCTTTGCGACCACCCGCACCTGACCCCTTACGGCGGCTGCCGTTTATGCCTGGTGGAAGTGGAAGGCGCTCGCACGTTGCAGCCCTCCTGCACATTACCAGTGAGCAATAATATGGTGGTCAAAACCGATACCAAAAAGGTGTTGGATGCCCGGAAATTTGTCTTGACTCTGATCTTCAGTGAACGAAACCATTTCTGCCCGTATTGCCAGGTCAGCGGTGGAGATTGTGAATTGCAAAATTCAGCCTACGCGGAAGGCATGACCCATTGGCCGCTGTCGCCAAATTACCAGCCTTTCCCCATGGATGCCTCGCATCCCTACATCATTCTCGAAAACAACCGCTGCATCCTCTGCCGCCGCTGTGTCAGAGCTTGCGGTGAATTGGTGGGCAATTACACCCTTGGTTTTGAAGAGCGCGGTGCTAACAGCATCCTCGTGGCGGATACCGGTGTCCCTCTGGGTGAAAGCAGCTGTATCTCCTGCGGCGTTTGCGCCCAGGTTTGCCCCACTGGCGCCTTGATCGACCGGTGGAGCGCCTATCGCGGTCGAGAGACCCAGGTGGACATCACCAATACGGTCTGTGTGGGCTGTTCCGTGGGCTGTTCCGTCAATGTTCTCACCCGCAACAACAGCCTCGTCCGCATCGAAGGCGATTGGGATGGCGACGTGAACGGCGGCGTTTTGTGTGAAGTTGGTCGTTTTGATCCCATGAAAGTGGCCTGTGAACGCATCGCCACACCGTTAATCCGTAAAAACGGTGCATTAAAAGCCGCCACCTGGGAAGAAGCCTTAACTACCATCTCCGCACAATTGAAACCTCTCATGGGAAAAGAGGGTGATGGTGTTGCCGCTCTAATTTCAACCCGCCAACCTGTTGAGGCCCTTAACGGTTTCAAGCAATTGTTCTCTGACAAATTGGGCAGTGGCATGGTAACCACCACCGAAGAAGGTGCATACACCGCCGAAACCGCAAAATTTGCTGAAACCGAGAAGAAAGCCTTCGAATCCTCCTTGACTGATTTGAAATCCGCTGGCGCTGTGATGATTTTGGATGCCGATCTGGTCAAAGATCACCAGGTAGCTGGCTTTTTCATCAAACGTAAACTTGCCTCCGGTTTGAACCTGTTGGTGATTGATCGCAAAGACAACGGCATGGATAAATACGCCAACAAAGCCATA
This sequence comes from uncultured Anaerolinea sp., assembly GCA_964474095.1. Classification (GTDB taxonomy): domain Bacteria; phylum Chloroflexota; class Anaerolineae; order Anaerolineales; family Anaerolineaceae; genus UBA6107. The sequence continues at coordinate 36,378 of CAYYRU010000013.1, forward strand.
AAAGCCGCCAAGGGTGGTAATGCCGATGTTCTGAAAGCCATTGCCGCTGCCATCGTTAAATTGGGCGTTGCCAAGGTCAAGACCACCATCAAAGCTACTGATTTGGATGCGCTGGCTGCCGCCACCGGTCTGAAAACCGATGATTATCTTGATGCCGCCTATGTTTTGACCTCAGCTGAACAGCCTGTGCTCGTTTACGAGAATGGGGCTGATTTGGCCGCCTTGAAAGAATTGGCCGACCTGGTTGAAGGTAAATTGATCAGCCTCAAAGGTTCTGCCAATAGCGTTTCTGCATCACAACTTGGTCTTGAAAAAGCCTTAAAGATCAACGGCCACAAAGCCGCCTTCTTTGCCATTGGTGATGACGAAGTCTCTCAAAAAGCTGCCAAGGAATTCGAGAAAGCACCCTTCAAAGTTGTGCTCGCCTCTTATGCTTCCGCAGTGACTGGCATGGCAGATGTGGTATTGCCGGTTGCCAATTGGCTTGAACAGGATGGACACTATATTAACCTTGAAGGCAAGCTTCAAGAAGCCAAAGCCTCAATAAAACCGGCTGAAGAGACCTGGTCTACATTACAAACCCTCACAGCTCTGGCTGACAAACTTGGCGTAAAATTGGCAAGTGACTGGACGAAAGAGATGCACAAGCGTGTCTCTGCCGTTGAGATTTCAAAGTAATCAATGAGAAGGAGAGATAATGGCTAAACCTAAAGTCTCGTCAGATTGGCTGGCTGGCTGTGCCGGCTGCCATATGTCATTACTGGATATGGACGAAAGAATTGCGACAGTGGTCTCACTGGCAGATTTACGCGCCACTCCAATTACTGACTTGAAACATCCGGATGAAAGCGGCGTGGATGTGGGAATTTTGGAAGGCGGCATCAATAATTCAGCCAATGAAGAAGTCGCCATCCGCATGCGCTCCCGCTGCAAGATATTGGTTGCCCTGGGTGACTGCGCCGTGTTTGGCGGTGTGCCTGCCATGCGCAATTTCTTCACTATCGAAGAAAGCCTCAAACGCGCCTACATCGAAACCGAAAGCACCGATGAAAGCGGCAAGATCCCTAACGACCCCGAATTGGCTGTTCCAATGAAGGTTAAAGCCTTGCAGGATGTTGTTTCAGTGGATGTGTTCGTCCCTGGCTGCCCGCCAAGCGCGGATGCGATTTTCTACACATTGGCTGAACTTGCCCAAGGACGCATCCCCGATCTCAAGGATGACAAGCTGGCCTGGAACTAGTTTAGGAGAATTTAAATGGTAGCTCAAAAAATAACAATCGAACCCGTAACTCGCATCGAAGGCCACGCCAAAGTCACCATTCGCATGAACGAGGCCGGCAAGGTGGATCATGCCTACTTGCACGTCAACGAATTCCGCGGTTTTGAAAAATTCTGCGAAGGCCGCATGGTCTTTGAAATGCCCATGATCACCCCCCGCATTTGCGGCATTTGCCCCGTCAGTCACCATTTGGCCTCAGCCAAAGCCGGTGATGAGGTCATGGGGTCACCCGCTCCACGCCCCGCACAGCTTCTGCGTGAATTGATGCACATGGGTCAGATCGTGCAAAGCCATGGCATGCACTTCTTTGAACTGGCTGGACCTGATTTACTGCTTGGGTTTGATGCCGACCCCGCCATCCGCAATGTGGTTGGCCTGCTGCAGGCGAACCCTGACCTGGTCATCAAAGCCGTCAACTTGCGCAAGTGGGGTCAGGAAATCATCGCTATTCTGGGCGGCCGCAGAATTCACCCCGTCTTCGCCATCCCCGGCGGCGTCAATAAAGCACTCACCAAGGCAGAACGAGACACCATTCTGGCTGGTTACGATGAGGCTTTGGCTACCACCAAGACGGCCATCAGCATCATGGCTGGATGGGCTGAAGCCAATCAAAACGTCATTGATGAATTCGCGGTCTTCCCAACCGGCTACTTTGGCATGGTCAAACCCGGTAACGCCCTTGAATTGTATGATGGCAACATCCGCCTGACCGGCTCTGATGGCAAGGAACTTGAGAAATTCGATCCCCGTAATTATCTGGATTACATCGCTGAACACGTCGAAAATTGGTCGTATCTCAAATTCCCCTACTACAAGAAAATGGGATATCCCAAGGGTGTCTACCGCGTCGGTCCGCTTGGCCGCTGCAACACCTCTGAAAAAATGGCCACCCCGCTTGCCGATGCCGAACTAAAGAAATGGAAGCAACTCAACCACGGCAAACCCGTTGAGAATACCTTGCATTACCATACTGCCAGGTTGATCGAGACCCTTTACGCCATCGAAAACGTCAAGGTTTTACTGGATGATCCCGACATTCTCAGCAACGATGTGCTTAACACCTGCAAGGACATCAAACCGTACGGTGTGGGCGTCATTGAAGCCCCACGCGGCACCCTCATCCACCACTATTGGATGAACGAGAACCAACAGATCACCAAGGTGAACCTCATCGTCTCCACTGGTCACAACAACTGGGCCATGAGCGAAGCCGTGGATAGTGTTGCCAAGACTTACATCACCAATGCCAACGTCACCGAAGGTCAGTTGAACCGTGTCGAAGCTGCCATCCGCGCCCACGATCCCTGCCTCTCCTGCTCCACGCATGCAGTCGGCCAGATGCCGATCATCATGGAGATCCGGGATTCATCTGATCAACTGGTAAAGACCATCACCAGGGACTGATCTCTGCTCGTTTTGTCATATATACGCGATGTGCAGAAAAATTCTGCACGTCGCGTTTTTTCAAGGATAACGATTTGAAAACACTCATTTTTGGTTACGGCAATGCGGATCGCGAGGATGATGGTGTAGCCTGGCACGTTTTGAAGGAAGTTATGCTTCTCAATCACCTGCCCGAACCTTTGGATCTCGATATAGAATATACGGATGAGCAGAATCAGACCGAGTATATCTTTCAACTCCAACTGACTCCTGAGATCGCTTACGATCTGGATCAGTTCGACCGGGTTTGCTTCATTGATGCCCACACCGGCGCCGTGCCAGAAGATGTGCATTTCGAAAAAATAACTCCTGTTTTTCAGAAATCGCCATTCACGCATCATTTGACTGCTGCTTCACTATTATCCATTGCAGAAACCCTTCATCACAAGGTTCCCGAGACCATCCTGGTTTCTGTCAGAGGTTATCAATTTGGTTTTTCCCGGGATTTATCCCCAACCACCCGGTTGTTGTGTAGACAAGCTGCTGATATAATTCTGGATTGGATGACCACATCCCCATAGACATTGGCAGGGAGGGAAAATCATGGCAGAAATCGACGCCAAAACAGAGTCATTAACACCAGCAGAGATACTTGACAAAGCCACGTCCGTTGGCGTGACCAAAGCCAATTTACCTCTTGGAAAAATGACGATCTTGTCGATCCTGGCAGGCATGTATATCGCATATGGAGCCGTTTTTGCCTCCGTGGTGGCCACGGGTATGTCTGGCGTCTGGCCATATGGCTTCATGAAACTGCTCCAGGGGTTCGTTTTTTCCCTCGGCTTGATTCTGGTTGTTGTCGGAGGCGCGGAACTTTTCACCGGCAACTGCCTGATGATCATCGCCTGGGCAAGCCACAAGATCAGCCTGCTTCAACTTTTACGTAATTGGCTGTTAGTTTACCTGGGGAATTTTGTGGGTTCAATTTTAGTGGTTGTTTTGATCCTGGTCAGCAAGGAATACGCTGCTTCAAGTGGCACTCTGGGAGCAGTCATGCTCTCAACTGCCGGTGCCAAAGTCCAATACGGTTTTTGGCAGGCATTAGCGCTGGGAGTATTATGCAACATCCTGGTATGTTTAGCCGTTTGGCTGGCTTGGAGTGGGCGTTCCACTACTGACAAGATCCTGGCAATCATTTTGCCTATCACCTTGTTCATCGCGGCCGGTTTTGAACACAGTGTTGCCAACATGTACATCATCCCGTTGGGAGTGCTGCTCAAGTGGATCGATCCCGGATTTGTGAGCACACTCAATTTAAGTATTGACCTTACCAATCTTACCTGGGGTTCTTTTTTGTTGAAAAACCTGATACCCGTCACTCTTGGCAACATAATTGGGGGCGGATTCTTCGTTGGAATACTTTACTTTTTAGCGTATCGCAAGAAGACAAATTAGTAGTAGCTGATGAGTAAGAATTAATTGATGACAGGCTACTCCCAGTCGCATGACGGAATTCACTACGTACCGTCGCGGGTTGATGATATCTTTATGTGAACAAATTGTTCAGACAGGTAGAAAATGTTTAACGATCCAGCCAACATAGAAGCACTCAAGATCATCCCTCTTTTTCTGGATTTCGATGCCGCCCAGCTGAAAAAGATCAGTGAGATCACGGATGTTATCGAACTCGACCCTGGCGACACTCCCATTTTGGAGGGAGCGCAGCTTGACTATCTATATGTATTGATGGATGGTGAGATCAAGGTGGAGGTTTTCGTTCCCACCCGCGGACAGCTAGAGACCGCCCGCCTCGGTCCGTTGGATATTTTGGGCTGGTCCTCAATGACCCCTGTTGTCAGGCAGCGTACTGGCACCACCACCGCCATTACCCACTGCAAACTGATCCGAATTCACGGCAAACAACTCTTTAAACTGTGTGATGAAGACCACAATATTGGTTATTACATCTATAAGCGCATTGCCAACGTGGCAGCCCGCAGTTGGTTGACCACCCGCCTGCAATTCATGAATATTGTTGTGGAAGAAAATAAAGCGCTTTCGCAATAACTCCTTCCTAATTAATTCCACCAATTTAGTCGTATTAAGAGTATAATTTTTACTTATGCATGAGCTATCTGTAACAGAAAGTATCTTAAACCTTGCCCTTTCACATGCCGAAAAAGCACACGCCACCAGGGTGACGGATATCCACGTGGTGATCGGCAGGCTTTCAAGCATTGTGGACGATTCCGTACAGTTCTATTGGGACATCGTGTCAGAAAACACAATCTGCACAGGTGCCAGGTTGCACTTTGAGCGCCGCGCGGCAGTCTTAAAATGCATCGATTGTGAACACGAATTTACCATTGAACAAGTGATGACACCCTGCCCAATTTGCGGCAGTTACCGCGCCAACCTGATCAGCGGTGAAGAATTCTATCTGGATAGCATCGAAATCGAAAAAGAAGCGGAGAAAATCCCATGAGTCCCATCCGGGTTCCAGTAGTTGAAAAGATCTTTAGCGCCAATGACCGCATGGCCAATCAAAATCGGCTGGCATTGACTGAAAAAAAAGTATTGGCTATTAACCTGATGGCCTCACCGGGGGCAGGCAAAACCAGTTTCATCTTGCAAACCATTAAACGACTTCAGGGTGAATTCAAGATCGGGGTCATCGAGGGCGACACCGCCCCGGTTACGATCGATGCGGATAAGATCATTTCGGCTGGCATGCCGGCAGTGCAGATCAACACTGGCGGTGACTGCCACCTGGATGCCGTCATGATGAATGACGGTCTGGCTCAGCTTCCGCTGGATGAGTTGGACCTCGTCATCGTTGAAAATGTGGGCAACCTGATTTGCCCCGCCGCCTGGGACCTTGGCACCCATTTCAATCTGCTGGTAGCCAGTGTTCCAGAGGGCGATGACAAACCCTATAAATATCCCAACATCTACCGCGGTCTCGAGATATTGATCGTCAACAAAACCGACCTGCAGCCTTATGTCGAATTCAAGATGGATTACTTCCGTCAGGGTGTGGAAATGCTCAATCCGGGGTTGATCACCTTCCCGGTCTCATGCCGTACTGGTGAAGGGTTCGACGCGTGGATCGAATGGATTTCGGAAAAAATTCGTCAATTCAAGAAAGTCTCATGAGTCCTTCGCTAGACGGTCGAAAGATCAGCATTTCAGGCATCGTCCAGGGTGTGGGTTTTCGACCATTTGTCTATACGCTGGCAGGTAAACACCATCTTTCGGGCCGTGTATGGAACAATTCCAACGGTGTGGAAATTGAGGCTTTTGGCGCTCTTGAGGATCTGGCTCCGTTTTGTGATGCCCTGAGATCGTCAGCCCCTGTCTTGAGCCGCATTGATCGTTTTGAGGCTGTCTCCATCCCCTTTCAAGAGGTAAGTGGATTCACAATTCTCCCCAGCCAGACAGAAGAAGGCCAGTTCCTTCCTGTATCGCCGGATATGAGCATCTGCCCAGATTGCCTGCGTGAGTTGTTCGATCCCAAAGATCGGCGTTACCGCTACCCGTTTATCAACTGCACCAACTGTGGACCGCGCTTTTCCATCATCCGCGATATCCCCTACGACCGCCCCAAGACCACCATGGCCGATTTTGAGCTTTGCCCGACCTGCAAGGCGGAGTATGTGAACCCCGCAAACCGCCGCTTCCACGCCCAACCCATCGCCTGCCCCCAATGCGGACCGCGCCTGCAGTTCATCACGCAGGGGCAGATCGTGGCAAAATTCGAAGGCGCCGTCAGTACTGCCAGGCGCTTCATTCAGGAGGGCAAGATCGTGGCCCTCAAGGGGCTGGGCGGGTATCACCTGGCTTGTGATGCGGCCAATCCAGAAGCAGTCAGTCTTTTGCGTGAAAGAAAAAAACGCTCCGACCGGCCTTTCGCGTTGATGGCTTTTGATATTGAAACGATCCAGGATTGCTGTGAGGTTTCAGCAGCCGAGGCATTCCAACTGCAGACCCCGCAGCGCCCGATTGTCTTGCTGCGTAAAAGTGATGACTGCCACCTTCCCGATCAAGTCGCTCCGCTTCAGCAACACCTCGGCTTAATGCTGCCCTATACCCCTTTACACTACCTGCTGCTTGAACCAGACGAGGGTTTTCCAAAGGTGTTGGTGATGACCAGCGGCAACCTCAGCGACGAACCCATCGCTTATGATGATGCCGACGCCTTCGAACGCCTGGATTCCATCGCGGACGGCTTTCTGACCCACAACCGCCCCATCCACATGCGCGTGGATGATTCCGTGCTCCGTGTGGTCGGCGACCAACCCTACCCGATACGCCGCTCGCGCGGTTTTTCCCCCGACCCCATACGGCTTAACCAATCAATGCCCGAAATGCTGGCTTGCGGTGCGGAGTTGAAGAATACCTTTTGTCTTTCTCGTGATCGCTATGCCTTTCTCAGTCATCACATCGGGGATCTCGAAAATTATGAGACCCTACGATCTTACGAGGAAGGCATCGCCCATTTCGAGAAACTCTTCCGTATCCAACCCAAAAGCCTGGTGGCTGATTTGCATCCTGAGTATTTATCCACCAAGTATGCCCTGGAGCGTTCCACCCGGGAAAATCTGCCCCTCCTTCAGGTACAGCACCATCATGCCCACCTGGCTGCCTGCCTGGCGGATAACCACCGTCCGTTGGACGAAAAAGTAATCGGATTGATCTTTGACGGCACCGGTTTTGGCACGGATGGCAACATTTGGGGAGGCGAGTTTCTGGTGGGCTCCTGTGCCAATGTTCAACGCCGCTTCCACCTATCTGAAACCCTGCTCCCTGGTGGCGACTCCGCTATACGCAATCCGGCTAAAATTGCCCTGGCACATCTTTTTTCGGCCGGCCTGCCCTGGGACGGCAACCTCGCCCCGGTCAAATCACTCTCGCCGTTGGAACTCGACCTGCTGAAAAAGCAGATCCACAACCGTATTAACTGTCCTCTCACCACCAGCATGGGGCGCTTGTTTGACGCCGTGGCTGCCCTGATCGGCATCCGCCAGACGGTCTCTTACGAAGGCCAGGCCGCCATCGAATTGGAGAATTTATGCGCTCCCGCCGAAACCTGGTTTTACCAATTCAAACAAACTGATGGCATCATCCACACCGCTGAACTCTTCACGCAGATTCTCGATGACCTGCAGGCCGGGGTTACCCCCGCCGAGATCGCTGGTCGCTTTCACAACGGACTCGCCTTGGTGTGCGTGGATGTCTGCAAAACCATCCGCCAGGAGACAGGCATCCAAACGGTTGCCCTCTCAGGTGGAGTGTGGCAAAATATTACCCTGTTGAAGAAAACCGCTCCGCTGTTGACCTGTGAAGGCTTTGAGGTGCTCACTCATCACCAGGTGCCGGCCAATGACGGCGGTATCGCGTTGGGTCAACTCATGGTGGCGGCAGCCAACATGCAAAATAATTAGAGGTGAAAAATGTGTCTCGCAGTCCCTGGAAAAATTATTGAGATCACGCAAACCCCCGCGGCCAAAATGGGCAAAGTGGATTTTGGCGGTGTGGTGCGTGAGGTTTGTCTTGAAGCCGTGCCTGAAGCCGCTCTCGGCAACTACGTCATCGTGCACGCCGGTTTTGCCTTGAACATCCTCAGCGAACGTGAAGCGCAAGAGACTCTGGACGCGCTGCGGGAGTTGGGGGACGTCGAAGCGGAACTGCTGGCGAATGAGGAAGATTTGGCGTAATCTATGAAATATCTGGACGAGTTCCGCGACGCTGACCTGGTTAAAAAAGTGCTTGACCAGATCCACAAGGTGACCCGGCAGGATTGGGTCATCATGGAGATCTGCGGCGGACAAACACACTCCATCATGCAGAACGGCATTGATCAGCTGCTGCCCGCCCAGATAGAACTGGTGCACGGACCGGGCTGCCCGGTTTGCGTTACCTCGCTGGAACTGGTGGATAAAGCTCTGGCCATCGCCAGCCTGCCGGACGTGATCTTTTGTTCCTTTGGCGATATGCTGCGCGTGCCCGGTTCGGGCAGCGACCTCTTTTCAGTCAAAGCCGCCGGCGGTCAGGTGAAGATTGTTTACTCCCCTATGGACGCCGTCAAGATCGCCCAGGCTAACCCTGACAAACAGGTGGTCTTTTTTGCCATCGGCTTTGAGACCACCGCTCCTGCCAACCTGATGAGCGTGCTGCAGGCCAAAAGTCTGGGGCTCAAGAATTTTTCCGTGCTGGTCTCACAGGTCACCGTACCTCCAGCCATGCATGCCATCCTGGGCTCGCCTCAAAACCGCGTGCAGGGATTTTTAGCCGCTGGTCACGTCTGTTCGGTTATGGGCTACCATGAATACTTCCCCATCGCGGAACAATACAAAATCCCCATCGTGGTCACCGGCTTTGAGCCGCTGGACCTGCTAAAGGGCATTCTCATGACCGTCGAAGAACTGGAAGCCGGCCAACATCGCGTGCTGAACGCATATACCCGTGTGGTCAGTGAAGCCGGTAACTTGCCAGCCCAGGCGCTCATCAGCAAGGTTTATCAGCCCTGCGACCGCAATTGGCGCGGCATTGGTATGATCCCCATGAGCGGATGGTGCCTGCGGCCTGAATATGCCGATTTTGACGCCGAGAAACGCTTTGCGGTGCAAAACATCAAGACCAGGGAATCAGAGGTCTGCATTGCGGGTCAGGTCCTGCAGGGCATTCAAAAACCCCCGCAGTGCCCCGCTTTTGGCACCCTGTGCACCCCGGAGAACCCACTGGGCGCCACTATGGTCTCATCGGAAGGTGCTTGTTCGGCTTATTATCGCTATGCCCGCCGTGAAAAGGAATCCGCATGAGCGCTGAGAATCCCTCTGTATCCATCCAGGGCGCCGTTTGCCCCATGCCGCTGAAACATTACGACAAGATCGTCATGGGCCACGGTTCCGGCGGCCGTATGACCCAGGAGTTGATCCAGCAGTGTTTCGCGCCCTTCCTCGGCAACCCCGCCCTCAACGCCGGAAACGACTTTGCCTCTCTGCAGGCGAATACTCAAGGCAGGCTAATCGTCAGCACGGACGCTCACATCGTCTCTCCCCTCGTCTTTGCCGGCGGGGACATTGGTAAACTGGCCGTCTGCGGCACCGTCAATGACGTGGCCATGTCAGGCGCGGTGCCTGCAAGCCTCACTGCCAGTTTTATCCTCGAAGAAGGCTTATCTACCCAATTATTGCAGCAAATTGTTAAATCCATGGCAGATGCAGCCCTCGAAGCCGGTGTGTCGATCGTGGCCGCGGATACCAAGGTGGTTGAAAAAGGTAAAGCGGATGGGCTGTTCATTACCACGGCAGGCTTCGGTATACTCCCTGAGGCTCGCCTGATTGACGGCGCCCAGGCCAAACCGGGTGACGTCGTGCTCATCTCGGGTACCCTCGGGGACCACGGTATGGCCGTTTTGACCGCCCGAGGTGATCTTGGCTTTGAGACCGATATCCGCTCGGATGTAGCGCCTCTGAACCACCTCATCCAGCGGGTGTTGTCGGCCGCTCCCCACGTGCACGTCTTGCGCGACCCCACCCGCGGCGGATTGGCCACCACGCTCAACGAGATCGCCGTCCAGAGCCAGGTGAACATCAGCATTGAAGAAACCAAAGTGCCGGTGCACGCTGCCGTAAACTCCGCCTGTGAGATGCTCGGTTTTGATCCGCTGTATGTGGCCAACGAGGGCAAGGTCATCATCATCC
>CAYYRU010000014.1:0-45561 GCA_964474095.1 uncultured Anaerolinea sp.
ATGATCAAACGGCAGTGCTCCGGTTCAAGGGCGCAGTAATCCGTGTTGGACTGACCAGTATCCCGATTTTCAACCAGCAGAATAGTGGCATCGTGGCTCAACACACAGCAGTGCCAGGCATTTTTGCGCACATTATACAGCTTGCCCGGCTGCATCACCAGGGGCTCCAGTTCGTCCACCTGTTCATCCCCTAGCCCGATAAAGAGCAGCGCCTGCCCTTCGATCAATACAAACACCTCATCTGTCTCGCGGTGGCGTTCCACCCGTTTGATGTTGCGCGGGATTAATTCATCAATGTATCGCAAGAATGCCACCCGCCAGGTGCCGAAATCGATCATCGGCAGGTATCCGATTCCGTGGAATTCCATGATCTCGAGTTCGTCAGCAGTTAAAGACATGAGTGTTACCTTCCAATGGTGAGGGTGATTTTAGTTTCAGACGGCCAAGAAAGCACTTCTTCACGGTGAAAAACGACGTCATCAATTGTAACCGCCTTCGCACTTCCGTTGACCGACACCTGCTTCACCTGGCAGTCCTTGCCGCTCAAAAGCTGCGGATTAAGATACTCAATCCGCAGGTTCTTGCCCGCGAAACGGATCTTGACGCTGACCAGTTCTCCCAAGTCCGCGTTCAGACGAGGCGCCAACACCAGGTCGCCCAGCCTGCCCTTGATGCCGTAAACCTCAGTAAGCAGGGTCAACAAGTACCACGAAGCCGACCCGGTAAGGTAAGGATACATACCCCGCCCGCGGCCGTTGAAATATTCAGGCAGTCCCGGGTACATGTGGCTGCGCGCAAAATCTTGAGACTGATCATAGATTCCGGATAAGACTTTCCAACCTTCATCAAATAAACCGCGTCGATAGAGAGCGTTGGCATACATGACCGCCATGTGGCTGAACATGGCGCCGTTCTCTTTGTGGCCAAACCCGAAGCCAAAGGCGCGTCCGAGGTTTTGGGTGCCCTCGCCAAAATAAGTGTTCAACCGGTAGCCCGTAAACAGATCTTCAAACAAGTATTGATCTGCGGCTTTGGTGATCGAAATTGCCTGTTCATCCGTGGCGATGCCGCCCATCAAAGCGAACACCTGCCCGGTCAGGGTCATGCGCACGCCGTGTTCTCCAACTCCATCCACCTGTTTACCATTATTATCGTAATATCCGTTGTACCAGCCGTTCCCCGTTTGGTCGGTCACCCATTCCTGCCGCCTGATAACCTCTATTAATGCATCGGCCATGCCTTTCAACGCGTTAGCCAATTCGGTGGTACTGATTTTTTCTTTGACACCGCTGACGGTTGAAGCGACCGAGTCAAAATATGTTTTCAGGCGTGCCTGTTTGGATGGCGCCGAAGCGCAATCCATCAATGAGAAACGTACCAAATGCAGCAGCTCTTGCGCCAGCGGCAGGTCCACCACACCGCGAGCGGAAAGCGCCAGGCACAGATTGCTCAAAGTGTGTAGGTTGGCTGCGTAAAGCGCGCTAAAGGCCACGCTCTCGCCTTTTTCAGCGGCCATATCCAGCGCGTCATTCCAATCCGCGCCTTCGAGACGCAGCAGGTTATGTTCACCCACATTAAACCAGGCAGTCAGATGCTGCACCAGCAAATGCTCAATCAGGCTGCCTTTGGCCACTTGTCCCGCGGAGGTTTTCAGCACGGTCTCGTTGCCGGCCTTCCATGTTGAATCCACCTGTTTGCAGCGATGGCTTAAATGATCCTTGAAATAGGTTTGCTCGCGCATCAGAAAATCGAGATCGCCGCTCAAGTCAATGTACTGAGCCACCGTCAAAAGCGGCCAGGCACCGTGATCCATCCATACCCGCGGAATGTTATTGCGATCGGCTTTGAATTCACCCGGCTGACTGCCGATGATGGTGGCATTGCTGCCGTCCATGCGCACGCCGGCAAAACTGTCGTGCAACATGGCTGCCACATCCTGGGGTTCGGTTAGCAGCAAAGCCAGGGCATCCTGCCACAAGTCGCGCCATCCTCGTCCGCCGCGACCGTAATCATGATATGGCAAAAATGAATTTCCCATCCAGCGCCGCAAAATGGGTTGAACACCAACCCATTTCAACCATCCGTTGAAACGCGCGTCGGAGGTTTTAAAATCAAGTAGATCATTTTTTTGCTGCCAAAAATTTCTGGTGTTTTGAAGGTGTTTTTCAAAAGCGCCTGCGGAACAATACTCCATAACCAAGTTGTCGATCTGCTGTTCCGCGGATAGAATGGCCAGAACCAACACATACGTGCTGGATTCACCCGGTTTCAGGGTTAGCTCCTTGAAGCGCAGTCCGCCCAGGCTTTCATATCCGGCGTCCACTTCTCCGATCGAATACGTGGGTTTAAAATCTTTCACCACGGCTTGCGGCCAATCCAGGCTGCCGCCTTCACCAATGAAATCCTCTACCAGCGGGAAAAAGCCCTGCGGAGCGGAACCATCTCCCTCAGCCCCCAAGACGGCATATCGAAGCGTATTGTGAGTGTGTCCACGTTCATCAAACGAAAGGGTGGGCTTGACCATCACCCCATATTCCACACATGAAGTGCGATGCAGCAGAGAGGTGACATGGCGGTGATCACGCAGGTTATCAGCCGAGCGGCCGTAGATCGGAACCGCTGCTGTGGGAACAAGCTTGACTGGTTTATCTCCAGAATTGGTCAGCACCACCCGCATTAACTCCACCTTATCAGCGGTCATGGGCACAAAACTGGTGACCTCAGCCATCAACCCGCTATCCGAATGGATTCGGTTCACCTCTTGCCATAAAATGCCTGCTCTGAGCTTGACCGCCTCTTCACTCTCTGAATAACGCGCCGCGATCTGCCGCGCGCTACCTCCTGTGGCTGACCAGGGCTTTCCATTTACCAGTACCCAAAAATTGCGCCCCGAGCGGCTGTTGTGCAGGTCTTCTACCGAGTTGGGCAGCAACAAAAACGCATTTTGATCAGTCTTGGCATCCCCGTTAAACACAGGGGTGACACATGAGAACATGCCCGCTTGATTAACCAGGGGCAGATAGAGATAACTGCCATCAAGTGGATGCCGTATTTCAAAGGTGCCCTGGTCATCAATAAAATTCCACTGCTTGGGGTTGGTTGCGCTCATCATGCCTCGCGATTGGAAGATCCAAAATAAACGTCCATGGCCACGATTTTACCTTCACGCAGCCAGGCGGTATAGGGGGCAGGGATCATATTCCCTTCAAAATCATATTGTTGACCCTCGATGCCCCTGAGCATTACCTTTTGAGGTGTAACTTTCCAGGTGTCTTCATGGGTTGGATTGTGCAGGGTTACCTCACAGGCATCCAGCCAGCGGAAATTGAAAAGGCCTTGCTCGTCAAACAACCAGCCCGGCAAAATGGGCTTTACCTGCCCCTTCAATTCACCATTCTCTTGGATGAACGGTTGATGCCCCATCACCATCATCACCCACAGACTTATAAATTCAGCCGTCGAACCACTCAAACGGGCCACAAATCCGCCGCCGTGGAGGGAAGTGTCTGGGTGCGCGCTACTGGCTATGAACGAACTGTTTTCGAGTGGACTGCGCCCGTATACTTCGGCATCCATGAAAGGCGGCAGGTGCGCTTTGAATTCCTTGAAAAATGGTTCATATAATCCAGCACGCAGCAACTCAAGCAGATACTTGAAATCCATGTGCAGCCAGATGGATTCATTTTCAAGCCAGCCCGGAGTAAACGCGCGTGCCCGTCCGATCTCGTGCGGCCAGTCTTGCAGGCTGGCGTTCAATCGAAGCATTTTCAATTGATGATCAAAAAGATCGCTGTGTTGAATTTTCTGATAAAGTTCCAATGCCGGGCTGGCAGTCAGCGTACGCATGCGCCGCACCGGACCCTCAAGAAAAGCCGGCAGTGGTTTGGGTTCGAATCGGGTCACTCTGATCAAAGGCCGTCCATGTTCATCCACTCCGCCGGTTTTTTCGTATTCCACCGCTCGATGAATGAAATAGGTGGGAGGCAAGCCGCCAGCCAAAATCTCCGCTTTTCGCAAATTGACTTCGAGCTTATCGCGCATTACTTTCAGCGTGCGGTGCATGGCCAGATCTTCACAGGCGCCGTCAAACCCAAGGCGGGTGTTTTCACGGTAGATTTCCAAGGCGTCAGAAAGGCTTTCCCACTCCTGGTGTTGGTCCGCTTCTTGCGAAAGTACTTTGTTGATGGACTTGCATAACTCCACCGCCTCGACTGGTAGATTGACAGGCCGCTTGGTTTCTTCAAGTGCCGTGATCAAGAAATTCAACAACCGCAGCAGCTCATAACTATCCGGCATGGATGATCCAAACAAGGCCGGCAAACCGTTCAAAGCGTCGTACCAACCGGGTTTGCCACCCTCCATGAGAATGCCAAACCCTGAAGGATCAAGCGCAGAAAACTTCAACAACGCCAGGAGCGTCAATTTCGAGATCAGCGGTTGAACAAACACATCCCCTTTGCCGTGTTGTGCCCTTGCCCATCGCGGATTCAATGATCGTCCGTTGATCAGGGTTTCTTTCTCAAGATCTTTCTTCAGCACGTTGAACTGCCGTGGTTCTTCACCATCAAGTACGAAACGTGCGCAGCGAGGATTGACACGGTATTCATTATCATAGAAAGGCAGCAACAGCGAGTCGAACAGCACGCTTGACTTTTCTTCCGGGAAGATCGACAGATACGCTTCGACCAGGTCAAGGTTGTAACTCCAATGATCGCTCCAATACCCCTCGCCATGGACGGCCTGGATGTGCTGTTCAGCGCTGGCAAATACCTGATCAAAGAAATCTTGATCCAAAATTAACAGCCGTGCTCTCTGCATGACTTCCAGCAATTTGCCGGGAGTAAAGTGAGCGCCAAAAAGTTGCTGCAACTCACCTGGTTCACCAGCGAGTCTCAATAATTCCTGTGCTTTCGAGGGCTCAAGTGTAAAAGTGGATCCCTGGATCACAAGAGGATTGTAACCGTCACTTTGGATCAGGCTCATGAAAAGTCGAATGTTGAAAACGCCAGCCCGTGGATTGAAAAATACATCGCTGCGGCGGTTCTGATTGACATCACGGTAGTTGCCATTACCCTGGCTGTAAAACTCAGGAGCCACCACAAAAAAATTGTAGTCGCGCTCCAGGTCTCCATGTTTGCGCGAAAAGGTATGGTACACATGCCTGTCGCCAACCAGCAGCGGAGCACCGCCGCGCATGACATTATCCAGGTAAGTTTGGCGGCAGTAATCATCAAAATTCTTTGAAGCGGAGTGGGTTTGAATGGCATGGGTGATGCCTGCGGCAACCTCCCGAGCTTCCTGTAATTTTAAGTCGATTATTCCGGGTTCGGTCAGTTCCTTCGCCTGCGCCTGGATCAATTCCAAACTGGAAGCGTTGCCAAACAAACTGGTGATCTCCAGCGATTGCCCGGCTTCAAGGGCACGTTGGAATCCAAAAAAGGCACAGGGGGTTCTGCCCTGTGTGGTTTGCGTGGATTGCAGAACAGCAGTCAAACCACCCGTCAATTTCTCGGGGTAGTTAAAAGCGGTGTCACAACCAAAAACCGCCTGTGGATCAACCACCACTGGCAAAAGCTTTCCTCCCTCAAAACTGAAAGCAAAATTCCCCGCCCGGATCATCTCCACCTTCAATTCGTCATTCGCGCTGGCCTTGATGCGGAAGAAGGGCAGCCCGTGTTCATGGTTGACCACTTCCATCCAGGCTTCAATGGTTCTGCCCATGTTTTTGAAGGTTTGGTCATTGATACCGTAAGGCGCCATCACCGGCAGTCCATCCAGACCTTCCAATTCCAAGCGGTCGGGGCCGATATTGGTAAAAGTCACACGCCGCACCAGAGAGCCTATGGGAGCATTTGGCAACAGAAAATAGAGGACGTTGACCTTCAATCCGATCTGGGGGTTCACCTCTTCGATACTAAACTCATTCAAGCTTGTGGTCATACTGCGTTGCAGGTTGGGTTCGTGCCTTCCCCCAAAAGGTTCTGCTTGCCAGATACCCTGACCGCGCTTCGCAGTCACGAAAGTGCGAAACCCCATTTGGGCGACCGTCTGGTAAGCCCGCTGCGCGCATTGGAACTCCATCAACGGATGATCTTTGCTTTCCACGCCAAACCCGGCGATGCCCTGTCCGCGGTTGACGTAAAAAACCCACATGGGAATGCCCTTTAAGCCCGCTATGCCCGGCAGGAAACTTGAAAAGGGTTTCTTCCTTTGAAAATCACGCATGGTGAATTGACACATACTTGAACTCAAATCAGACATACCTCTCCTGTAAAAATAGGCATCCTTACTTTGGACGCTGATAAACACTCACATAATCCACCAGCATCTGCTGAGGGAATTGCGTGGTATCGTCGGGTGAACCCGGCCATTTGCCGCCTATAGCCAGGTTGAGAATAATGAAAAAAGGATGGTCAAAGACCCATTCCCCTCGCATGTCTGAAGATGAAATGCGGTAATACTCCTGGTCATCAAAAAACCAACGGATCTCGTCTTCTGACCATTCAATAGCGTAGACATGAAAATCGTCTGAAAGTGCGGCAGGAGCATCCAGGTAACCCATCATGCTGTTCGACCCCGAATAACCAACCCCGTGGGCCGAGCCATGCACTCGATTGGGTTCAAACCCGACATTTTCCATAATGTCGATCTCGCCGCAAGCCGGCCATCCCACCTCAGGGAAATTCGTGCCCAACATCCAGAACGCTGGCCAAACCCCCTGCCCCGCGGGTATTTTGATGCTGGCTTCAACCCGGCCGTATTTATAGAATCTCAAAAATTGGGTCTTGATCCGTGCCGAAGTATATTCATGCCGTTGATAACGTTCACGGTAGGCTTCAATGATCAGCACTCCGTCTTCAATGCGTAAATTATCTGAATGATTTGTATAGTACTGTAACTCGTTGTTCCCCCAACCGTTGCCGCCGGTTTCGACAACCCAGTTTCTGTTATTAAGTTCCTTATCTGAAAAAGTGTCGTACCAGGTCAGGATCCAACCCTCCCTCTGCAGGGCGGTAAACTCCGTGGTGGGTGCCGGTGAGGGAGTGACAGTTGGACCTGCTGGTTGGGTACTCTGCTCACCAGTTTTTGAAGGAACACAAGCGGCAAACAAAGAGACCATCAGCAGTGTGACGGGTAGTATTCCGATAATGAGTTTTTTTTGCATGAGGTCTCCTCTAGGCATCTGATGGGGCAAACATGCAATTAACATAGTCATTTAATCTTAACACGTTCAACCGAAAATTTGAAATTTTTAAAGAAAAAAGCTGCCTTGAAATGATCAGGGCAGCTTCCATTGCCTTTAGCAGTTTACTGTCTAGCGATTCTTACGAAGCCCTTGTCTGATCTCAAAGTACAGGAAGAGCAGCGCGAGCGCCAGTGAGATGGCCAGGGCAGGTACCACCCATTTCAACATATTCGCCCTGAAAAGTTGAACCGGATCTTCGCCAGGTGTTTCAGTAGCGGAGGCCGGGGGCGTGATGGAGATGTTTCCTGTTGCGACTCCTCCGTCCAACCAACCGGAGAGTGCCTGGTCGCTACTGACCACGCCAAAGTTATTGTCCGCCATCTTGGGATCAATGACTGCTTCAACCGCTTGAGCCACCCCTGCTGAAGAATTACCCAAAACCGCCATGAGTACTCTGCTGGTGGATGGATCATATCCTCGAATCGCCAGGTATCCAACATCCGCGCCGGTCTCGGGTTTACTTACCAGTTCAACCGCACTTTGATCGCTCAGGGAATTATCAGTATTGAAAACCAGCGACGGAAAAGCGGTTTTGTCTGACAAAATTGAGAAATCTGAGGGTTTCCCTACCAGGATGGCACTCAAGCCGGAAGCCTGAGAGACATTGGGGTCAGTTGAATAGAGAGCATTCAATTGGAATACACTATTGGAGGGCATGCCGGCTCCAAGAGTCGCCGCCAGCTTGGCCCCTGCCTGTAGGTTGGAAAAATCATTCGCCCCAACCAACAAGATCACGTCATTCAAGCCTGAACCGGCCAAAAACGCGTCTGGAAAATCAGCAAAGGTCTTCGCGGCGGACGATCCACCCACCGCGGATTCAAGCGGCAGATGCAACACAGAACTTGAACTGACCCGCAGCCAGGCCACTGATTCCAACGGAGGGGTGCAAAGATCACGAGTGTTCAGCTCTGCCACAAATTCCACGGTGTTCCTGCCCGGGTGAACCAGGTTGGCAGGCATGATCAAGGTGAACAGGTTTTGATTGGAAGTATTGTCATTCAGCCGCAGGCTGACCGCCGGGTAACCGTTGACCTTCACCTGCAAACTCGAATTCAAGTAATCCAGTTGTTGCGAGTGGCTGATCACCAGATCAAATGAGGCATCCGCCCTCACCTGGTTGCCAGCCGGTACGTAAAACTCCACGCTGTGTTTTAGGTCGCTGGGGCGTGCAAAAACCAGTTCTCCAGCGCCCAGGTCAGCCAATGTCATGTCTTGCTGACCCATGTTGACCGCAGGCGGGTTAACCGCGCTGACCAGCATGTTCGCCGGGTCACCAGCGGCAAGGGTCTGGTTGGCAGCCAAAACCTGGGCAGCCTTGACGATACCGGTTTCATCACCACTTACCAACAATCCATAACCACCAGCAGGTGTGAAGAAATGTAGCAAACCTTCTCCGGCGGCTACCCCGGCAGGATTCGTGATCCCCAATGAGACCAGATCAAGCGCTTGTAGTGAATCAAGGTTGGCCACCAGCAGAACATTTTGAGGGTTCCCGTCGGTGGGTCGATAATCGGCAGTTGAGATTAATTCCGCTTGGGTCCGTCCATTTGAGATTTGTCCGATGCCAGCGGCAATGATCATGGCTGCCCTCAGCTCTGCCGGGCTTGGGCTGGCCGGGATGACGATCTTCAATGGCACTGGTTCGATCGAATCTTCCACAATGAAAGGCACCGGAAAATCGTTGATGGAAAGACTCTTCGGGCTATCCGCGAATGAGAACTCCATCGTCGAATCTGGAAAAACAGTCACGCTCGAGAGCAGGTTCATCGAACATGAAATTGACCCATCCCAACGGATGCGCAGTTCGTTCTTGCTATCTCTGCTGGCTAATTGCAAGGTCGCCGCATTAAAATCAAATTGTACGGTTTGCTGCCCGGCCTGAGTGAGGGTGGTAACCCCCAACAGGGTGTCATTTAGATAGGCACTCAGGTCGCCGCCCACCAGACCCGTGACCGCATCTGTCGATTCGGTTGCGACCAGGCTCGAGAAAAAGGCGGAAAGATTGAGCGTCAATTTTCCACTGCCTTCAGGGAACCACTCCACTGGCAGATTAAAGGTCTGGGAATACTCAGAAACTGGGCCTGTCAATATTTGGGGATTACTCATACCCAGCGCGGTCAGGTTAAGGGTAGCTTGGGTTAATCCTGCCGCAGAAACGGGTTGAACGCCAACCATGCCAGCCAGCAAGCTGACAACCACCAGGAAACCAAAAATTCTCAGAAGAAGGGATCGTTTCATCTTGTCCTCCTCTCTCACTTGCCCATTACCAGGTTGTCAGCCACATCGCGCGCTTCTTTGACCGCTTCTTCCGCGCGGACGATCATCTGTTCACAGGTTTCATCGCTTTTACTGGTTACCACACCGGCAACAGGAGTCAATGAAATGGTCTCGCCACCTTCGGTCTGAACGGGTTCAGTGAGGGCCAGCAATAAACGCTCAAAAGTTTTCTTGGCAGGCATCTCAGGGGTTGAGGGTAACATCACGCCAAACTCCAGCTTACTCCAACGACCCACCAGGTCGTTTCCTCGAAGTTGAGCATGCAACCTCTCCACCACATTTTGCATTAACCGGCCTGTGATGCGCTCAGGCAGTGTGTCCACCAGGTCTTCAAAACCCTGCAGATAGATCACGCCAAAAGCCACAGGGTCTTTGGTTTTCTTTACCAATTCCTGCACCATGGAACGAATCAGGAATTTTCTCGTGTAAGCCATTGACTGTTTGTCAGTGACAGAACGCTCCCGCAGCGCTTCCAGCGGCACGCGCAGGATCTCACGCAAGATCAAGAAGATCAATCCGGCCAAAAGCCCGATGCCGGCTGAGATCAGTGTATCCATTATTGGGCGCGGCCTGATTGGCGCTTCAGGTTCTACTGCCAAATCGAGGAAGGCGATATCAAACACCTGGTAGATGCTTTTAATGTAGCTGATGCCGTTCTGCCCAATGTTATTGGCGAGCAAAGTGGCCGTCTTGGGATCAGGGCTTTCAACACTGAGTACCAAAATGTTGGTATTGGCCTGCACCTCTGAATGCACCGTGACATCTTTCATTGAAGCGTCGTCCAATTGCAGACGATTGATGGTGTCTTGAAAGACCCGGTTGCTGTCAAGGATGTCAGCGTACGTAGTCGAGATGGTGCGCTTGTCCAGCGTATCCAGGCTGCTGACCACATCCCGGCTGCTGGTCAGGGTGTCATTTGGATACACAAGAAATTTTGCCGAAGCCCGATACAAAGGGGTCACCACGATGGACCAGATCAAGGCCCCCGCGATGGCAGCAGAGACGAATATGATCAATATTCGCCAGCCGCGTTGAAACCTTGAAAAAGTGTTGCGATTGTTAGCCATACTTCCTCCTTTTTGCCAATCCCTATTCAAGCGGGGCAATCACAAATAAACGGCCCCAAGATAATTCATTCCCTTGCGCGATACAAGTCTGAAAAGTGGCTTTACTGCCACCTCCGAACACCTTATAAAAAAGATCGGTGGAAGTCAACGTTTCACCATTGGCAAGGTCGACAAAATTGCTGGTCGGGCTGTTTGGGCTCAGTGCCTGGAACTCTTGATAATCCGCAACCATATATTCTTCAGTACGTCCATCTCCATAGATCACCACTGCCACCTGGCCGGGCTGCAGATCAAAAAAATAGGTGCCCGCCAGGTAATTATGCGCCAAAAGACCAGTATTTCCAGTCATTTGATTGACCATTGCAAAATAGGTAGCTGTGTTAGGCAGGGTTGAGACGTAAGCCGCGTTTGAGCTGGGCTGTTGAACCACCCTCAAAGCCATTAATCCTTCGACATATACCCCCACCACTTGCCAGGCGTTGCCGTTCTCAAGATTGGCAATGAAAGTATCCAAAAATGGGGCAGGCAATGGTGTGGGAGTCGGAAGAGGTGTGACCGTGCTGGTGGGTGTGGGGCTATGGTCAGGTGTTGAGGTCAGCGTGACCGTTGGAGATGCCTCTGGTGTACTGGTGATGGTTGGGGTGGGCGAATTTTCAGGCGGTTGTGTGGCCGTAGAGGTTGATGTAAATTGGCGTGTGGCTGATGACAGGTTCACCATGTTTGGGCCATCGGTCGGGGCATCTCCATTGCCAGACAGGCAGCCAGTCAAAAGACCGGCAGCCGCAGACAAAACACTCACCCAATAAACAATCTTTCGCTGGATTTTTTTCAATTTTTTTCAATCCAGGCATTAACAAAGAGAAGACCTAAACACAAGAACATAACTTGATTATAGGCGAGAATCAAGTGAAATCAATAAGGTTTAGATAAAAAATCAGTTAGTCGTGGGTTGTTGCACCAATAAAAGTGATTACGCCCCTGATAAACGAATAGAGCTGAATCTTCTACGCGATACGGTTGACCAGCTGCCCGGTGCCATCCAGAGAGTTCTGATGGATCATTTTGATTAACGCCTGGGCTTGCATTTCTTGCATGTCTTGCTGCTGCTTCATCACCGCCATGGCGACCTCAAGCTGCACCTGGTGGTTCGCCTGGGCGGTGGCCATGCCGGCTAGAACATCTTGCATGGATGTCGCGGAAATGATCATAAAGTCATTATCGACCGGTTCGCATAAAGCCTTAGCGGGTTGTGATATAAATGAAATTGAATCTTGCCTCGACATTACTTAGTAGGAGACTTCTTCTGTGTCAGAAATTCCCTTTTGGCGCGCGAAAAAACTGGATGAAATGACTCCGGCTGAGTGGGAATCTTTATGCGACGGCTGTGCCCAATGCTGCCTGATCAAGTTCGAAGATGAAGATACGGGGCGCATCTATCACACCAACGTGGTGTGTGAACTGCTAGAGATCTACCATTGCCGCTGCACGCGTTATGAAGAACGTTCCGTACTGGTGCCTACTTGCCTGACACTGACCCCCGAACTGGCTTCATCCCTGCAATGGATGCCGGAGACTTGCGCCTATCGTCTGCTGGCAGAAGGCAAAGACCTGCCCATGTGGCACCCGCTTGTTTCAGGCGACGCTAAAAGCGTTCACAAAGCCGGATTTTCGGTAAGAGGCAGGGTGGTGTCTGCCCGTGATGTAGATGAAAATGATCTGCCAGATTACGTGGTGGATGATGATGGAAAATCCTAGCGGAAGATGCGTGAAACGATACCCCCATCCTGGCTGGAAATTACTTCTCTTCCATCTTTAATTAATTTACTTTGAAACTGTTTCTCGCCAGGCAAGGCAGTCCAACCGCTTAAGATCAATTGAAAAGGCTCTCCTGCTCCAATCCACTCTCCTTTATATTTTCGCGCAAAATGAACATGCGTACCGGTTGCAAGCCCGCCTTCGCATGAAGGATGACCGATCGGATCATCGAGTGACACAAGCGTTCCCTCAGTGATCCTATCCGCATCGGCAATGTGCATGTAAAAAAGTTGCCATCCAGTCTGCTCACCGTTGCTATCGGTTAATGAAATCACCACAACATTATTGGATGAACGCGTGACCACTCCCCCGGCAGATGCCAATACCCAGGCACGTGAGACCGAACAACGCGGCTCGCCAGTTACTGGCGCAAAATCGAGAGCCCCGCTGGGTGTGCCTGAGTTCCAATCCACGTGAAGGCCGCCGGTTAACGCCCATTCCTCTCCCGGCGTAAAGGGCAATTCCAGAATAGGTACCGTCGCAGTCCCAGCGAACATCGGCTCCTGATCCTCAGCCGTTATCCAAGGGTCACCAAAGTACTTCTGAAAAACACTCATCACACTTGAGGGGCCGTAGAGTGACGCTTCCCAAGAACCCTGTGGATAAATTTGCGCCAAAAAATATTGCAAAGCCGCGGTTCCCGGGTTGGTCTGCGGCGCAATACGCACCGAGCTCCCGTTGTAAAAACTCAGTTGGGTATACTCGCCTTTCCGCCATCCGTAATATCCCATGTTCAACCATTTTGCAGCTAGGGAGCATTCCAGGAATAACCCCTGATAATCTGAATAGTAAAATCCCAGGGGCGAGACAGTATTTATGGATTCTGGAATGGAACTCACCCATCCAGAGCGGAACTCGACCACAGCCAACAACAACTTTGGACTGATGGAAGTATTGCTAGCCACACGCTCAATGATCTCAGCGCCCGTTAACCATTTGCCATCGATAAATTGGCTGAAAACAGATAAATACCCCCCTTGTTGGTTGATGAAGTTTTTAACATCAAAACTCTCAATGCCAGGTGAAAAAACAAGTTCGCTATCAGGCAAAAGCAATGGCAGGTTATAGATCACTCCCAACAAATCAGGGATATACAAAAGTTGACCGGTTGGGATGATCCCTGTGGATGGGATTGACAATGTGGAATGGATGCTTTCAGGCTGCACATTGAAACGGCGGGCGATGGCAGTCAGCGTATCCCCTGATTGCGCATTATAAAGGTACATTCCATCTTGCAAAACCAGGGGGGATCGAATGGCTTGTAGGTAAGTCCGTATTCCGGAAGTCGTAGGCGTGAGATCACCTGTCGTAGAAGTTGGTGCCGTTTGTGCCTGCCCAACAGGAAAAGGAATTTCATCCCCATAATCAAAGGCTTTCTCAATGGGAAAATTACAGGCCATGATCAGACAACAAACGCCGAACAAATAAACAAATCTTCGTGGTTTCAAATCAATCTTCCGTAATTCAACCAATAATCAAAAAACGACACAATCTGGGGAGGCATCCAACCCAAATCTTTGTACCACTTTTCAGCCACTTCTCAGTTTATTATACAGAATATTACTTGTTCGAAAAAAAACAAAGTAAATCCCTGTCTCAAAAAACTTGAAATCCGCGGTGATCCAGACAACCATTAATCCCAACTTTTCAAATGTGGAATATAATTGACCAGAGCCCATCCCTCCCCGCGGGGAGTTAACTTTAATAAGGAGAATGATATGATCGTTACCACGAAAGAACTATTCAAAGCCGCTTATGGCAAATATGCAATCGGAGCTTATAACATCAACAACCTCGAACAGACCATGGGTCTCTTCCGCGGATGCGTTGACAGCCAGGCTCCTTTTATCATCCAGATCAGCAAGGGCGCTCGCAGCTATACGCACAAGCTCATGCTCGAAGGTCTCATCCGCAGCGCCGACCAGGTTTTCCCCGACGCCATCTTTGCCGTGCACCTCGATCACGGTGATGAAGAAACCTGCTACGACTGCATCAACAGCGGCTTCTATTCCTCCGTCATGATCGATGCCTCCTCAGAACCTTTTGAGAAAAATATCGAGATCACCAAACGCGTAGTCGAAGCCGCCCACAAAAAAGGCATCGTGGTCGAAGCCGAACTCGGCCAACTAGGCGGCGTTGAAGAACACGTCAAGGTGGATGAAGCCAACGCCAAGCTTACCGATCCCGCCCAGGCGGCTGAATTTGTCAAACAAACCGGCTGTGATTCACTGGCCTGTGCCATCGGCACCAGCCACGGCGCTTTCAAGTTCAGCGGCTCACAAGGCCTGCATTTTGATGTGCTCGCTGAAATTCAACAAAAATTACCCGGCTTCCCGCTGGTCATGCACGGTTCCAGCTCCGTCCCGCAGGAAGAGGTCGAACGCATCAACAAAGCCGGTGGCAGCCTCAAGGGTGCCAAAGGCGTGGATGCCACCCAGTTCAAGCGTGCCGCTGAGCTTGGCGTTACCAAGATCAACATCGACACCGATGGCCGCCTGGTATGGACGCGCGTCCACCGCGAACACTTCAATGAACATCCCGAGAATTTCGACCTGCGCCCTGTGGGCAAGATCTTTATGACCGAATATGCCAAATTCATCATGCAGAAGAACGAGTACCTCGGCAGTAACGGTCAGATTGATACCGTCCGTAAATTGATCAATAAGTAATTACGCTCAATTACCAGAACGGACACGGCCTTTTTGTCGTGTCCGTTCCATTTTTAACTGAGTACTTTCTGCCCGATTCCTGAACGAAAGATATTATTCTTCCTGTGAATAGAGCCAGGCTTTGGCGCTTTTGATATCAGAAAAATAACTTACTCGCGAAGCCCCGGTAAAGCTGGTGTACATATTGATGATCGTCCCCGCAGCCGCGTCTTTGCCCAAGACAGCCCGGGGTTTGCCAGTCCCTTGACTCTTGGCTGCTTCTTCGGCTTTTAATTGTTCAATGGTGCTTTGCCGGGTCATCTTGCGAATATCCACGATATAACCGATATAATCGTTTTTGCGAGTCTCAAACCACTGTTTGCTTTCGTTAACCAATTCATCTGCCAAAAATTCCCCATTAATTTCGATCCAGACGATTTTGTCGCGCAACCACGATTTCATAATAAGGCCGTTCCTCCTTGATCCGAAGACGGTTTGTTACTTAATACTGGTTAAATAGTAACATACTAGAGCAAGAATCGCAGTTTCAACCCGACAGAACTGCATGAGATTGAGACAAGCCCTTTCCCCAACATAGAAGAATCATGCACAACAAGAAGTTCGCGCTTGGAAAATGAATAATAATGCCCTTGAACTTCACATAATCCAAAAACCTAATAAATTAATAAATAATGAAAATGATTGACTTTTGTCCATCAAAGTTGTAATATGTTTGAATACACGGCGACCATATGTCATTAATAGTATCCATTTCACTATATTACTTCCTCCTCATGCTTGTGGCCATTTGGTTGTTTACAGGCCGTTTTAAGGTTAGGATGGCGCAAGAAAAGGGTTAGTAGAAATCAAAAGTTCACCCCAAGCCACCTGACCAAAAACAGGTGGCTTTTCTTTTTGTGAACAATCCAGAAGTCAGGAGGTGCCGCCATAATCGATCACAATCAATTTATTCTAGTGTGTGCCATTTCTATTCAGAAATTTATCTAAGGAGAAGTTCAAATGAAAGCTATGAAAGTTTTGGTCATTTTGACCGTCGTCGCCATGCTGTTCAGTGCTTGCGCCAAGGCCCCCGCAGCAGCAGCTCCCGAAGTTTGTTCCACTGATGCCTTCGGTTGCGCCGTTTTCAATAAGGGCGATGTCATCAAGATCGGCATGGGCGCCCCCATGACCGGTGGTAATGCCAGCTATGGCATTGACATCTCTCAAGGCGCCACCATTGCCATGATCGATGCCGGCAATATTGAAGGTTGGACCTTCGCCCTGGACGCCCAGGATGATGGTGGCACCGCCGAAGGCGGCGCTGCAGTTGCCAACAAATTCGTTGCCGATCCCGCCATTGTGGCTGTTGCCGGACACATCTTCTCAGGTGCCACTGCCGCCGCAGTGCCCATCTATGAAAAAGCTGGCATCCCCATGCTCTCCCCATCCGCGACCAACCCTGCCCTGACCACCACCGGCTCGAAGGTTTTCAACCGCATCGCCTTCACCGACCTCAATCAAGGCAACGCCGCTGGTGATTATCTCTACAACACCCTCGGTGTGAGAAAATTGGCCGTCATGCATGATGGTTCCGATTATGGCAAGGGTTTGGCTGACATCGTGGCCGCCCAGTTCATCAAAGACGGTGGTGAAGTGGTTATCGAACAGGCCATCACCCCAGGCGAAACCGATTACACTGCTGTGCTCTCCACCGTTGCCGCCATGTCACCCGATGCCGTTTACTTTGGTGGTTACACCGCTGAAGGCGCCGTGCTCGTCAACCAAATGAAGACCACCGGCCTCGAAAATGCCAAGTTCTTCGGTTGCGATGGCACTTATGGTGAAGATTTCCTTACCCGCACCGGTGCCAATGGTGAAGGCGCCATCGCCTCCATCGCCCCCGCCAGCCCCGATAGCGATGCCAAAACCACCTTCAACGCCGCCTACCTCGAAAAGTTCGGCAAAGAAGCCGGTTCATTATCCCCCTACACCTGGGGTGGTTATGACTCCGCCGCCGCTCTGGCCGCTGCTGTGAAAAAGGTTGCCGTGGTTTCTGGTGACACCCTCTACATCCCCCGTGGTGCCCTGGTGGCTGCTGTGCGCTCACTCGACACCTACGTCGGCCTTTCTGGTACCTTCACCTGCCAGGAAAATGGTGAATGCAACGTCGACAAACCCCAATTCGTGGTGGTCAAAGACGGTGCCTGGACCAACGCCGAGTAATACCTAGCTTTACCATACAAACTGGGGAGGATAAAACCCTCCCCAGTTTATTCTTTGAACATGAAAGGCAGTCCGCCTATGAAAGACTCCGCCTCCCTTCCCCTTGAGCCTGAGGGGAATAACGCACTAATATCCAAGAAGGTTGATCGCCAAATTAACCGTATCAGAAATAATAAGTTCATGAGACTGCTGCGACCGATCCTCGGCGTGGTGGTTTTGCTGTATATCCTCTTTCGCTTATACCAGGTGCTGATCGTTCAACACGAATACGGGGCTGACACCTGGACCCGTTTGTTGATCTCCGGTTTGATCATCGGCAGCGTTTACGCACTGATCGCCATTGGTTATACGCTTGTCTATGGAATTCTCTTCATGATCAACTTCGCCCACGGCGAAGTCATGATGTTTGGAGCTTATGCGTGTTTATATACCTTCATGGGTTTTAAAGCCCTTAAGGTAGGTGACACGAATTTCCTGAATGCCTATCCGGTTTTAGCCATCATCCTGGTATTTCTCATTGGTATGCTGGTTTCAGCGACATTAGGTTATTTTCTTGAAAAGATCGCTTATCGCCCCTTACGCAAAGCTCCACGCCTGGTTCCGCTCATCAGCGCCATTGGAGCATCGATCTTCTTGCAGAACGCGGCTCAATTGCTCTTCAGTCCTCAACTGCGAGATGTGACCAACCCTGACATTTTAACGCGTGGTGTAGGTTGGACGATCATGGTCAATGGAAGCTCCGTGATCTTGCCTTACACCGGCGTTTTTACTTTTATCCTCTCCATTTTGTTGTTGATTGGTTTATACACATTGGTTCAAAAATCCAAACTTGGACGGGCCATGCGTGCCACCGCTCTGGATAAAAATACTGCTGCCTTAATGGGTGTAGATGTCGACAGCACCATCAGCCGCACTTTTATCATCAGCGGTGCGCTGGCCGGAGCAGCCGGGGTCATGTGGGGCATCCACAATGGGCTGGTGTATTACTTCATTGGTTTCATCCCCGGCATCAAAGCTTTTACTGCTGCAGTGTTAGGAGGCATCGGCAATCTGCCTGGTGCCATGCTGGGCGGGTTGGTGCTTGGGATCGTTGAATCTATGGGGCCTGCCGCCCTTGGCATCAACTTCCAGCTAAAAGATGTGCTGGCATTTTTGATCTTGATCATTGTGCTGACATTCAGACCCTCTGGTCTGCTGGGTGAAAAACTCGCGGAGGAAAAAGTATGAAAAACCTCATCCGTCAAAGTATTCGCACCGGCATCACCTTTGGTATCGTTCAGATTTTCTTTGTACTGATCGGGTTTAACAGTATGATCGGCATTCTGTTAGCCAAATTGACTGGCATTAAGAATCCGGGCGAAATACCTGCTCCTGCTTACATGATCGGATATACCCTCTTGATCGGTCTTTGGGTGGGCATTGCTGCTTTGAAGAAAAAACAAACCCTTTCCATCGCCCAAAAGATCGTGGCCAGCCTGGCCTCAAGTTTGATGACCGCCCTGTTAACCGGTGCACTTTGTGTAGTTTTATCTGTGTTCCTGGTCAACAAAATCTTCGTGCGCGATGTGTTTACCGTGCTGTCTTTCGACTTTATCAAAGGCACGCTCTATCAGATGACTCCAGTGGTTGGCACTCTGGCCACCATGGGATTCCTGCTCGCGGGCGCGTTGGCTGGCTGCCTGCTTTCTATTGGGTGGAACCTGAAAGCCGTGAAATCCATACGCACCAAGATCAGTTCAGCCGTCAAGAATGGATTTGAAAAAATCCAGCGCACCGCTCGTGGGAAAAACCACTTGATTTGGCAAATTGCGGGGATTGCCATCCTCGCTCTTGCCGGCGTGTTCATCCCCATGAAGTGGGGATCCTACTGGAATTACGTTTTCGGTACGGTTGGTCTTTATGTGATCCTGGGTCTGGGCTTGAACATCATCGTGGGTCTTTCAGGCCAGTTGGTGTTGGGATACATCGCCTTTTTTGCCATTGGCGCCTACACCATGGCCCTGCTGAACGCCCCCGAACCTCATAATCTGATGTGGGGTTTCTGGCCAGCTTTGATATTGGGTATCGTTTTATCTGCCCTGGCAGGCATCTTGCTGGGCTTGCCCATCATCCGGCTGCGCGGTGACTACCTGGCCATCGTGACCCTGGGGTTCGGTGAGATCATCCGAATCCTCTTGAAGAGCGATGTGCTGACCAGTTTTACCGGCGGTCCACGTGGCATTCAAAACATTAAAGGCCCCATGATCTTCGGTCAGCCTTTCAACACTGAAGTTGACTTTGTATACCTGATCATCGCCGGAGTTCTTCTGGCTAGTTTTGTATACAACCGCCTCAAACAATCCCGCACAGGTCGTGCCTGGCTGGCCATCCGCGAGGATGAAACTGTCGCCCGCGCCAGCGGTGTGGATACCATCAAATACAAGCTGCTGGCTTTGGCTATTGGCGCGGCTTTTGCAGGCCTGGCAGGCGGCATCTATGCCAGCCGCAACCAGTTCACTGGCCCTGACGAACACGCTCTCATGGCTTCGATCAACGTGCTCAGCCTGATCATCGTAGGCGGCATGGGGAACATCCCCGGAACGATCTTGGGCGCCTTTACATTAAAAGGCCTGCCCGAGATCTTGCGTGAGTTTGCCAATTTCAGGTTGCTGGCTTTCGGTGCCTTGCTGGTGTTCATGATGCTTTCAAGGCCAGAAGGATTGATTCCCACCCGAAGACCTAACTTCAAAGAACCAGCCGTTCAAGATGGAGAGCCCAAAGAGAAGGAGGCCTCCAATGGTTGAGAAGATCATCCAGGTTCAAGGTGTTTCAAAAATTTTCGGTGGTTTGACCGCCGTAAATAACGTGGATCTTGAGGTGTCACGAGGCTCGATCTATTCGATCATCGGCCCCAACGGCGCCGGAAAAACCACCCTGTTTAACTGCATTTCCGGTTTTTACGTTCCCGAACACGGCAAGGTGCTTTTTCAAGGGCAACAATTGAACGGCCGCTCCACTGATACCATTGCCTCGCTGGGACTTTCCAGAACCTATCAAAACATACGTCTCTTCTCAAACTTGACCGCCATAGAAAATATTTTGGTCGGCCAACAGCCCCGCCTTCATGAAAACTGGGTGGAATCCATCGTCCACTCCCGCCGCAGCCGCAGGGAAGAAAAAAGCGCCCTCACGGAAGGTTTCAAATGGCTGAAATTTGTGGGTTTAAGCGAAGTTGCCAATGCCATCTCTGGTGATCTGCCTTATGGTGCCCAAAGACGGCTGGAGATCGCACGCGCCCTCAGCAGCCAACCCACTTTACTGCTGCTGGATGAACCCACCGCGGGCATGAACCCGCAGGAAACTCTCGAGATGACGGCCTTGATCCGCAGCTTGAGAGACCTCTTTGGCATTACCATCATCCTGATCGAACACGACATGCATGTGGTGATGGGAATTTCCGATGAAATTGCCGTGCTTGACTTTGGCAATAAGATCGCTGAAGGCAAACCTGCTGAAATTCAAAGCAATGAACGCGTGATTGAAGCGTATCTCGGACCTGGCGGTGCGGCGCTGGCTCAAAAATACCGCAGGAAGAAGGCCTCATGATCCTGAACGTCGATAACATCAGTGTACACTACGGCGCCATTAACGCGCTGCGCGATGTCAGTTTTTCACTCGACCAGGGTGAGATCGTTGCCCTGATCGGCGCCAACGGAGCCGGTAAATCCACCAGTCTGAATACCATTTCAGGGCTGCTGCATCCCTCTTCTGGCAGCGTGAAATATCTCGATCGCGAAATTTCGAAAACCTCACCGCAAGAGATCGTCAACCTGGGCATCATCCAGGTTCCAGAAGGACGCAAGATCTTCGCGAAAATGAGCGTTTGGGAAAACCTGGAGATGGGCGCCTACACCGTAAAAGATCGCAAGCTGATCGAAGAACGCTATGAGATGGTTTATCAGCGTTTTCCCCGTTTGAAAGAGCGGCGCAACCAACCCGGCGGAACGCTCTCAGGCGGCGAACAGCAGATGCTTGCCATCGCCCGCGGACTGATGGCCGGACCGAAAGTGCTGCTGCTGGATGAGCCCTCCATGGGTTTGGCCCCTATTCTGGTGGAACAGATCTTTGATATCATCCGCGAGATCAACGACAGCGGCACCAGCATTTTGCTGGTCGAACAAAACGCTCTCATGGCATTAGCCATTGCTGACCGCGGCTACGTATTGGATACGGGTAAGGTGGTTCTTCAAGGCCCTGCTGATGACCTGCTGCATAATCCCACAGTCATCAACGCTTACCTGGGCGGCGAAACAACAGATTAAGGTTTTGCTCTACTAAGAACGCGACGGGAAGTTCACAAAATGAACTTCCCGTTTTTTTTATATGGCGCGGTCTTTCAATCCAAGATCTATTTCTGCCAGCAGCAGTTTCCAAAGATCAGGATCATTGGTCTTACAACTGGAGAACAGTTTTTTGACTGGTCCCAACGGCTGCGCGAAGGCCAGTTCCTGCACCTTTTCTGGACAGATGAAGGGCGTTTGAAACGCCTTGGCTGCATCCCCTTCCACTGGCATCAGCCAGTTGCTGGTGGCCAATCCCCACTCCACAAACTCGATCACTTTCTGCCATGGATGCTTGCGGTCTTCCATCAGGATGGTGTAGACCACATTCCTGATACTGTAATCGCCCTGGATGGCAAAAAACTGTCCGGCCGAAAACAAGACAGCTGATTCAAGGGTATAACCATTCCAGTTCGGAGCCTGCCCTGCCGGGTGAATATATAGGCTTTGACCGGGGTCTGCGGAGAACAACCTCTTTTTGATCTGCCTTTTCTCAATGACGAGGGCGTCTTCTTCTTCATTGGCCAGAATTGCTGCCGCCAGGATCATCACGGCCAGGTAATGCCCATTGACCATGCCGTCACTGCAGAGCAACTGGTGCCCCCCTACGCTCACCTCAGGTGCGAACCTATCTCCGTTCAGCAAGATCAACTCACTTGGCGTAAATGGAATATCAGTTAACCCCATGCTTACTCCTTGAATAACACACTCTCACAAACCGTGTCTTGTCCAATTTTACCGGAAAAATGGACTCTCTGCTTGAGTTTAGCCATGTCAATGAAATCATGGTCACCGGAATAAAGCATTGTATAATTCATTTTAACAGCACTTTCTACGCAGTTCCAACGACATCCTGACAAAAGTAAGTGGATATCACAATTATTGGTGAGGTCCGAACTGATGGTCGAGAACCAAAAAAGGTCAATCGAAGAATTAACCGCTCATGCCCCGTTGATCTTTGATCAATTAAATGACGCGATTTTTATTGTGGATCATAGGGGTATGATCTTGGAATTAAACCGTTCGGCCTGTGAATTGATCGGATACGAGAGGTCAGAGATCGTCGGCTTGCCCATTGGTACTTTGATTATTGGTCACCATAATCTGGTGGATCCCCCTGCATTCATTCACTCCACTTTACAACATCCACATAAAACAAAGCAATACGTCACCGAATTGGTGACAAAAAAACAAATCCGCATTCCAATTGAGATAGCTCATGTTCACCTTTCAAAAGACCAGGGCGATCTTACTTACGTGATCATTCGGAACCTGACTCAACAAAAGACTGCCGAAATATTGCGTGAGACCACTTCGATCTTAACTTCATCGTTGGATCAAAATGAGGTCTTTGACCGCTTGTTGGTGGAGCTGCGAAAATTGATCGCATATGACGGCGGAAATGTAATGTTGATCACCGGAAAATCTGCTGTGATCACCAGAATCAATGGCTACGAACAATTTGGTACGGAGTATGTAAAATTTATCAAATCCCTGCATTTTGATATTGATGCTACCCCCAACATTCAAACAGTAGTGCGAGATCAAAAGACTTTAATCATCCCCAATATTCGCCAAGACACAAACTGGCAGACCACCCAGGTTACCCACCTTTTCAAAAGCTGGATAGGTGTGCCAATAATCATAGATGATGAGGTGGTAGCACTCTTTTCGCTGGATAAAGCGGAAGAGAATTTTTTCACCGATGAACACGCCCGCCTGTTGGGTATTTTTGCCAACCAGGCAGCTTCAGCCATTAAGAACGCGCGCCAATACGAGGCCGAATCCCTGCGCATCCAACAATTGGACGGACTTCAATCCACTCTGGCGGCTCTTAATTCACGGCTTGATCTTAATCCATTGCTAAATGAAATAGTCACCCGCTCCATGCAGTTGCTGCATGCCCCCATCGGTGAGTTGGCTCTCTTCGATCCGGAAGTTGGAAAATTCAAGATTGTGGTTTCACATAAACCCAAAAATGTTCAAGTCGGGTTGTTAACTGAACTTGAAAACGTCTCTTCAGACTTGAGGGCAAAATTCAAGAAACCGATCCGAATAGATCGCTTGTCAGGCATGCCAAAAAATAATGTCAGGCCGCTTTCAGATAAAGTGGGTTCACAATTGATCGTTCCGCTCATGGCTGGAAAAGACATGTTGGGCGTATTGGCAATCGGGGAATGTGATACTGGCAGGGTTTTTAGCGAGGCTGATATTGATCTCTTGAACACCTTCGCGCAGCAAGCCACCATCGCCATTAAAAACAGCCGCCTCTTCGAAGATGCCAAACGACGCGCTGAAGAAGCCGAAACCATACAAAAAGCCAGCGCGGTGGTGACCGCCCGCCTTGATTATACTGAAGCCATTCACGAGATCCTCGAACAATTGGCTGTCGTCATCTCATACGACAGCGCAGTGGTGATGTTAAAAGACGATGAATATTTGCGGGTGGTTGGCTGCCGGGGTTTTGAAAATAGCGAGTTCATTCAAGGGTACCGCATGCCACTGGCCCTTTCGAATGTAATCACCAGGGTGTTTTTGGATCAAACTCCGGTGATTTATCGGGATGTGCCAAAAGAAGACCCGGAGTTCATTACCCAGACCACCGTCTTAAAAGACATTCGTTCGTGGCTGGGTACACCTTTGGTATTTCAAGACCGCACCATTGGAATAATCACACTGCATTCGAAGTCGGCTAATCTTTACAAGGCAACGGATTTGCATCTACTCGCCACCTTTGCCGGGCAAGTGGCGGTGGCACTTGAAAATGCCAGGATGTACACCGACGCCTCCCGGTCTGCAGAACGTTTCAAGGTGCTTTACCAATTAAGTCAGACCATCAGCGCTAACATCCGTTCTGAGGATATTTATCCAGCCATTCATAAAGCCGTGTCAGAATTAATGCCGGTGGACTTCTTTGGGATTTCACTTTTTGACGCGAAATCACAAATGATCAACGATGTTTATCGTGTTGAACGTGGAAAGAAACTTCCTCTCACCCTCCGTCCAGTGGATAGAGGATTGACGGCCAACGTGATCCGCAAAGGCAAATCGCTGCTTTTTGACCAGTTCACTTCTTCCACTGCTAAAGAATTTGGTTCAATCATGTTTGCCAATGTGGATGATTCCGCGCTGCCGCAATCCGTCCTGATCGTTCCTTTGATCCTCGGGTCAAATCGCATTGGCACCATGTCCGTCCATCATTATGCCAGGAGCATCTACTCCGATTCAGACCGCGAGATGCTGGAATTACTGGCCGCCACAGCCGCCATCGCCGTGGAAAACGCGCGCTTGTTCAATGAAGTACAGCAGTTGGCAATCACTGATCCCCTGACCCACCTGTTTAATCGGCGGAAATTTGAAGAACTCTCCACTAAAGAGTTTGAACGCTCCCATCGCTACCGGCATCCTTTAAGTCTTTTGATGATCGATCTGGACCAGTTTAAGCAGGTCAACGATACCTTCGGCCACATCGTAGGCGACCAGGTGATCGCAGGCCTGGCCTCATTATGCCGCAACGGCCTGCGCAGCAATGATCTTCTTGCCAGATACGGTGGTGAAGAATTTATCATTCTGCTTCCAGAAACCACGGCCGAAAAAGCTATGGCCACTGCCGAGCGATTGCGTGAAGATTGTGTTCAAACTGAGTTCTCTACCAACCAGGGCAATATCTCCATTTCGATCAGCGTCGGTGTGGCTGAGATCACCCGTGACTGTGCCTCGGTGGAAACATTGATCGACCGTGCAGATCAAGCTCTGTATGTGTCGAAGAACAATGGTCGCAATACCTGCACCTTATGGACTTCCGAGTTTTCGGCAGTAACCCCTGAGGATCAGCATAGACTGCAGCGTTAAAAACTCCCTCTTGAAAAATCACAAAAAAAGCGATACAGTATACTAAAGATAGTATATTGTAACTTCTCTATTTATGATTGGTAATATCTCACTTTCCGGTTACACTTCAGAAACCAACTCCGCGGCAGCCGCAGTCTCCACGACAGCCTCTGGGGTTAAAAATGCTGCCAGATCCACATCTGTGACGGGTATCTCGATCAATGACCCCGATCAAAATCAATCCGTAAAAGTGACCATTTCTGAAGAAGCCCGGGTAATACTTGGCCTTTCCAAAGAAGGCAAGACGCAAGAAGAGACCCAAAACCAGTCAGAAAAAAAGAACACCGGAGCCTATACCCCCCAAGAAGCTTTTACTACCGAAGAGCTAAAAGAGATCGCCCAACTAAAATCAACAGACCGCGAAGTGCGCGCCCATGAAATGGCACACGTCATGGCAGGCGGCACGTTGGTGCGGCGCGGCGCCAGTTTCTCATACGAACAAGGCCCTGACGGCTTACGATATGCCGTTGCTGGTGAAGTCTCCATCGATTCCAGCCCGGTGCAAGGCGACCCAGCCGCCACCATCCGAAAAATGCAGCAGGTGCGCCGGGCAGCCGAAGCTCCGGCCGAGCCCTCATCCCAAGACCGCGCTGTGGCGGCTGCCGCCGCCCAAAACGAAGCCGCCGCCAGACAGCAATTAATGGCACAGAACCGCCCATCAAACACTTCGAAGGAATAAATTGAGTGAATCTCAGGAAAAGCCTGGATGAATCCAGGCTTTTTTGTTTCAACTCCCTTGACAACCCAACGATCCGGCATATAATGCTTTATTATTATACTGTAGAGTATTTATTATGTCAGTCCGTCACGCCCTCTTAGGTCTACTCGCTCAAAAGCCCCGCTACGGTTATGAACTGTGCGCGGGGTTTACCGCGTTGGTTGGCGGCCGTGAGAACTGGGATGTCAAGCCGCCCCAGATCTATACCACCCTGGCGCGCATGGTTGAGTCAGGTCTGATAATCCTCTCCAGTTCAGAGGATACCCCCGGTAAAGGCGTGTATGCCATCACCCCGACCGGACACGACGAATTGATGACCTGGTTCCGCGCAAGCGCCATCGAAGAACCGCATCAAGACCCCTTTTATCTGAAACTGATGCTCTCCCTCGATCTGGACGAAGTGGATGCTTCACGCCTGATCATCATCCAGCGCGCGGCGCTTTATCAGGAGCTGCACCGCATTACCGAACAGCGCCAGCAATTGGACCCGCAAAGCCAACTTGCCCGGATCCTGTTGATGGATAAGGCCGCCATGCACCTGGAAGCTGATCTGCGTTGGCTGGATATGATCGAATCGCGGCTCGACGAAGTCGTGCGGCAGCCGGCTCCAAAACCCACCCTGCGTCCGCGCGGGAGACCTCCGAGTCCGTGAAGAAAAAGCGTTCATCTGTTGTTATCGTAAAATCATACAAGGAGCATAAAATGGCAATAATCGAAGTGAAAGACCTCAGTAAAGTATATGGCAGCGGTGAAGCAAAAGTCACCGCTTTGGACGGTGTCAATCTATCCATTGATCAAGGCCAATTCGTGGCGGTTATGGGTCCCAGTGGATGCGGCAAATCCACCCTGCTGCACCTGATTGGCGGTCTGGATCGCCCAAGCGGAGGTTCTGTCTCCGTGGAAGGCAACGATCTATCTAAAATGAGCGACAACGCTCTGACCGAACTGCGCCGGCGTAAAATGGGCTTCATTTTCCAATTCTTCAATCTTATCCCCGTGCTGGATGCGGTCGAGAACACCGCCCTGCCCCTCATCCTGGATGGCGTCAAACTGGATGTTGCCCATGCCAAAGCCAGGGAATGGCTCAGTCGCAACAAACTGGAAGGCCGCGCCAGCCACCGACCGCACGAGCTCTCGGGCGGGCAGCAGCAGCGAGTGGCCATTTCGCGCGCCATGGTCTCTGATCCCCTTATCGTTCTGGCAGATGAACCCACCGGTAATCTCGATTCACGCAGCGGTGATGAGATCGCTTCAACCTTGCGCAAGATCGTCAAAGAATGGAAACACACGGTTCTGATGGTCACCCATGATCCGCGCATCGCGGCTTATGCCGACCGCATCATCTTCTTGAAAGATGGCAAAGTGGTGGATGACACCCTGTTAAACGGTTCAAACGGCGAAAATGCCAAACGCCTGAAAGAAAAAGTGGAGGCGTTATGAAAATCCAATTCCTTTTAGCCTGGCGCTACCTTTGGGGCAGAAAACAACGCATGGTATTGACCACCCTGGCGGTGGTCTTTGGCGTGACCCTGCTCTTTGGTTTGAACGCCATGATCCCGGCCATGATGGAAGCCTTCAGGCACAACATGGTCACCACTTCAGGCAAGGTGGATATTTCCATCTCCAGCCAATCCAACAATCCCTTCGATCAGTCAGTTCTGGCGGAGTTGCAGGAGATTAATGGCATCAGCCAGTATACCGGCATCCTCTCAAAGAACGTGGTGCTGCCAGAATCCATGGGCGGATCGGTTAACAAACTGACCGGCGCCTCGGCTCTGACGGTTACCGGCGTCGACCTCGCCACCGCCCAGACAGTGCGAAATTACAGCATGTCTGAGGGGCGTTTCTTAACCCTCGAAGATACCTACGCCACCGTGATCCCGCAGCTCTTGGCTGAAAAAATGGACCTCAAGACCGGGGATATACTTTCGATCCCCTCCAGTGAAGGAGTTGCCAACCTGCAGGTGGTGGGTGTGATGTCGCTCAGCGCCGCCGCTGGTTTGGACGAGATCCTGGTTCCCCTGCCAGTGGCACAAAATATCTTAAACCTGCCCGGCCAGATCAACACCATTGACCTGTTGATCGCAGCCGGTGCCGACCGTGATACGGTGCTTAACGACGCCCTTGCCAAACTTGGTCCCGAATTCAAGAGCGGTCCCATCCAGGTGGGCGATGAGCTGGCGTCAGCATTAAAACTGGGTGAATCCATGATGTGGCTTTTTGGCGTCATGGCGCTGGCCATGGCTGCCTTTATCATTTTCAACACCTTCCGCACGGTGATCGCGGAACGTCGCCGCGACCTGGGTATGCTGCGCGCCATCGGCGCCTCCAAACGTACGCTTATGGGTCTCATCCTGACCGAATCTCTGATCCAGGGCATCATCGGCACGGGGGTTGGTTTGCTCTGTGGATACCTGATGTGTTTTGGTATGCTCAAGGGTGTAAATGGAATTGTCTCGGGTCTGTTGCGCGTGACGTTAGGCACACCGGTCATCACCACCACCAACCTGGTTGGATCAATCCTGCTTGGCATCGGCTTTACCGTGGGCAGCAGTTACTTTCCAGCCCGTTCAGCCATGAAGGTTACCCCGTTGGAGGCCATGCGCCCCGTCGTGGCAGCAGTTGAGATCCGCGAAACCCGCAAGCGTGCCTGGTGGGGGCTTGGCCTGGTTGTGCTTTCAGTGGCCGGCTTGATCTTCGGCGATCTGAACCTGGCCGCGCTTGCAAGCCTGGTTTTTCTGGTCGGTTTCATTTTGCTGGCACCAGTCATGGTGAAGGTCGTGGCAGATGTGTTTGGCACTCTGGTATCGCTGGTTTTCAAACGCGAAGGCCGCCTGGCGCAAGGCAACCTCAACCGCCAACCCAGCCGGGCTTCAATCACTGCATCTTCCATGATGATCGGTTTGGCGATTTGCATCGCCATGTTCTCCATGATCACCAGCATAGAGCACGGCTTCAGCCGTTACCTCGATAAAAGCCTGGGCACAGATTACCTTTTCATGCCCCCTTCTCTCGTCTTGGGTGGCGGGAACCTGGGCGCCAACCAGGATTTGATGCAACGCATCAAGGCTGTGGATGGCATCGAAGCTGCCACCTCTTTGCGCCTGGCAGCCTCGCAAGCGAATGGTGCCGCACTGCAGATCATTGGTGTGGATCCTGTGACTTATTCAGAAATTTCCGGGCTTGAATTCAGCCAAGGAGACTCATCAACCGCTTTCAACGCGCTGGCCGCCGGAAGATCCATCATCGTGAACGGCGTTTTTGCGAGTACCAATGGTATTAAAATCGGCGATCAACTGACTTTGACAACACCCCAGGGGGATCAGGTGTATACCGTATCCGGCGTGGGCTTTGATTACCTGAATGCCAAGATCGCCACCGGCTATATTTCGCAAGAACTGTTGGCTCAAGATTTCAACTCCACCAGTGATCTATTAATCCTGGCAAACCGCAGTGACGATTCTGACAAAGCCAGTGTCTCCAAGGCTTTGCAAACCATCTCCAAGGATTATCCTGCCTTCTCAATGATCAATGCCGCTGATTTCAAGGCTGAACAGATGGCACTGTTCTCATCAGTGACCAGTGTGTTCTATGTCATGGTCCTGATGTTGGCCATCCCCGGGTTGATCGCCATGGCCAATACCATGGGCATCAATGTGATCGAACGCACGCG
The DNA here is from genome assembly GCA_964474095.1 of uncultured Anaerolinea sp. GTDB lineage: Bacteria > Chloroflexota > Anaerolineae > Anaerolineales > Anaerolineaceae > UBA6107. The sequence goes on from CAYYRU010000014.1 coordinate 29,878, forward strand.
CGAGATCGGCATGCTGCGCGCGGTGGGATCCACCCAAACACAGGTTAAGAATATGATCTTCGCTGAAAGCATCTTGCTGTCTGCGTTGGGAACCACCATGGGAATCTTGATGGGGCTCTTCATGAGCGACCTGTTGCTCAAGGCCGTCACCTATGTTGGGTTTGGAACTGACTTTTATTTTCCAACCAGCGCCATCCTTTCAAGCATCGTGGTTGGCTTGCTGTTTGGTGTTTTGGCAGCCCTGGTGCCCGCCAGACAAGCTGCCAAGACAGTGATCGTGGAGGCGCTGCAATACGAATAACCGATGATAAAACCTCCGGCAGTAATTGCCGGAGGTTTTTTTGAATTCCGATCTTTGATTTCTAGTTATTAATAGATCTGTTCGTAGCGGACCAGGCTGATGATATAGACCAGTAAGGTTCCCACCACGATGCCAGCTAAAACCCACCACACCAGGTTGCTGGAGATGGCCTCTTCGGTGGCGCCGGTGAACAACAATGCCAGGTAGGTGGTTGTCACACCAAATTTGAAAGCATTATTTCCCGACCTTGATTGGATCCAAAGCTTGCGTTCATCCATGCTTTCCACTCTGGCTTGATGCAGCGCCGCCGGGTTCTTTTGGTAACGCCAATACTGGAATAGATTCCACAATCCCACCACCCCAAGGAATAAACCTATCCCCTGGATCAAAGATTGATAAGGGATGATCTGAGGTTGGTTGAAAGTGAACAGGCTGAACGCGAACAATAAGACACCCAGCCCCAACATCACCGATCCTCTAACCACCTCTGTGTTTTTATTTACCTTTTTGTTTTCCATTTCTTCATCCTTCTTCATAGATAAATATTTTTTCGATCGGCAAGTCAAACAATCGTGCTGTTTTGAATGCCAGCAATATGGATGGGTTGTATCGCCCTTGTTCCAAAGAAATGATGGTTTGCCTGGAAACCTCCAGGCGATCAGCCAATTCCTGTTGCGTCCATCCTTTCTCGTTGCGCAAACTTTCCAGTTGGTTTTTCACGTTCCTCCAAAATCATGCTGCGGTTCGTTCCTGGGATTGTGTAAAGCTTACTTTACATATTATAAGGCGTTTTCTATGAATGTCAAGGGTGCTTTACATTGCAAAACAATAAAAACGGGGTTCGTGATGAACCCCGCGGATCGATCTTGTTCTTTTGGGTGTTTACCAGCCCATGGCTTCTTTGCGTTGCTTAACCTTCTTGGCTCTCTTGACCTGTTTGCTAACCGCGTACCCTCCGGCAAGCAAGGCTGGGATGGCGGCTGATCCACAAATGAGCGTGCCCGGTTGGATCTTGCTCTTCAACTCAATACCTACCTCGTACTCCGTTTCAGTACCGGTCATACGGTTATCCAGCGGGGCAAGCTTGAGATAGTAGGTACCATCCACCGGGGCAGTCCAATCCAATGAAGCCGAACCGTCCAATGTTGTGGGGCGGGCTTCACCAATGAAGGTGGTGGCATCAGTATCATAAAGGGTCAATACTGCTGCAGTGGCAGTATCCACGGGTTTGGTGGTGAACCTGAGTGCGTCTCCGGCTGTCGCGGTAAAGATCAGCCAATCGACGTCTCCGCCGTTGAACCCGATGTTCGGATCATAAAAGACACACCAGTTATGGGTCTGCGTTGTTCCCTGTTCAATGGTGGTGGGAGCCGCAGCCGAATCATTACCACCATTACTCCCTTCAAAGCCGTCATCGATACAGGTGGCCACAAACTGGGTGGAGGTTTCTGTGACGCTCAAATAAGCTTCAGGGTTGCCCACCAGGTCAACGGCCCTGAACCGGAACTCAACGGTTTGACCGGGTACTCCCCAGTAAATCATTTGGCGTTCGTCTTTGCCGGGTTTCTCAGGCCAATCATTCCAATCCGCGCCAGGGACTCGCACCTGAAATTCAAAATGATCGATGTTCTCAGCGCCTTGATCCACCTTCCAGGTAAGTAAAACCGCGCTTGAATTGGTAATGGCAGGTAGCGCATCCAAATGACTGATGGGCGGAGTGGACGCCTTTTCGACGGTAAACTCCTGGCTGATCAAAGCTGTTCCAGCCAGGTTGCGCGCCTCCACAGACCATAAATACGTGCCTTCGGGCAGCAGCCCCACGTTCCATGCGCCGCCTTCCTGCCAATCAAGATTTTGAGTATATCCCTCCGGGCCGGTCAGGCTGCTGCGAGTTTGTTCTCCCGCCACCACATTCCAACCCAGGGTCAAATTCAGCGAAGCGGTGATCTTTTCAGGCAGGCTTAACAGGGGGGGTTCAGGTGGAATGATGCGGTTGACCACCCGGATCGAAGCGGCATTCATTGAGCCAATACCGTTATCCCCCAGATTTGAATCACCATCCTGGAACAATTCAAGGGTGCCTGCAAAATCCACTTCCGGGTACACCAGTGCAGTAGCCCCAGCCCCCACCTGGATGGATTTGACAGCATCGAGGTATGACAAAGGTAGCGAGCCGAGGTTGGAATAATCCCCAATGTCTAACAGCTGGCAGGTGCCTTGAAAATCCGTGTCGGTATAAATGGCGACCTGGCTCTCTGCCGGAGAGCAAACTGGCGGCAGCGGCGCGCAGGCGTAGGTCTTGTTCAATTCGATCAGACCCTGGTTTCCAATTGAGACCTTGCCGGCTTTGTCGATCACTTCAATGGACAGGAAGAACTTGCCATCCGGAATACGCGCCTCACACAGATCGATCTCGCGTGAAAACGGTGACGTGCTGACTGGGTCGCCAATGGCGATCCAATCACCGCCGGTGTTGTAAAGAATTTGCCCGCTGGCGACGGCTGTATCATCCTGCATCCAACCACTCACGTTGACAGTGGGAGAGGTAACGACGGCATAATTGGCAGGGCTGGTGATACCGCCCGTAGGAGTGGCCGTGTCACCATTATCTGAGTAGTAGAGGTTGCCCGAGACACATTCTTGCCCATATTCAGGGTACGCGTTGGCCTCACTGCAGGTGCGCGGACGACCGCCGTTGACGGCCACTTCATCGAAAACGATGTCGACCGAATTACCCCACACCGAGTTGGGTGTGGTATGCACATGAAAATGCAAATGATTGCCCGTACTGTAACCGGTGTCATCCGCATTGCCGATGAACTGCCCCTGCATCACCTCGGCGCCAACCACCCGCAGTTCCCCGGGGATCGAATTCTGTGCCAGGTGATAATACACCTGGTAAGTGGTGGGGGTGGTGCTGGGGTCTTCGAGCACAATGTAATTTGTGTTAGTTTCATTGCCGTTGGGATACGTCCACTGCACGAACTTCACAAATCCGTGTTTGGCCGCTTTGATGGGGAACATACTGCCGTTGGCAAAATCAAATGCGTAAAGACAGGTGGATGGGCATGACTTGTATGTGAAAACATGGCCGATGCTGCCGGTCAGATAGACGCCAAGACCTTTCGTCCAGGGCAGTTTATAGCCATGATAGACCACCCCGTCTTTGGATTGCTGTTGAATAGCCGGCATGTAGATTGCTTTATTCTCAGCAGAGAGCATTTTTTCAGGTACCGCGGCCAATTCTTGGGCAAAATTTGGGTCAGCCTGAAACACCACGCTCCACGGACCGAGGGGATCTGCGGTGGCATGCGCAATCACCAGACCAGGTTCACTGTTTTGCACCAATCCGGTTTGTTTATCCACCATGCTGATCCAGGCCAGTGCCAGGCTTCCATCTTTAGAAAAATCCACATGATCAATGGCAATCCTGTACACAATAAAGGCCAAGACATCTTCTCTTCCAACTATGGCTTTTTGGATGGCATTATCGATCTCGATCTCACGTGGGTCTGTGAGCGTTTTTGGCTGTGGTAATTTTGGTTCAACCGTTCCGCTTTGAGGTAACCCGTTATCACCAGGTTTCACCACGCAACCGCTGATAAACGCCAGTACAGTTACGAGAATGATTAAAGAGTAGAATAACTTTTTGGATTTTGGATTAAACATGTCTTGCACCTCTGCTGCCTGAGCATTCGATTTATCTCAAAGATGGGTGCAAGAAACAAGCCAATAAATATTGAGGAATCCGAGTATAAAGAGTAACACCGAAATTATCGCAGGGTGAAATAGAAGGTGGCGCCTTCGCCCGTCTCTGCCTCCACCCACACCTTTCCGCCGTGACGTTCGACCGCCCGCTTAACTATGGAAAGCCCGATGCCCATACCTTCAACCACCGAGTTCTTTTGTACGCGTTTGAAAGGCTCAAAAACCTGGCTGGCAAGCGCTTGATCAAAGCCCATGCCGTTATCCTTTATGTAGTACACCCTCTCACCAGTCTCGCTCTCGCTTCTGCCAATCTCGATCCTGGCGTGTTCAGTAGTTTTGGTATATTTCCAGGCATTCTGAAACAGATTTTGGATGATCAACTTAACAGCGCCGGCATCTGCCAATTCATACATGTCAGGTTGAATGATCACTTCAACATTTCGGTCAGGATCTTGTAGTTTGAGGGTTTTTTGTATGTCGGCGTAGTACTCACTTAAATTGATGTCTTCTTTGTTCAATGGTTTTCGATTAATTCCGGTCAAGATCAGCATTTCATCCAGCATCTGGCTCATGGTAAGGCCCGCTTTATAGATCTGCTCCACAAAACCATTCCCTTCGTCATCCAACCGGCGGCGGTATTCCTTGCGCAGGATGTCTGAATACCCCAAAATCGCTCTCAAAGGTGCCTTTAGATCATGAGACGCAGTGTAGCCAAAGGATTCGTATTCATCCCTTTGCTGCGCGACAGCATCCAACTCGCTCAGGGTTTTTTGCTGATCGGTCAGGTCAATGATCGATACCAGGGTTGAGTCTATCCCCGCGGATCGCAACGGATGAGAGATCACCTGCACGATCAAAGGTTCGCCGTCTTTCTTGATGTGTTTTAGCGGACCGGTCTGTCGCAGATCATCTTTATAACCCGCCAGGGTTTTTAATAACACAGGCACTTCTTCAGGAGGGCGCAGATCGGTGATCTTGATCTTTCGAAACTCTTCTGCGCTGTAGCCATAGGTATGGCAGGCGGAAGGATTGACTGCCATGATCTCAAGGGTTTCATTGTTGTAGATCCACATGGGTAACGGATTATCTTCGAAAAGCAAATTGAAACTTCTCTGCACACCTGCGATCTCATTGATCAATTTTCTTTTTCCGCTGTCTTCAATGCGTAATAGCACATAAATCAACAGGGTGGAAGTAACAATAAAGAATAATCCCTTGATGGTTGAAAAAAGTTGAGCCCGGGTGGCGTCAGCAGCCACCATGAAAGCCAATTTGTCTGAGAATAGGATCCAAAGCGCGGAGAATATTCCATAGATGATCGGGATGCGATAGATACGACTAATTGACCATTTCTTCATTTTTGATCCTTTTATATGCATCTACCATTGATAATATAAATGATTATAGCAATTTATTCCTGCTCTTAGCAATTTTGAATAAGATCTCAAATTCATCTTAATAATCCCCGCTCTCCTGGTACTCACCTATTCGTTTTGTTTACGGCTTGACCACCGTGAAATTATCAAATGCCACCACCGTGCCGGGTTTATCAAAGGTACCGGCCAATAAACCCACATCGCCTGTACTCAGATCAGCATCATCCACGGCATCCACATAATCGCCGTTCACATAAAGCGAAAGTCTCGGACCGACACAATCCAGGCGGATGTGGTTGGTGGTGGAATGTGCGTAAACCTTATCGGTCACCTGCATGCCCCCCGCCCCAAAAAAGGTTTGCACACCGTTGACCACTTTTCCAATGCCGTAGTATCCATCACTTGAGATGACCGCGAAATAGTAATTATCCACATCCTGATAGCGGCATTGCAAGCCAAAACGGTTCGATTCTTCTCCCGCCAGCTTGGTGGCATCGACTTCAATCTTTACGTTGTCAAAGGTTGCCCCGGGGTTGGACCAAAGATCGTAGTTGGCTTGATCCACCGAGATGCGCCACTGTCCCTCCAGATAACCTGTTTGTCCTTCCTCCCCTCTTGAGACGATCCATCCGCTGTTTGGGTCAGAAAAGCTGTCGTAATACAACACCTGTTGATTCGAAAGTCCGCCGTTCAAGGAACTGAGCAGTGAGGTGACATCCATTTGGAATCTAAAGGGCGACCCGGGCAGGATCGAATCCCCATCAATGTAGCGGGTGCTGTTGCCGAGCAGGTTGCCGTCTTTATCATATACTTTCGCTTCCAACTCTACCAGGCTGAAAGGAGTATCCCCCACGCTTTGAACATTTCCATCTACACGCACTATATTGCCGGGGACATTGAGAGTACTCTGGTCAGTCAGATATTGATACCAATTCAAAAGGTTCGCGCGCGAAGCATTTGTGGTGAAAAGCCAATATAAAAGGAGACTGGTGACGTTAACTGAAAAAACCAAAACAATGCCGGCCAATACCTTTGCCCACACCTTGGCATCAGGGTCACCCAATTCGATCACACACCAAACCGGCATGCACAAGAAAAAGGCCAACACCTTGACCCAAAACCGCCTGTACCATTTTTTTGGCTTTTTAACCTCAACCGTCTCTGCCACCGGTTCTGCTTTTTCAGGCTGAAGCACCCTTCCACAGTTGGCACAGGTGGTCGCCTCCTCTTCAAGAGGTGCCCCACAATAGGGGCAATCATCGTTTTTTGCCTCTTCGGGTTCTGGTTGAGTGGATTGAACCCGCGATTCAACCCGGTCTGCCACCTCGTCAACGGCAGCGGGTTCTTCGATCATTGCCACAAGGGGCAGTTCGTCATCAATGGTAATAAAAGGAGAAACGCTTTTTGTGGATGAGCTGGTTTTTCGGGGTTGAATGGTGAGGGCTTTTAGGGCCTTCTTAGCCAGGGTTGAATCAGGGTTGTGCTGCAGACAGGCTTCGAGGATCTTGATCTTCTCCTCTTTGCTGTCTCGGGTTTCTAGTTCCCAGATCCAGGCCTGGATCTCATGAGGATGCGCAATAATATAAGGCTCGAGAATTTCTCTGGCCTCGTTCTTTTTTCCCCGTTTGATCAGTTCAATCGCATCCCTGAGTTCATTGGCAGCCATGTGAAAAGACTCCTTGCTGAACGGCTTTTCGACAGGAATTGATACTACCTGAGATGGTTCGGAAAGTCAATTTATTCCGCGTAAATATTAATCACCGGGCTGCGTTTGCATTTTTAGGCTGCGCATCTGTTCGACGTACTCCAGGCTCTGATGCCTGAAGTAAGTGTTGTAGAGAGAAGCGTAATGGCCCCCAGTGTTAAGCAAACCTAGATGGCTGCCCTCTTCAATAACGGCGCCTTTATCCATGACGAGAATGCGGTCGGCCGACTTCACCGTGGAAAGCCGGTGGGCGATCAAAATGCTGGTGGTCTGCTTCAAAATGAGCGACAAAGCCTGCTGGATCTGCCATTCAGTAAATGGATCGATGCTGGCGGTGGCCTCATCCAATATAAAGATGGCGGGCTGCTGCACTAATACCCGCATCAGTGAGACCAGTTGACGCTGCCCCATTGAGAGCCTGGAGCCCCTCTCCCCCACCTCGGTGGCCAGGCCAAACGGCAGGGTATGCAGCCAGTCTCCATTGCCTATCTTGCGTGCCATGGTCAGGATTTCTTCTTCGGTGGCTTGCGGTGTGGCATAACGGATATTTTCCAACACACTGCCGGAGAACAGGAAGGGTACCTGTGACACCACCCCCAACCGGCTGCGGTATTGATTGAGATCAAAGCTGCGGATGTCACGTCCATCCACCAGCAGCCTGCCTTGTTGAAATTCGTAAAAACGGGCGATCAGCTTGGCAATCGAGGTCTTGCCCGCCCCGGTATGCCCCACGATGGCCAGGTTCTCTCCGGCTTTGATCTTCAGGTCGAAATCGGTCAGAATGGGTTCGCTTTCTTTGTAGTAAAAGCTGACATTCTCAAAAACGATCTCGCCTTTTAGTTCTGAGACGGTCTGGTTGTCAGTTTGCACCACCACTGTGGGGGTGTCGATCAGGGCGAACACACGTTCAGAGGCAGATAACCCGTTCTGGATCGAGGTCCAGAAGGAGGTGATGTTCATGATAGGGTACATGAAGCGATCCAGGCTGAGGATGAACAGATACCAGGCACCCACGGTGACCATGCCGGTCAATACGCTGTGTCCGCCGGCATAGACCATCACACCGGTGGCTGCAGCGGATATGGCATTGAGGGTCGGGAAGACCACTGAAAGCGCCAGTCCACGCCGCACGTTAACCTTGTAGGAAGTGTTGTTGGCTTCATTAAAATCATTATAGATGCTGGCTTCCTGCCTGAAATTCTTGGCCACCGCGATGCCGCTGACCGTTTCTTTGATGGTGGAATTGACGTTGGCCATGGCGCGCATGCCCTGTCGGGTTGCCTTGCGGGCAATGGTGCGGTATAGGATGGCAAACAACATCACGATCGGGATCAGACCGAACAGGTAAAGCGTCAGATGCCATTCGATCACCAGCAGCACCACCGCGAGGATCAAGGCTTCCACCACCTGGCTGCTGACGTCTGTCACCAGCGAGATCAATTCGCCGAAGTCACGCGTATCCGAGGTGATGCGCGAGACGATCTTGCCGGAGGAAAATTCATCATAGAAGGAAAGATCGTGCTCCACCGAAGCAGAGTAGGCGTCCACGGCCAGGGTGGCCACCACATCCGCGATGGTGGCTGCCATCAGGCGTCTCAGCCCCCAGTTAAAAAACCACATGGAGAGACCGATCAAAAGTACCACGCCGCCGATGATAACCATGCTCCAAAGTGTGGGAACGCCTTCCAGCAAGTCCACCCCTTTTGAAACCACGATCGGCAGCAGTGACCCGGCACCCGCGATGGCCAGAGTCAGGAAAAAAACCATCAACAGCCGGCGCCACTGCGGTTTAAAATACCCAATGATACGGCGAACCAATTCCTTGTCGTCGTAGGTGCGGTCGTATTTTTCTGCGTCCAGTCCGTCAAAAAAGCCCATAATTACCTCGTAAATCGTGAGCCGATCACCGTGAACCGTCACATGAATGGTTTTTCCGATTCACGATTTACATTTCACGAATAACGCTATTACTCACTAAAAATCCTGCGATACGCCTCACTGGAGCGCATCAATTCTTCATGCGTGCCAGCCGCTGAGAGCATACCGCCGCGCATCACTAAAATCAGGTCCGCCCAACGAATCTGCGACAGGCGATGGGTGATGATAAAGGTGGTGCGCCCTCTGGCCGCAGCGTAAATGGCGCGTTGGATCTTGTCTTCAGTAGCCGAATCGATGGCGCTGGTCGAATCATCCAGCATCAAAATACGCGGATCGGTCAAAAAGGCGCGCGCCAGCGCCAGCCGTTGCCGTTGCCCACCCGAGAGGGTGACGCCGCGTTCGCCAATGATGGTCTGGTACCCGTCGGCAAAGGTTTCAATGAATTCGTGTGCCTGGGCGGCCCTGGCGGCTTTCTCGATCTCTTCCTGGGTGGCGCCGGGCTTGCCAAAGGCAATATTCTCCGCAATTGTGCGAGAAAAGAGGAAAATATCCTGCTCAATGATCGAAATGTTGCGCCGCAGGTTCTCCAGGTTCCAGTCGCGCACGTCCACCCCATCCACCAACACCTGGCCACTGGTGACGTCATAAGTGCGGTTGATGAGGCGCGCCAACGAGGTCTTGCCTGAACCGGTCTGGCCCACAATGGCCACGGTCTGGCCGGGTTGCACCTTGAAGCTAATGTTATCCAGCACGCTGTCGCCATCCGCGTATTTGAAAGTAACCGCGCGGAACTCGATCTCTCCGCGCATGGGTTTGGCGTAACCGGCTGTGTTCTGGTCAAGGTTGTCTTCGCGGTTCATGACTTCAAGGATGCGTTTGGCGCCAGCCAGCCCAAGCGATATTCTGGAATAAGCCCACAATGAGGCAAAGGTTGGAAAATCCAGCATCAGAAGCAGGCCGAAGTAGCCCACCACCCCGCCCAGGTCGATTCGCCCCGCGCGGAAGAGCAGCAGCGCGTGCAGCAGACCGGCGGCCAAAGCTATGCCGTAAAGCAGCAAGGGTAAAAAGCGCGCTTCCTTGTTGCCCTGTTCCACGGCCGCGTTCTTGTAGCGTTTGACGTTTTGTTTGAATAAGGCAATTTCCGCTAGTTCGCGCGCGGACCCCTTGACGGTTTCCACCCCGTCCAGCGATTCTGCCAGGCGGATGTTGAGTGCGCCAAAACTCTCGCGCACTTCCTCGGTGATGGGAGCCAGCCCGCGCATATAGATGCGCAGGGTGATGAAATACAGCACAATAAAGACCAGCGGCACGATCATGAGCTCAGGGTCATAACGCGGAGCAGAGATCACCGGAAAGACTAAAAAGGTCAGTGAACCGATCACCATGTTCAAGCCGGGACTGAAAAGAAAGTTAACCTCGCGCACGTCATTGGTGGCACGCGCCATGGTATCTCCCACCGGCTGCAGGTTGTGAAAGGTCATGCTCTTGCCCAGCAGGCTGGTGTAAAGCTCACGCCGTACGTTGCGCTCGATGCGCTGCGCCACGAACTCAAAGCCAAAATTACGCGAGAACTGCAGTACGCCGCGGCCAATGGCGCATAAGAGGATCACGACCATGATGGCAGTCAGGGCTTTATTGTCAAAGGTCTCAGCCGAGACCACGTTAAAAGCCTGCCCCACTTTTACCTGGATGATGGCCAGCAAGCCGGCATTGCCAAAAGCCCCCGCCAGTGAACCCAATAGGATAGGCCATTGGTGAATGGCATGTGAAAAGACCCAACGCACTGGCGAGCTGCGGTCAGTTTTGTATTGCTGGGGGATGGTGAATTCGGCGATATTTTCGGTCATGGCAAGGGTTAAGTTTATCACCAAGTTTTGTAAACAGTAACCAGTAATCAGCGAACAGGTTTAAATCCTGTTGTGATTACTGGTTACCTGATTTTTATAGCCTGATTACTGATTACTCATTACTGGGTGTTGTCTCCACCACCGGCAGCGGGGGCAGCACGGGCATTGCGGGCGGGACGACACCTTTCATCTCACGATAAGTTTGCGTCCAGATGCTGGAGCTGAAGATGCTGTAAATGCCGCCCAGCAAAGTACCCGGCGAAAAGGTCACCATGAAGAAGAAGGGCAAAAAGACCATGCCGCCGATAACCCACGGCCAGAAACTGGAGCCAAAGATGGAAGTGATGCCAAAGGCGATGGCGCCGGGGATGGCCGCCACTACCGCGCCCGGGATGGCCATGACCGCGAAGGCGGGGATGAGCACGATCAAGGCAAAAACCGTGGCAATGCCAAAGGCGATGCCCAAACCAAGCATGACCAGCCAGGTCAGAAATGCGTTTTTGGCATTGTGAGCCAGCATGGCCCAGCTCTTCTTGAAAGCGGCGCCGATGCCCTCATCATCAATGGCGATCTGGCGCACGATCAACTCTCGCCAAAGACTTACAAACACCATCACCAGGGCCAAAACCAGCAGCAAGAAACCCGCCAGCAACATCAAGCCAACCATACCAGGCATCATTTGCATGGAACCGGTTTGGAAGGTCTTCACCATCATCACACTGGCGCCGATGACCAACCCCATTACCACCAGGAAGGCAGGTGAGCCAATGATCAGGTCGATCACCCAGATGCGCAAGGCTCTGCGATTCCATCCGAGCTTCCAGCCGGCCTTGAATTTGACCTTGGTGCCGGTGGCTTCATAATCATCCACCATGCGCATGACGGCGGTTTCAGCCGGGTAACGCACCAGCGCGGCCAACAGGCCAAACACCAGGGCAATGCCCACTGCGATGCCAATAGTCCATAAAATGGTGCTCAAGATGCGGTCGGGCATGAAGAGCGGAACCACTTTATCTTCAAAGAAGGTGCCCATTTCATTTACCCAGGCAGGGGCACCGTAGAAGGGTGCGTGAGAATAGTTGAAGTCGTTATTGTTGAACTGGTAGTTGGTGTTATTAAAACTGCCACCGCCTCCGCCACCACCGCCACCGCTGCTGCCAAAAAGTACCAGCAGAAAACCGAAGATCCACAGCACTTTGTAATGCCAGATCGTGTTCCAGGCTCTTTTGATCTTGTTCCCGATATCAAACATTTTTCTCTCCATTGTAAGTATGCTTAATATACGTTACAAATCCTGAAGAGTTGTTACGAATGCATCATATTTTTATTAGAAATCCCAGATCACCCGGCTTATTTGGGTGTGATCGAACCCTGCGGACACTCAAACGTTTCGTTATTAAAGGAGTACTGGTTGCCCTCCCTTAGGACGTCAATCGAACTCCCATCGGGCAGCGCGAAGGAGATCGTGTTGCCTATGGCTTTGTAGGGAGCTCCACCGTTCCAAACACTTTGCGCTGCCATGAGTTTGAGGTCATCGATCGACATGCCCTCCTGGCCAAAATACATCAATCCATTTTCAAAATACATCACGCTTGGAGCCGTGTAAAGCATGCCATTCAGGGTGCCTTCACTTAACGATTTGCATACCCCATTGATGTTGTATTCAGGGATTTTGGTGGGAGTGGCGGTTGGCGTTGGCGTGGAAGTCGGCTCAGGGGTAGGCGTGAATTCGGGAGTAGCCGGGTTGGTGTTGTTCTCTGAATCAGCGTTGGTGGCCGCCCCACACAGACCATCTGTTTTGATTCCGCGTAGATGCTTTTTAACCTGATCCAGATCAGGTCGCATGTTTTCGATGTTGGATTCGTCGACTTCATAAGGATTCTTATGCTCCACGTAACCCTTAGGCGGGGTCACAGCCGTCCCTTGAAAAGTGGATTCGCTGCCAATTTTCATCCACTCCTTTTGAATGCGATCGCTGCAATCCACTTGATAAATTACGACATCATGACCTTCACGCAGATAGATATATTCCACTGTGGGCGTAAAAACATCATTGACATCATCCAGGATACCCCTTTGGAATAGCCCATCTTTGGTCATGCGGAAGGCTTCACCCGTATCGCGATTGACCCAAATTCCCCTCAGTTTGCCAAGTTTTTCCAATTCGCTGCTGCCACCGCTGCAAGCGGTCAGCAGCAGCCCAATAATCAAACACATCCACCACTGAAATAAGCAAACACTTTTTTTCATCGTCCTCCCCTTTCTCAAAATGTTGGCTGTTCGAGAAACGCCCTTCTTTTTCTATTATATACACGGAAGGGCGTTTCATCAGCGGTCATTTGATATGCGCGGCGGTCTATTAAACCGTCAGAGATTGCCGGCTCGAGCTATTTCTCCATCGTCAGTGAGATGCGGCCGCGCTCGATCTCAACCTTGAGGATGGCGACCTCCACGATATCGCCCACCTGCAGGCTGACCCCCGGTGGAACCTGGGTGCGGTGCAGCAGGCCGTCTTGCTTGACGCCGATATCGATGAAGGTGCCAAAATCGACCACGTTACGCACGGTGCCCTTGAGCTTCATGCCCACGGTCAGATCTTCCATTTTGAGCACATCCGAGCGCAAAATGGGCGCGGGGGTGTCTTCACGCGGATCGCGGCCAGGGCGCACCAACTGCTCAAGAATGTCGGTCAGGGTGGGCACACCGCAGCCGATCTCTTCAGCCAGCTGACTGACAGTTTTGCTCTGCAGTTTGCCAATAGCCTTGCGCTTCTCTTCGAGAGGGGAGGTCATGCTGATGCCGGCCAGGTCCATCACCACCTGCGCCACGGCGTAGCTCTCGGGGTGGATGGCGCTGGCATCCAGCGGGTTGCTGCCGTCGCGGATGCGCAGGAAGCCGGCGCTTTGCTCGAAGGCTTTGGGTCCAAGCCCGGGGACCTCCTTGATGGCTTCGCGGGAGGTAAAGATGCCTTTCTCGTCACGGTAAGCCACCATCTTCTCGGCTAATTTTTGCCCGATGCCAGAAACGTAAGCCAGCAAGGCCGGGGACGCGGTGTTGATATCCACGCCGACGCTGTTGACCACGTCTTCAACCACGCCGGTCAGGGCGGCAGTGAGGGCGGTTTGGTCCACGTCGTGCTGGTACATGCCCACGCCGATGGAGCGCGGGTCGATCTTGACCAGTTCGGCCAGCGGATCCTGCACACGGCGGGCGATGGAGACCGCGCCGCGGATGGAGACATCCAGGTCGGGCATTTCGGCCCGGGCCAGCGGGCTGGCGGAGTAGACCGAGGCGCCGGCCTCGTTGGTGATCAGGTAGCGCACGCTGGTGAGTTCGCGGGTGATCTCGGCGGCCAGTTGTTCGGTCTCGCGCGAGGCGGTGCCGTTGCCGATGGAAATGAGGGTTACGCCGTGTTTGGCGATCAGCCCTTTGATCTTGTCTTTTGATTCCTTCCACTCGTTCTGCGGCGCGTGCGGATAGATGGTGCCGGTATCCAGCAGTTTGCCGGTAGGGCCAACCACAGCCAGCTTGGTGCCGGTGCGGAAGCCGGGATCCAGCCCCAGCACGGTTTGACCCAGCAGGGGCGGCTGCCCGAGTAGGGCTTTGAGGTTGGCGGCAAAGACCTTGATGGCGTGGGTTTCAGCAGCCACGGTCAGTTCGCGGCGCACGTCGCGCTCGATGGCTGGCAAAAGCAGGCGCTCGGCGGCATCCACGATGGCCAGTTCCAATTCGCTGCAGAAAGGTGAACGCATGTCTGGCCTGAAGTAATCCACGATGGAGGATTTCCAGTCGCGTTCTTCCATGGTGACCTTGACGCGCAAGATCTTTTCGGTCTCGCCGCGGTTGACCGCCAGCACCTGGTGCGGGCGCAGACGGCTGATCTGCGAGGTAAGCGCGTAATAGGTTTCGTAGACGGATTTCTCATCCTTGGCGTCTTCGATCTTCTCGCTGGTTAAAGTGCCAAACTGCATGGCTTTGCGGCGGGTGGAGGCTCTGACCTCGGCGTGGTCGCTGATGGTTTCGGCGGCGATGTCTCGGGCGCCGGCCAGGGCGTCTTCGATGCTTTCCACCTGCTCGTTGAGGAAGCCCTGGGCCATTTTGTTGGCATCGCCGGGGGTGCGTGCCTGGGTGAGGATCATGTCCGCCAGGCCTTGCAAGCCTTTCTCGCGGGCAATGGAGGCACGCGTTCGGCGTTTGGGTTTATAGGGAGCGTAAAGATCTTCCACGGCCGTCATGGTATCAGCGGCCTGCAGTTTTTCAAGCAGTTCGGGCGTCATCTTGCCCTGCTCTTCAATGGAGGCGATCACGGCGGCGCGGCGTTCTTCGAGGGCGCGTCCTTTTTCAAGCAGGGACTGCACCGAGCGCAACTGTTCTTCATCCAGGGTGCCAGTGGCTTCTTTGCGGTAACGGGCAATAAAGGGGACGGTGGCGCCTTCGTCCAGCAGGTCGATGGCGGCGGCTACCTGGGTGGGTCGCAGGTTGAGCGCCTTGGCAATGTCTTGGGCAAAATTTAGCATGAAAATTCCTGTCAATGAGTGAATGATCGCCCGTTCTCACGAGCGAGGGATATTCTAACTTATCTCAAGCCAGCCTGCAAAGGGGTTTCGTTTTGTGCTTTGTGTCGTTCGATGGATGGTCTTTGAGATCAGAAAAAGGCGTTTTTGTTTCGTTTCGAAAACAATGGAAAAAATGGAAACGAAGAATTCGAATCTCAAAAAATGGGGGGGTTGGGCAGCAACTAATTGGTAAAGTTCAGAATTTTTGTTCTAATTTAAGTGTATCACGGGTGTCAAGGGCTGATCAGGGATGTGTTCCAAATTGGGTCACCCGCACCCATTGGGTCACCCGCACCCTTTGGGCACTCGCACC
>CAYYRU010000015.1:0-45019 GCA_964474095.1 uncultured Anaerolinea sp.
AAGATATCATCCGCGTCTTCATAAGTGATAAAACCACGACTGATGATCTCTGGCATGGTGGCGGGTTTTCCGGTCAGGCGGTCTATCAGGATGTTGACCACCATGACCCCCTCCTGAGAGAGGATCTCACGATCTTTCATGACGTCCTTGCTGACATCTCCCACACCGGAGCCGTCCACATACACATATGAAACACCGATCTTTTCACCCTTGCGCATCTTGCCGTTGCTGAACTCCACGCTTTGACCGTTGAGCAGCACGGCGATATTGTCTTTGGGGATGCCCACCTGGTTTGCCAGCTTGGCATGCTGCTTCAACTGGCGCAATTCACCGTGGATGGGGATAAAGTAATCCGGTTGGGTCAGGTGCATCATCAGCTTCATTTCTTCCTGGCTGGCGTGACCTGAGACATGCACAGGGGCGATGGAATCATAGATCACCTCGGCACCCCGTTCAAGTAAACGATTGATGGTATGCGAGACACTCTCTTCGTTACCCGGAATGGGATGCGCTGAGAGCACAATGGTGTCGCCTTCTTTAACATCAAAGGTGCGGTGACTGCCCATGGAGAGCCTTCCAAGAATGGATGTAGGCTCGCCTTGCGAACCGGTGCACATGATGACCACGTTCTTGTCTGGCAGGTTTAGGGCTTCTTCCAAACTGATGATCACGTCATCGCGCATTTTCAAGTAATTCAATTTTTTGGCGATCTTGGCGTTATCCACCATGCTGGTGCCGGCGAAAGCCATTTTACGTCCAAAGTGAGTAGCCGCATTGGCCACCTGCTGCATACGTGAGATCAATGAGGCAAAACTGGCGACAATGACACGCCCCTTGGCTTCGCGAAAGACTTTCTCGAAACCGTCATCGATCACCCGTTCGGAAGGCGTCCAACCAGGGCGTTCTGCGTTAGTCGAGTCCGCCAGCAAGGCGGTTACTCCGCGCCGTTGGAACTCAGCCAGTTTGGCATAATCTGTCGGCCAGCTATCCACGGGGGTGTGATCGAACTTGTAGTCGCCGGTGTGCACGATCAATCCTGCCGGGCATTCAATACCGAGCCCTACCGCGTCGGGGATGGAATGACACACATGGAAGAAATCCACCTTGAATGGACCGATCTTGCGGCTGTCACCTGCGTGGATGGTTTCCATTTTTACTTTGGATGCCAAACCATTCTTGGCGAGCTTGACTTCCATCAAACCTCGCGTCAGCGGTGTGGCATAAATGGGTGCCTGGATCTCTTCCAGCACGTGGTGGATGGCGCCGGTATGGTCTTCATGGCCATGGGTGATGACAATGCCCTTGACTTTGTTCCTGCGGCTGCGCAGATAGCTGATATCCGGAATGATGTAATCAATACCCAGCATGTCGTTCTCAGGGAACATCAAACCGGTATCCACCAGCATGATCTGGCCTTCATATTCATACACCATCATATTGGCGCCGACCTCCCCCAGACCGCCCAAAGGGATGATTTTAAGCACTCCAGATTGAGTGCTTTCTTTATTCTTTTTTGTCATGTAAACTTATAAACCTTTCTCGTTCCCCATAAGAAGAACTTTTATATTGATAAACTGCCTAAGGCAGCATTAAGTGCGAGAGATAAAAATCCCCGGCAATACTTAGGCCAGGGATCATTGAATATTCAATGTTTCAGAAAAGACTGCCCCTTATTGAAAGAGGTTATTCCGTCTGCTACTGTCCAAACCGTTTGGTACATCAAAATAAGTCGTTAAACCTAAGCTAATGGCCCAGTAAGTATTACCTGATAATTATACACGATTAATGAGGAAAAGTCAGACAATGTCAAGAGACGAAGATTAAGCAGACAGTCGTTTTCCGTTCAGTTGTTCCCGGATCTGAATGATCTGGCGGCGCAGGCTCTCGTCTTTTTCCATCAAGTCAGCCACTTTTTCACAGGCGTAGATGACAGTGGTGTGGTCACGGCCCCCCATCACCTGCCCGATTTGGGGCAATGAAACGTTGGCTTCCTGGCGCAACAGATACATGACCACCTGCCGGGGCAGAGCAGCCTCACGAGTGCGGTCACGGCCAAGTAGCTTTTCGGTGGAAATGCCAAATACCGAGGCCACCACATCCACCACGCGGGAGGGTTCAAAGGTGCTGCGTTGCGGAATGAGGTCGGTAAGGGCAACATTGACCAAATCCTCGCTGAGAGGTTTGCCGCGCAGTTCCGCGAAGGCCATCACGCGCGTCAGGGCGCCTTCCAACTCACGGATGTTGGAGGTGAATTGGCGGGCGATCTGTTCAAGGATCTCGATCGGCACCTTATGGTGTGAGCGTTCAGCCTTGGCGCTCAAAATGGCAATGCGCGTCTCGAGATCCGGAGATTGGATATCCGCGGTCAGCCCCCACTCAAAGCGCGAACGCAGGCGCTCTTCAAGCGTGCTCATGGCCTTTGGAGGTCGGTCAGAAGACATGACGATCTGTTTGTCCTGTCCGTGGAGTGAGTTAAAGGTGTGGAAAAATTCTTCCTGGGTGGATTCTTTTCCGGCAATGAACTGGATGTCGTCGATCAGTAAAACATCAATGCGCCGATAGCGGTCTCGAAATGCTGGTGTGCTATGGGTGCGGATGGCGTTGATCAGGTCATTGGTGAATTCTTCTGAAGAAACGTAGAGAACCTGTTTGCCCTGGTTGCGAGCAAAATTCCCAATGGCGTGCAGCAGGTGGGTCTTACCCAACCCCACGCCCCCATAAAGAAAGAGCGGGTTGTAAGCCTGGGCAGGGTTTTCTGCCACGGCCAAGCAAGCGGCATGCGCCAGGCGGTTGGAGGAACCCACCACAAAACTTTCAAAATCATAACGGGCGTTCAGTCCGCAGGAGGTTGCCGGTGGATTGACGGTGGTTACCATAACCTGCGAAGACGTTTCCTTTGCTTTTAAGTCAATCTTCTCAGGCTTTTTCTCTGCCGTTTGTTCCTGGTACTCCTTGTGCCAGACAATGAATTTTACCTGCTGTGAGCCTTCCATCAACCCGGTGAGAATCCGCGCCACAGTGCTGGAGAGCCTGGATTCAAGCCAATCGCGGGCGTAGGCATTAGTTACGCCGATGGTAAAGGTCATATCTTCATAAGACACCAGTTCTGAGTTGCGAACCCAGGTGTCAAAAGAAGCTTTTGGCATCTCCATCTGAAGTTGGCCTAGAGCGGCTTGCCAGGCTTGCAGCGAATTCATTTAACGAAACCTCGATATATAGATTTTTTGGCAATAACCAAAGGAGTACCCACCCACTTATGATCGTGGGAAAAAAGGCGGTAAAAATTATTACGATGAGGGCTTTTTGAAGCTTACACCCGATTCGCTTCAAAATTTCATTACGACAATTCTAGCAGAAAGGAGCAGGTCAGACAAGACGATTACCCTACGCTGGGTTAAAAATAAATGAATCTTTAAGAAAATTAACCTTAAATAAAGAAGAGGATTAAATTAATAATCACTAATCATTCCGATTATTTTTTACACCAGTGATACGTGGAACAAATTTTTGATTACCCTATATGTGGTGTTTTTTATAGTAATTTGGGCACAAGTTCCAAATATTGGGCACCTCTTCAAAATTTAAGAGTCACCTTTTTAAGATTTGTGGCAGTGAATCTAAAACAAAATCTGGCGTTACCTTTTTTTAATGTTTCTAATCTTTACAGTGGACGCCAGAATTCTAGATAAAAAAATCAGAGATAAAGTAATTATGCGTTATTCATCAGCTTTGCCGCCCGACGGGCGATCTCCACCGCGAAATTTGTGCCACGATCCCATGGATAGACCTGCGACATACTGGCGAAAAAGACGCCTTGCAGCGGTGTTTGAATGGACGGGATGTTGGCGGAATGATTTACCAGGGGCACGGGTTGGGCATAATTCGATCTGGTCAGCCAAGTACGATTGACCCAATCCGGTTTGAAATCAGGGTTGATGCGCGTAAAGCTAGGCATGAAGCGTTCGAGCAACTCCTCCTTGGTGAGCTTGAAATACTCATGATCCGTCTCGAGATAATCCCCGCAATAGAGAATATGCTCGCCGCCGTATTTTTCTTTAGGCAGGAAGTTGGTATGTTCCACTAGCGCCAAAAACGGAAAGCCAGCCGATTTTGGCAGGTTGTACCAGTAGTAGCCTTCACGTGAAAGGGCGTGTTTCAACGAGATGGTCAACACCACCGCGCCGATACTTTTTAGATCCAACAGCCCTTTCAGGTAATCCGCGGGTAGTTGCGGCGTCATTTTCGCCATCAACGCCGGGGACTGTGTGACCAGCACCTGGTCAAAGATCTCTTCTGAGCCAGCCAGCGTCAGGCTGATCTTGCCATCCGGCTGCGAGGTGATCTTATCCACGCCTGTGTTGTAACGGATCTCGACGCCCAATTTTAACAGGGCAGCCGCGAAATCATCCGCGAAGGCCTGAAAGCCGCCCTCGTAAGTCACCAGTTTGGTGCTGCGCGCATGCAGGCGCGCCCACATCCAGGCCATGTTGACTTGTTCGGCATATTTCTCGCCGAACTTGCCGATCACCATGGGCTCCCACATTTCGGAATAAACCTTCTTGCCAGCCCATTTGCGCATCCAGGCTCCCACGGTGGTTTTTTCCATGGGCTTCCAGTTCTTGGTCAGGCGCAGATAGACCCCCACCAGCCCAAAGCGGATCTTGTTGACTCCGTAGCCCAGACCTGGATAGAGCAGAGCGCTGAGGATCGAATCGAATGGATAGAATTTATCCTTGAAAAACATGACCGTCTTGGGGCTGCGTACCATTACCTTGGATGACAATCCCAGCTCACTGATCAACTTAAACATATGGGCGTCCGAGGTGAACCAGTGGTGGTAGAACTTCTCCACGGACCATTCCCAATTGGGTTCCTTGTAACCGGCAGCCAAACCACCGGGGATGTTGGAACTTTCAAATACGGTCACTTTGCAGCCGGCATTGACCAGATCGAAAGCGGCGCTCAACCCGCCAAATCCGGCACCGATGATTGCGACTTTTCTTTTTTGCATGATCCTCCAAAGAAGGTGAAGGGGTTAAGTATTTGGGGTTGCTTGCTTAGTTTCGGATCGCAGCGCGTCGTTCCATTTGATGCCCTCGCGGGTCATGTAGTAGGCTCCCAACAGGGTGATGGGCAGCCAGAGGGCCACGTGCAGCACGATGGCATAACCCAACGCCTCTCCGCCAGGCACACCATAAGCCACTAACACAGCCTTGGTGACGGCTTCCCAGACTCCAATGTAACCCGGAGCAGCCGGAATAGTAGTCGCCAGGTTGGCTATCCCATTCAACAACATCAGGGCGAAGAAACTGACCGTGAAACTGAAAGCATGCATGACAAACCAGTATTTCACCGTCTCCAACAGCCAGATCAACACCGAGGTGAAAAAGACCATGATGACGTTGCCAGGAGAGCGTAAGAAAGCCAGCCCTTCAAGGAATTTGAGAGTGATGCCGGCAGTCTTTTCGCGGATCTTTTGCGGCAGCAGGTGGTTGATCAGCCACAGGCAGACCTTCTCGGTGAAACGCGGAAACATGGCGGCCAATAGAAATACCAGCAGCGCCCCAACGAAGATGGCAGTTCCTATAATGGCAACATCTTGGATACTAATATTGCCGGCTAAACCGGAATTCAACGAAGCCACCTTAGCCAGTTCGGGCAGATTAACGAATACAAAAGCTAGCATGACAACGCCATCGAAGATGCGTTCCACAATGATGGTGGCCAGCGAGGCGGAAATAGGCACCCCTTCTCGGCGTTTTAGCACCACCGCGCGCAGCACTTCTCCGGCACGGGCGGGATAGATGTTGTTGCCCATGTAGCCGATGCAGGTGATGGGGAACATCACCCGGGTTGGGATTTTCTTTATTGGCTTGAGTAGATAATGCCAACGCCAGGCGCGTACCCAGACCCCGATGAAATACACCGCGATGCCCGGCAGGATCCACCAGTAGTTGGCAGATTTCAGCGCGTTCCAAAAATCGCCCAGTTGTAAATCTTGCAGAGCGAAAAACAGAAAGACCGCGCTGATAACTATCCCCAACCAAAATTTCCAATTTTTCATAGATGAAATTCTACCATAGGTACAAATTGAAATTGAGCGGACACAAATTGTATAATAATGGCGTTACACAAGGAGGTTTGGATGACCGAACCCAAACTGTACGATCTAATCTATGCCACCGTGCGGCAGATTCCGAGAGGCAAGGTGGCCACCTATGGACAGATCTCGCGCATCGTGGGGCGCTGTTCCGCACAGATGATCGGCTTTGCCCTGGCCGCCCTTGGCAAACAAACCAACGCTGAAGATGTGCCCTGGCAACGTGTGGTCAACGCCAAAGGCAAGATCAGCCCGCACGGTTACGGCTTCGGCACCAACATGCAGCGCGTCTTGCTTGAAGAAGAGGGTGTGACCTTCAACCTCGAGAACGAGATCGACTTTGAGCGTTTCGGCTGGGATGGCATCGGCGCAACAATATCGGCCACAGGGAGCAAAGCATGATCGGAGCCCTGGCCGGAGACATCATCGGATCAGTCTATGAGTGGCACAACATCAAGACCACCGAATTTAATTTGTTCTCACCCAACTGCACCTTCACGGATGACTCCGTGCTTACAATTGCTCTGGCGGATGCCATCCTGAACAATGCCGATTACGGCGAGAAGATGAAAGAATACTACAACCGATATCCGTTTGCCGGCTACGGCAGCAATTTCGCCAATTGGGCCGGTACTGAGAACAGCAAACCCTATAATTCATGGGGTAACGGCGCCGCCATGCGCATCAGCCCGGCCGGGTTTGCCTACTCAACCCTTGAAGAAACCCTCAAACAGGCTAAAGCCTTTACCGGGATCACTCACAACCACCCCGAAGGCATCAAGGGCGGCTGCGCCACCGCGGCTGCCATCTTTTTGGCGCGCAGCGGAAGCAGCAAACTCGAGATCAAGAGCTACGTCGAGACCCATTTCGGTTACAACCTTGACCGCACTCTGGATGAGATCAGACCCGGTTATCACTTCGACGTCTCCTGCCAGGGGACGGTGCCCGAAGCCATCATCGCCCTGCTCGAGTCCAACAACTTTGAAGATGCCATCCGCAAGGCCATTTCACTGGGCGGCGACAGCGATACGCTGGCCTGTATCACAGGAGGCATGGCCCAGGCGCTCTACGGCGGGGTGCCGGATGCCATCTGTGAGAAGGTATATGCTCTTCTGCCTGAACCGCTGACCAACATTACCAGGCAGTTTATGAACAAATATTGCATTGCCTGAAAAACAAGTTTTGTTAAATCAAGCAGGGACATTTCAATGGAAACGTCCCTGCTTTTCAGTTTCTTTCTTGATGATCAATCCATAAAACCATCAACGCAATAAATGGTTTCACCGTTCTTGGTGTAATGCCATCCGCCGATGTTGGATAATTTGTACTTTATCAAGTCCGCCTGGTTCTCTTGCAGCCGACTTTGAGCGCGGAATTGACTCAGGTTGAATCCCTGCCAGGTGGCCTCTTCACGGGTATCAGCCATCACCTGGTAACACGCCACAGAATAACCCAGGTCGTCCTTGATCTCGGTTGGGGTAGCTGGATTGAGGAAACTTTCCATGATCACCGGAACCGCGTCATCTTTCAAAGACACCAGATGCGGCACATCCAGCTCTTCGCCCGCCAATGCACGGGTTATATTTTTCTGAGCGATGAAACCGTTGACGTTGAGGACGGCCAACGTGGCACCAAAACCAAGCATGGTCACCAGCAGTGCCAGGGCAAAATAGCCGCGCTTGCGCAGTACTTCAAGCAAGGCAGTGAAAACGATCAAGCCGGCCAGCCAGAAGATGAAAATGTGCGTGTAGGTGCGCAACTGGGAAAAGCCGTAGGCTTCTTCATACAACAGCAGGCGCTGCAAGGATGAATACAGCATGACCATGACATTGGCCATCAACAACACCGATAGGATGGAAAAGACCACCTTCGAGGTTTGATTATCTCGCTTGCTGATGGTGTTCAAGACCAGGTAGAGGCCCAGGCTGAGCACGGCCACAAAAACCAGCTCACCAAAGCCCTTGCGCGCGTATTCCGCGTAAGTGTAGCCGGTCTCACTGATGTTGGCCGCGCCGCCAAAGAAATAGCGGAACTGGAAGAACACAAAGGACAGAAAGAGCAAATCCACGGCACCCAGGATGATGCCAACTTCGGTGGAGCCCAAGAAAGGCTTCATCCAGGCCTGGTTTGGGTTGGGCCGTTCCTGTTTTGTGTTGGGTAAGATGGCATGCAGGTAAATCCCCACCAGGAAACAGCCGATCAGCACAATATAGAAGATTCTAAAAAGGTATTCAGGCAGGTGTTTGAGATCGAACACCTCAGACAACCAGTCGCCAAAGATGGGGTCCGCGGAGGATAGGAACAAGGCCAGCACCGCCACCAAAGGCAGGGCGATCAGCAATCCACGCAGCACGGCCCAGCCGTGGCGCCCGCGTTTTGCTTGTGGTTGAGGAGCATCCGGCAGATCAGGCGGACTGGCCGGTTTGGAGCCAAGCAGGATGGCGCGCGAGAATCCGCCGCCAAGTGCCAGGAATAAGTTCTTGAAATAATCCCACAGACGGTAGAACGGCCAATTGCCATTGGTGAAGGTAGCCGAAAGCAGCAGCAAGCCCCCCAGGGTCAACGCCATGCTGACAAAACGGGTCATGGGCTCCACCCGCCAGGCTGGGACGAAAGAGAATCCCAGGGCGAGCAGTGAGACCAGCACGCTGGCGAGGGCAGGTTTTTTACCTTCACGCCAGGCCAGAAGAAATCCAAAAACGAGCAGAGAGGCCGTCCAGATCACGAAAGAGATCCCCAACGGTTTTTTCCAGAAAAGAAAATCAAAGAAGAGGGCGGCCGCGAAGGCGGCCAGCCAGTAAAAACTTTTATGTTTGGGCATGAGTTCCTCGATTATTTAATGAGCAGGGCCAACACCATAGAGATCACCAACACCACCCCAATGATGGACATAAAGAGCTGCTGGCGGCGAATTTTTCGCTGCTGGAAGCCGTCGCGCGGTTTGGCTTCACGGCTGGAATTGACCTTTTTTTGACTTGCCATAACTTGCCTCACGTGATGCGTAAAGTTTAGGTTTGAAGACCTATCAAAAACTATCAGCGGACTGACAGATGCTATCAAAGTCAAACCATAATTCTACTCCGGAATATTGGTATTCCTGCAAAAAAAGACTCCCCGTTGGGAGTCTTGATGGTTTTGCTCTTCAGAACAAATTACGCTTTTTCGCTGGCGGCTGACGGGGTGGGCTTGGCCGCTTCTGATGTTGTGGCCGCCGGAGTATCCGTTGTGCTGGCAGAAGCGGATGGTGTCTCGGCTGCCTTTTCCTCTTTTTTGTCACTGGCAAACTTGGTCTGCCCGGAGGGGGAGCGGTGATCGGTGGCATAGAAACCGGACCCCTTAAACACGATACCCACCGGGGTGTAAACCTTGTGCAGACTGTTCTTTCCGCACTCGGGGCACCTGGTCAGGGATTCGTCTGAAAATTTTTGGGTCTGGTCGAATTGCACACCGCAATTGTCGCACCGATAGGTATATACCGGCATACTTGCACCTCAATTTCATGTTGCGTAATCCTGCCCATTATAGTCTTATTAAAGATCATGGTCAAGAAAGGAGGGGTTATCTCTTATAAAACACTAATAATGGGGGATTATTGGAGTAGATGACTGATCAGTATCCTTAAGCCAATCCCGATCAAGACCAGACCGCCGATCAGTTCCATGCGCTTGCCGAACTTGCAGCCCAGCTTGCCGCCAATGAACAACCCCAACAGTGACAACAACAGCGAGGTGACCCCAATGACCAGGCTCGAAACCAAAATGGAGCCGTCCACCAGAGCCAGGCTGAGACCGACTGCCAGGGCGTCAATGCTGGTGGCAATCGAAAGCATCACCAGGGTCTTGCCGCGTGAGGGGTTGCACGGATTGTCTTCTTCCTTTTTCGAGAGGCTTTCGCGGATCATGCGGATGCCCACCCAGGCCAATAACCCAAACGCCACCCAGTGATCGAAATTCTCGATCAGGCTGACGATGCGGCTGCCCGCCAGCCAGCCCAGAAAGGTCATCCCTCCCTGAAAGAGCCCAAAATGGAAGGTGATGCGGAAGACCGTGCGCCAGTCCTTTTCAACCGGGCTGGTGCCAATGCCCAGTGAGACCGCGAAGCAGTCCATGGCGAGGCCGAGTGCGATGAGCAGGATGGTAAGAATGTCCAAAAAAGTCTCCAATGCAAAACTCCCTGATTATACATTGGAAGATCACATTTTCAATTAATTGGCTTGCCTCTTGCCAATGGATTTTGTATAATCAAACAAATGTTCGATTACTGAAAGGCTTCCATGCCCGTCAATTTTTTGGAACTCAAACCTCAATTTCAAAATCTGGCTGAGGCTGCTCTCAAGAAAGAACTCAACCTCAGTGAAAAACTCGGCCAATGCCGGTCACTCTTGCACCAGCACGCCGAGGATCTGCCCGCGCTGCAAAAAATGGTCGAAGACGCCGTGCGCCAGAACAAAGGCCTGCGCTGCGCCGTCCCCATGGATGAGACACTGACCACCCACCTGCCAGCCGCGCTGCCCGCCCCGGTCTGCACCATTCTGGCCGCGGACGGTTCTCAGATCAACCCCGACCCCCACGGTGAGGTGCTCTACGGTCTGGTCAATGTGGGTGTCTTGCGCATGCAGCCCGGCAGCGGCCAGGCCCCCAATGTGCTCACCTATTCAAAGCTCCTTTATGATGAAGAGCTAGAGTCAGCCAACGGCCCGGCTTCAGAAGACCTGGTGGCGCTCATCCGCGACGTACGCGAGCGCCAGATCCTGGCCGAACTCGCCAAAAATGAGAACGCTCCCCTGGTGACCCTCACCGACGGTCCGTTGGAGCTGTATCACGAGCCGCGCCAGGAAAAAGCCTTCGATATTTATTTCAAGAAATATCTCTCCGCGCTGGATGACCTGGCATTGGAGAAAGTCATTACCGCCGGCTACGTGGATCGTCCACGCGCCGACCTGGTGATCAAATTGCTTGAACTGCTGCTCACCGATGTGGATGTGGTCAAAAGGCCATTCCTCGGTGTCACCGACTTGACCCTGTTCGCCACCCTGCTGGGGGCGGGTGAACGCTCGGCCGTCTTTAAGCTGCAATCCAGTTCGGCCAACGCTTTTGAGAACAAAAAGGCACTGCACTTCTTTTATCTCAACGTGGGCAGCACGGAACTTCCCGCCCTGGCGCGCGTGGAAGCACCCCTTTGGGTGGTGGAAGATAAACCCTCCTTGGCTTTATTGCAGTCCGTGCTGGTCGAGCAATCCCGTCTGGCAGGCAACAAACCCTACCCCTATCCGCTCATCCGCGCGCATGAGATTGCCGTGGTCAAAATGGATGACCGCCAGCAGGTGACTGAAGCCATTGAACAGGAACTGATCGCTCACGGCCGCCAACCGGCTGTGAAATCCAATAAACAATCCCACAAGGAACATGTGGGAAGAAGAAGGATGTGACATGGAACCCATCATGATCGGACGTTTACTGCGGGCCAACACCTCGGGCTGCGTGTTTGGCTGCCGGATTAACGAGCTGGAACAGCCTGGCTTTGGACAGATGGTGCGCATTCAACTGACCGACCACAGCCTCATCTACGGGTTGGTGCACGAGATCCACGTGGATGATGATGGGCTGGTACGCCAATTGGTTAGTTCGCCCAATATCTCACAGGAAGTGATCGAAGACAACCGCTCCAACCGCAACATGCCGGCTGAGATCAGCGTGGTCTTCATCGGCTGGGAAAAAGATGCCCGCGTATCCCAATCCCGCCCGCCGCGGCCGCCGCTCTCCCTCGACAAGATCTACACCTGCTCCGAACAGGAGGTGGCCTCCTTCTGCGCCCACGGGCACTTCGCCTACCTGCGTGCCATCCTGCGCGACCAAAACCTGCCCGCCGCAGATCTGGTGACCGCCCACCTGCGGCAGGTTTCGCAAGCTGGCCTTGAACTGGATAACGCTCTGCGCGAGGTGATCGCCCTGATGAAAGAGGATTACCCGCAATTGATGGACGTGCTCAGTGCCGTTTCAGAAGTAGTGGAATAAAGGAATCGCCATGACCAATCAACCCAACAACTCCATTTCTGCCGGCCAGCCCATCGGATACGTGGTCGGCGGCGGCTTGAAAGCCAATTTGTTCGTGCGTTTAACCGTGCCTGCCCACCAGGTGCAGGAGGGCGGTTTTGTGGTGCTCGAAAGCGGCGACTGGCAGTTTTACGGCCTGGTGACCGACCTGCAGTTGGCGGCTTCCGACCCGCGCTACGCCGAGATCCCCGCCGCGAACAGGTTATCAGCACGCGTGACCAACTTGCTGCGAGAGCAAACCCTTTTCACCAACCTCGAGGTGCTACCTGCTTTGATGCTGGAGCGCGGACCCGAACCCGGCTCACCGGATTACGATAACTGGGCCAAAACTCACCAGAACGAGAACACCCCCCGTCCGCTGCCCATCAAGACCGTGCCGGCGCATCACGCTCTGGCCAGGCTGGCTTCTGCGGGTGATGTGGCTGAGATCTTTGGCGATTCCTCCCAAAAGGGCTTTTTTGAGATCGGACGTACACGCGAACAGGATCATCCCGTGTGCATCAATCTTGACAAGTTCGTGCAACGCAGTTCGGGCATCTTTGGCGCCACCGGCTCGGGCAAATCCTTCCTGACACGCATCATCCTGGCTGGCTTGATCGAACACAACGCCGCTTCTGTGCTGGTCTTCGACATGCATAACGAGTACGGCTTTGATGACACCGCCTCCGACACCGGCCAACCGGTGATCGGTCTGCGCAGCAAATTCCCGGCGCGCGTGCGCGTGGTGGGGCTGGGGCGCAAGAGCGCCATTCGCGGCAAGACGCCTGATTTTTACCTCGAGTTCCGCGAATCGGATATCCAGCCGGAAGATGTGGAGCTGCTGGCACACGAACTTAATCTGCGTGACACCACCGCCACCACCCTGGATGCCCTGGTGCATTCCTTTGGCCCGGCCAACTGGTTCCGCGAATTCAAAGCCATGTCCATCGGTTCCGTGGTGGAAAATGAAGAGGGCAAAAAAGTGCCCGCTCCCGACAGCGTGGCCTATTGGGCCAACGAAGCCGGGGTCAACGTAGCCGCCGCCGAAGGGCTGCGCAGTAAGCTGACTCGTGTGTTCAATCGCCCTTACATCATCGATAACGAGTCCCAAGAAGAAACTGCCAATCCCCTGAAAAACATCATTGAAGCTCTGCAGGTCGGGCAGCACGTCATCCTCTCATTTGGCGATTATGAGTCTGACCTCGATTACCTGCTGGTCTCGAACCTGCTCACCCGCAAGATCCGCGACGCCTGGGAGGAGAGCACCAACGCCTTCCGCACTCACGGCAAGACCGAGCCGCGTCCGCTGGTGATCGCGGTGGAAGAAGCTCACAAGCTGCTCAACCGCGAAATGGCCTCGCAGACCTCCTTCAGCACCATCGCGCGCGAAATGCGCAAGTATTACGTCACGCTTTTGATCATCGATCAGCGGCCTTCACAGATCTACGACGAGGTCATGTCGCAGCTTGGCACGCGCGTCTCGGGCTGGTTGGGGGATGAAAGCGACATTGCCGCCGTGCTCTCAGGCCTGGCCGGGCGTGACGCCCTGCGCGGCATGCTGGCGCGCCTGCAGCCCAAAGAGGAAGTGCTGCTGCTGGGTTGGGGAGTGCCCATGCCCATCCTGGTGCGTTCTCGCCGCTACGACCAGAAGTTCTGGGATGATCTACTGCCGCGCAACTCGAAAAGCGTTGACCAAAATCTAAAAGATTTAGGTTTTTAGTAACTTAAACCACGAAAGAACGAAATATACGAAATTCTTTATGGGAGGAAAAATGAATACTCAAAATGATGGTAATCAGAATAAGATACTATTTAAAGAGGAATCTTATACGATTCAGGGGCTATTTTTGAGGTTTACAAACAAATAGGGTGTGGATTCTTGGAGGCAATTTATCAGGAGTGCTTAGCAAGAGAAATGAATCTCAGAAAAATTCCGTTTATTGCTCAACTAGAATTGGAAGTGCTTTACAAAGGCGAAAAACTTGATCTTACATACCGGCCTGACTTTATTTGTTTTTCATCCATCATTCTTGAATTGAAATCCTGTAAAGGATTGATCGACGAGCATCGTGCACAGTTATTTAATTATTCAAAACTAGCCAAATTGAGACTTGGTTTGCTCGTGAATTTTGGTCATGTTCCACGAGTTGAATTTGAACGAATCATCTTTTGATTTTCGTTCTTTTCGTGTTTTTCGTTTTTTCGTGGTTCAGAATCAATTTACTTCGGCCAAACGAGCCACAAGACCAACGCCGTGACCAGGCCGGTGAGCACGCCGCCGATGACCTCCACCGGGGTGTGCCCCAGCATTTCCTTGAGGCGTTTTTGTTCAGCCGCCGGGGTTTTGGAGATCAGGAACCAGTCGTCCATTAACTTGTTGAGCGCCTCGGCGTGGAAGCCCGCCTCGCGCCGCACACCTGCCGCGTCGTAAATCACAATGCCGGTGATGGCCACCGCGATGGCAAAGGCCGGGTGGTCAAAGCCGCTAAAGAGACCAATGGCCAGGGTGGTGCTGGTCATGGTGGCGGAATGAGAACTGGGCATGCCGCCAGTGCTGAAGGCTAGTTTAAGGTTCAATTTGCGATGCATCAGGTAGAAAATGGGGATCTTCAACACAGATGAAGCAATCCACGCCACAGCGCATGCCACCAGTTCGGGATAATCCAAAATCGTCTTCATGGGCTACTCCGCGTTGCCGGTGGTGGATTTATCGGTATTCAATTCCTTGATGCGCAACTCCGCGTTATCCAGTAGGGTGGAGCAGTGTTGTGCCAACACTTGTCCGCGCTCGAACATCCTGACCGCCTCTTCAAGGGACTGCTGCTCACTTTCCATGGCCACGATGATGTCTTCCAACTCACTGAAGGCCTGTTCATAATTTAGGTCTTTGACCGGCTTTTCTGTTTTTGCCATACCGCTACCCTCCGTGGATTTCGTCCACCGTTGATTTAATCGTGCCATCCGCCAGGCGGATGTTGATCTGGTCCTTTTGTTTTACCTGTGACACACTACTGACCACCTTGCCCGCCGGATTACTGATGATGGCATAACCCCGCTGCAGTACGCCGTAAGGGTTCAAGGAAATCAACTTTCCGTTCAAGGCAGAGACCTGCCCGCGTTTTAGTTTGATCTTGTTGGATATGCCTGAATCAGCACGTTTGACCATTTCATCCAGGCGTTGGCGGTCATTGCGCACCAGCCACAGCGGAGAAAGCTGGCTCAACTTGTGTTTGACCTCGAGCAAGTCGGACCAAAAATACATCACGTCGCGTTCTAGGGCAAAACCCAACCGCGATTTTAGCGCTTCCAGCCCGGCACGCAGATCTTCACGATCAGGGGTGCACACTTCGGCCGCGGCCGTGGGGGTGGGGGCGCGCAGATCCGCGGCGAAATCGCACAGCGTGAAATCCACCTCGTGCCCCACGCCTGTGACGATCGGGGTCTCTGAATCTGCCACGGCGCGCACCACGCGCTCATCGTTGAATGCCCACAGGTCTTCGAGAGACCCGCCGCCGCGTGCCAGGAGGATCACATCCACAGAGCGGTCGCGATTGAGACGTTGAATGGCTTTCACCAAGGATGGCGGTGCTTCCTCGCCCTGCACGGCGGCCGGGGCAAGGGTCACTTGCGCCAAAGGGTAACGCCTGCGCAGCGTGTTAAGAATATCCTGCAATGCCGCGCCGGTGGGAGAAGTGACGATGCCAATGTGAGTCGGCATTGCAGGCAGCGGACGTTTTCGATCAGAGTCAAACAAGCCCTCGGCTTCGAGTTTAGCTTTCAGGCGCGTGAACTCACGGTAGAGTTCCCCTTCACCAGACATGCGCACGGAATCAACATAAAGCTGGTATTGGCCATCGCGTTCATACACGCTGATACCGCCGTGGGCTTCAATGGCCATGCCGCTTTGCAGCAGGATCGGCAGGCGGATGGCAGTGGTCTTCCACACCACGCACTTGAGCGAGGAAGTGTTATCTTTCAAAGTGAAATAAATATGCCCCGAGGACGGCCGAGAGAGATTGGAGATCTCTCCGCTCACCCAGATGTCACGCAAGATCTCGTCACTATCCATGAGTTCGCGCAAATAGCGTGACACGTCGCTGACCGTGAGGGATCGAATGGGAAACAAGGAAGGTTGTCTCATAAGCAGTGGTTATAGCATACCTTTGCCCTTTGGAGATGTCAATAAATACGGGGATAAAAATGTGTAAATCATGTAGAATTAAGCCAATCGTGTTGGAAGGATTGAAAATGGATACCTTGTGGTCCCCCTGGCGTATGCGTTATATCAGTGACAATGAAAAACCGGGTGAATGCATCTTTTGCAGCTACCCCAGGATGCAGGATGGCATCGAAAACCTTATCGCTCACCGCGGCCAGCAGGCCTTCGTCATCCTGAACCGCTTCCCTTACACCAGCGGTCACCTGATGGTGGTGCCCTTTCAACACGTCTCAAGCATCGAAGATCTCACCCCCGCCATCCGCGCGGAGATGATGGAATTGGTCAATGAATCAGTGGGTATTCTGCGCAAGGTCTACCAGCCGGAAGGGTTCAATATCGGCATCAATATGGGCTCGGCGGCTGGCGCTGGTATCGCGGAACACGTCCATATTCACATCGTGCCGAGATGGGGCGGCGACACCAACTTCATGTCGACCACGGGCGAAACGCGCGTGATCCCAGAGGACATGACCGTGACCTACAAACGGATTTCTGAAGCCTGGAAATAATGATCTACCCGTACTCGTGACACGTCCAGAACGGTTTTATATGAAAGTAACTGAATATGTCTGATCAATCAAACACCCAAAAAAAGTTTTTTCCATGGATCATTGGGCTGCTAGCCGTGATCTTCCCGGTGGTGTTTTTCATAGCCATTAATTCTTTTAACATGAGCGGCTTGCCCGTCTATTTCCTGCAGTTGGGATTGTATGCCATCTTCATTACCCTGGCCTTTTGGGGGCTGCATCAGGCTGGCATCAAACTGACCATTAATTACAAATCGATCCTTCAGGCTATTCTGCTGCTGGTTTCAAGCTGGCTGGTATATGCCGCCGTGCTGCACCTGACCCGCATCGTGGACGTGCCCGTGGAACTAAAAGTGCTTGGCACAATCCCCGCCTGGAAGATCGGTGCCAACATTCTCAGCACCTGGCTCTTCGTGGGCATCGGCGAGGAACTGCTCTTCAGGGGTTATTTCATGACCCTCATTCGCGACGCTCTCGAGAAACGCATCACCAAAGCCGTGACCCGTTGGGCGGTGCTCATCACCAGCTTCTTGTTTGCCATATGGCACTTCCCGGTGCGCGTCTTTGAAATGGTCAATGGTGAAAGCTCCTGGGCAGTCATCGGCCTGAGCATGCTGGTGCTGTTGGTCATGGGCATCGCATTCTCCTGGCTCTACATCCGCACTGATAACATCATTTTGGTCGGCCTGGTGCACGGCCTGGTGGATTATCCACTGATCGGCAAAGACACACAGATGGCCTTCATCATCCTGATCGCGGCGGTTTTACTGGTGGAATTGGCTCACCTGATGAAAAAGAAAAATGCCACCCTTCCAACCGGGGATGATTTTTAATGAAGATCGCCCGTTTTGCCACCGAACATTTCTTTGCCAAATACGAATTCACCACCCCATATCAACTGTGCAACTCCGATTGTGAAACGGTTCGTGTGGACGAATTGCTGCAAATGGCCGGCGTGTCGCTCGCTGATTTTGGCAGACTCTCTCTGGGATACACTGAATCAGCAGGCAATCCCCTATTACGCCAGGCGATTGCTGAGAGCTACACACAGGTAAAAGCGGATGAAGTGATCGAACTGGGAACACCCATCGAGGGCATCTACCTGGCCGCCCGTGCCGCTCTCAACCTGGGTGATGAAGTGGTGGCGCTGTGCCCGGCGTATGATGCCCTGATCAATATGTTTGAGCATGTGGTGGGTGCCGGTAACGTGAAACGCTGGCGTTTCAAACCCGGCCTGACCCAATGGGAACTCGATTTCGACGAACTTGAAACCTTGATCACCGCCCAAACCAAAATGGTCGTGGTAAATTTTCCACACAACCCAACTGGATTCCTACCCAGCCGGCCGCAGCTGGATCAATTAATAAACACTGTAAATAAACATGGGTTGATCCTGTTTTGTGATGAGATGTATTTTGGCCTGGTGCACACCGGCACGCCAAGCATCCCCTCAGTCGCGGATCTTTGCCCACGCTCCGTGGTGCTCTCTGGTCTCTCCAAAACCTACGGCCTTCCCGGCTTGCGCAGCGGATGGTTGATCGTGCATGACCGTGAGCTGCGAGAGAACCTCTATAACTGGAAGTTCTACACCAGCATCTGCCCGCCCGCGCCAACCGAATTCCTGGCAGCCGCGGCGCTCAAGGTGCGCGAACAACTGCGTCAGCACAGCCTCGACCTGGTGGAAACCAACCTGAAACTGGCGGATGCGTTCTTTGAGCGCTGGCCTCAATTGTTCACCTGGCGGCGGCCGCTGGCCGGGTCTACAGCGCTGGTGGAGATGAATGTGCCTTCGGTGGAAGTCTTCGCCGAGAAGATGGCGCGTGAAGCGGGCGTGCTCATACAACCCGCCACCACTTTGGGCTGGGACGATCATGCCTTTCGCATGGGACTGGGGCGAGCCGCATTCGAGACAGCTTTGCAGAAATTTGAGGAATATTTAAATAGACCCTAACCTCTCGCCAAGGCGCCAAGATGCAAGGGAATATAAAGTATAGCGAATTAGTCATCCGTAATTTTTAGTTTTTTTATAAATCTGTCTTTGCGTCAACCTGAAAGAAATTACAATGGAAGAACATCTATGAGATATCGTCGATTTAAACTCATCAGCACCGTGCTATCCATACTGCTTGGAGCAATCCTGCTCGTAGTGTCTCTTTTCGCTTATCAACTCGGGATGGATAATAACCCGACACCGGGGCGTCTGCGCAAAGTAATGGCATTGGTTGGAATTTTTTTCCTTCTTGCCCCTCTGCTGGCACTCGGGGTGTCACGTTTGGAAGACAAACTTCACCTGGGGCGCAAACTGAGCGCTAAATGGCATTCCTTAATGGCTCGCCTCCCCCTTCACGATCCCGAGGTCGGGACGAAGACCTCTGTCGGCCGCTTCTTCCACTCAAACGATCTGTTTTGGGCGGCAGTAGGGGTGATCCTCGTTTTTATCGTTTCCCTGTGGTACATGACCAGTGGAACTCTGACTCGTTTCACTCCTTATTCCAATTATTTTGATCTGGAAGCCGATGGGTTTCTGGCGGGCAAAACCTCCCTGGCAGTTGAACCACCAGCCGAACTGGCTCAACTGAGTGATCCCTATGATTGGAAATCCCGCGAAGGCATTCATTACATCTGGGATGCCTCGTATTATCAAGGCAAGTACTACATTTATTGGGGTCCGGTTCCAGCCTTGGTGGCGTCCATCGCAAAAGCCATCCACCCTGGAGTTGTGGAAGATCAGTATCTGCTGTTATTTTTTACTACTGGCCTGAGCATATTTCTGGCTTTGATCTTGGGTGCATTAAGAAAGAAGTATTTCCCTTCCGTGCCAGCCTGGTTACTGTCGATTTTTATCCTGGTGGGCGGACTCTCCACGCCGGTTTTCTGGTTGATCAATCGACCCCATGTCTACGAAACTGCCATTGCGTCTTGTCAGTTCTTCTATATTATGGGGCTTTACGGTTTGATTAAAGGGTTGACCGCCGACAGGAAAGCTTGGGGTTGGTTCCTGTTGGCTGGGTTTGGTTTGGGCGCGGCCGTAGCATCACGCATGACCGTTATGTTCAGTGTCTTTTTTGTGGTCGGAGTGACCCTGTTTGTGTTGATCAAAAAATGGTTGAAACAGAGATCAACCTGGGAGTCGATCTTATGCCTGTTTATCCCCCTGGTCATCTTCGCGTGTGGGTTGGCTTGGTTCAATTACACACGCTTTGGCAGTATTACGGAATCAGGCTTGCGTTTCCAACTCACAGGAGAAGCTCTGCCAGAAGACTTCCGCCAACTGTTCTCCCTTCGCTACGTGATCCCCAATATCTACCTGACCCTGTTTCAGCCCTATCAATTCGATTCACACGCTTTCCCATTTTTCTTCGCCACTGCCGACAACTCCTGGACGGCCATCATCCATTTGCCTGAACATTATTACTATGCCGAACAGATAACGGGAATATTATGTTCCATCCCCTTTTTCTGGATGTTGATCCTGCCATTGGTGGGTATATTGAAAAAAGGTTGGCTTTGGGTTAAAGAAGCACCAGTTACTCCCGCCAGGTATGGCAAGCCAACCTTGCCCACTTCCATCTGGTGGCTGCTCTTTGGTTCTTTTCTGGTGGGGTTTATTGTCAACATGTTGTACGTATTCGCCACCATGCGCTATCTGGCAGATATCGTTCCACAATTGGTGATCATTACCTCTTTGTTGATCATGCGGATTCTGGAACGCACAAGTGTTACAAAAGCGGAACGCACGCTTGTATTGGTTCTGGTTGTCTTTTTCGCTTTATTCACGATCACGATTTCGCTGTTGATCAATTTCTCGAGCTGGGATGAACGCTTTAGCGATAACAACCCGGCCTTGTTCAATCAAATTGTCAATATATTTCAAAAATAACAAAAACGAAAATAATGTCCGGCACTTTAAGATAGTGCCGGACATTATTTTTTTATTTAAGCAGCTCTTCCAAAATCTGCCTGGCTTTCGCCGCGTCTGCTTTTCCGCGCATCTTCTTCATCACGCCGCCCACGAACCAGCCCATCAAGGTCAGCTTGCCCCCCTTGTAAGCGGCCACCTCAACGGGGCTCTCGTTGATCACTTCCTGGCACACGGCGCGGATGGCGCTGTCATCACTCACCAATCCCAACCCTTCATCAGCCACAATGGACTCAGGTGCTTTACCCGTCTGTTGAACTTTCAGGACAAGACTCTTGCCTGTATTGATGTTGATCGTTCCAGCATCCACCAGTTTAAGAATGGACGCCAGTGCCGCCGGGGTCAGCGACATCTCGGCAGGATTAAGCCCTTGATCATTGATCATTCGCAGCACTTCATTCATCAACCAGTTGGAGACCTTCTTGGGGTCACCGCCATAAGCCTTGACCGCGCTCTCATAATAATCCGACAGCTTACGCTCCGAAGTGAGGATCTCGGCATCGTATTCAGGCAGCCCATACTGTGTGAGGAATCGAGAGCGCCGCTCAAGAGGCAGCTCGGGGAAATCCTGCAAAATCGACTGCTTCCAGTCCTCCTCAAGGCGGATGGGCAGCAAGTCTGGTTCGCGGAAGTAACGATAATCTGCCTCTGTCTCTTTGGAACGCATTTTCTTGAGCGTGCCGCTGTCTTCATCCCATTCGAGCGTCCAGGCCTCGATACGGCGGCCGGCTTCCACTTCCTTGATCTGCCGCTCCACTTCCTTGATAATGGCGTCTTTGACGGCATCAATGGAGTTTACGTTCTTGATCTCGGTTTTTGGATTCAACACACTCTCACCCTTCACGCGGATGGATACGTTGGCATCGCAGCGCAGGTGACCTTTTTCCATGTCGGCTTCAGAGATGCCAATCCAGCGCAGCAATTGACGCAGACGGGTCAGGTATTGGGCAGCCTCATCCGCGGTGCGCAGGTCGGGGGCGGTGACCATCTCCACCAGGGGAACTCCGCAGCGATTAAAGTCGATCAGACGTTTGTTGCCTGAATTCTTGGTTTTGCCTGCGTCCTCTTCGATATGCGCTTTCCAAATGCCCACCCGGCGGATGTAAGCTTCCTTGGTCGGCGAGGCATTGGCTGGCACAGGCAGATCAAGATATCCGCCCTTGGCAATGGATTGGTCAAATTGGGAAATCTGATATCCCTTGGGCAGATCAGGATAGAAATAATTCTTGCGGTCAAAAAATGAAAGCGGCCTGATCTCTGAATGCATGGCTTTTGCAAGCAAGACAGCCTTCTCGACCACCGCTTTGTTGAGCACAGGCAGCACTCCGGGTAGCCCGCAGCAAACCGGGCAAATGTTGGTGTTGGGCGGATCGATCCACGAATCCGCTTTGCACGAGCAAAACACCTTGGTGGTGGTGTTCAACTGGATATGCGTTTCAAGCCCGATCACTGCTTCGTATTCAGTCATAATGCCTCTTTATCGCTTGGTAAAAATATTCTAACTTAAAATGGTTTTGCGAAATCGACCGTGTAATAACCGCCATAAGTGCTGCCAGGATCGCACCAATAACCCACACCGGCCAGAGTGTAGATCGGGTTTAATAACTTCTCACGGTGTTGTGGACTGTTCATCCAGGCTGTCACCGCAGCGGAAGCAGAATTATCAGAATCGCGGCCCGCGTATATTATCTCGCCCACCGCCTGATAGGTGCTGTTGGGATTTACCCTCCCCACCAGGTTGCCATGACTGAAGAAATCATTCTCAGCCATGGAACGACTATAACTTCTGGCGATCTCAGACAGACTGGAAGATAGACTCACAGAACCAGCTCCGGCCGCTGAACGTTGTGAATTGATCAGACTTAATACCGCGCTTTCAATCACCGCATCTGATCCGTTACAGCCACCTGGGTTGTTGATTGGGGCAACAGTAGGTTGAAGAACCGTGGGGGTTTTTGTAAACGTTATTTTAGTCTGCGTGACAGTTGCGATTGTTGTAAGTGTAAAGGTGGGTTCCATGGCGATGGTGCTGCTCGGCACGAGGGAAAAGACGTCCGTCGGAGCCTGTGTCTGAGTGAAAGTTGGCAGACTGGTTTCAGTGGCCAACGGCGTGATGGTGGGTGTGAGCGACCCCACAAATCTCGCCCTGAGCGTGGTGGAAAAGGTCGGGGTGGCATGCGTGATTCTACTAACCAGGTCATCTGAAGCTCGACAGGCCAGGCTGCTGAAAAGCAACAAGATCACAATGAGTGCACCCTTAATCATGCGCATCGAGAAAAAGCCTTTTTGCGACACTAATCTACCGCAACACCTGTGGTCTGATCTTGCGCCAGGGCTCAGATTCAGTGGCCAATTCATAAGCCCGGCCAATCTGAAGCAGCTTGCCTTCGCTGAAATCAGCCCCCAGAAGCTGGATCCCGATAGGCATTTGTTGAGCATCCAAACCAGCAGGCAAAGAAATGCCCGGCACGCCGGCGTGGTTGGCAGGCACGGTCAACTGGTCAGCGTACTGCATTAGCACGGAATTACCGTAGACAGCCTCCATTTCAAAGGCGGTGGTGGGGGTTGTGGGGGTTAATAGGGCGTCCACCTTATGTTTCCCTTGAGGGTCAAAGATGGTCTCAAAATCGCGGCGGATCAAGGTCCGCACACGCAAAGCACGTTTGTAGTATTCCTCGCTGTATTGAGCGGCGCTCACGTACATACCCATCAAGATCCTCAACTTGGGCTGCAGACCAAATCCCTCATTACGGGTTTGGCGGTACATTTGGGTTAAATCGTTGACAGGCACGTTGGTGCGCAAGCCATATTTTACTCCGTCAAATCGGTGCAGGTTCGAGGCAGCTTCCACCCGACTGATAACAAAATAGGCCGGAATACCGTAGCGGGTATTGGGCATTGGGATGTCTTCAATGATCTCCGCACCCATATCGGCCAGTTTTTCAGCAGCCTGGCGCACCGACTGCTCAATCTCAACCGGTAGGGATTGCACCAGCAACTCGCCTGTATTGGGATCTGGATAAGTAATCTTGAAGTAATCGGGGGAAAGCCCAATACGCAGGCCTTTGACCCCTTTATCAAGCGACGAAAGATAATCAGGCACTTCGTTTGGTGCTGCAGTGGCATCATGTTCATCCGCGCCTGAAATAACCTGCAACATGGCAGCCGCGTCGCTGACTGTGCGCGCGACCGGTCCCGGGCAATCGAGGGAAGACGCGAAAGCGATCAATCCGTAACGTGAAACTCGCCCGTAGGTGGGTTTCAAACCCACCACCCCGCAGAAAGCCGCCGGCTGCCTCACCGAACCAGCCGTGTCAGTCCCTAAAGACAGTGGCACTTCATTGGCTGCCACGGAGGCCACACTGCCGCCCGAGGAACCACCTGGCACGTGATTGGTGTTCCACGGGTTGCGCGGACTGGGCTGAAAGGCTGAGGACTCGTTCGAAGAACCAAAAGTGAACTCATCCAGGTTGACCTTGCCCACCATGATGGCGCCGGCCTCTTCCATGCGCGACACTGGCGTGGCCGTGTAAGGCGCCCTGAAATTGGCCAGAATGCGGGAGGCCGCCGTGGAGGGGGTTCCACTCACACAAAAGATATCTTTGACTGAGAAAGGCACCCCGGCCAGCGGACCAGGATCTTCACCTCTGGCAAGCAAGTCGTCCACCTTTTTTGCCTGGGCAAGCGCGCGCTCATCCGTGATCGTAATGAAGGCATGCACTTTGGCTTTGTCTTCAGGGGTCAAATTACCGGCATCCAGGGCACCACTGCGCCCATCCACGGCACCGATGCGCTCCATTGTGGATTCAAGTATTTCAACCGCGGAAGTCCTTTTTTGCCGCAGTAAGCGGGTAAGTTCAAGCGCTGAAAGATCGCATAATTCCATTTTGGCCTACTTCAATGTGGTATGGGGAATATCAGGAACGATAATGTAACGATCCTCGGTTTGCGGTGATTGATCCAAAATGGTCTGTGGATCAGGATAGGGCTTCCATTCATCCTCTCGCGGGAGTGAACTGCCTTCCTTATCGAAGGGTACGCCATGCAGGCTGATCGGTATGTTCTCATCAAGCGGGATATCCTTCAGTTCCTGGATCACTTTAAGCTGATTATTCAGCTGCGTCCGCAAGTATTCCGCCTGATCCTGGCTG
Source organism: uncultured Anaerolinea sp. (assembly GCA_964474095.1). Taxonomy (GTDB): domain Bacteria; phylum Chloroflexota; class Anaerolineae; order Anaerolineales; family Anaerolineaceae; genus UBA6107. Next base: position 24,949 of record CAYYRU010000015.1, read on the forward strand.
AGTTCGAGGGCTGCCAACGAGACCAGATGATTAAATACATCCACCGAGATTTGATCGCTCATTTTCACTCTCAATTCTTGATCTATTTTTCAGGTTGGATTGTAACACGTCAAGGATTAGGTGTTGGCGTAATTTTAGGTGTGGGCGTCCATGTGGGAGGCAGTATGAACGGCGTGGAGGTGCTGGTGGGAATTGACAGCAGCACCGGCATAGTGGGATATGGAAAAGGATTTAATGAGGAGTTGGGATTAAAGAAGATGATACCCACCACGAGAAGCACCGCGATGGTGGCAATGATCAATAAACCGCTTAAAAAGTCCCAGAAAGAGATCTTCATATTCAACCCTCTCTATTGAGAGTATATCCGGCTTTGAAGGGAAGTCAAGTAAAAAGTGGATTGGAAATAAACGCCTCATGCTATAATCTTTTTACTGGTGGGAAAAACCATGGACAATTCCTCCTCCGTTCAGCCTTTTGCTTCACCTGATGACAACCCTACTACAAGAGTTGAGCGGCAGGTGGAGGTGAACGCGCGTTCTCGAACCAAGACGGATGTAATGATCACATTGGAACCTGGGGCCAGTTTAACTGTTAGCATCAAGCAGCAAAATGCGGATGGAAAGCCCGTATCTCTTGAAAGAAAGACTTTCACCAGTCCCTTTGAACCATCGCCTGGCTTTAAATCAACCAACGAACCAGAGACCCAACCCTTTGTCAGCCAGTCCGCACCCAATCCTTATCCTGAAGTTATTCCAAAAAATAAGTTCTCGTGGCAAGGCTTGCTGATCACTTTGGCATTGCTGGTTTATCTGGCTTCACGTTTTATCGGTTTGGATCATTACCCGATCTATTTTTTCACCGATGAAGCAGTGCAAACCGTGCTGGCAGCTGACCTGGTGCGCGATAACTTCAAAGACTACCGTGGAGAAGTGCTCCCTACCTATTTCGTTAATGGAGGCCAATACAACCTGGGCACATCAGTGTACGCTCAAATCCTTCCCTGGCTGATGTTTGGAAAATCCATTTGGGCTACACGTGGAACATCAGTATTGATCTCACTACTGGCAGCGCTGGCAGTGGCCCTGATCTTGAAAAATCACATCAAATCAAAATACGCCTTCGCCGGGGTACTTCTTTTAAGTATCACACCCGCCTGGTTCCTGCATTCCCGCACAGCCTTTGAGGTCGTGATCGCGGTTTCGTTCTATGCCGCTTTTCTTTACACTTATATGCAATACCGGGATGGAAAACCCAAATACCTCTACGCCGCAGTGATCTTTGGCGCTTTATGTTTTTACAGCTACAGCCCGGCGCAGATGGTCATGGCGGTCACTGCCGTGGCTTTGTTATTGACCGACATCCGTACCCATCTTAAGAATTGGAAAACGATTTTGATCGGTTTGGGCGTGGCTTGTGTGCTGGCCATTCCTTACCTTCGATTCATGATTTTGCATCCAGACGAGAACCTGCGTCATTTGCAGATACTGGATTCCTATTGGATCCAGAATATTCCGTTGTCTGAAAAATTAGGTAAGTATTTTGGCGAATACTTGAAAATGCTCAATCCGTTCTTTTGGTTCCTACCCAACAACATAGATCTGGAACGTCATGTGATGAAAGATTACGGCCACTTGCTGCGTTGGACGCTGCCTTTCTTCGCTTTGGGTTTTGGCCTGGCAGCCTGGCGGATCAAAAAACCTCAATATCGTGTCTTTCTGATCTCCTTGCTGGCCGCCCCAGCCGGTGCAGCCCTGGCGGGAGCTGCTGTCACGCGAGGGCTCTTTATGGTGATCCCGGCGGTGGTGCTCACCGCTATTGGGCTTGACCAAGTGCTGCTGTGGATCGAAAAGGCCAAGGTGCCAAAAGTCGTGCTGGTCTGTCTGGTGGGTTTGGGATTGACCACCTTCAACGGTTTCATGGTACGAGACGCGCTTGTTAATGGTCCGTTGTGGTTCTCTAATTATTCCCTGGGCGGCCAACAATATGGCGCTCTCCAGGTGTTTGGCGAGATCAAAAACATGCTCAAGAAAAACCCAAATCAAAAGATTTTCTTGTCTCCTTCCTGGGCAAACGGTACCGACGTGCTTGCACGTTTCTTCTTCAATGACCCGATGCCTTTTGATATGGGCAGCGTTGACAGTTATATGTATGAGAAACATGAAATCCAACCTGGTCAAGTTTTCATTTTGATCCCCCAGGAATATGAAAACGCCAAAGCCAGTGAGAAATTTAAAACCATTGACATCATCAAAACAATAGACTATCCAGATGGAGAACCCGGTTTCTATTTTGTTCGTTTGGAATATGTAGATGATATCGACCAAATCCTGGCACAGGAAGAAGCTGCCAGGCGTAAACTATCAGAAATTGAGGTTACTGATCCTGCTGGCAACAAGTTAACCATTGCCTATCCACAACTGGATATGGGCAGCATTGAAAACTTGTTTGATGGTGATGGCAACAGCATGGTGCGCACGCTTGAATCAAACCCGATGATCCTCCAAATAAAACCAGCTGAGGCTGTAGAGTTAAAGCAGATCGTGCTGCGAATTGGCGGCACCGCAACCACCTTTGAGATCCTTGTGACACCTTCTAATGGGGAAGAACCGATCAGACTCTCGAAGCAGGTGCCCGAAAGCAACGAGATCCGCGATGTCATCTTTGATCTTGAGCAGCCAACCCAGGCGGCAGAAATATCCATTTCGATCTTAAATACCCACGATTCTGACCGCGCCCATGTGCATGCCTGGGAGGTAAGTCTTCATTGAAATTGAAGCGCCCATTTTTGTTGACTCTTTTGGTTGTGTTTTTTGGTTTAGCCAGTATGGCTGCCTTGGTTGGGATGATCGGGGTGGTCAAAAGCTGGAATTGGATGTTGGATTTTTCATCTCTTGGGGGGGTGCTTTACCGCATCTTTAAGAATGTGTTTCTTTTTCTCGCCTTGTTTTTGGCTGCCGTAACCTTATGGAAGCGTTATTCATGGAGCAGCTTGTTTGGCAGTATCATTTCAAACCTTACTGCCATCTGGTTTTGGGTAGACCGCATCCTGATCAGTCAAAATCCACTGCCTTTCAGGCAACAGATACTCCCTTTGATGATCACCTTTATTCTAGTAACATTCATTTTGTTATCTCTTATCATCTTGCAACCCCATATAGTCTCTTTCAACAATTCCAAAAATAAACCTCCAATGACCAATCCAATAAAAGGCGGAGAAGATGAACAATCCACCCCTTGAAATCGAAATAAAATTTTTCTTGACTGATATGGCTTCTTATGAAAAAAGGGTTCGCAGCATCGGTGCCACTTTAGTCCGTCCAAGAACCCGGGAGGTCAATTACCGTTTTGACACTCCAGATATGAGCCTGGCAAGGGAACACAGGGTTTTACGCCTGAGGCAAGACACTTCGATCATTCTCACTTATAAAGGACCAATGCAAGTGAAGGATGGGGTCAGCATGCGGCCTGAGATCGAACTTGAAGTCGATGATTTTCAAGCAGCATCCACTTTGCTCGAAGAGCTGGGGTACCGACTTAGCCTGAAATACGAAAAGTGGCGCACCATTTATCAATACGGAGATCTTGAAATAACCTTGGATGAAATGCCATTTGGCAACTTCACCGAGATCGAGGGTGGAGATTCCAGTCAAATTCAAAGAACAGCTGCTCTACTTGCCCTGGATTGGAAAACCGGGATCACGGATAGTTATCTGTTACTGTTCGACCACCTGAAAACCAGCCGTAATTTGAACATCAATGACCTGACCTTTGAAGCACTGAAAAATATATCGGTAAACCCGGCTGACCTGGGTGTCAAACCCTCCGATAAACCCAGGTTTTTATAATCAGGCAGTTTGAACTTCCTTGTCTGCCAGGCTCAACCATGATAAAATGACTGTCCTTGCAAGAAAATGGAAGGGTGGCCGAGTGGTTTAAGGCGCCTGTCTTGAAAACAGGTTTGGTGAAAGCCAACGTGGGTTCGAATCCCTCCCCTTCCGCCAGATCTGAAAATCAATTGAATACCCGGGGAGGTGCCGGAGTGGCCGAACGGGATCGCCTGCTAAGTGATTGTCGGGCTTTAAACTCGACCGAGAGTTCGAATCTCTCCCTCCCCGCCAAAAAAAGGAACGCCTCAGGGCGTTTCTTTTATTCTTCAATCCTACTCACAGCGTATGACAGATCCACACCACGGACACTCCACAGTGTATTCGTCAATCTGATCTACTTCATCTGACCGCAAGACACCTCCACAGGATGCGCAATTTGCAGGAAATTGTCGTAGCGACACATTTGGCTGTTTTTGAATATTCGAAGGAAAGATCTGAGCCATCGAATCAAGCAATTTGGAGATCTCCAGAGACTCTGTAATGAACCCTGCGGATTTCAACTCCTCGATGGAACGCAAACAGGCATGCTGAAAACGCACGAATTTCCGCCTGGAGCTTAAGATACCAAGACCTTGTTTCAAATCCAACATGGCTGGATCAATTTGACGTGCTTGAATTCGGCAGTGAGCAGCCGCCAAAAAGAATTGAGCATCCCTTGAATATCCATGGGCTTGAGCGCCGTGAGCCAAATCTTCAAATAGTTCTGCTGCCTCAGAAAAACGGCCCGTAGACATCAAGTGGTCTGCATTTTCCAACACAGGGGGCATTTCGTTCTCTGGTTGCCGCCTGATTAGTCTAAACCTCGGACGTCGGAACATTTGGCCTCCTGAAGTTTGAAAAATTACTCTTTCTCTTGCAGAAGTTTAAGAGAAGCGCGTGTATTCTCTTCAATAGCAATCATCACATTAAAAAGTTCTCCGGCTGAAAAAGACAACAACCCAGCCACCAAACCGATTAAAAATATCACACCCCCCAACAAAATTCCAAGTGCTAATCCCGACCCCGGGAAAAGTTGGATCAACCCCAATTGGGCTAACAATTGATCAGATGCCACCAGCGGGACGATGATCAGACAAGAAAACCCAACGATCAATTCGAAAACACCGATGATTTTTAATAACAGGCCTATAAAAGACAACCCACGGTAGCGTTTTTGCATACGTTCTCGGCTCCTCTTCAATCTAATTAAACCATTTTGGTGGATTAAATGTCAAATGCCCGGGTGAGGGGGGCACCCGAGCATCTGACCACCACATTCTACCATAACTCTGAAATAATAAATAGAATAATTCAGAATATTACAGTCACGCTGAAATTGTGATGAATGTTCAATACCCAAATACATTTCTCTTTATACTTGCACGTTTCTTGCATCGATTCGTATAATTGATGGTAATCTATCAGCAATTAAAATAGTTCAATTATTGGCGGTTTACAATCCGGACGTTGGTTTGTCGTGATTGGAGCAGGAACTTGAAAAATAGTCGATCCAAAAAAACATTACTAGTAGAGCCCGCAAGACCAACCCCCATTGACATTGAAGAAAACCATCAAGTGTTGGCTTCCGCGTTGGCCGATGTGTCCATGGCGCTAAACAGCAGTCTGCACCTAAATGAAGTCTTGGATCGAATTCTTGAAAACCTGGCTCGAGTGGTAGCCTTTAAAACCGCCAATATCATGTTGATTGAAGGCACAAAAGCCAGGATCGTTCGATCAAAAGGTTATGACCTGCTTGGGACAGAGAAGGTCATGCTATCAAAGGTTTTTGACCTGGATGAGATCATTCATGCAAAACAAATGTTTGAAACCAAACAACCAGTTTTATCTTACTATCCCCATCTGGAACAAAACTGGCACACTCTGCCTGAATCTGAATGGATTAAATCTCACATTGCTTCACCCATCATTTCTAAAGACGAAGTGATCGGATTCATTAATTGCGACAGTGACATTGCGGGTTTTTTTAATAAACTACATTCGAATGCCATAAAAATTTTTGCGAGTGAAGTCGGTTTGGCCATTCAAAATGCCCGACTTTTTGATGCAACCACCAGGTTAAGTTCCAAGCTGGTTTTATTAAACGATCTCACTCAAATAGTGCTGAAAACCAAAACAGTTGATCAAATCTTTGATATTCTGCCAGAGAAATTGACTGATCTTTTGGACGGTTCGAATGTGTACATCTCTCGTTGGGATGAAGAATCAGGAACCGTAAAAGGCTGGGCGGCTACAGGAAAACGCAAAGAGGATTACATCCATGGTGCTTCGGATCCGGGAGATCCAACGCTGACAGCCCAACTTCTGGATGATGGCAGATCAACACTCATCGAAGACATCACGCATTCTGATATCATGTCGCATAGATTTCACGGTCTCTATCAGGAAAAAACTCTTTTCTGCCTCCCCCTTAAAACAGAAGAGGTAAAATTGGGAGCCATTATCATTGGCTATTCTCGAATTGAGCAGGTAACCGATGAGATCCGTGCATTGGGAGAGTATGCTGCGATTCAAATTTCAACTGCAATTGCCAAGATCCATTCACTCGAGCTTGAAAAGAGACAATCTCAAAAATTAAGCCATGCGAATGCGCTAATCGAGTCGCTCAGTCGAGTTTCCACTGCCATTAAAAGGGGGTTAGAGACTCAAGAAGTGATGAGAACGATCGGCACTGAATTGGAACTATTAAAAATTCACAGCCTGGTTACGTTGAGCGCAAAGACTTCTGACGGTTTACTCATGGCTTACTCATCCATTCAATCTGACTTGATCAATTTTGCAAAGAAGATACAAGGGGTTTCATCCGATAAGATTGAAATAACGATCTCAAAGATTCCCTATCTCAAACAGGTCTTTGATGAACAACAAGCCTATTTCTTGGAAGATCCAGAAGTTATTGTCACCCACATTATTCCGCCTGCGTTTCATTCCATCTCAAGGAAATTGCTGGATTCTTTATTAGTATCCTCAGACACAAAATGTATTCTGGCTCCACTGGTGGTGGAAAAGGAATCCATTGGGATTCTCTTCTTATGGGGAGACGGGTTGCAAAAGATTGATGTTCAGGCAGCCAGTATTTTTGGTGGACAAGTCGCTGTTGCCATTGAGAACGCCAACCTGCTTCAAGAAGTACAACGACTCGCCATCACCGATGAATTAACAGATGTATTAAACCGTCGTGGATTTGACGAAGTCTCCCAGAGAGAGTTTGGCGCTGCAAAGCGATATTCCCGTCCACTTTCATTGATCATGATGGATATTGATCGCTTTAAGGCCATTAACGACGTTTATGGTCATCCCATTGGCGACGAGATCCTGGTGGAAATCGCAGCCAGGGCACGCACCAAGATCAGAGATACCGATTACATTTCGCGATATGGTGGCGAAGAGTTTTTGATATTGTTGATTGAACAGAAACCGGATAATGCAAAGGTGGTAGCAGAAAGAATTAGAAAGTCGGTTGCCGATCAACCCTTCAACACTTCGGTCGGAAAGATCAATGTTACCATCAGCGCTGGCGTTACTGGTGCCAATTCACAAATATCCTCTATCAGTATGATGATCAAAACCGTGGATAAAGCTTTGTATAAATCCAAAGAGAATGGAAGAAATCGAGTCACCATGATTGACAAGATATAAAGTGAACCATATGCCTGACAGCCTCATCGAAGAATTTCACACAACCCACACCGACAACAAGCTCTCCTTTTGGGCAGAGTCTCTTGAATCATCCATCCTGGTTATTTCAGAAAATGAAGAGGTTTTATATTCCAACTCGGCTTGCATCCGAGATTTTCAAATAGTAAAAAATGAGTTTGTGGCGTTTGATAAACAAAACAACAAGATCAATCATATTCGCAGACTAAAAGACCCTATCAATAAATCCAGTTGGATTAAGGTTTCCTCTCTGTTGGAACTCGAGTATTTTGGAGAAAAAGCCCACCTGGTAATAATAGAGAAAAACCAGGTTGAATCAGCTGAAGATGGCAAGATTGATCCGGCAAAAATTGACTCTCTTTTGGGGATCATGCCTGGCGTTGTCTATCGCTGTGACAATGACGAAAACAGGATGATGCATTTTTTAAGTGAAGGGTGTTACCAATTAACGGGGTATCCTATTGAAAGTTTCATCGGAAAAAAAGATTTCTCCTTTTCGAGCTTGATTCATCCTGAGGATCTTTGGAGAACTCATAAAGAGATCAATACCGCGCTTAAAGAGAATCGCCCCTTTTCAATCTGTTATCGCATCCGACACGCCAACGGGGAATATCGCAATGTGCAAGAACAAGGCAAGGGGGTATTCAATAGTGGTGGAAAAGTTGTGGCACTTGAAGGTTGGATCATCGACGTCTCCGATCAAAAAAGGGTCGAAGAAGCCCTAGTTGAGAGCGAAAACCATTACCGAAACCTGGTTGAAATTTCTCCAGATGGTGTGGTTTTGGTCAATTCAGACGGGCGCATATTATTTTCTAACCATCAACTGGCAAAAATGTTGGGGGTTGAGAATGAATCTGCTTTGTCAGGCAAGTTTGTTTTAGACTTCCTGTCCGCAAGCTCGAAACCAATTATCGAAAAAGAGCTCCTTCATTCCATGAACCAGGAATCCATCAGGCGCAGCAATTATCAGGTACAACGGCTTGATGGCAGTCTGTTTCCGATTGAAGCCAGCATTCGAGCCATCACTGGTAAAGATGGAACTCCGTTGGCCTACATAGGTGTAGTCAGAGATGTAAGCGAACGTCAAGAAACCCTAATCGAGCTGCAAAATAGTGAAGCCCGATACAGGGCCATTGTCGAAGACAACCCAGAGATGATCATTCGGTTCAAGCCTAATGGGCTGATTACCTTTGCCAATCAGGCTCTATGTTCGTTCCTGGAAACCACATCAGCCAATGTAATCGGCTGTCGGCTTTCTGAGATTCCTTCACAAAGGTTTCAACGAGTCGCTGAACGCCTTCTGGTAGACCTAAACCCAAGCATGAATCCAGAAATAAGTGAACACCAGGTGATTGGTAAAAATGAAGAGGTTTTTTGGTATCGTTGGAAAACCCAACCCATTCGAAATGACGAGGGTCAATTCATCGAATACCAATCTATTGGTGAAGACATCACTCATGGAAAACGCGTTGAATTGGCAAATATGCAATCTGAACAAAACCTGCGCACCTTGATGGAAGCCATGAAATTGTTCGCGGTGATTACCGATATCGAAGGCAATATTACGTTTTGCAACAGTCATTTCTTAGAGATCACCGGGTATCAAAAAGACGAAGCCATGGGCATCAATTTCTATGATCATTTTATACCGAAAGAAGATGTGGCCGAACTAAAGCACATCATGCTAAGCCGTGCAAAAGAGGGTGTAATTCCGCAAAGAAACGAGAATATGCTGCTCACCAAATCGCGGGAACAATCCTTGATCTCATGGAATAACACACTTCTACGAGACGATGAAGGCAAAATCACCGCAATTGCAAGTATTGGCCAGGATATCACTGAGAAATATTTCACCGGTAAGGTCCAGGAGATCCTGTACAAGATTGCCGAATCCACCATCACATCAATAAACCTGGATGAGCTTTTTAAATCGATACATGTCATCCTCTTGGAATTGATGCCCGCGGAAAATTTCTTTATTGCCTTGTACGATCCCGAAATTGATCTGATCACCTTCCCATATTTTGTAGATCAGTTTGATGAACGCCCAGCACCTCGCAAACCCGGCAAAGGATTAACTGACCACGTCTTGAGAACTCGCAAATCTTTGTTGGTGGATCCTGAGACTTTTGCGGTGCTCGAAGAAGAAAAGGTGGTTGAGAAAATCGGCAGCGATTCAGTGGATTGGATCGGAATTCCGCTGCTCATCGAGAGTCGGGCGATCGGCGTCATGGTTGTCCAAACTTATTCAGAAGGCGTCAGATTCTCAAAACGAGATGAGCAATTATTGACCTTTGTCTCCGCGCAGGTAGCCATAGCCATTGAGCGCAAAAGAGCCGAACAAGCCCTCAGCACCAGCACCAAGCGTAATGAACTACTCATTCAAGCCTCAACCGATTGTATTTTCCTTGAATCACTTTCTGGGCATATTCTGGATTGCAACAAGGTCGCTGAAGAAATTTATGGTTATACACGCGAGGAATTGCTCTCGATGAACGTCGCTGACCTGGTGCTGGTTGATTTTTTGGAAGACAAACAAGATTACATTAAGTGGCAAATTGAACAGGGAGGCCGCTTCAACGATATTCCTAATGTACGCAAAGACGGAAGTGTCTTTCCAGTGGAAGTAAGCACTAAGATCACTGACGTAGAAGGTACCAAATTTGCGGTTGCTTACGTGCGTGATGTAACCGAACGAAAGAACATCGAGAAAAGCATCAGAGAAAGTGAAGCCAAGTTCAAAGCGTTGGCACAAACGGCGGCAGCAGGAATTTTCATCAATATTGAATCGAGATTTTTGTATGTCAATCCGATGTGGTGTGAGATCATCGGTTACTCAGAAGAAGAGCTTCTGAATACCAGTGTCTGGACTATTCTCAATCATGGAGAAGGAGAGCGTATTAAACAAAAATATGCTGAACTATCTTCTTCAGGATCTGAGATGATCCGGTTTGAGACTTCTTGCTGCTCAAAGGATGGAGATAAAAAGTGGTTGGATATCACAGCCGGGTTCATTGATTATCAGGGGCGTAAAGCCACCATCGGAACGGTGATTGATATCACAAATCGTAAACGTCGTGAACATGATCTTGAGGTGATGGCCAAAATCAGTGATGCTCTGCGCAACGATCTGACACGTGACCAGGTACGAACGACCATTTTGAACGAGTTAATGGATCTGCTTTCAATTGACGGCGCCATTATTACCACTGTTGAAAAAGAAGAGGGACTACCTAACCTGGTAAAAGCTATTGGTTGTTGGGCAGAGACTGACAGCCAAAAATTGAGAAGGAATGAGGGGTTAAGCGGTTTTATTATTAGCACAAGCAAGGCCTATGTCAATTTTGATGCTCCTCACGATCCCTATTTTGCTTTTCCAGAGATGCTTGGAAATTTATCGACCGTTGCGGGGGTGCCGCTCTTGGCCAAAGGGGAGACCATTGGATCTATCCTTATTGGCTCAAGCAGAGTGATTATGGACGATGAACTAAGGCTATTGAAAACCATCGGTGATCTGGCAGCCAGCGCCATTCACCGTTCTGACTTATATGAGCAAACCAGCGTGCAAGCCAGTGAACTCAAACAGGCTTATGATGCCACGCTCGAGGGATGGGCGCACGCTCTTGAACTGCGTGATAAAGAGACCCAAGGGCATTCTCTGCGCATCACTCGCATGACGTTGGAACTTGCTAAACGTATGGGATATGCTCAAGAATCGCTGGAGAACATCCGGCGCGGTGCCTTATTACACGACATCGGCAAAATGGGCGTGCCAGATACCATCCTGCTGAAACCCGGGCGCTTGACCGAAGATGAATGGGCCATCATGCAGAAGCACCCCACTTATGCCTATGAAATGCTGTCTGAGTTGCCCTACTTTAAAGAGGCCTTGGATATTCCATATTGTCATCACGAGTGGTGGGATGGCAGCGGTTATCCGCGGGGGTTAAAAGGGGAGCAGATCCCACTGGCGGCAAGGATCTTTGCCATTGTGGATGCCTGGGACGCATTGGTCTCCGATCGGCCATACCGCAAAGCCTGGACTAAAAAGGAAGCCCTGAAGCATATTATTGATCAGGCCGGATCACATTTTGACGCGGAAGTGGTCAAAGGCTTCGTGGAATTAATGCGCGAGGATGGGTTATAGAGGGAATTTCTATCCAGTTTGAGTGCATGAATAAGCCCTCGTCTTGCGAGGGCTTATTTTTTCATACAAAAAATATTTTTATTGTTCTTCGATTTCCACCGTAAACAGTTTCACGCCTTCATACTCTGGGTTGGATGGATTGCGCGCCGGGATGGAAAACAAGACATCCAGACCTTTGGTGATCTGACCGAAAACAGAATGTTTGTTATCGAGCCAGGGGGTGGGCACGTGAGTGATAAAGAATTGTGAGCCATTGGTGTTGGGGCCGGCATTGGCCATCGAAAGCACCCCGGGACCGTTGTGGCGCAATGAGGCGTTGAATTCGTCGTTGAATTTGTAGCCGGGACCGCCCATGCCTGTTCCGGTGGGATCACCGCCCTGAACCATGAAATCAGGAATGACGCGGTGGAAAATGGTGTTGTCGTAGAACCCTTCGCGCGCCAGGAACACAAAATTGTTGACGGTCTTGGGTACTTTTGAAGCATAAAGGCTGCACACCATGTCTCCCTTATCCGTTTTAAATGTGGCGGTATAAGTTTTGGAGACATCAATCACCATTTCAGGAGGTTTCGCCCATTGTTTTGATTTGTCAGTCATGGTAATCCTTTCACACTATTGTCTAATAATTGATTGTATCACAGCGCGCTTTTGGCTGTTGAACTCTGAAAGCGTTTTTTTATGTCCTGGGTGACCCAGGCGATCACAAAGAAGATGGTGGCAGTGAGAACCACCGCTGCCCCTGAGGATATGCTCAAATAGAATGAGGCATACAACCCAATCAGGCTGGAGAGTATCGCCAGGCCAGACGCGGTCAACATCATGCGTGACAGGCGTTTGGTCAGCAGGTAGGCGGTTGCCGCGGGCGTCACCAGCATGGCCACCATCAACGCCACACCCACGATCTGCAGCGAAACCGCCACAGTAATAGCGATTAAGATCAACAAGAGATTGTTGAGAAATTTCGTGCGCAGCCTGAGGGTGGCTGCCAAAAGAGGGTCAAAAGACACCACGATCAACTTTCGGTAGAAGAACCAAACCGCCACCAACACCACGGTACCAAAGACCAGTATGGTGATCAAATCTTGCGATGAAACCCCCAGCACATCACCAAACAAGAAGTGGCTGAGATCCACGGCGTAACTGCGCACAGTGGAGATGAGGGCGATGCCAAGGGCAAACATGCCGGCAAAAACCACGCCGATGGAGGTGTCTTCGCGCAAATGGGTGCGCTTGCTGATGGCGCCGATTCCCAAAGCGGAGATCACGGCAGTGCCAAGCGCCCACCAAAACAGCGATCCCCTGGCGTCACCGCTGACCAGGTAGCCCACCGCGACACCCGGCAGGATGGTATGCGAGAGTGCATCGCCAAAAAAGGCCATACCCCGCAGAACGATGAAAGTGCCAATTACCGCGCACACAATGCCGACAAGCACCGAAGCGAGCAAGCCGCGCTGCATGAAGCCATAGCTCAGAGGTTGGACGATCCAATTCACGATGGATTCGATCATTCTTCTCCTCCATCGCAGCAAGAATTATCCACTGCCATATATGAAGCACCCTGTTCGATCATACTTAGCCTGCCGCCATAGGCAACCTTGAGGTTTTCTGCGGTTAAGACCTGTTGAGAAGGTCCAAAACTGACCAGGTGCCGGTTGATCAAGAGGATGCGGTTAAAATGCTGCGCGGCCTGGTCAAGATCGTGGGTGGCCGTCATGATGGTCACCTTTTCCTTCTCCAGTTTTTCCATCAGCCGCAACAGCCCTTCCTGTGCAGGATCATCCAAGCCGGCCAGAGGTTCATCCATCAACATTAACTCGGCTTGCTGCGCCAGAGCGCGCGCGATGAACATGCGCTGCTGCTGCCCGCCTGAAAGCTGGCTGATCTGCCTGGAGGCAAGATCCGCCATTTCGACTGTTTCAAGTGCCTTGATCACTGCCGCCTGGTGCTCCTTGCCTGGAACGACCATCGGTTTCAATCGAGCCGTGCGCCCCATCATGACGACATCATAGACACTGACCGGAAAGTGCCAGTCCACCTGGGTGCGCTGCGGAATGTAGGCGATGCAGTTGTGCCGGCTGCTGGTGGAGCCATACACGTTGACCTGACCGGAGGATGGGGAAAGCACACCGGCGATCACCTTGAACAGGGTACTCTTGCCAGCTCCGTTCGGCCCCAGCACAGCCACCCTTTCTCCGACATGCAGGTGAAAGGTAAGGTCTTCCAAAACAGGGTGACCCGCGATTGTCACGGATAAGCGCCGTATATCCAGGATGGGTTGGTCAAGATCATGGGTTGTTTTAATACTCATAAGAATCACCCGATAAAATTGCTATTATTGTAAGCCATTCACGATGGTCGTAACCAATGTCTTCATGTATTTGAGATAGGTGTCTGTGTCACTGCCAGGCTCGCCCAGCGATTCGGTTTTGATGGTGATCAACTGCACTCCGGTATCCTTGGCAATCTGTTCCGCCAGGGCGGGGTTTACCGCTGAACCCACAAAAATGGCTTTCACCTGCTGGTCAATGATGGTGTCTTCCAGGGCAGAAAGCGCCTGGGCGGATGGCGAAGCGGCGGTGCTGAGTGAATCCACCACCAGACCGGATAAGGTGAACTCGTAACGCTGGATGAAGTAACCCAGGTTCTCATGATCGGTCACCAGTTTGCGGTCTGAGGCGGGTATCTTTGTCACTTCTTCTCGGATCCAGCCATCCAGTTCAGTTAATTGCGCCAGGTAATTTTGCGCGTTCTGATGATAGTAGTCCGCGTTTTGGGGATCCAACTTGCTAAATTCTTTTTCAATGTTGTCCACCCAGATCATGACGCAATTGGGGTCCATCCAGGTATGGGGGTCGCCCGCGGCGTGATCGTGATCATCGCCAGGAGCAGCCGTCTCTGACGGCTCAATCTGAGAGAACTGGCGCACTTCCACACCCTCTGACACTTCCACCACCTCGCCTTTGGCATTGGACTCGATGACCGGCTCGAGTGAATGTTCAAGTTCCAAACCATTGAGGAAAATGACCTCCGCATCGGCAATGGCGGCCACGTCTTGCGGGCGGGGTTCAAAAGTGTGCGGATCGGTACCCACCGGGAATAATACAGTTAACTCAATCTTATCGCCCGCGATCTGCTTAACCACATCCCCCACCATGGTGGTGGAAGCCACCACCTGGATCAGGTGAGGGTTGGATGCAGCAGCGGTACAAGCCGTCAGCGCCGAGGATAAAATGAGGACCAGTAGAATAATGCCAAATGGTTTGCGTTTCATAAAGTTCCTTTCAATTTTCGATCGCTTAATCAATCCACAATAGAAATGTCCAAAGGAGTGTTCCAATGGACAATCTTTCTCAACGGCAGTCCCGGCACACGCCGTGCAGCTGCAACCAGTGTTCTGTGATCGTAAAGCCGCTCTCTTCACTGATCTTTTGGATCAATCCACCCAGGTCATCCCCGGAGAAATAGGCAGCCTTGCCGCAGCGGGTGCAGAGCATGATGTGTTCGTGGCCTTTGGCGGCGCGCAGATACATGTGGCACCCCTCGGTCTGATGCACGCGTTCAACCAGGCCCAGTTGCTGTAAAACCTCAAGGGTGCGGTAAACAGTGACCAGCCCCATGCGCGGATAGGACTCTCTGGCCTGGTCAAACAGATCCACCGGGCTGAGCGCCTTGTCGGATTTCACCAGCAGGTTGACAATGGCCTGCCGCGGACCGGTGATGCGACAGCCTATTTCTTCGAGTAAAGTCAGCCAACGTTCTTCTTCCCGCATGCTTACTCCTTATTGACAATGGTTTTCATTATCATTATAGTCTTAAAAACAACCCCGTCAAGTTTATGACGGGGCTGCCAGTGATCAATGGATGGAGATGCTGCCCGATCCCTGCCTCAGGATCTGGATCAGGATGCGTTTCTCTGCCTGAGAGTAGTCATCCGTTTCCCAGGCGCCGATACCAAAGCTGCGGCTGTCAGCGCTTTTCATCAGATCATCCGAGAGGCTCAGGCTGCCCGAGCCGTCAACCATCACTTCCACACGGTAGGCGGCATCACCAGGCACCGAGACGCTGGTGGACCCACTGCCGGAATCAATGGTAAGGGTCATGGAGGTGTCAGAGGGCAGTTCAATATTGACCGAACCCGAGCCGCTTTCGATCTCAGCGATATAAGCTTGATCGGTTTCAGGAAGGATCACATCGGATGAACCCGAGCCAAAATCGGTGCGCAGGGAGTTGAGTTCAACTCCACGCAGATCTATATCCAATGAACCTGAACCGCCATTGAGGATGATATCGGTCGGCACATCGGGTGCCAGGGCAATCTCCCAACGCTGGCTGTCAAACGAGAAATCCCAAGAAAACCAGGTGGTGTTATCGGTGTACTCTGACATCTTTATGATCTTATCTGTGGTGCCGGTCACATCAAAGCGCATGGTGCCGCGGTGGGTGATCTTGGCGCTGATCAGATCAGTGTCATTGCCGGTCAAGACGCTGAAATCCACGGGGGCAGAGGAAGTGTCAATGTCATACTCCACCGTTTGAACCCCCTCAAGCGGGGTTGAGAAATATTCGGTGCGGGTCTGCGCACCGGTGGAGACGCCCACCCGCGGGGCAGTGAGCAATAAAGCCACCACACCAGCCACGGCCAGCAACCCCACCACTGCTCCCACCCAGGGGAAGCGGCGGCTGAAGAGAATGTCGATGCCCATGACGATCAAGATCACCGGCCAAAAACGCAGGACAGAACCCAGGCTGATCGGTTCAATGTACCCCAGGTTGCTCAAAAGCCAGACGACGCCCACGCCAACCAGCAGGATGGGCCAAAAGAAGGAGCGATATCGCGGATGGTTTTCCATAATTAATACCTCAATCCAATAGGTTATTTTGAATCTATATACGCATCACCCGCGATTAGGTTGCACTTTGCATTTCAAGCGTAAACCTGAAGCGGCAGTCTTCTTCAAACCACATGGGGAAGTTGGTGCCCCACAAGTTGTTGAAGAGGCAAAAATGCATGCCCTTTGAGAGATCCGGCGGCGTGTTATTGAAATCCAGGGCTGAGGGCAAACCGGGCGCCACCAGGGGAGAATCCCACGATTGGATGCTTAAAGCGCCCGCGGCATGCCGCAGCTCCACGCCCGCACCCACGGCGTGCAGATGGTGGTTGCCGTTTTCCACCACCTCCAGTGGGGAGAGCCATTTACCGAGCTTTTCGATCTTCCATTCGGCGCCGGCGGGCATGGTGGGAGAGAAGCCAAACCAGAAGGCTTCAGGCATGCGGCAGGCTGGCTTGTTGAACCACTGCAACTCGATGTGGATGCTGGATTCTTGCAATGGGAAGCGGTAGATTTGATAAATGTCGCGCGGCGCGCCATAAGTGCCGCAGGCTTCCTTGTCAAAGGTCAGATGGAACAAGACCTCCACTTGATCCTTCGATTCACGACGGTAACAAGCCTTGGTGAGCGGCCTCCAGGTGCGGCTGACGGGGTTGGCCAGCTCCAGGCCGGGCTTGCAGAAATCCTCTTTGGCCCAATCGCCGTTCTGCAGCGAGTTGATGATGTATTGGTGGAAGAAACGCTCATAATCAGCCGCGGAAAAGGTCTGATAGGAGAACTGGCCCAGGGTGTGCGCCTGTCCCAGCCAATCCATTCGCGTGGATCTTTCGGTCAATGAAAGCAGGCCGCATTGCGCCGGGTCGATCTTCACCTGATAGCGCGGGGTTTCCAGTTGCAGTTGCTCCTTGCCCATTTTGGTCCACTCCGCAAACTCCGGTTTGCGCGGACGGATGGCCTCGAGCCTGGCGCGCGCTTCATCGGCAAGAGGGGAATCCTCCAGCGCGTTGACCGCTTTTTGGATGTTGGCGCGCTTTTCGACCCACGAAGACTCAAACCGTTTAAAGTTGGGCATGCCGCGCATGGCCGCGAATTTCTCCGCGGAGTAGTTCTCGTGGTCTCCCAGGTGCACCTTTTCATCCATGCCCCAGGTGTGTTCGGGCACCAAGAGCAGGCGGCGGTTGAAGTTGAAGAATTGTCGATCAGAGTAACCCACCTTCTTTTGCGCCAGCCACTCGCTGCGCAGGCGCAGCAGTTCACGGTAGCGGCTGACCTTGATGGGGTCGCTGCCCACGCCGTGGATCCAGGTGTCGCCGATCTCGAGGTTCAGCACGGGCAGAGTGGCGCGCACGGTTTCAAGTTTCTCGGCAAACTGGTTGAGGGTGGAGGCGAAGATGTTGGCGCCCGGGAATTTGCCGCGCAATTCGCGGTAGACCTCGAGCACCTGGTCGGGCGACTGCGGACCCATGTTGTCACTGGTATGGCCAAAAGCCAGTGAGTCTTCGAGGCCGTCAATGACAAAGGCGCTGCCGTAGCCGCTCTCGTACATGACCATCAACTCGGCACCGCTCTCGTCCTGCCAGCGAAAGAGGGGCGGCACATTGGGCACGGTGGAACCGGGGTTGACGCCAATGTGCAAAAAGGTGACGCCCACCTCGGCCAGCAGCGGCACAATGCCGCGGGTGTGCCCGGGCACATCCGTCAGCTTGGCGGCGATGGTCTTTTTGCCAAAGCGTTTGTCAAGGATCTGCGAAAGCGACAGGCCGAAGCGATAAAGCTCGGGGTCCATTAATTCGGTGTGGGTGGTGAAGGGCAGAGCGTGCCAGGCGATCTCGCCCAACTCAATGGCGGCTTCCATCTCGGCGCGTTCCAGGTTGTTGGCCTGTTCCAGGTACTCATAGATCAGCCAGGAGCCAGTGGTCCAGATGAAAGACTCGGGGCGGTCAGAATCGCGCATCTGGCGCGCGACGCGCAGCGAGGCCGGGATATATTTCTTGAAATAATTCTCTATTACCACCGAAGCGTAATCGGTGAAGCCGACGTCCAGGTGGGTCTTAAAGATCAGGTGAATATTTTGAGGCATAACGCTCCAAAAGAGTTCAGTTGGTTTTCACGATCTTGGGCAGCAGCAGCACGGAGAGCAGGAAAAGCCCACCGTAAAGGGCGAAGATGACCGGGTAGCCCAGGCCGGGCTGGATCAGGTTGAAGTAATCCGCCAGCGGACCGCCGATGCTGGAGCCCACGATGCCCGCGCCTGCGCCTGCCAGGTTGGAGATGCCCAGGTAGCGCCCGGCATCCTTGGCCGGCACCAGGTCGGTGCCCAGCGCCCAGTTGGCCGACATGAAGGTGCCGGTGCCAAGGCCCAAAAAGGCGCCCGCCACCATGGTCATGGGGATGCTGCGCGAGAAGATCAAGAGCAGGCTGCCAAAAGCCGCCAATAAACCGGCGGCAGCCAGCAGTTTCTTGCGTCCCATCTTGTCGGAAAGGTACCCGCCCAGGAGGGAGGTGATCAGCAGGAAGACAAAAATGACGGCCGTCAGGTAGGTGGTGACAGTGGCTGGGTTGGGCACTTGCAGCACGTCTTTGACAAAGTACATGGCAAAGTTGCGGGTGGAGCCGATGGCGGCCAGGAACATCAGGCGGGTGGTGACCCACCAGATGAAGGATTTCTGATTTACCGCTTCGCGGCCAATGCCGACCTGGGCACCGAAATAGACGCCGATGAAGATGGAACCGGCCATGCCGATGAGGCCGATCAAGCCCACCACAAGCACGCGCACGGTCAGGGAAGTGGTTGCTTCAGGCAGCCAGCCGGCGCTGCTCTTGACCATCCACAAGGCCAGTTGGGTGACTCCCACAAAAATGACGGTAAGCAGCAGCATGCGCCAGACCGGGCGGCCTTCGGGTTTGGGCGGTTTCTCGGTGAGCGGGATCTCTTTGACGGTGAAAACCGTCCACAGCATGGTCAAGAGATAAAAAGCCATCAAAATGAAGATCACGATCCAGAACTTCTCTTTGTCAATCAGGGGCGAGATACCCAACACCAGGGCGGCGGGGATCATCTCGAGCAGGGATTTGATGCCGGAAGCCCTGCCGCGCTGACCTTCGGCGACCAGATCGGGGATGAGCCCCTGCTGGCCGGCCTGGCTGATGTTGGAGGAAAACTGCAGCAGAATGATGCCCAGCAGCAAAATGACCAGTGAAACGCTGACCCCCAGCGCGGACTGGAAGAAGGCGTTGAGCGGCGACTCACGGAAGAAGAGCGAAGACCCCACCAGCAGCATGAAGAGGATGTTGAGGCTGGCTCCCCAGATGATGAAAGGCCGGCGCCGTCCCAATTTGGAGGTACTGCGGTCACTCAACATGCC
Organism: uncultured Anaerolinea sp.; assembly: GCA_964474095.1. Classification (GTDB taxonomy): domain Bacteria; phylum Chloroflexota; class Anaerolineae; order Anaerolineales; family Anaerolineaceae; genus UBA6107. Next base: position 44,831 of record CAYYRU010000015.1, read on the forward strand.
CATGACCGGCTGGACGAACATGGCCACTGCCAGCCCGGCCACGTAAACCATGGCGGTGTAGGTGGCCTTTTTCTCTTCGGGCGCGTAAAGCAGGGTCAGGGCCGGCAGCAGCAGCGGGCTGATGACGTTGGAGGCCATGCTTAAGCCAAGTTGATAGCCATTAAGGCCGAGCAGTTCGTACCAGCGTTT
>CAYYRU010000016.1:0-29989 GCA_964474095.1 uncultured Anaerolinea sp.
TCCTTCAGATCCAGGCCGCCGTTGCCGGGAGCCACCAGCACGGGTTTTTGCGGGTCAAAGCCCCAGGTTTGCGCCAGGAGCGCGTCACGCTGTGTGTCACTGTGCAGGGCATCCGCGCGGCGCAGGGCGGCCCGGGTGAGGGCGCTCATTTTGGGGGTGGAGGGGGCGTGCAGAGTGAAATCGTTACCCCAGGTGGAAAGGATCAACTTGATACCTGGGGGGGTGCAGGCTGCCAGCATGCCCTCGAAGGGGACGCGCAGGGCGTGCACCAGATCCGGTTTTTCAAGCGACAGAATGCGCAGATACTCGGCGTTTTTGGAACGTAGGGTGTAGGGGCCGAGCCAGTGGCGCGCCTTTTGCGCCAGCGGACGAAAGCGCCCGATCAATTTTCTCGCCAGGCTCTGCCCACCGGCGCCGGCCTGGCTGCCGCCCTGTGAGGCAAATGCCAGCGGCAGGGTATAAAGGCGGGTTACGCCGGGAACTTCGTGACATGGATAAGAAGAAATGAGCACAATCTCATACTGCAGGGGCTGCAGCATGGCAATCCAGCGTCGGGTGATGGGGCTGCGTCCATCGGCCACGATCAATAGTTTCATAAGACGGCCCCGATGGCTTTGGCAAAGGAGGCTACCATGTTCTCAAGGTTGACTTCTTCGGCCACGATGCGATAGGAGGCCAAACCCATACGGCGCAGGCGGGATATGTCGCTGAGGGCATCTGCCAGGGAATGTGTTAGAGTCTCAAGATCAGGTGAGTTTAACACCCAACCGTTCTCAGGCCGCACCAATTCGCCCTGGGTGCCGTCGGCCTGGCCGACGATCACGGGCAGGGCGTGTGCCATGGCTTGTTGCACGGCCAGACCGCCCGTGCCGGGCAGCACAAACAGGTCAGCGCGGTCAAAAAAGGCATCCAGTTCGGCGCCGTGCTTGGCGCCTGTAAAGAGAGTGGAGGGATAGAGACTGGCGGCAATGGATTCAAGCCGTACCCGATCGGGTCCGTCACCGACCACGGTCAATTCAGGCTGTTTTGACTGCGGCAGCGCGGCGCAGGCTTTGAAAAGACGGTCCAACTGTTTGCGTTCCTGCAGCCTGCCCACGAAGAGCAGGCGGGCTTTGCCGTTCTCATAATCCGCTGGCCGTTGGGGGGCGGGGCGGGCAGGTTTTGGCGCGGCGGCGTTGGCGGCCACGAAGATTTTGTTGGGGTCAATCCCGCAGGCGGCGTATTGTTCCGCGCCGGCTTGCGAGTAGGAGATCATGCCATCCAATAATTTGAGGAAAGGCAGGCGCAACGCCTGGTTGAGACGGCCTTTATCTGGCGCGCCCAGGCCCCAACCCAGCACAGGGCGGTGGCGAGTGTGCATCCAGCGTACGGCCGCGGGGGTGGAGAGGTAACGCGGATTGGCCTCCACAATGAGCACCTGCGGTTGCCAGAGTTCAAGCCAGTCCAGCAGGCCGCTTTGCATGCAAAAATAGACCTTGCCGCGTGAAATGTGCATATTCACGCCGCGCTGATACTGCCCATTTTCCAAATGCTCCGTCACGGAGATGGCTTCCTCGGGTCGCGGAAGTCCGCTGAAGAGGCTGAAACCCTGGGGGCAGGCCTGCGCCAACAGGTTGAAAAACGGCGCGCGGTAATCGGGGAAAACGCGTTGCTGCAACCCCACTCTGACCGGGATGAGCGTCATGCGGCCACCACCTTCACCTGCGACCCGGAAGGAGTCTTGCTAACCTCGATGCGGGCTGAGAAAGCGTCTTTCAGTTCTTCGAGGTGCGTAATAACAATGATCTTGGAGAATTCTTCGCGCACGTAGTTAATGGCTTCGATCAAACGCTGGCGGCCTTCGGCATCCTGGCTGCCAAAACCCTCATCAATAACCAGGGTTTGCAAACGCGCCCCGGCGCGGTGTGCCAGCACGCGGCTGAGCGCCAGGCGTACGGCAAAATTGATCCTGAAGGCCTCGCCGCCGGAAAAGAGTTCGTATTCACGTTCTTCGGCCGAAGCGCTGATCATGATATCCAGGGTTTCCTTGCGGTCATCACGTTTGGCGTCTTTGTACTCGCGCTGGGTTTCAAAACGCAGCGACATCTCGCCGTTGGTGAGGCGGTCAAGCACCTCGTTGGCGTGTTCGGCGATCTCGGGCAGGGCCTGTTCGATCAAAAGGGCGGGGATGCCGTCTTTGCCGAAGGCTTTTTCAAGGGATTTCAATTGTGCGATGTGCAGGAGAATGGCTTCTTTTTCTTCCTGACGGGTTTTTTTCTGGACTTTTAAGTTTTTTAACACGTCCACCTGGTTGCGGGCGTAACCCACCTGGGTGAGTAGTTGGTTGGCTTCTTCCTGAAGGGTGCGGGTTTTTTTGTCCAATTCGTTCAGGTCAGGTTCATTGGCCAGGGATTCAGCCAGATGCTGACTGGCAGCCAGGTGTTCTTTTTGCAGGGCAACAAGGTGGTTTTCGGCGGCATTGATGGATCGTTCAAGGGAGGTCACCTCACGTTCCAGCGGCACCAGGGCGGAGCTGGCCCGTTCCAACAGGCTCATTTTTTGTTGGTATTCACGCCCATTGATCTCGGCCTGGCGCAAGGCTTCATGCGCATTGGCATCGTAGCCCAGTTTCTTGAGCTCCGCGTCAATCTCGGCCAGAGATTCTTTGGCTTCGGGAGCAAATGAATCCTGCGCGAGGACAGAACTGATCTCTTGCAGGCGCTGGCGGCCATTGGCGGCCCATTCTTCGATCTGGTTTTGACAGCGCTTCAACTCCTCTGTTTTTGCGTCCAACTGACGCTGTTGTACTTTCAACTCGGATTCCACGCGCTGCAGAGAGGCTTTTTGAGTTTCTTTTTCACGCAGCAATGATTCACATTGCTCAAATGATTTTTGGTTATTGCGATATCGCTCGCCCCTGGCTTTGCCCTGGGTGGCATAACCTTCCAGAATGTGTTGTTTCTCATCCGCGGCCAGGGGTTTTTGACAGGTGGGGCATTCCGCGCCGCTGCTGGCTTCAAGCGTATCCAGGCGGGCTTTGATGTCGTCCATTTCGAGTTTTAAGACAGCGTTTTCAGCCTTGGCACGCGCTTTTTCGGTTTGCAGCTCCTGGATTTCGCTTTCAAGTGCCGCGCGCAACGAGAGACGTTCCTCTGCTTCTTTGACCAAGCGGGCGCTTTCTTCCACCTGCTTCACGAGGAGGGGCAGCGCGGATTCCAAGGCCGAAATCTCGTTCTGCCGGCTGGTCAATGCGTTTAATTCGACTTGCAAGGCGGAGCGTTCACTTTCGATCTTCAGAAGTGGAGCGCTGCGTTTGGCTTCGAATTGTCTGAAATTTGCAGCCACGGACTCCATTTCGGTGAGGTGGGTGAGGTTCTTCTGCCAGGCGGCATAGCCTTGCTGGATCTCTTTTTCATGTTCGATCTGCAAACGGAACTCTTTTTGTTCCTCCTGCCTTGAGCGTAAATCATCCACTTTTTGATCGAGCTCCGCCTGCAGGCGCCGGATCTCATCCGCCTGTTTCTGAAGTTGGTTTTTCTCAGCGTTCAGCCGTTCGGCAACCTGACGCTGCTGCTCCAAAAGTGCCCGATTAGCCTGCGCCAGTTGATTGCGTACCTCATATTCCTCGTTTACGGCTTTTAATTTGGCCTTGCGCTGGTCTTCTTCACCAAGTTCGCTTTCAATGTCGGCGAGTAAGCCATCACACACTGCCAGGGCGTTTTCCTGTTCGCGGCGGCGGCGCAGGGCTTCTTCTTTATATTGTTCCCATACTTCAAGCCCCAGAATACCCGCCAGGATGCGTTTGCGGTCGCCGGGTTTTTGTTGGGCAAATTGATCGGCTTTGCCCTGCAAGAAAAAGGAGGCATTGACGAAGGTCTCATAATCCAACTTCAGGATCTGGCGGATGCGTTCTTCCGTGGCGCGCAGGGTGGCTTCGCTGAGGGGTTTCCAGCTTTCACCTTGCGCCTGGATAAAGAAATCCAGGGCGGCAGTTTTGTCTTTTTGCTTGCTGCGCTGCACGCGGTAGCGCGCAGCCTCATAATCGAAATCAAAGATGACTTCCGCTGAACCATGTTCTTTTGGAGATTGAGTGCGGTGGTTGATGACAGTATCGTCGCGCCGCCGAGCTTCGCCGAAAAGCGCCCAGGTGATGGCGTCCAGCAGGGAAGATTTGCCCGCCCCGTTGGAGCCCGAGATGCAGGCCATGTCAAAGCCGCGGAAATCGAGGTCGACCGGGTCGTGATAAGAGAGAAAACCCTTGATCTGCAGCCTGACCGGGATCATGCCTTTTCCTCGTGATGCGCTTTGGCAGTAGGATATTTGCTCAACAGCACCTTGTCCACGCGGCGGTCATCCATGTCGATGACCTCAAAACGATAGTTCATAAAGTGAAAATGTTGCCCGGTGTTGGGGATGGAACCGATCTGGTTCATGACAAATCCACCCAGGGTCTGGTAGCCCACCAGTTTCTCTTCTGGCAGTTCGTCCACGTCCATCAGTTCCTTGAGTTCGTCAATGGGCAGCAAACCGTCCAACAGGAAGGTGCCGTCTTCGCGTTCGATGATCTCTGATTCGTCACTCTCGTCCGCGCTGCGAATTTCGCCCACGATGGATTCAAGCACGTCAAACAAGGTGGCCATGCCCTGCAGGCCGCCGTATTCGTCAATCACCAGGGCTTCGTGTACACCGGCCTCACGCACCATCTCGAGCATGCGCATGGCGGGGGTGTTCTCGGGGACGTAGAGTGGCTTGTCCACCAGGTCCAGCAGATTGTAGGAGGGGCTGGTGAGATGCTTTTCGAGCAGGTCTTTGGCACTTAACATGCCGACTACGTTGTCGAGAGTGCCCTGCGCCACCGGAAAGCGGCTGTGACCGCTGGCCATGACCTGTTTGATGAGCAATTCGGGGGGATCGTTGGCATCAAGCCATTCGACGGCTGTGCGCGGGGTCATGATGGCGTTGATAGAACGGTCGTTCAACCTGAACACACCCTCCACCATATCCTGTTCGGCGGCGCCGAAGATGCCTACCTGGGCACCCTCCTCGATGAGGCCTTTGATCTCGTCTTCGGTGATGGGCGGTTCCTTGGAAGCGGATTTACCCAAGATGCGTAAGCCCAGTTCAGTCGAAGCCGAGAGCAGGTGCACAATGGGGGCGGTGGCCTTGGAGAGGAATTTCATGAAGCCTGAGACGCGCGAGGCGATCTTCTCGGGGTTGTTCAAGGCCAGGCGTTTGGGGATAAGTTCGCCAATCACCAGAGAGAAATAGGTAGTCAAAAGCACCACAATGAATATCGATATACCCGAGGCGTAAGGCGCCAGCCAGGAGACATTAGCCAGCCAGAGGGTCATGCGCTCGGCCAGGGTGGCGCCGCCCAGGGCGCCGGTAAAGATGCCCACCAGTGTGATGCCGATCTGGGTGGCCGAAAGCAGGTGACTTGAATTTTTGAGCAGGTCCAGGGCGGTTTTGGAACCGCGGTCACCGTCATCCGCGCGTTGTTCAAGGCGCAACTTGCGTGAGGAGATCAACGCCAGTTCTGACATGGCGAAAAATCCGTTGATGAGGATCAACACCAGGATGAGCAGGATCTCGAGAAAAACGTTGTTCATTAAAGGGTCTCCTCGTCTGAGGTGAGGCCTGAGACGGATTGAATGATGGAAGCTGCCAGGGATTGCAAGGGTTCGTTTTCACCTGGCTGCTGGTGGGTGAGCTGCCAGTACCTGGAGAGCAACTGCATTGGCGAGAGGTGAGTCACGGCTTCTTCGGCCAGCAGGCGTGAGCGGGCTTCTTCCTGCGCGCGACGTACCAAATGAAATTCAAAGGCGGCAGCGCACTTTTCACGCAACAGGGCTTCATCGAGGAAAGTATCGAGTTCACGTGGAAACTCCACCACCAAGCGTAAAACAGCGTCGTTGATCTCGGCCTGCGCGGGCAGGGCGGCCAACACTTTATCCATCAATTTATCATCGGTAGTCACATTGATACGCAAATCAATAAAACGCCTGCCTTGCAGTTTGCGTGCCTCGTAAGTGGTTTTTCCTTTTGAGATGTTGGCTACTACGTAAAATTTATCGTCCGCAGCTTCGCCAAAATCGACCCGTTCGATCGATCCGGAATACAGCACGGGCGGATGGGCGCCGGGATTGAGGTCTTGGAATTTGTGGATGTGTCCCAGGGCGGTGTAATCCAGGCGTTGGTCTTTTACCAGTGATCCGGGCAGCACCAGGTCTTTGCCGAGCATAACAGTGCGCTCATTGCCGTAGAGCGCCCCCTGCACCGAGCCGTGGGCGGTCAGAATGGCCGGCAGAGAGGGATCCAGTTCGTCCATCCAGGTTTTGAGGATCTCGGTGATGCGGGTTTCGATCTCTTCGTTGGCTTTTTCGGCCGTGATGCCCGTGTCTTGCAGGTTGGCCATCAACCCCGAGCGGAAGATCCAGGGCAGGGCCAAAACCTGCACGGGCAGCCCCCAAAGGTCGGCGGGTTTGAGAAATTCTGGTTTGTTGATCACTCTAATGTAAGGTACTTCGAGTGTGTCGAATTCCTGCAGGGTGTGGGCGCGTCCGCTGGCAGGGCTGACGTCGTGGTTGCCGGTCAGCAACAAGGTGGGGATTTTGGCCGATGAAAGTCGCATGATGCGCTTACCCCACTCACGTTGGTAGGTGGGGGAGGGCAGGCGGTCTTTATAGGCATCGCCGGCAAAGATCACCAGATCCACGGGTTCGGCGATGGCCGCGTCAATGATGGCATCCAGGGCTTTGAGGAAGTCGAGCACGCGCAACGGCAGGCCGGAAGCAGGGTCGTGCCTGCCCTGGGTGGCAATGTCAATGTGCGCGTCGGCAAAATGTAGTATTTTAACCATCGAGAATCCCCATGCTCAAGAGATGTGTGTTTTCAGGGTGTCTCTCCAAAGTTGAGGAGTTGATCATAACTGGGAGGGAACCCGGGGTGAACTTCGAGCGCCTTGCGCAGATCGTCCACGGCGGCGGCGTGATCACCGAGGGCTTCATGTGCCAGCGCCCGCCAATGGAAGCTTTCTTCCAACACTTGATCACCCTTTTCCGATTCGAGGGTGATGGTGGCCAGGTCGATCACATCCTGGTACCTGCCGGTGTAGTAATAGGCGAAATAGGGTCCGGTCTGATACCAGAGCATGCGGTATGGACGGCGGTTGAGCTCGACTGTATTTTGGTCTGAAAACTCGGCGTAGCGCTGGTAGGCCTGGTCAAAAGCCGAGGCTGCTTTGGCGTAGTCTTGCAGTTTTACCAGACTGGTGCCCTGGTTGAACCAGGCAAAATATTGGTCGCGCGGGTCGGACAGGCTGGCGGCTTCAAGCACGGCCTTTTTGTAGGCGACTCGATAAGAAGCCTGTTCGTCTGCCAGGGGACCCAGCAAATTCAGCACGTCATTTTCAAGATCAGGTGGATAAACCACGATGAAAACATAATTGAAAGCACGCCAGTTGCTGAGCATATCTTCGTAGGTGACTTCGTAACCATCCGTCAGGGCGCGCTGTGAGTATTCGATCAAGGCCAACAGGTAGGAATCCTGGGTGGTAAAAGCCTGATTGACGTCATCATAGCCGATGACCAGGTTGTAGTGGCCCATCCAGCCCAGTTCGTGGCTTTCGCGGTCAAGCGGGTCATACCCTTTTTCGAGCAGCACCGGAAAGCCCGCGTTCACCAGTGCTTTCAGGGTATATAGGTCACCGCCCAGGCGCGTGAGTGCTTTAAACTGGGTGTATTGATTGACGTAATCCACGATCTCGTATGGCATGACGTTCTTGTCTGCCTGGTTGGGCTTAAGGATCTCAGCCGCGTCTTCCTGGTTGCCCGACCAACCCCAGAAGGAGAGATTCATCGAAAGGGTGGCCGGTCCGCAGTTGTTCCACATCTGAGCTTCCTGCCTGACACCCTCAAGGTATGCCGAGGCGGGCAAAGGGATCTGGGTGGCAGTGGGTGTGGGGCTGGCCTGAACTGTGGATTCAAGGGAGGGGGTGGCCGAAGGTAGCAACGCATTTAAAGTGGCTGCAACAGAAGTGGCCACCATGCTGTCAGGGGTGCTTTGACCCGGGTTGAAGACCGCCTTCTGAGGCGCATTGATCTTAAAAACGATCTCGTCATAGACTTGTTTGATCTTGGCTGATACCCGGTTGCCAATGGGGGGGATTAAGAGCAAAACCCCCGCCAGCACCAGCACGGCAAATAAGCCAATTAAAAAACTTTTTTTGTTGTTTCGCATACAGGGATTATAACATTTTCACTACGGACGGATTGCGCGCCTAATCAATGCATAAACCCTCGGTTTCAGGGTCACTAAAGGCTTTCACACGTTCCCCCAGTTGCAGGGTGCCATCCTGTTGCACGCTGACCTCAACGCTTTCGACGATGTGAGGGCCACAGCCGCAGAGGAAGGTGTCAAACAGGGTCACCAGGTATTTTTCACCGTCAAAAACCACATGGCTTTCGGCCAGGGGCTTGGCATAACGGATGTACTCGGGATGGGTTTCAAGATCGTAAAGGGGGGTCAGACCGGTGGCAGCCACGGCGTAGCTTAACGCTTCATTCTCTGATTCGATGGGAGCAAACAGGCGCTGCAGGTCTTCCATAGAGTCCACCAACACGATCTGGTCTTGCTCAAGTGCCAGGTAGCGCACACCCATGCTGGCCATGCAGCCCTCCGTGTAGACCGCGGGCAGTTCAGGGTCGCCGTGAAAACTCATGTTCTGCAGCAACGCCAGAGGGATGTGGGGATCGAATCCGCCCAGGATATCAGACACGGGCAGGATTGTGTTGATCTGATATTCCGGTTTTCGCAAATCCTGCGGTAGACAGGAGGTGCTTTCGAAGCAGCCGTGTTCTTCAAACCACGAGTTGTCTGCCGACAGTTCGGGCGCGGGGAATTCTTCGATGGTCTTGAAGGGGTTGAATTGCGAAAAGCGGCAGGCTGACATGGTTAGCAAGATCAGAAGATAAATAATCCAATTGCTTTTCATCTCAACTCCAAATATCCAAATCAGGAATCTTGCTTAATGGTACGACCTTTTGGCAGTTATTCAAGCCCATCGGGTTGAAGAGGGTGTTCTTTGAAAAACTGCCACATCAAGCGGGTGGCATCGATCTGTTGCGTGGTGTAGCCCAATGACTCATACAGGTCAGAGGTGTCTCCGGGCCAGGTATGACCGCCGCCAACGATGGAATAGAGAATCACCTCCGCGTTTTGGTCACAGCGGGTGTATCGCGTGATGCTGACATCCCCTTCCAACGGGAGCTCGGCAGACCCGGCGCAATGATTGCGTTTGGACCAGTCTTCCATGAATGAGGGGATCGAGGGGTATGCGGGGCCGTAAGCGCTGGTCATTTTGTTGTCATACGCAACAGTCATGTCTTGGGTACCGTGGAAGGCGATAAATGGCACAGGCCGCGAGGGGTTGCAGAGCTCTTCGGGGTAGGAGAACGCGCCTGCCACACTGCCAACAGCCGCAACGCGGTCAGCCAAGGCGCAGGCCAGCACGTGACTCATGCCGCCGCCCATGGAATGCCCGTTGACGTAGATACGGGTGGGGTCGATGTTGTACTCTGATTCGAGGGTGTCGATCAGTCCGGAGATGAACGTGACATCCGCGTCCGCAGGCAGGCCGTTTTCGGGTAAGCCTGATGTCAACCATTGGGTTGGGCTGCCGCTGCCCTGTGGATAGAGCACGATAAAACCATCCTCGTCGGCAAGGTCATTCCAGTGGCTGACTTGCGCGATCTGTGAAGGCAGGGCAGAGTAGCCGTGCAGCGTGATCACCAGGGGCGTGGGGAAGTTGGGATCATACGAATCGGGAACATAAAGATCAAATTTACGTGTTCCCTGGGTGGCGGTTGGCAAGGCGGGGGTTAAAGCCTCTTTCAAGTCGCCAATTTTCATTAACAGAAAGAACACAAAAATCACTCCGGACAGGATGAGGAGGTTTCGAAAAAGAGTTTTCTTTTGAAAGGTTGGAAGACTCATGATCACGCCCTATTTATTGACAGACCGATCATCTCATCGGGTGTTCTAGAAAGAATTGCCACATCAGGTCAGTGGCGGAGATACTTTGCGAAGTTTCTCCCACGATCCAGGTTGGCAGGGGATCGCCACCCGGCCAGGAGTGCCCACCTCCCTTGATGGTGTAAAAGACCACTTCAGCGGATTGGCTGCATTGGTTGTATGCCACGCCGCTGACCTCAGCCACGGAGGGCAGGTCAGTCTCGGCGGCGCATTGATTGCGCTCAGCCCAGGCGCTCATCCAGGCAGGCACGTTTGGAAAAGGCACATCGAAAGATTCTGAAGGACCGCCAGAGAATGGGACGATCGGATCAGCTGTGCCGTGAAAGGCGATCAAGGGCATCGGACGTTCAGGCTGGCAAAGATCAGACGGATAGGTGTAAGCACCGGCCACGCTGCCGATGGCCGCGATGCGGTCTGAGAGTTCACATGCTAAAAGGTAACTCATACCGCCGCCGTTGGATAAGCCATTGGCATAAATACGCGCCGGATCGATGGCATAATCCGTTTCGAGCTGGTCAATCAAGTCGGAGATGAATTTCACGTCTGTCATTGGGTCGCCGCTGGTGGAGGAGCCCATGGTGCGCCAGCGCTTTGGAAAACGTGTGCCCGAGGGGTAGACCACAATAAATCCCTCGCGCTCTGCCAGTTCGTTCCATCTGCTGACCTGGGCCTGGTGGGCGGGCCATTCTGCGAAGCCGTGAATGCTTATCACCAGCGGGACGGGCTTTTGAGGGTCGTAAGTTCTGGGAACATAAAGCAAGTAGGAACGCGTTTCACCCGAAGAGATCAACCTGCCGTTGGTTTTGTTAACCAACAGGAAGGTGATCGCCAGGACTGCAAGAAGGGTGAGGCCAATCAGCAGGATGGCCAAAAATACCCGCATCAAGATACGAAAGAAGGATTTTGCCATAAGAGCGGTCCTCGTTTTGTCGGACACCATAATATTCGAACTAGCTTATTTATAGCATTAAAAAAACCGCGTCCCGGGGTGGGACGCAGTTTGGAATTTGTTTTACTCGGCGTTTTTCTTGGCCTCATTTTTGGCTTTGCGTTTTTCCTTGATCGTCATCTTGGGTTTCTTTTTTTGTTCCTTCCGACCCTTGTCGGCCTTACCGCCACTTTCTGCCATAATCTTATCTCCTTCTTTCCAATCATGGAATTCAATGATACCCAAGTATAGCACGTTCAGATTAAAAGTTTATTGGATTTTCAGTGGAATACAAAACGCGCCCAGGCGGGCGCGTTTTGTGAAGGGGAAAAGGCCTAGCAGTTTTCAACACATTTGGTATTGGCTGCCAGTTTGCCTGGGTTGGTCTGGAAGACACTCAAAGTCCTTGGGTCGGACAGGAAGAGCTCTTGTTTGCAGAAGGAACGGATGGGAGCTAGTTCGGGCTCGTCCCAACGGCGTGAGGGTTCGGTGTCTCTCTTTTTGGATTCAAGGATGCTGCCTAAAACGGCGACGCTGTTCATCATTTGGCTTTCAAACATGGTAATCTCCTTTATGCTGCAACCGGTTGCAGACCGGTATAAAAAAATTGAGAATCAGATAATCGATTGGCGAAATAGGCAGCCAAAACAAGTTCAAACAAGGGTTTTTGGAACAGTTTAGTAGTTACATTCACATTCTCTCTCCTTTATTACGCAACCGGTTGCAATCGGCCGCAAAAAAACACTGACCAATCAGGCAGACTTGCGCACCACCAACTCCACTGGAATGGTCACATGGGTGACCACGCCCGCCTTGATGAATTGCACCAGATTCTGAGCCAGCAGGCGGCCTGACATGGCGATGTTCTGCCGGATGGTGGTGAGGGGCAGGTTGTTATACGCCGCAATCGAAAGGTCGTCATACCCCACCACAGCCACATCCTCCGGCACTCGTCTTCCGCTTTCCTGAAGGATTTGAATGGCGCCGATGGCCATTAGATCACTGCAAACAAAGACGGCGTCAAAGTCGGGCCATTGCGCGAGCAATTCTTTGGTCGCCGCCTGCCCTGAGGCAAAGGTGTAATCGCCAAAGGCTTGCATTTTGCGCTCGGGCGTGATCCCGACCGATTTCAGGGCGGTTTCATAGCCCTTGAAGCGCTGCTCCGCTTCGAGATCGTAAGAGGGACCCCCAAGGAAGGCGATCTTTTTTCTACCGCTGCGGATCAGATGCTCCGTTGCCAACAGCCCGCCGTGAAAATTATCTCCAGTGACCGAGCAGCAGTTCAGCCTGGCATCCGGCACACCCCAAATGATGAAGGGGGCAGAGGCTTCCGCCAAAATGCTGGAGTGGGCGCCTTTATTGCCTGTCTTCATAACGATAAATCCGTCTGCCCGACCGCTGTTCAGGTACTGCCGCGCCCAGGTGGTGTCGTGGGATTTGGCTTGAATGACCAGCATGTCGTAACCCAAGCCGGCAAGTTCGCCGCCGATGCTGCCCATGATCTCGAGACTGAAGAGGTCTTCGACCGCGTATCCGCACTGGTGAAAATGCGTGACGAAGGCAATGGTGTTGCTTTGACGGGTGCTCAGGTTGCGAGCCGGGGTGTTGAGACAGAAATCGTGCTCTCTGGCAATGGCCTGGATGCGCTCACGAGTCTCGATATTGATCAGCGGACTGTCACTTAAAGCACGAGAGACCGTCGATTTCGAGACGCTGGCCAGCCTGGCGATATCTTCAATGGTTTTTACGGTTTCTGATCCCATTTTTCATCCTGGTTTATGCAACCGGTTGCATTATAGCAAAATCAAAAAGGCTTGTCAAGGGGTTGTTTTCGAATTGCGCTGATACCAGTTCAAGAGGGCTTCGGGTACCAGCCGCAGGCTGCCGTTCAGACAGTCTTTGATCGGGATCCAATAGGCTTTGAAACGCTCCCCGCTGGCTTCGATCAGATCGTGCTCCTGCCGCAAATTGAACTCCTGATCCGTGAAGCGGCAGGGAACCAAAAAGTCGATCTCGTGACCTTGTTCGCCGTCGCAATCAAAGCGGTTCTCCACCACCACCGGCGCGCCGATGATCTCTAATCTGGTGTGTAACTCCTCCCAGGCTTCACGCAGCACGGCTTCTTCAGAGCTTTCGCCAAACTCCACCGACCCGCCGATGGGACGGTAATAATCATCACCCTTGACCTTGTCATGCATGCGAACCACGAATAATTCGCCTTGATCCTCGATCCAGGCCAGGGATTTCACACGGATACGCGCTTGTTTTTCCATACCCACAGTGTAACAAAAAAGAGTGCCTCTTGGCTAGAGGCACTCTTATGGACCCTTTATTTTTGTTCGGTGAACTCACCGTCGATCACATCGCCATCCGCTTTGGGGGCTTCACCACCCTGGGGAGCAGGGCCGGAGTCGGGGGCGCCTTGTGCCTGGGCGTTGGTGGTCATGACCTGGCTGTATTCCTGCTGCAGGGCTTCAGTCAGGCTCTTGATGCGGCTGACGTCTTCGCTGGTCATAGCCTGGCGCAGTTCCTGAACCTTGTTCTCAACCGAAGTTTTCTGTTCCTTGGGGATCTTGTCGCCGGCTTCCTTGACGGCTTTTTCCACCTGGTAGGCGGCATTATCTGCCAGGTTGCGGGCTTCGGCCAGCTCTTTTCGTTTCTGGTCTTCCGACTCGTGCGCCTTGGCTTCCTGCACCATACGCTCAATGTCGTTCTTCTGCAGGTTGGTGGAGGCGGTGATGGTCACTTTCTGTTCGCGACCGGTGGCCTTATCCTGCGCGGTGACGTTCAAAATACCGTTGGCGTCGATGTCAAAGGTCACCTCGATCTGCGGGATGCCGCGTGGGGCGTTGGGGATGCCCTCCAGGCGGAAGCGCCCGAGGGTCATGTTATCAGCGGCCATGGGGCGTTCACCCTGCAGCACGTGAATATCTACGGCGGTCTGGTTGTCATCCGCGGTGGAGAAGATCTGCGATTTGCGGATGGGGATGGTGGTATTGCGCTCGATGACCGGGGTCATTACCGAGCCCATGGTCTCGACACCCAAAGACAGGGGGGTCACATCGAGCAGTAAAATGTCTTTCACTTCGCCGCCGAGCACGCCGCCCTGGATGGCGGCACCAATGGCAACCACCTCATCCGGGTTGACGCCCTTGTTAGGTTCCTTGTTGATCAGCTTACGCACCAGGTCAACCACCTGAGGCATACGCGAGGAGCCGCCCACCAACACCAGTTCATCAATTTCTGACGCTTTCAAGTTGGCGTCTTTCAATGCGCTCTCAAAAGGTTTGTTGCAGCGCGCCAGAAGGTGCGCGGTCATCTGCTCAAATTTGGAGCGGCTGAGTTTGAGCATCAGGTGTTTGGGGCCGTTGGCGTCCGCGGTGACATAAGGCAAATTAAGTTCGGTTTCCATGACGGTGGAAAGCTCGATCTTGGCTTTTTCAGAGGCTTCGCGCAAGCGCTGTAGAGCCTGGCGGTCTTTACGCAGGTCAATGCCCTGGTCTTTTTGGAACTCATCCGCGGCCCAGTTGACGATCACCTCATCCCAGTCGTCGCCGCCCAGGTGGGTGTCACCACTGGTGGATTTGACCTCAAAGACTCCTTCGCCAACTTCCAGCACGGAGACATCGAAGGTGCCGCCACCCAGATCGAAGACCAGGATCTTCTCGTTTTTCTTCTTGTCGAGACCATAGGCCAGGGCGGAAGCGGTGGGTTCGTTGATGATGCGCAGCACATCCAACCCGGCGATCTTACCAGCGTCTTTGGTGGCCTGGCGCTGGCTGTCGTTGAAGTAGGCTGGGACGGTGATGACGGCCTGGGTGACTTTTTCTCCCAAAAATGCTTCGGCGTCCGCTTTGAGCTTGGCCAGGATCATGGCCGAGATCTCCTGCGGGCTGTAATCACGGCCGGTGGCAGGGATGCGCACGCGGGCATCTCCACTGGGGCCGGCGATGACTTCATAAGGCACCATCTTGCGTTCGGAGCTTACTTCCTCGAAGTGGCGTCCCATGAAACGTTTGATGGAAAAGACGGTGTTCTCGGGATTGATGACTGCCTGGCGCTTGGCGGTCTGCCCAACCAGGCGTTCGCCGTTCTTACTGAAACCGACTACTGACGGGCACAACCGGCTTCCTTCAGCGGTGGTGATGACCACCGGGTCGCCGCCTTGCATCACAGACACGACCGAGTTCGTGGTTCCGAGGTCGATTCCGATAATTTTTGACATATTGTTCCTCCATAAATCTAAGGGATTGTTGCTTTTAAGTAGTCTTACTATATCGCCTGAGTATTAAAAGTATGTCAACAAATTGTCTGATTTTCATTGGAGAGAGTGAAATCAGGCCACGAACCCTGGCAAAAAAGTAAGCCAGTGCAGGAAGACGAAAGGCGCGAAACTACAATAGTTCTAACAAGGGCATTTTTCTGTCGTGTATTGATGAAATGCATGTTCTTACAGACCGACAAGAACCAAAGAGATTTTTTCGTGTTTTTCGTTCATTTCGTGGTTGAATTTCTTCCGCTGAGCGAGTGCTATAATGCAATCAGTGAGGCATAAAATGAACAAGCTGCGAATTGGATCCCTGCTCTTTCTGGCGTTGATGACACTGTCTTTCTTTACATCCACTCCACGCATGGCGGCCGCTCAAGCGGACCAGCCGGTGGTGGTGAGCATGACCCTCAGCGGCGCGCTGACCCCGGTCTGGCGCACCTATTTGCAGCGCGGCATTGACCAGGCCGTGGCCCTGGATGCCGAACTGATCGTGATCCAGTTGAATACCCCCGGTGGCTCGATTGAATTGATGAACTCCTTTGTGCAGCAGATCATGGCCAGCCCGGTGCCGGTGGCTGTGTTTGTGGCTCCAGAAGGCGCCATGGCTGCCTCGGCCGGGACGATGATCGTACTGGCTGGTGATTTTGCCGCCATGAGCCCGGGTTCGGCCATTGGCGCCGCCAGCCCGGTGGGCGCGCAGGGAGAAGATATCCCCACCACCGAGGCGTTGAAAACCAAGGAGATCCTTAAAGCCAGTGTTCGTTCCATGGCAGAACGGCGCGGAGCGGAGGCGGTCAAGCTGGCAGAAGCCACCATTGACTCAGCCAAAGCCGCCAGTGCCCAGGAAGCCTTGAAGGCCGGTTTAGTAGATTTGATTGCCTCTGATGTGGACGACTTGTTAAAACAGGTCAACGGGCAGACGGTGCCCACCGCCCCGGCGGCTGGAAAAATCAATCTGGACAATTATCGGATGGCTGTTGTCAAAGCCAGCCTGATCGAAGAAATTCTGGGCACGTTGACCAATCCCAATATTGTGTTTGTCTTGCTGTCTCTGGGCGTGCAAGCCATCCTGATCGAACTGTCACATCCCGGCGGCTGGGTGGCGGGCTTCTTTGGCGCCATCTTTTTGTCCCTGGCGGTTTATGGCCTGGGCATCTTGCCAGTCAACTGGTTTGGGCTGGTGTTTGTGGGCATTGCCTTTGTGTTATTCATATTGGATATCAAGGCGCCCACACATGGGGCGCTGACCATCGCGGGTACGGGCTCGTTCATCGCCGGCGCGCTGGTGCTGTTCAACTCCGCGCGGGTGCCAACTTTTGGTAACGTCTCGGTGCCGCTGGTGGTGGGCATGGGGCTGTTCCTCGGGGCGACCTTCTTCGTGGTGGTGATGATCGCTGTGCGCGCCATGCGCACTCCCGTCGTGACCGGGCGCGAGTCACTCACAGGCAAAAACGGTTATGCCGTCGCAGATATTGATCCCATCGGCATCGTGCAGGTGGCCGGTGAGCAATGGTCCGCGAAATTGGCGGAGGGGGTTGACGCCATCCAGTCCGGTGAGCGGGTCGAGGTGGTAAGAACAGAAGGGGTGAAGGTGGTCGTAAAAAAGGGAGCTAATTAATCCTCACCATCCGTAACCTAATTTTTATTGATTTTCCGCAATCTAAGGGATAACAGGTACGCCAGCAGCATGGTGGCGATGACGGCGGCCGTGAACAAGGTAAAGGCTTTTGAGCCCTGTTGTTCAAGCAGCAGCCCCGCCAACCAAGGCAGGGTTAACCCGCCCAGGCTGGCCATGGCGGAGATGGTGCCCACCGCCTTGCCCTGATCTTTTGGGAACAAGTGGGTCACCACCGCGATGGTGGTGGGGTAGATCGGGCCGAAGCAGAAGCCAATCAACAAGATGGCTGCGATAGCCGGAGACAGGCTGCCAGTTGCCACAAAGAAGGCTACCCCTCCCAGCAAGGCACCCGCGATCGAATATCCCAGCAATTGCAGATGTTTTAATTTGCGGCTGACGAGCACGCCGGTCAAGCGTCCCAGGGTCAGCAGGCCCCAGTAGGCTGAAGTGACCAAGGCGGCTTTTTCAACCGGCAAACCGGAAGAACTGCCCATGAAAGCGGTGGACCAGCTGCCCACCCCGATCTCAATGCCCACATATGCCAACAAGAGCACTCCGATGCTCCATAACAAGGGGGATTGGAAAAGTCGCATGCTACTGGCAGGTGTTTCAGGCTGGTCAGGGTTCTTCCCTGCAGATTGGTTGGTGTAGAAGAAATAGAATACGCCCGCCAGCACGGCAAACAAGCCGGCGGTTACCCAAAAGACCAGGCGTCCGGGCGTCTTGATCGAAAGCAACAGGCTGACTAGCGCCGGACCGGCAAAGGATCCCAGGCCAAAGAAGAAATGCAGCAGGTTTAGGGTGGAGGTGTTGTTTTTAAGGGCGGCTTTAGAGACCACCAGGTTGGCGCTGACTTCCATGCCGCCCTGACCGAGCCCAGCCACCAGAAACAAGGCAAACATAATCGGCAGGCTGCGTACCAGGCTGAACCCGGCGATACCCACTGCCAGCAAAACCAGTGAGACGATCATCACTAGTTTCTGTCCGAAACGATCTGTGAGTGGACCGGCTGCCAGCATGCCGATGAAAGCACCCAGGAAGAGAAATGTCAGCACCCCGCCCACCGCGGCCAGTGAGGAACCGGTTTGCTGGGCGAGTTCCCCCAACAACGGACCGGTACTGCCATTAAACAGGCCAAAAACCAAAAAGATCAGGCAGGATAGGCTGATGATAACTTTAGCGGAAGTGGATTTCATGAACGCGGCATCCTTGTTTCAAGCAATAGTGGGATCAGTTTTTCTGAGGTCGTTTTGAGACCAGGTAAACGGTGGCAATAAAGAAGAGAGTCACGGCAATCAAGATTCCCAGGTTGAAAAGCGTATACCCCTGCGGATTGTGTTGTTCCACAAAGAATCCGTCCAGCAGAGGCAGCGACAAACCACCAATGCTGCTCATGGCGCTGACCAACCCCACCGCTTTGCCCTGATCGGCCGGGAAGGCCCTGGCCGTGAGCGCCATCAGGGTTGGGAAGATCGGCCCCAGACAGAAAGCGATAGCCACCATGGCCACGATCATGGGAATTTTGGATTGGACAAACAATACAAAGGCCAGGCCGCATATCAGCGCGCTAAAGACTGAAACGGCCAATTGTTTCAAAATGCTCAGTTTGCGGCTGATGATAGTGCCTGAAAGCCTTCCAAGCGTGAAAACACCCCAGTAAGCCGAGGTGATCAGGGCTGCCTTTTCCACGGACATACCGGCGGCCATCCCCATGAACGGGGTCGACCAACTTCCCAGGCCGTATTCAGAAGCCACATACACCAGCAGGAAAAACCCAAGCACCCACAGCAGCGGAGAACTATAGAGGGCGGCTTTGCTCTTTTCGCCAACCTGCATGGGAACCCCTGGTCTGGGTTTTTGGTTTTTATAAAGCACTACAAACGCGATCGCAACCAGCGCGTATAAAATTGAAGTGATCCAGTGCAGGGTGAAGGGAGAGGCGTTGAGCGAGATGGCCAGGCTGACAATGGCCGGTCCGCTAAAGGCGCCCAAACCAAAGAAGAAATGCAACAAGTTAAGGTAGGTGGTGTTCTTTTCGTGGAAGGTGTTGGAGACGATCAGGTTGACAGCCAGGTTTTGCGATCCCTGGCCTAGGCCGGCGATCAAAAAGAAAACGTAGATCCAGGTCAGTGAACGCGCGAAGGTGAAACCGAGGATGCCGATGGAGAGCAAAATCAAAGAGGTGACCAACACCCCTTTGATGCCAAGGTTGTCAATGATCGGACCGGTGACCAATTGCGCGACAAGCGCTCCAAGAAACAAGAAAGTGATCACACCACCGACCGCGGTCAGCGGTGAGGAGGATTTTGCGGCCAGTTCAGCCAGCACAGGGCCGATGGCGCCGTTCCATAAACCGCACACTAAAAATGTGACGCAAGCCAGCGAGATGATCATTTTAGGGGAAGTTTCTTTCACAGGAATTCCTTTATACCTTCGAATTCAATAAGCCTTGATTATACAAGGGTAAACCAAAATATAAGCAACAATTAATGAAAATGAAAAGCTGGCCACTATAACAGTAACCAGCTTTATTGTTTGTTTCTGTTTCTACTGACAGGTTAACTTTCGTTATCCAACCTGAACTGAGCGATCACATGGCGGAGTGATTGGGCCATTTCTGAAAGGCTGGCCGCGGCGTCAGTCATTTCTGATATCTGGGCGCTCATTTCTTGCGTGGCGGCGCTGACCTGTTCCACGCGGGCGCTGCTTTTTTCACTGGTGGCTGAAATCTCACCGATCGAGGTAGCTACTTCATTGGAAGTGGCGGCCATTTCTTCGGTGGCTGCGGTATTCTCTTCCACCACCGCAGACACGGATTCAACAGCCACGACCAATTCATGAGAGGCCTGTTCGATACGCATTGCGGCTTGTGAGGCCAGGGCGGCTTGTTGGTTCACCTCTTCGGTGGCGTCCTGGATGTGCACCAGGGCCTTGCCAGCCAGGTTGGCTGAAGTGACACCCAGTTCCACTTCACGGCTTCCCTCGTCCATGGCTTTAACAACCTCCACCACGGTGTTTTGAATGCCGCTGATCAAGTTGGCGATCTCTTTGGTGGCAAGCGTGGAGCGTTCTGCCAGCTTGCGCACTTCATCGGCGACCACCGCGAACCCCTTTCCATGTTCGCCGGCACGGGCGGCTTCGATGGCGGCATTTAATGCCAGCAGGTTGGTCTGCGAGGCGATCTCTTCAATGGTTTCGACAATGGCGCCAATCTCTTGTGAGCGCTGACCCATCTCCTGTACTTTATCAGAGGCAGCGCCCACCTTTTCTTTGATCTTTTGCATGCCTTCCAGGGTTTCTTCAACAGTTTGTGTTCCATTTTTTGCCGCTTCTGCTGCGGATGCTGAACCGTTGGCAACCGAATTGGCGTTCTCGGCTACTTGTTGAATGGCGCTGTTGATCTGATCTGTCACAGAAGAGGCTTTTTCAACGGACAGGCTTTGATCTTGCGCACCTTTGGCTACACCGTCAATGGCATTTGCCATCTGATCTACTGAATGGGCTGTTCTGGAAATCGAACCAGCCTGTTCCTGGGCGCTGATGGTCATGTCTTGCATGGCGCTTGTGATCTGGTCGGTGGCGGTTCTGGCTTGTTGTGAGGCATCTGATAATTCAGCAGCGGATTTAGTCAATTCCACGGCGTTGTCAGAAACATTGGTCACAATCTCTCTGAGGCTGATGACCATGCGGCTGAAGGCATTGCCGAGATCATCCTGGTCTGATTTTGGCTGCACCTGCACGGTTAAGTTTCCCTGGGCGATTTCCTGGGCAGTGCTGGCCATGGAGTCCATTGAACTGATGAGCTCATTAAAGGATTCTGCCATCACACCCACTTCATCCGGATTGTGTGCGATCATACGTTTGGAAAGATCCCCTTCTCGGGCGATCTTCTTGGTCACTTCGACCATCTCGACCAGGGGATTGGTGATGAAATGAGCCAGCCACATTGCCAAGACGGCTGAAAGAACGATAGAGATTTGGGACCACAACAGATACCAGTTTGAAAAAGTGGGTAAGAGGGTTGGGCTATTCTCACCTGTGCTTGCAAATCTTGTAACAACGAGAATTCCAATAATGTCCAAAACCAAGGTAGTCATGAGGGTAACGTCCAGGACCAGTTTGGCAGTCACCGGGTATTTTGGAAATCGCGCAAAAAGCACGACGGTTAATGCGAGGGTGATGAAGATCAAGACGATCGATTGCGGGTCTGCAAAATTAAGGTTGTAATTGGCGGTTCTTGAGAATAAGTCCGTTGAGGCAATCATGACTCCGCCTATGAAACTCATGAAGATGCCTTTTCCAATCCAATCTGATGGCATTAATTGGATCACCAAAAGAGAAAGCAACAAACTGACCAGTAATCCCACCAACCAACCGATGTTTACCGGTTGGATCAGGCACATCACAAACAACGCCACCACTGCCACGCAAATGGTTACCAAAGCGGCAGCGAAATTGCGGCCTTGTTTATATAATTTTTCTCCAAAGAATCCGATGATGAGCGCGGCAACGAGGCGAACTGCCAGGCTGATGGTCATTGTCAGTGAAAACGGAGCCTTTAGTGCTCCAATAACGGCTATGACCGTTGTAACGACCAACAGCACGTAGGTTAACCGGATCAACCATATGCCGATCTTTGATTTATTTTCAGTGTCAGTTTTTGACCCTGGGATTAATTCTTTTTCATCTTTTGTCATTTTATCACCTCTAAAAGTATTCTTGCAATTTACAAGTATATCTTGTTGCGTGTTTTTTTCAGTAAAGTATGCATAAAAACAGACAAAGACAATAGTATTTGGCACAAATTGACCTGCATTAACGAGTCAATCGCGAATCAAAAACATCCTGTCCGGGTTGAAATGGGCAGAATGGATGAAGGATTTGAGAAAACAGCGTTGATTATTGAAGTTGATACAGGCCCAGCAACATCAGATACACCAGGATGACAGATGTGCTTCCAACAACGAAGGCTATCATGGTCAGCCGGACTTTTGTCTGGTCAATAGTCCTGGTTTTGTTGATCCCCTGATCGATCATCCAACCTGCACAGAAAGCAAGGGCAAAATAGACCGAGAAGAAAAGATCAATATCGGTGATGGTTCCAAGATAAGGGATCATGAAGAAGAAGTACACCATTTGGTACAAGATCACGCATCCCAGGAAAACGAAATGCTTAAGGCTTGTGCCGCGGATAATTCTCTTGAAAAAGAAAACTAGGCAGATGATAAGGATCACACAATAAGGGATCGAACCACTCCAAAAGAGCTGGGTGAATAGACGTTGTAAGTTCTCTTTTGAAAACACAAAACCAAGATTGTAAAATGGAGTATCCAAAAGGGTTTTGCCTTGAAGGATGCTGCCGTTGCTTAAATTCAGGTTTCCCCGATAGGCAGCGAAAAAATCTCCAAGCCGCGGTCCATAAAAGAGCAGGATGGCAAGAAACGCAGTGATCAACAAGATGCCTGTTGCTACCAGGCCTTTTTTGAATCCCCGGCGGAAGCCATAGACAAACAATAAAAATATCGCAAGTGGGATGAAACCCACATAGGATAAAGCAATCGCGGCTGCGATAACACCAAACCATATGGGATGAAGTTTGTTCATCCAATCTTCGGAAATGAACAACAGGATGAGCAAAAACACGGGGGCAATAAATGGGTAATACTCATCATAACCCGTGGAGAACAACAACCACATTGGACTGGTAACCACGAACATCAGTCTGAGTTTGTCAGGGTTTCGCAGGATAAAGATGAGTGAACTTGCCATCATGACCAACGCGCTCATCACTTTTACAAAAGCCAGTTCATTGAGATTGCCAAAGAGGGGACCGAGTACCTTGTTTGCCAGAAATTCCAGCAAGCCAACACCAAGCATCCAGCGGGTGAAAATGTCGTGATGGCTGATGTATCCGCTCAAGGCGCCCATATCGCCGTAGTTCATTAACCTGGATTTCAACACAAAAATATTGACAATAGCCAGGAGGAACATGAAGACGGGCAGAAGTGCCAATAATCGAGAGCGCTTCGTTTTTGACGTGACCAGGGCCGTGAATCCTAAAACCAGGCAGAGGGGAACCAGGAAATCGATCACCCAGATCAGTGGATTGAGAGGTTTGAGAATTTCTCCCCAGATGAGGCGAATGCTGATGAACGACATCAACCACGACACTGAAAAGGCAATCGCCGCAAGCCAGACAGGTTTTGCTTGTTTCAATGAAATGGTCAATTGATTTGCAAATTTTGTAATTAAAGACCGCATGTGTGTCCCACAAATTAAGATATTCATCATTGTAACGGATTCCAGAGGAACCGAGTATTATGAAAAAAGCCGTGGACTAATTTCCACGGCTTGAGTCAAAAAGCTGATTTCTCTATTGATTCGCAGATGTATTAAAGATCTCATCGACGCGGGTCATGATCTCCGGGGTCAATTTTTCCAGCGCGTCCATGGCCTTTAGGTTTTCACGCATCTGCTCCACGCGGCTGGCGCCGGTGATGGCCGTGCTGACGTTGGGATTCTTCAAACACCAGGCAATGGACATTTGCGACAGCGGAAGACCGACCTCAGAGGCGAGTTTTCCAAGCGCTTTGACTTTTTCAATGGCTTCGAGGTCGGTGAACCTCTCGCGCAGCCATTCATAACCGGCCAGCGCACCGCGGCTGCCTGCCGGGATGCCGTTGTTGTATTTTCCGGTCAGCAACCCAGAAGCCAGCGGGCTCCAAATGGTGGTGCCGTAGCCGTAGTCAGCAAACAGGCGGGCGTATTCTTTTTCCATGCGGTCGCGCCACAGCAGGTTGTACTGGGGCTGTTCGGTCACAGGTTTGTGCAGGTGGTGGCGTTCGGCGATCTCGATGGCCGCGACGATCTCAGAAGCGGACCATTCAGAGGTGCCCCAATATAGGGCTTTACCCCACTCGATGAGATTGTGCATGGCCCAAACCGTTTCTTCGATGGGGGTGGTGGGGTCAGGCCGGTGGCAGAAGACGATATCGACGTAATCCATGTCGAGACGTTTGAGCGAGCCGTTCATGGCTTCGATCAAGTATTTGCGGTTGAGGGTGTTGTGGGCATTGATGCCGCCATCCAGCCCCCAAAAGAACTTGGTGGAGACCAGGTAGCTGGAACGCTTCCAGCCCAATTTCTTAAACGCCGCACCCATGACTTCTTCGGATTTGCCGCCGGCATAGACCTCGGCGTTATCAAAGAAATTGACCCCGGCTTCGTATGCCACAGACATGGATTCAACAGCCGCGTCTATGCCTACCTGGGTGTGAAAGGTGACCCACGAACCATAAGACAACGCGCTGACCTGGATGCCCGTTTTGCCTAAATGACGATATTCCATGCTATTCTCCTCAAATTAGATAGATTTGGTCTTGATTCTACTCGAAATCTGAGTAATTGGAGAGTAAAGACAAGATTTCATGGAGTCTGGATTTTCTTAATGAGTTTTTTGACTCTGGTGGACTGTGAAGCAGTCATTTCGGGCAGCCGCTGCTGCAAAATGGAAAGAAATTCACCTCGATTGGAATCATCCACGCAAACAAGGATAGATTCAGCATATTTTGGAACATCTGAGAGGCGACAGCGGTATAGAAATCCAAGTAGATAGGGAGAAAGCTCGGTGCGGTATGGTTGGTTTATTGCTGCCACGAGCGCCAAGGCTTTGATCCCGGCATCCATGGTGATGACAGAACCCTGGTCGATGGTCTTGATGATCAGCTCTCGTTTCTCATAGAGCTGATCCGCTTTTAACGCAGCCACAGTGGAAAGGGCGATCATGCCGCCCCAGACCAGCCGGTTTTGGCGGTGGGTGAGCAGTCTCAAGAAATCGGTTATATACGGGGCGATTAATTCCGGATTGAGATACCCAATTTCGTACAACACTTTTATGCAGTCGCTGCGGACGTTTTCATTTTTATCTGAAAGGTGTTCGGTGATCTCTTGAATCCCAGCTAAATTTTTCGTATCAGCCAGAGTTCGAGCCAACTCCTGATTGGGAATCTCATCCCGTATAC
The DNA here is from genome assembly GCA_964474095.1 of uncultured Anaerolinea sp. Classification (GTDB taxonomy): domain Bacteria; phylum Chloroflexota; class Anaerolineae; order Anaerolineales; family Anaerolineaceae; genus UBA6107. The sequence goes on from CAYYRU010000016.1 coordinate 24,849, forward strand.
CCTGATAATAAGCGATTTGACCGATCACAGACAAAGCCCCTCCCTGACAGGTTTGGATCTAGCGCAGAGCTTCCTCCACGGCAGCCTGGGCATGGATGAAGGTGGTGTCAAACAGCGGCAGACTGCAATCCGTTTGTTTGACCAGCAGGCCGATCTCGGTGCAGCCCAAGATCACGCCCTGGGCGCCGGCTTTGGCCATTTTTTCGATGATCTCGAGGTAAGCCTTTTTGGAAGCAGGTATGATCTTGCCCACCACCAACTCATTATAGATCACGTCGTGGATGATGGTTTGATCTTCTTCTGTGGGGGTGGTGACTTCGAGGCCAAATTTATCTGCCAGGCGGTCTTTGTAGAACTCGCCCTGCATGGTGAAACGCGTGCCCAAGAGGCCGACAGTGTGAATGCCTTGTTTTTTCACGGCTTCAGCGGCAGCGTCCACGATGTGCAGCAGGGGGATGGTAATGGCCGCCTGAACTTCATCCGCCATTTTGTGCATGGTGTTGGTGCAGATCAACAAGAAATCCGCGCCGGCAGCTTGCACCTGACGGGCAGCTTTGATCATGTCTTGGGTGGCTTCAGGCCAGCGGCCTGCTTTTTGCAGCACTTCCACCTCGGCAAAATCCACCGAGACCATCACACATTTCGCGGAGTGCACTCCGCCCAGTCTTTGGTGAATGCCTTGGTTGACTAGTTTATAGTACTCGACAGAGGATTCCCAACTCATCCCCCCGATCATGCCGATGGTTTTCATAATTTACTCCTGTTGACTTTACGCAGTTTTGAGACCGTCCATCAGGTCCAAAATCTGGCCCATTTCAGTAAAAGTGTGTTCAGGGGAATGCATGGTCAGGGATTCAATGGAGGAGAAACCCCACGATACCGCGCCAAATGGAATGTTCACTTTTTTTGCCGCCACGATATCCCTGATCTCATCACCGATGGCCAGCATTTCTGATCTATGAAATCCGCTCTTACGGGCGATGCGTTTGAGGGCGGCAGGTTTACCAAAGATCGAAACCTTGTCTTCAAAATGTTGAAAGAGGTTGTAGAGATCTTCACCCAAAACCCGTTTAACGGTCTCACAGGTGTTGGTGGTCACCAGGGCCATATGAATATTTCGCTGTTTTAAGGATCGCAACAAATCATCCACCCCCTCAAAACAATGAATGCTATCGCCATTGGTACGCATGCGCGAGCGGGTGAATTTAAGTATGGCGGGCAGCTTCCAAACCGGAACGTTGTGCATCTTCATGATCTTGCGCGGAGGATAGGTCTTGATCTCATCCAGCATCTCACGGTCTAAAGGGATGGCTTTGAATTTTTCAGCGAGCTCATCCAGAATGCCCAAAACCCAGGGGAAAGAGTTTGCCAGGGTACCGTCAAAATCGAATATCAATAATTTATAGGCCATTAACTGTTCCTGTGATGAGAGTGTGATGGCTCTATTGTACCCAATTATCCAACCATTCCAGAGATCTATCTTGCCTAATATCTTCATTGAATCTTCAAAGAAAATTCACAACTATGCACTATTCTCATATGTATTCAAATAGAGGATATTTATGAACAATCAGATCACACAAAAGCAACAAAACAACTGGTGGCTGGATCTCTTACTTTTCGCGGTTTTCCTGGCTGCCTTTCTGCTTGACCTGACCGGAGTGGACATCCATCAATGGCTGGGGGTTGGACTATTTGCCCTCATTCTGCTGCACCTGGCGCGGCACGCCTCCTGGATCAATGGTGTGTTTGAACATTTTTTCGGAAAAGCCTCCAACCGGGCACGTGGATATGCCTTGATCGACTTGTTATTGATGCTGGATTTCTTGACGATCACCTTTACCGGTCTGGTGATCTCCACCTGGTTGAACTTGTATTTCACCAATTATGATGCGTGGGTCACGGTTCATGTCATCTCTTCGATATCCGGGTTAGTACTGTTGGTATTGAAGACCGGCTTGCATTGGCGCTGGATCGTCTGTCAAGCCGGCAAGATCTTCAAGCGTGAATCCGTGAACCAGGGCGGGATGATTCCAGAACCGATTATAGCAACCGTGAGCCGCAGGCAATTCCTGGTCAGCATGGGATTGGTGAGTGTCAGCTCAGTATTGGCTGTGACCAATGTACTGCCCAGACTGAAGGAATTGCGATCCTCGGCTGCGGTTTTTGATAGCGAACCAACTCAGCCCACCTCCACCGTGGTGGCTGAATCACAAGCCACTCAGGTAGTCGCAAATTCAGAAGCCCAAGTACAACCCAGCGCCACTGCGGCTCCTCAAGCAACGGCCACGGTTACAACCCAGCCCACCCAGGTAGTTGCAGCCTGTTCCTACCGCTGCCGTAAAGGCAAACACTGCGCTTTTCCAGGCAAGTGCCATGATTATATCGACAACAACAGCAATGCTTTGTGTGATTTGGGTGAGTGTATGTAATCGAACTCATTGCTGCACGGGTCTTCGAAGCAAGCGCACACGTTCTGCCCATTTAAGTCTTCTCTATAAATCAATTCTTTTCTCCTCCTTTAAGAGAACGAGTCCCCGATCTGGCAGTCAGGGGACTCAAAATTTTAACCTGGCAGCCCAGACGAAAGGAATATAATCAAAGTTAATAATTCACTAGAAGGAGTGTGCATGCGCGGTCGTGTGATCAAAAACCTGGCCAACGCGCCAGATGAAATTCCACAAGTATCTTGGAAGTTGATGAAGCGGGTCTTTAAATATGCCAAGCCCTACCGCTGGTCTTTGGTGGGGATCTTGACCTTGATCCTCACCAGTACGGGTTTGTCTCTGCTGACCCCAATGGTGGTCAGGCAGTTGATCGACAAAGTCATCCCTACCGGCAATATACCCCAACTGATCTGGCTGGCAGTCTGCCTGTTCCTGATCCCGTTGGTGAACGGCGCGCTGGGAGTGATCCAACGCCGCATCAGCGCCAGCGTGGGCGAGGGTGTGATCTACGACCTGCGTATGATCTTGTATTCAGGCTTGCAGCGCATGTCTTTGCGCTTTTTCACCAATACAAAGGTGGGAGAGCTGATGAGCCGCTTGAACAACGACGTGATTGGAGCTCAGAACGCCATCTCGCGTATCTTCGTGGACATGATCACAAATTTCATCCAGGTGGCAGCCACGCTGGGGTTTATGTTCACTCTGGATTGGCGGCTGACACTGATCAGCGTGGTGGTGATCCCATTCTTCATTTTGGCGGTACGCAAGTTGAGCAACCGCATGCGTGATATTGCCCGTTCGCAGATGGAAGCCAATGCCCAAATGAACGCCATGATGCATGAAACCTTGAACATCGGCGGGGCTTTGCTGATCAAGCTTTTTGGCCGTGGCAAACTTGAAGTGGATCGTTTCGGTGAACGCGCGCGGCAGGTGCGCGACCAGGGGGTTGAAAGGGCCTATGTGGGCTCTGTGTTCATGGCGATCATTGGGTTGGTCAGCGCGGTGGGGACTGCCCTGGTGTATGGTTTTGGCGGCTATTTTGCCATCCAGGGAGCGTTCACCATTGGCTTGATCGTGGCTTTTGGCTCCTACCTGGGCGGGCTTTACGGCGCGCTTTTTGGGTTAGCCAACGCCCCGGTGGATTTTGCGACTTCCGTGGTCAGTTTTGAGCGGGTTTTTGAAGTGGTGGACCTTCCGCTTGACATTGAGGAGAGACCCGACGCCAAGATCCTGTCCGAGGTGAAAGGCGAGATCTCATTTGAGGATGTAACCTTTACCTACCAGGCAGGAGATGAACATCTCTTGAGTGACGTACGACGCTACGGCAGCATGGACGCGGTTACTGCCGTCCTTTCTGGCAGCGAGGGAAGCCAAAATGGAGAAGAAACCCATCACAGCCAGGCGCGTGGAAACGCACTTGAAAACATCCATTTCAAGGTCAAACCGGGCAGCCTGGTGGCCCTGGTAGGCCCCAGCGGGGCAGGCAAGACCACCCTCACTTATCTCATCCCACGGCTCTATGATCCTACCTCGGGGGTGATCCGTTTGGATGGCATCGACTTGCGTGATCTTAATCTGGATTTTCTCTCTTCACAGATCGGCATGGTCACCCAGGAGAATTACCTTTTTCATGACACCATCCGCACCAACCTGCTGTATTCCAAGCTGGATGCCACCCAAGCCGAATTGGAAGCCGCCTGCCAGGCAGCCAATATCCACAATTTCATCAAAGACCTGCCAGAAGGCTATGATACCGTCGTGGGTGAACGCGGTTATCGCTTAAGCGGCGGTGAAAAACAGCGCATCGCACTGGCGCGGGTCATTCTCAAAGATCCGCGCATTCTGGTGCTGGATGAAGCCACCAGCAGCCTGGATAGCGAATCAGAAGCGCTGATTCAAGATGCCCTTAAGCGGGTCATGGCCAAACGCACCAGCATCGTGATCGCCCACCGCCTGAGCACCATCCTCGCCGCGGACCAGATCCTGGTGATCGACCGCGGGCAGGTGGTGGAACAGGGTACCCACCCGGAATTGCTGGCACTAAAAGGATTGTACGCACAGCTTTATAAGACCCAATTTCAAAAACCGGCAGATTTGCCACAACAGGCAGAACTTTCATAAACAAAACGCAGACCGAAAAGGTCTGCGTTTTTCTGACTCAAGAAATCACTTCGTTCATTATGGCGTGAAGGAGATGGGTATGGTCTGGCAGACGCCACCACCACCATCCAATGAACATAATTTGACGGATACGCTGATGTTATGACCCGTTGGGTCGTAATTAAAGAAATTCGCACCTTGAGTGTTTAGCACGAAGGAAGTTTCACCTGGGGTAAGATCAGCTTGAGTCAAGACGGAAACACAACCCGCATATTCCTCAAAGGAATTGCTGGCTTGATTGACGGTAAATCCTGTATTTGCATCGACACCCGACAGAGAGACGTACTGCCAGATCAAACCACCGGTGTTCTTGATAAACAACTTAAAAGCAAAATTGCCACCGCAATTTTCCAATCCCGAATAGCTGACCGTAAACCCGGGCGCCGGCGTGGGGGTGTAGGTGGGGGTTGGGGTTGGATGCATGGTGGCCACCGGCAGGGCGGCAGAATTACCTGACAGGGTGGCGTATTTGCCATAAAGCCAGCATTTGGTGTTGGGGTCGTTGGGCGCGATCACGTAATACGAATCGTTCTC